>NZ_BPQQ01000031.1 GCF_022179325.1 Methylobacterium isbiliense | reverse complement strand
TGGCATCGACACGTCGAGATGGGTCAGCGGCCCCGTCGATTCCGGGCTTGCCCGGGATCGACATCGATGCGTCAGCATCCTGGGCCGATGGTAAAAGATGAACCCGGCGGACGCCCGTCCGCCTCCCCCCGCGGCGCGTCTCGCCGCGGCCCCGTCGACACGCGCGTGGAGTATCAGCGATGTCGGTTGAGAAGCCGGTCCTTGGCCGCGTTGACGCGCGCCGCGAGGTAGTCCGACCCCCCCTGGTCCGGGTGCAGCCGTTTCATGAGGGTTCGGTGCGCGCGTCGCACGTCCTCCACGGCCGCCCCGCGCTCAAGCCCCAGGATCTGATAGGCCTCCTCCTCCGTCATCGCCCCTGGCTGAAGCGGACCGCCCGGCCGCGGGTCGGCATCGCGCTCAGCGTGTACACGCCAGCCGGCAAACCGGCGGTCCAGATACGCCTCTAGGAGCTGCGCGCCCTCCGGGTCGCCGCCGCGGCAGGCCCGCAGCAGCGCGGTGAGGGCATCGAGCGACAGGGCGTCGAGGGGCTGGCCCGCCCGCGCGCCCGCCAGCACCGTGCCGCGCATCGCGCCGGTGTCGTGGTCGAGTTCCATTTCGATCGTCGCCGAGCGCACCCGCGAGACACCGCCGGGCGAGCGCGCAGCGCCCGGCCCGCCGAGCCCGAACGGCAGCGGCGGCATCTGGCGCCAGCCGAGCAGCCACGCCCCGACGAGGCCGAGCGCCGTCGCCATGTCGAAGCGCCCGCGCAGGAACAGCACCGCGGCCACCGCGAGGGCGGCCCCGCCGCCGATCCGGCGCAGGGTCTTGGCGAGAAAGGCTGGGCTGGCCGAGGCGGCATTGCGCCCGAGCCACCACAGCCCGAGGAGGCACAGCACGCCGAGGCCGAGAGCAATCATGGGAAGGGTGTCGTTACCGGCCTGAGGTCAGGGCGCCGAGGAGCCGGCGCGCCTCCCCGTCTTCTCGCGCGGCGAGGCGCAGGCCGTCGAGTCCCCGCGACGCATAGACCGCGGCGGCCCGCAGCAGCCCGGCGAGCGTCCCGGGCGCGCCCGCATCGAAGCGCGCGTAGGCGCCGCCCGACAGCCGGGCGATCTCGGCAAAGCCCGTACCGGCCTGCGCGTCGGGCCCCTCATGGAAGCAGAAGGCCGGCAGGCCGAGGAGGCCGAGTTCTCCCGCCACCGCGCAGAGGCCGTCGAGATCCTCCTCGATGGCGTCGCCGACGAGGATCAGCGCCTTCACCGGCCCCTTGCCGGCCTCGTTGCGGGCATGGCGCAGCACCCGGCCGATCTGGGTCTGTCCGCCCCGGCAGGTGATGCCCGCCATCAGGCCAGTGAGCGCCCGCGGGTCGCCGACGAAGCGCGAGGCGCGGCACTCGCCGAAGCCGCGGAAATAGACGAGCTGCACCGCGAGGCCGCCGAGCCGGGCGGTCGCCTCGAACATGCCGGCCTGGACCGTGCAGGCGAGGTCCCAGGTCGGCTGCCGGCTCATCGTCGCGTCGAGGGCGAAGATGAGCCGCGGCGCCGCGCCGGCCGCCGGGGCGACACGGCGCGCCTCGTCGAGGAAGGCCGCGACCGCGTTCGGCGAGGAGGGAGGGCCGGCGCGGTCGCTCATCGCCCGTCCCCGTCAGTGCCGCCGGATGCTGGTGAGACCGAGGGCGTGCACGGAGAAGAACCGGTCCGGATCGGTCCAGACCGCCCGGCCCTCCCAGCCGGCCGAGCGGGCCAGCGCCCGGAAGCTCTCGACCGTGTACTTGTAGCTGTTCTCGGTGTGGATCGTCTCCCCCGACGCGAAGGCGATGGGGATGCCCGCCACCGTGACGGTCTGCGCCCGGCGGCTCACGAGATGCATCTCGATCCGCGAGTGGTCGGGATCGAAGAAGGCTTGGTGCGCGAAGGCGTCGAGGTCGAAATCGGCGCCGATCTCGCGGTTGATGCGCGTGAGCAGGTTGAGGTTGAAGGCCGCCGTCACGCCGGCCGCATCGTCGTAGGCGGCGTCGAGCACCGCCTTGTCCTTGACGAGATCGACCCCGACGATCAGCCGCGCGCCGGCCCCGAAGGTCGCCGCGACATGGCGCAGCAGCGCCGCCGCCGCCTGCGGCTCGAAGTTGCCGATGGTCGAGCCCGGGAAGAACCCGGCCCGCGGCAGGCCCGCCAGATCCTCCGGCAGCGCGAAGGGCTGCGTGAAGTCGGCGGCCACCGGCTCGACGCGCAGGTGCGGGAAATCGGCCCGCAGATCCTCCGCCTCGCTGCGCAGGAATTCCTCCGACACGTCCACCGGCACGTAGGCCGCCAGATCGCGCAGGTGCGGCAGCAGGCGCCGCACCTTCTGGGTGGAGCCGCTGCCCAACTCGACGAGGGCGGAGCCGGGCGCCACCTCGGCGGCGATCGCAGGCCCATCGCGCTCGAGGATGCCGAACTCCGTGCGGGTCGGGTAGTATTCCGGCAGCCGGGTGATGGCCTCGAACAGGGCCGAGCCCTGCCGGTCGTAGAAGTACTTCGCGGCGAGGTGCTTGCGCGGGGCGCGCAGGCCCGCGAGGACGTCCTCGGCGAAGACGCGGCTATGCGGATCGGCGAGCGGCGTTGCCGGCGACAGGTGGGGAAGCGGTGCGGTCACGAGGCACTCCGGGATCGGCGCGGGGCGGGCGAACCTCCGCCTCAGGCCCGGCCTTGAGATAGTCTGAGGCCGGTGAACTGCCAGCGCTGATGCGGGTAGAAGAAGTTGCGGTAGGTCGCCCGGCTGTGTCCCCGCGGCGTCGCCACCGAGGCGCCGCGCAGCACGAACTGGCTGACCATGAACTTGCCGTTGTACTCGCCCAGCGCCCCCGCCACCGGCCGATAGCCCGGATAGGCGCTGTAGGCGCTCCGGGTCCATTGCCAGAGATGGCCGTAGGCGCCGTCGAGGCCGCTCTGCGCGGCGATCTCCCATTCGGCCTCCGTGGGCAGGTCGCGCCCGGCCCAGCGCGCGAAGGCATCGGCCTCGTAGTAGCTCACATGCGTGACCGGCAGCGCCGGATCGACGGTCCTGAGTCCGGCGAGCGTCATGCTCGACCAGACGCCCTCCTCCGTCCGGCGCCAGTAGCCCGGCGCCTCCCAGCCCTCGCTCTGCGCCGCGACGAACCCGTCCGAGAGCCACAGCTCCGGCCGCGCGTAGCCCCCGTCCTGCATGAAGTCGAGCCACTCGCCGTTGGTGACGAGGGCGCGGTCGACGGCGACCGGCCGCAGCAGCACCGCGTGACGGGGCGACTCGTTGTCGAAGCTGAAGCCCGCACCCGCATGCCCGATCTCGGCGATGCCGCCGTCGAGGGCCAGCGCGCCCTTGGCCGGGGCCGGGGCCGGGAAGTGCCAGGCCGGATCGTAGGCCGGCGCCAGCGGGTTCTGCGCGAAGGCGTGCAGGATGTCGGTCAGGAGCAGTTCCTGGTGCTGCTGCTCGTGGTGGAGGCCGATCTCCACGGTGCCGATCACCTCGGCGAGCGCCGGCTCCGGTGCGTCCTCCAGCAGCGCGACCACGGCCCGGTCGACATGGGCGCGATACGCCTGGACCTCCGCGCAGGTCGGCCGCGTGACAAGGCCGCGGCTGATGCGCGGCGCCCGCGGCCCCGCCGCCACGTAGTAGGAATTGAACAGATAGAAGAAGCGCTCGTCGAAGATCCGGTAGCCGGGCACGTGGGGGCGTAGCAGGAACTGCTCGAAGAACCACGTCGTGTGCGCCCGGTGCCACTTGGTGGGGCTCGCATCGGGCATCGACTGGATCTGCTGGTCCTCCGGCGAGAGCGGTGCGGCCCGGCGCTCGGTCTCGTCGCGGACCTCCCGGAAGGCGGCGATCCAGGCGGCCCGGTCGATCGGCCGGGCGGTGACGTCCGGCGGCGGAAAGGCCGGGCGTGCCTCGCCGGCCTGCGCGGTCGCTGCCATGTCGAGTGTCCCTTGCGCATAGGTTATTGGCGCTGCAACAACGCCGCGCTGGGGGATTCGTTTCTCCCCTGCGGCCAAGCTGCGCAGTCCGTCGTCTCCGCGGTGGCCGGAACGATGCGGAACGCCGGACCGGCCACGCTCGTTACGGTGACGCTCCGAGGCCCGCGAGGGTTGCGGGGATGGGCGGCCTTTTTCCCGCCCCAGTGACCAAGCCTTAAGGATCGCACCGGAGAGTCCGGCCCAGGTCCCTCCAGACGCGCTCCGTTCCGACGGGTTCCACGCATGCGGTTCGATCTCCTGGCCGGCACCGGCTCGCGTCCCCTGGCGTCGGTGCCGCACGCCCCGGTCGTGCTGGTGTTCGATTCGGGCCTCGGCGGTCTGACCGTGCTGGCGGAGGTGCGGCGGGCCCGGCCGGAGGCGCGGGTGGTCTACGCGGCCGACGACGCCGCCTTTCCGTACGGCGACCTGACGGAGACGGCCCTGGTGGAGCGGGTGCTCGCCGTCATGGACCGGCTCATCGCGCGCCACGCCCCCGACCTCGTGGTGATCGCCTGCAACACCGCCTCGACGCTGGTGCTGCCCGCCCTGCGCCGCCGCTTCGCGATCCCCTTCGTCGGCACGGTGCCGCCGATCAAGCCGGCGGCGGCGGCGACGCGCTCGGGCCTCGTCAGCGTGCTCGCGACGCCCGGCACGGTGCGGCGCGACTACACGCGCGACCTGATCGAGACCTATGCGGGAAATTGCACGGTGACCCTGGTCGGCGCCACGCGGCTCGCGGGCTTCGCCGAGGCGGAACTCGCCGGCGCCCCGGTGCCCGATGCCGACCTCGCCGCGGAGATCGCCCCCTGCTTCGTGCGCGAGGGCGAGGCCCGCACCGACGTGGTGGTGCTCGCCTGCACGCATTACCCCCTGCTGCTGCGGCGCTTCGAGCGCCTCGCCCCCTGGCCCGTCACCTGGATCGACCCCGCCCTCGCCATCGCGCGGCGGATGGCGCAGCTGCTCGGACCGGCCGTCCGCGAGGAGGACGGGGTGCCGGCCGTCGCCGCCTTCACGGGCGGGGACCGGATCACCCCGGCGCTCCGGGGCGCGCTCGCCGCCCGCGGGCTCCACGCCGTGACGATCGAGTCCATGCCGCTGCGCCGCCAGTGAGCGGGATGCGGCGTCCGCTCGTGCTCGCGCTGCTTCTCGTCCCGCTCGCCGTCTACGCCGTGGTGGTCGGGGCGTTCTGGGTGTTCCAGCGCGACCTGCTCTATCCGGGCGCCACGGCCGCGCGGGCCGCACTGCGCTTCGCGCCGCTGGCCGGCACCGAGCCGATCCGCATCCGCACCGCGGACGGCGAGACCCTGCACGCCCTGTGGCGCGCCCCCGCGCCCGGCTGCGGCCTCGTGGTGACGTTCCATGGCAACGGATCGGTGCCGGAGAGCCACGCGGCGCGCTTCGTCCGCGCGCCCTGGCGGGACTGGGGCGTGCTGGCCGTGGCCTATCGCGGCTATGCGGGCTCGACGGGTCGGCCGAGCGAGGCGGGCCTGCTCGCGGATGGGCGCGCGACGCTGGCGGAGGCGCGGGCGCGCGCACCCGGGGCGCCGCTCCTGCTGCACGGTCACTCGCTCGGAGCGGCCGTGGCGGTGGCGATGGCGGCCGAGCATCCGCATCTCGGCCTCTACCTCGAAGCGCCCTTCGACTCGATGACCGCGATGGCGCGGCTGCACTTCCCCTATTTGCCGGCCGCGCTGCTGCGCGATACCTACCGCTCGGACCGGCTGATCGGTGCCGTCACCGGGCCGATCCTGATCGTGCACGGGGATGCCGACCCGGTGATCCCGGCGAAGTACGGCCGGCGGCTCGCCGACGCCGCGCCGGAGGGCACGCGCTTCGCGGTGGTCCCGGGCGACCACATCTCGCTGCTTGGCACGCGCGACGCCGAGGCGGAGGCACTGTTTCGCGCCCGCATCCCGGCGCCGGGCTGCGTCGCCGGCTGAACCGGAATCTACCGGAAGGGCGGCTCGTCGAAGCTGCGCAGCTTGCGGGAATGGAGCTGGCCGCGGTCGCGGCGCAGGGCGTCGAGGGTGGCGAGCCCGATCAGAAGGTGCTCGCCCACCGCCCGCTCGTAGAAGGCGTTGGCGGCGCCCGGGAGCTTGATCTCGCCGTGGAGCGGCTTGTCGGAGATGCAGAGCAGCGTGCCATAGGGCACCCGCAGGCGGTAGCCCTGCGCCGCAATGGTGCCGCTCTCCATGTCGACGCCGATCGCCCGCGACAGGTTGATCCGCCGCCGCTCCTGCGACCAGCGCAGCTCCCAGTTCCGGTCGTCGTAGGTGACGACCGTGCCGGTGCGCAGGCGGCGCTTGAGCGCCTCGGCGCGCTCGCCCGTGACGGCGGCGGCGGCCTCCTGCAGGGCGACCTGCACCTCGGCGAGCGCCGGGATCGGCACGTCTGGCGGCACGAGTTCGTCGAGGATGCGGTCGCGGCGCAGATACGCATGCGCGAGCACGTAATCGCCGATGGTCTGCGACTGGCGCAGCCCCCCGCAATGCCCGACCATCAGCCAGCAATGCGGGCGCATCACCGCGAGGTGGTCGGTGATGGTCTTGGCGTTGGAGGGGCCGACGCCGATGTTGACGAGACTCGTGCCCTGCCCGTCCCGGGCCACGAGGTGGTAGGCGGGCATCTGGAAGCGGTGCCAGGGCGAGGCCGCGATGACCGCATCCGCGTCCGCCTCCGCGGCCTCACCCGCCGCGACCGCGAGGCCGCCGGGCAGGACAAGCCGGTCGTAGCGCTCGGGCGCCTCCGCCAGGGTGCGCAGGCCCACCCGCACGAACTGGTCGACGTAGCGGTGATAGTTGGTGAGCAGGATCCAGGGCTGGAGGTGGCGCCAGTCCGAGCCGGTGTAGTGCACGAGGCGGCGCAGCGAGTAGTCGACCCGCGGCCCGTCGAACAGCGAGAGCGGCCGGGGCTCGTCGCCCTGGTCGAGCCAGAGCCCGTCCGCCACCTCGTCGCCGACGCTGGAGAGCATCGGCGTGGGGAAGAAGCGGGCGAGGTCGCTGGAGGTCTGGCCGCCGCGCGCGAGTTCGGCCCCCGGCTCGACGACGTACGGGTACGGGATCTCCTGCGCGCTCAGGCCGACCTCGATGGTGCAGCCGTAATCGGCCACCAGCGGGCGGAGCTGTTCGAGCAGGTAGGCGCGGAAATGCGCGGGCTGCGTCACCGTGGTGGCGTAGAGGCCCGGCCCCTGGAACTTGGCTGTGGCGCGCTTGATGCGCGGCATCGGTCCGGTGGGCCGGTAGGTGAGGCGCAACTCCGGGTAGCGGAAGCTCAGGCGCTCCGCGTGATCCGGCGGCACGCCGTCCGACAGGAAGCGGGCGAGCGCCGCCTTGAGGGAGTCGGTGGCCGCGGCATGCAGTGCCGCGAGACGGTCGACGGCCGTCTCCGGATCCGCCACCGTCTCCATCGGTCTCAGTTCGTCGGCGATCACGATCGAGGGCTCCTCGAGAAGGCCCCTCACCCGTGCCGCGCGGCGGCCCCCAAGGCAAGCCCGGAGGGCGCGTCGGCGCGCGGCCAGCACGAAAGCCCCGGCGAGGCGAGCCTCCCGGGAGCCGGTCGTCCGATCGGAACCGTCGGTGTCGTCAGCGCGGCGCCAGGATCATGATCATCTGGCGGCCTTCGAGCTGCGGCTCGCTCTCGACCTTGGCGACCTCCTGGGTCTCGGCCTTGACGCGTTCGAGCAGGCGAAGTCCGAGATCCTGGTGCGCCATCTCGCGGCCGCGGAACCGCAGCGTCACCTTGACCTTGTCGCCTTCCTCGAAGAACCGTTGCACGGCCTTCATCTTCACGTCGTAGTCGTGCTTGTCGATGCCGGGCCGGAGCTTGATCTCCTTGACCTCGACCGTCTTCTGGCGCTTGCGCGCCTCGGCCTGCTTCTTCTGCTCGTTGAAGCGGTAGCGGCCGTAGTCGAGGAGCTTGCACACCGGCGGCGAGGAATTCGGCGCGATCTCGACGAGATCGAGGCCGACCTCTTCGGCGAGCTGCAGCGCCTCGAAGAAGCCCATCACGCCGCGGTTCTGCCCGGCGTCGTCGATGAGCTGCACTTCGCGAACGCCGCGAATGTCCCGGTTGGCGCGCGGCCCGTCCTTCTGCGGGGCCGGCATGGCTCTCATGGGTCTGCGAATGGCTCTGTTCTCCTCAATGGGTGTCGCCCGGTTGCCGGCCACGAACCCCTTGACCTCGAGAGAGGTCCGGGCCGCCGCGCGGTCAAACTGGGTTGGACTGCGACACCTTGGCTAAACCGCACGCGATGTCAACTCGCCGATGCGGAACTTGGTTGCGCCAGGGTGAGTGGCACACGAGGTCTTGTCCCGGTCACGCCCGGCCGGCCGGTTCAGGAGGCCGGGCCGGCGAGCAACGCGGCATAGACTTCGAGCGTGTCGGCGGTCATGCGTTCGAGTGAGAAATTCCGCTCGACGTGCTGGCGTGCCCGCCGGGCCAGGCCATCGCGGGCGCTCGCGCCGAGCTGGAGCGCCTCGGCGATCGCCTCGGCCAGCGGCACCGCCTCGCCGGCCGGAACGCGCCAGCCCGTGCGCTCGGTGCGGGCCACCTCGGGCGGGGCCAGCACGGTCTCGCGCACGGCGCCGAGATCCGAGACGACGACCGGGGTGCCGATGGCCTGGGCCTCCACGGCGGAGCGGCCGAAGGCCTCCGGCTCGGTCGAGGGCACGGCCACCACCGAGGCCGCCCGGAAGGCGGCCGGCATGTCGGTGCAATGTCCCACCCGGCGCACGATGCCCGAGAGGTTGTGCGCGGCCACGAGCGCATCGAGTTCGCGGACATAGGCGGTGCGTCCCTGCGCGTCGCCCGCCAGCACCACCGCGAAGTCGCGCAGGCCCTGGGCGCGCAGGGCGGCCGCCGCCTCGATCAGCACGCGCTGGCCCTTCCAGCCGGTGAGCCGGGCGGCGAGCAGCACCACGCGCTCGTGCGGCGCCACGCCCCAGGCGCGCCGCAGGGCCTCGACCCGCCCCGGCTCCACCTGCGCGGCCGAGAAGGCCGCGAGGTCGGTGCCGCGGTAGATCACCCGCATCCGCGCCTCGGTGGCCTGCGGGTGCTCGGCGCGGATCAACTCCGCCGTGTAGTGCGAGTTGGCGATGACGGCGTCGCCCCGCGCCATCACCGAGTTGTAGAGCTGCTTGACCGGCGTGCGGGACGAGTAGCTGCCGTGGTAGGTGGTGACGAAGGGCAGGCCCAGCCGCCGGCACGCCCCGAGCGCCACCCAGGCGGGCGCCCGCGACCGGGCATGCACGAGGGTCACGCCCTCGGCCCGGCAGATCCGGGCGAGGCGCCCGACATTGAGCGCCATCGCCACGGGGTTCTTGGTGCGGGCCGGGAACGGCACCCAGATGCCGCCCTTGGCCTGCAATTCGCCCACCAGCCGCCCGCCCTCCGTCGCCACCAGGGCACGGGCGCCCACCGCCGCCAGCGCCGCCGCCACGTCGACGGTGGTGCGCTCCGCCCCGCCGGCATCCAGTTCGGGGATGACCTGCAGGATCGTTGTCCCCGCCAGGGGATGGCCGGGAGAGACCGGGAAGGAAGAGGCCTGGCTCGACGGCATGGGGCTCCGGGGTCTCGGGCGGACGATGGCCTCGGGATCCGGACTGCGCCGGGCGGATGGGGTCCCGAACTGCAATCCTTGGTTTAGACGATCGCTGAGGTCGAGCATTGCGAGACATTCGCCCGATCGCATTTCCGGTGTGTAAACGATGGGTGCCCCCATCCGGAGACGCCGCAGCCCGATGACCGCTATGCCCGATATGCCCGCTATGCAGTCCCCCGCCACCCTGATGCCGGTCGGCCCCGGCCCTGATGCCCGCCGCGTCGCGACCCTGGTGCGGCCCGGCGAGGGTCCCCCCGTTGTCTGGCTCGGAGGGTTCCGCTCCGACATGCGCGCCACCAAAGCCGAGGCGCTCGATGCCTGGGCGGCGGCGCGGGGCCGCGCCTTCGTGCGCCTCGATTACGGCGGCCACGGTGAATCGGACGGGGACTTCGCCGCCTTCACGATCTCCGACTGGCTCGCGGATGCGCAGGCGGTGATCGCCCGCCACGCGCCGCAGCGCCCGATCCTGGTCGGCTCCTCGATGGGCGGCTGGATCGCGCTCCTGGCGGCGCGGCAGGTCCGCCCGGCCGGCCTCGTGCTGATCGCCCCGGCCACCGACTTCACCGAGGCCCTGATGTGGGAGCGCTTCCCGGAGGAGATCCGCCGGCAGGTGATGGAGGCCGGCGTCTGGCACCGGGACTCCCCCTATTCCCCCGAGCCGACCCCGGTGACCCGGGCGCTGATCGAGGACGGGCGGCGCCACCTCCTGCTCGGCGGGCCGATCGATCCGGGCTGCCCGGTGCACATCCTGCAGGGCATGGCCGATCCGGACGTGCCCTGGTCTCACGCCATGAGGCTGGTGGAGCGGCTGCCGGCGCGCGACGTGGTCGTCACCCTGATCAAGGATGGCGATCACCGTCTGTCGGACCCGGCGAGCCTCGCGCGGCTGATCGCGGCGGTGGAGGGGATCGCCTGAGGCCTCTCCCCGTCTCCGCGCGCGGGGCCGCGACCGGACTCAGTGCAGGCTCAGCGCCTGGAGATCGTGCGCCCAGGCGTTGGCGATGGCCGCGTCCATGCTGTCGGTGAGCAGGATCGGCGCGCCGCTCGCCGAGAGGAGCGCGAACAGGTTGAGGCCGGGGCTGAGGTCGGGCGCCTGCGGGAAGAGGCGCTTCACGTCCTCCGAGCGCATCGGCTTGACGTAGGCGACGTGGCCCTCGCCGAGGGCCGCGAGCGCAGTGGGGTCGAGCTGGAACGTGGTGTCGGTCATCGGTTCGCCCTCCTTCACGAGGCGGCAGAGCGGTCGATCGCGTGGCGCCCCGTGGCGGCGCCGGACGATCGGGGTGAGGATGATATGGGGAGCCTCAATCGGCGTCGCGCGTCGCGATGTCGATCCGTCGCACGATGCGCTCGGGCTCCGGCCGGGCGAGGTCGATCGAGAGCAGCCCGTTCGACAGGTCGGCGCCCAGCACCTCCATGCCGTCCGCGAGCAGGAAGGCGCGCTGGAACTGCCGCGCGGCGATGCCGCGATGCAGGTAGGTGCGGCTCTTGTCGTCGGTCTGGCGGCCGCGGACGATGAGCTGGCTCTCCTCCAGTGTCACATCGAGCTGGTCGCGGGTGAAGCCCGCCACCGCCAGCGTGATGCGCAGGCGCTCCGGATCCCGCTCGGTGCGGGCGAGGCGCTCGATGTTGTAGGGCGGATAGCCGTCGTTCGCCGCCTTGGCGACGCGGTCGAGCGCCTGCTCGATCTCGTCGAAGCCCAGGAGGAATGGATGCCCGAAGGGCGAGGGACGCGACATGGGACGAACGAAGCCCTTCTGCGACGAGGCACTTCGGAGAACGGGCCCGCCAGGGCAGCGCCCGATGCGCCGACGTGATCCGCCGGCAAACGAGGATATGGTCGTGCCTGCGCGGGCCATCAAGGGGTGCCGCGCCAGGGCCCCGCGCCCTTGCACGGGGCGCCGCGCCCTCAGCGCACCCGTCTCGTCTCGGTGCGCCGCTGGGCGCGCAGGAGCTGACGGCTGATCCGCTCGCGCAGCTCCGCGGGCAGTTCGAGTTCGGTCACCCGCCAGGTCCAGCCGCGCAGGCGTAGGCGCAGGCGGAAGCGGTTCTCCTCCGGGGCGTCCGGCGGATAGCCGAAGATCACGGTGCGGAAACCGCGCATCTCGGCCGTGCCCGCGAGCTTCAGGAGCTGGGGCAGCGTGCGGCCGGACAGGCCGCCCGTCCGGACCGGGTCGGCGGCCTCGCCCTCGGGCTGCTCGCCGTCGAGCTGCCGCGGCCAGCTGCCGCGCAGCAGCGCGACCAGGGTCTCGGGCATCAGCAGCGCCGTCACCACGGGTTCGGTCAGCCCCGTCACCGCGTCGGTGAGCATCTGGCGCTCGCGGGGCGAGAGGTCCCGGCGCGCCGCCACGGCATCGAGCCCCGCCGCGACGGCCTGCCGGGAGATCGACAGGCGCAAGGTGCGGAAGTTCACCCGGTCGGCGACCGCCCGTGCATCGCCCGTCCGCACCGCCTCGCTCAGGCGATAGAGCGCCACGTAGGGCGAGAGCGCGTAGCCGATCCACACCAGCACGAGCGCGAAGAGGCCGCACCACCACCGCATGGTCAGCAACAGGTCCCGGGACGCCGCCCCGCGCCGGACCCCATCAGGCCGGCCTGGCGAATGGCGAGAAGGCGGCGATCACCTGCTCGTAGACCGGGCGCTTGAACGGGATGATGAGGTCGGCGAGGTCCGGCAGCGGCGCCCAGCGCCAAGCGTCGAATTCCGGCTTATGGGCCCCTCCCGCCGGCCGGTGGATGTCGATCTCGGCCTCGTCGCCCTCGAACGCGAAGGCGAACCACTTCTGGGTCTGACCGCGGTAGCGGCCCTTCCAGAGTTGGCCGGCGGCGAAGGTCGGCAGGTCGTAGCTGTACCAGCCGGGGGCTTCTGCCAGCAGGCGCACGGAGCCGGCCGCGACATTGGTCTCCTCGTACAATTCGCGCAGGGCCGCCGCGCGCGGCGTCTCGCCGGCGTCGATCCCGCCCTGCGGCATCTGCCACGCGTGGCCGCCCTCCCCGCCTTCGATCGGGCCGTCCAGCCGGCGGCGCCCGGCGAAGACGAGGCCGTCGCGGTTGAACAGCGCGATTCCCACGCAGGGACGGTAGGGCAGATCGGCCAGGGCGGATCCGCCGGTGGCTCGGGTCACGGGAGGCGTCATGCTGCGGGTCGGCCGGATTCGTCGTGGGGCTGACCGTGGTTGTGCGAGAGAAGTCGCGGCACGGCAAGGCGCAAGCCGGACACCCGGTGCCACTCGGGCAATGCCGGCGCGGCCCCTCACCGGGCCGCCCGGAGCGTGCGGCTCGCCGGGACGAGCAGGATGCCGCGGGCTTCGAGATCGCGCGACCAGCGGGCGAGGCGGTCGATGGTCAGCGGCAGCGCCGCGGCCGAGCCGAGGGCGAAGCCCTTGCGGCGGGCGGTCTCCTCCAGCCGGGCGAGTTCGCGGTCGATGGCGTCCGGTCGCGGGATCGCGTCGATCGCCTCGGCGCGGGCGACCGGCGCCTTGGCGCGGCGGCCGACCTCCAGGCTGAGCGAGCGCGGGGAGGCCCCGTCGTCGAGGAAGCCGAGGCCGCGGGCGCCGATCTCGCGCAGCACCGGCTCCAGGGCGGCCGGCTCCGCGGTGAGGCGCGCCCCCATGTAGTTCACGGCGCCGACCGCACCGGGAATGCGCGAGAGCACGAAGGCGAGCCGGTCGGCATTCTCGGAGGGCTTGGCGCCCGCGAGCAGGGTCTGGGGACCGGGATCGTTGTCGGGATAGTCGAACGGCTCCATCGGCACCTGCACCATCACCTCGTGGCCGGCCTCGCGGGCGCGGGCGGCGCTCCGGGCGACATCCGGCCCGTAGGGCGCGAAGGCCAGGGTGATGGCGGGGGGCAGCCGCGCGATGGCGTCCTGGGTCGCGGCCTGCCCGATCCCTAAGCCGGTGAGCACGAGGGCGATGCGGCCGGCGGGCGCCGACCCGCTGCCGAGCGCCGTCGCTTCCGGCCTTGCATAGACGTCGAGGGCGCGCAGGCCGCCGGGCCCGAGCTTCGGCAGGCTGCCGTAGCGGCTGCGCTCGACGAGCCGCGGGTCGGGCGCGGGCGCGAGCGCGATCTCGGCCGGGCCGGGAACCCGGATCACCACGGAATCCGGCGCCGTCCCGCCGTCGAGCCGGGTCACGGTAACGCCCGAGGCGCGCTCGACCTCGCCGGCCGTCCTGGCGGGGCCCTCGGCGGCGGGCGTCGGGGCCGGTGCGGGCGGGCTAAGCGGGGCGCGGCGCTCGATCGCCACCAGGGCGTGCGGCTCGCCCCCGAGTGGATCCTCGGTCAGCGCGACGACGGCGGCGAGCGCGACGGCCGTGACGCTCAGGGCCGCGGCCAGGATCGGGCCGGCCGGTACCCGCGCCCGCCAGCGGGCCACGCGGGAAGGCGTCTCGTCCGCGAGACCGAGGGGACGGGTGAGCACGTCATCGGCGAGGGTCACGGCGTCGGTCCCGGCAAGGCATCCTCGGCCGCCAGGGTCACCGGTTGGGCGGCGAAGGGAATGCGGAAACAGGAACCCGGGCGGCCTCGCTCGGAGCGGTGCCGTCCAGGCCGAGCGCACCGGACACGAAGAGGCCCGCAGCGCCGGTCGCTCGACCGTCATTGCGGGCCTTCATGGTTAACGTCGTGCTAACGGCGGCGCGGCCGCCGCTGCTTCGGCCGGGGAGAGCCGATCAGTTGGGCACGTTGGACTTGGCCGTGTTGGCCGCGCCCTTGAACACGCCGTGCAGGAAGTCGACGGCGGCGGTGAGCTGCTTGTCCTTGGCCGGGTCCGGCGGAACGTAGGCCGAGGACCCGCCGCGCTCCTCCTGATCCTTCTGCTTCAGGTGCCCCTTGAGGCCGGCCTCGCCCTTGGTCTCGTCCTTGCCCTTCAGCTCGTCCGGGATCTCCTGGAGGATCTCCTGATCCGGCTCGATGCCCTTGGCCTGGATCGAGCGGCCGGACGGGGTGTAGTAGCGCGCCGTGGTGAGGCGCAGCGCGCCGTTGCCGCCGAGCGGGATGATGGACTGGACCGAGCCCTTGCCGAAGGAGCGCGTGCCCATAACGTTGGCGCGCTTGTGGTCCTGGAGCGCGCCCGCGACGATCTCGGAGGCCGAGGCCGAGCCGCCGTTGACCAGCACCACCACGGGCTTGCCCTTGGTCAGGTCGCCGGACTTGGCGGAGAACCGCTGCGTCTCGTCGGGGTTGCGCCCGCGGGTCGAGACAATCTCGCCGCGGTCGAGGAACGCGTCCGAGACCATCACGGCCTGGTCGAGCAGGCCGCCGGGGTTGTTGCGCAGGTCGATGACGTAGCCCTTGAGCTTGTCGCCCGGCAGGTCGGTGGAGAGCTTCTCGATCGCCGCCTTGAGGCCGTCGAAGGTCTGCTCGTTGAACTGGGTCAGGCGGATGTAGCCGACGTCGCCGCCCTCGATCCGCGAGCGCACCGGCTTGATGCGGATCAGGTCGCGGTTGAGGGTGACCTCGATCGGCTCCTTGGCCTCCTTGCGGGTGATCTTGAGCTTCACCGGCGAGTTGACCGGGCCGCGCATCTTGTCAACGGCTTGGTTCAGGGTCAGGCCCTGGACCTGCTCGTTGTCGATCTGCGTGATGATGTCGTTGGCGAGCAGGCCGGCGCGGGCGGCCGGCGTGTCGTCGATCGGGGTGACGACCTTGATCAGGCCGTCCTCCATCGTCACCTCGATGCCGAGGCCGCCGAACTCGCCGCGCGTCTGCACCTGCATGTCGCGGAAGCTCTTGGAATCCATGTAGCTCGAATGCGGATCGAGCGAGGTCAGCATGCCGTTGACCGCGGCCTCGATCAGCTTGGCCTCTTCGGGCTTCTCGACGTAATCCGTGCGGATCTTCTCGAAGACGTCGCCGAACAGGCTGAGCTGACGGTAGGTCTCGGCCGAGGCCGCCACGGCGCTGCTGCCGGACAGCAGCTGCGTCTGGGTCGCTACCGTGGCCGTCCCGGCCCCGAGCATCGCTCCGAACAGGACGAGGGAAACTTTGCGCATTATCCGCGAACCTTCTCGCTTGACCCTCTGGCCCACCACGGCTCCGGGTCGATGGAGCCACCGTCTTTCCTGAACTCGACGTAGAGGACGGGATCGTTCCGCCCGCCGGCTCCGGCGGAAGGCGCGGAACCGGTCTCTCCCATGGCGGCGACCGGCTCCCCGGCAAGCACGAACTGACCGACCTCCACGTTGATCTGTTCCATGCCCGCCAGGAGCAGATAGTAGCCGTCGCCCGCGTTGATGATCAAGAGTCGTCCATAGGAGCGGAACGACCCCGCATAGGCCACCCAGCCGTCCGCCGGTGAGGCGACGACCGCCCGCGGGCGCACCGCGAGCGAAATGCCGCGGGTCGTGCCGCCGCTGCCGTCGGGTGCCCCGAACGCCTTCACCATCTCGCCGCTCGCTGGCCGGGGCACCGCGCCCCGCACCTGGGCGAAAGGCACCTTCGGTGCCAGACGGGCCGGATCGCGCAGCGCAGCGGCGGCGAAGCGCTCGCGGGTCTCGTTGCGCTCGGCCTCCGCGGCGCGGCGCGCCCCGGAGATCGTGTCTTCCAGCCGCTCGACGAGGTCGCGCACCGAGCGGGCCTGACCGGCCAGCGCCGCGGCGCGCTCGCGCTCGCCCGCAAGGCCGCTCTCGGCCTCGCCGAGGCGGGACTGGCGGGCGGCGATCAGGGCGGTGAGCCGCTGCTGCTCGCCGGCCCAGGCCTTCAGCCCCTGGGCGAGACTCTCCTTGTCGGTGCCGATCAGGCCGCGCAGGCGCACGAGTTCCGTCAGGTCGCCCGCCAGGGTCTCGGCCTCGCCCTGCAGTTCCGGCACCACCGCGCCGAGCAGCATCGAGGTGCGGATCGCCGCGAGCACGTCCTCGGGCTGCACCAGCACGGCCGGGGGCGGGCGGCGTCCCATGCGCTGGAGCGCCGCCAGCACCTCCGCGATGACGCCCCGGCGGGCCTGGAGGGAGCGGCGAATCGCGACCTCGCTCGCCGTGAGGGTCTGCAGGCGGGTCTCCAGGGCGGCGATGCGCTCCTCCGCCTCCTGCGCGCGCTTGGTGCCGTCGAGCAGCGCCTGGTTGAGCTTGGCGCGGTCGCCCCTGAGCTCCGCCACCTCCTTCTCCAGGCGCTCGCGCGCCTGCGAGCTCGCGGCGAGCGCGGCCTCCAGCGCCTTCAGACTCTCGGCGCGCTGGGCCTTCTCGGCCTCGGCCTGCTCGACCGCATCGGGCTTGGCGGGCGCACGCTCCTGGCCGCTGGCCGCCACGGCCAGCAAGTGCGGTCCGGCCAGGATCATGAGGGCGACGGAGAGACGTCGGGTCACGGGGCGCCGCGGTGATAGGGATGGCCGGCGAGAATCGTCATCGCCCGATAGACCTGCTCCAGGGCGAGGACCCGCACAAGGCCGTGCGGCAGGGTTGCGGCGCCGAACGCGAACAGCAGGTCGGCGCGTTGCCGGACCGCCTCGCTCAGGCCGTCCGCTCCGCCGATCACGATCGCGAGACCGGGCCGCCCGCCGTCGCGCCACGCGCCGAGCCGCTCGGCGAAGCCGGTGCTGGTGACCGGGCGCCCGCCCTCGTCCATGACCATCAGGACGCTGCCCGGCACCACCGCGCCGAGAATGAGCGAGCCCTCCTCGTCGCAGCGGTCGGGCGCCCGGCGCGCCCGGCTCTCGGGAAGCTCGGTGACCTGAACGGGCGCGAAGCCGAGGCTGCGGGCCAGCGCATCCGCGCGGGCGCGGTAGGTCTCGGCGAGTTCGCGCTCCGGTCCGCGCTTGAGCCGGCCCACGGCCACGAGTGCGAGGCGCACCGGCGGCCCCTTCCCTTCCGCGGAACGATGCGCTCAGCCGGCGAGGCGATCGCCCGGCCGGTCCGCGCCCCACATCTTCTCGAGATTGTAGAAGTGGCGCACCTCGGGACGGAAGATGTGGACCAGGAGGTCCCCGGCGTCGATCAGCACCCAGTCGCAGGCCGGCAGCCCCTCCACCCGGGCATTGCCGAAGCCCTTGGCCTTCAGCTCCTGCAGCAGCTTGTCGGCGATGGAGCCGACGTGCCGCTGCGAGCGGCCCGAGGTGATGATCATCGCGTCGGCGATCGAGGTCTTGCCGACGAGGTCGATCTCGACCGTGTCCTCGGCCTTCATGTCCGCGAGGCAGCCGAGAGCGACCGACCGGAGATCCTCGGCCGCGGGCGCATCCGCCTCGGGCCGAGCGGGAAGCTCGTGGACGAGAGCTTCGCGAGAGGAGAGTTGGTTCAGTGCCGACCCCTGTTGATCGGCGCCGAGCGGCGCCATGCCATCAAGATAAGGGCGCAGGGGCCTCGCTTTCAATACGGTCCGAGGCGGCATCCTCACCTTGCCGTTGCATCGGTGCCCGGGCGTTGCGCAGGGCCGTGGAGGAGAGGTCGGAGCGCGGGCCGTGCAGGAAGACCCAGGCGGGCGGCTCGGCATCGGCCAGGAGCGCGGCGTCGCTCTCGTCGAGGCGGTAACGGCCCAGCGCCTGCGCGGCGCGGCCGGCCACTCCCGTGAGGGTGAAGCCCGGCCGGTCGATCACCGCGATCGGCATCGTGCGGGCGATGGTGCGCCAGCCCTGCCAGCGGTGGAAGCCCGCGAGGCTGTCGGCGCCCATGATCCAGACGAAGCGGATTCCAGGCCGGTGGCGCACGAGCCAGTGCAGCGAGTCCCGGGTGTAGCGCGCTCCGATCCGGCTCTCGAAATCCGTGACGCTGACGCGCGGGTCGCGGGCGATGGCCGCCGCCCCCGCCATGCGCTCGGGCAGCGGGGCCAGGATCGTGCGGTCCTTGAGCGGATTGCCGGGGCTCACCAGCCACCAGACCCGGTCGAGGGCGAGGCGGCGCAGCGCCAGCCGGCTCACGTGCAGGTGGCCGGCATGGGCGGGGTTGAACGAGCCGCCGTAGAGGCCGACGCGCAGCCCCGGCGCGCTCGGCGGCAGGCGGACGATCACGGGCGTCGAGGATCAGGGCCGGGTCTGGCCCGACCCGTGCACCCGGTACTTGAAGGTGGTGAGCTGCTCGACGCCCACCGGGCCGCGGGCGTGCATCCGGCCCGTCGCGATCCCGATCTCGGCACCGAAGCCGAACTCGCCGCCGTCGGCGAACTGGGTCGACGCGTTGTGGACCACGATGGCGGAATCGACCTCGGCGAGGAAGCGGTCGGCTACGGCCTCGTCCTCGGTGATGATGGATTCGGTGTGGTGCGAGCCGTAGGTCTCGATGTGGTCGATGGCGGCCTCAAGGCCGTCCACCACGCGCACCGCAATGATCGCGTCGAGGTACTCCGTCCGCCAGTCCGTCTCGCTCGCGGGCGTGACCCGGGGGTCGACGGCCTGCGTCGCCGCATCGCCGCGCACCGCGCAGCCCGCATCGAGCAGATCGACCACCAGGGGGCGCAGATGCGTGTCCGCGCAGGCCCTGTCGACCAGCAGGGTCTCGGCGGCGCCGCAGATGCCGGTGCGCCGCAGCTTGCTGTTGCGCACCAGCGCGAGCGCCATGCCGAGATCGGCGTCCGCGTGCACATAGACGTGGCAGATGCCTTCGAGATGCGCGAAGACCGGCACGCGCGCCTCGGTCTGCACCCGGGCGACGAGGCTCTTGCCGCCGCGCGGCACGATCACGTCGATGCAGCCGTCGAGTCCGGTGAGCATGGCGCCGACCGCGGCCCGGTCGCGCACCGGCACGAGCTGGATCGCGTCCTGCGGCAGGCCCTGCCCGACCAGCCCCTCGGTCATGGCGGTCGCGATGGCACCCGCGCTGCGCAGGCTCTCGGAGCCGGCGCGCAGCACTGCGGCGTTGCCGGCCTTGAGGCAGAGGGCGCCCGCATCGGCCGTGACGTTGGGCCGGCTCTCGAAGATGACGCCGACGACGCCGAGCGGCGTCGAGATGCGCTCGATGGCCAGCCCGTTGGGGCGCTCGAAGGCGGCGAGCTGGCGCCCGACCGGATCGGGCAGGCCGGCGATGCTCTCGACGGCGGCGGCGATGCCCGCGATGCGATCAGGGTTCAGCTCCAGGCGGTCGATGGTGGCGGCGGGCAGGCCCTTGGCGCGGGCCTCCGCCACGTCGGCGCGGTTCGCCTCCAGGATCGCCGGTGCGGCGGCGCGGATCGCGTCCGCGGCCGCCCGCAGGGCCATGTCCTTCTGCTGCGCCGGCACGCGGGCCATCTGCCGCGCGGCCGCGCGGGCGCGGGCTCCGATCTCCCGCATGAGCGCATCGACGTCGTCGCTCCCGGCGCGGGGCTTCAGGGTGAGCACTGACACGGCCGTCATCCTGGCAAAGGCGCTCCGGCACGGGAGCATCCGCCCTCCATGCCACCGGGGATTCCCGCCGACAAGCGAGGCGCGCGCGCGGAAGCTATTCGCCGATGAGGGCCATGTCGTCCCGGTGGACCATCTCGGCCCGGCCGGGGTAGCCCAGCACCCCCTCGATCTCCCGGCTGGACCGGCCGGCGATCCGCGCCGCGTCGTCGCTGTCGTAGGCGACGAGGCCGCGTCCGAGGATGTGCCCGCCCGCGGAGCGGATGATCACCGCGTCGCCGCGCGCGAAGGCCCCGTCGATGCGCGCGACGCCGACCGGCAGCAGGCTGGCGCCGCCGGCCAGCGCCCGCTCGGCGCCCGCGTCGACGGTGAGCACGCCGCGCGGCTCCAGCGAGCCGGCGATCCAGGTCTTGCGCGCCGCGGTGGGGGTCGAGCCCGACAGGAACCACGAGGCCCGCGCGCCCGCCGCCACGGCCCGCAGCGGGTTCTTGGCCCGTCCGTCCGCGATCAGCATGTGGGTGCCGCCGCCGGTGGCGATCTTGCCCGCCTCGATCTTGGTGCGCATGCCGCCGCGCGACAGTTCCGAGGCCGGCCCGCCCGCCATCGCCTCGATCTCCGGAGTGATGCGCTCGATGACCGGAAGGTGCCGGGCGGCCGGGTCGCTCGCGGGGGGCGCGGTGTAGAGCCCGTCGATGTCGGAGAACAGCACCAGGAGGTCGGCGCCGATCATGGTGGCGACGCGGGCGGCCAGGCGGTCGTTGTCGCCGTAGCGGATCTCGGAGGTCGCCACCGTGTCGTTCTCGTTCACGACCGGCACGGCGCGCACCTCGAGGAGCTTCAGGGTGGTGGCGCGGGCGTTGAGATAGCGGCGGCGCTCCTCGGTGTCCTGCGGGGTGACGAGGATCTGCCCCGCCGCGATGCCGTGATGCGCCAGCGCCTCCGACCAGTGCCGCGCGAGCGCGATCTGCCCCACCGCCGCGGCGGCCTGGCTCTCCTCCAGCCGCAGCGCCCCGGCCGGGAAGCCCAGCACCGTGCGGCCGAGCGCGATGGAGCCCGAGGAGACCACCAGAACATCGACCCCGCGGGCGTGGAGATCCGCGATGTCCTCGGCCAGAGCCGCGAGCCACGCGTGCCGCAACCGTCCCCGCGACCGGTCGACGAGGAGCGCGGACCCGACCTTGAGCACGACGCGGCGAAACTGGTCGAGGGCGGGCGTGGCGGGCGGTTTCATGAGGCGGCCGGGATCAGGTCGGTGTGCACGAAGTCGTCGCCCTTGAAGAGCAGGGGGAGCGCGTGGTGCTTGGCCACCGCATACGACATGCAATCGGCCAAGTTGAGCTTCGCGGGATGCCCCCGCCCCCTCCCGTAGCGGATGAAGGCGTCCGACGCAGCCCGGACCATCGGCAGCGTGAAGGCCACCGGGCGGATCGACGGCCGCGCCAGGAAGCCGTCGATGAACGAGGCGGCCCCGCGCGCAAGGCGGGCTGCGAGGACCATGCGGGTTTCGAGAAGCGTCGGCGTGCCGACGAGAGCAGCGTCATGCGAAGCGATCACGCGGCTGAACGTCTCTTCCTCGGGCTCGCACAGCGCGATCGCGACGATCGCGGACGTGTCGAGCACGATCATGTCGGCAGGCCGTTCTCGTCGTACAGGTCGGAATGGTCGGAGGTGGCGCCCGGCAGCTTATGCCGCGCCGTCTCGCGCGCCAGCGCCCGCAGGGCGTCGTACTCTGCACGCTGGGTTGGGTTCAGGCCGTCGCCGGCCGGCACCGTTGCGCTGTAGGCCCGCAAGGCCCGCGTCACCACCTCGTCCGGGGTGACACCGAGACGCCCGGCGATGTCCTGGGCGAGGCCCACGGCCTCGTCGCTCTCGATGACCAGCTTCTCGCTCATGACGACCCGTGCCGCACGCCCCGCCAGACTACGCCCGCGGGGGCCGCGCGCTCAAGGCTGCCACGCGCCGATCGGGGCCGGCGTCTCGGCGGCCGCCTCGTCCATGCGGGCCATGAGCGCGCGCAGGGCCTCGGGCACGCCCTGGCGGGTCGCGGCGGAGAGCACCAGCGGCGGCCGTCCGGCCGCCTCGGCCAGGCGCGCGACCTGGGCCTCCAGCGTCTCGGGGTCGAGGGCGTCGGCCTTGGAGAGCGCCACCACCTCCGGCTTCTCGGCGAGCCCGTGCCCGTAGGCGTCGAGTTCGGTGCGCACCAGCCGGTAGGCCGCGCCCGCATCCTCGCTCGTGCCCTCGACGAGGTGGAGCAGCACCCGGCAGCGCTCCACGTGGGCGAGGAAGCGGTCGCCGAGGCCGACGCCCTGGTGGGCGCCCTCGATCAGGCCCGGGATGTCGGCGAGCACGAACTCGCGGGTGTCGACCCGCACCACGCCGAGGCCCGGATGCAGGGTGGTGAAGGGATAATCGGCGATCTTGGGCTTGGCCGCCGTGACGGTGGCCAGGAAGGTCGACTTGCCGGCATTCGGGAGCCCGACGAGGCCCGCATCGGCGATCAGCTTGAGCCGCAGCCACAGCCAGCGCTCCTGCCCCTCCTGGCCCGGGTTGGCGTGGCGCGGGGCGCGGTTGGTCGAGGTGGTGAAGTAGGCGTTGCCGAAGCCGCCGTTGCCGCCGCGGGCGAGCTGCACCCTCTGGCCGACCTGGGTGAGGTCGGCCACCAGGGTCTCGCCGTCCTCCTCCAGGATCTGCGTGCCGGCCGGCACCTTCAGCACCACGTCCGGCCCCTTGGCGCCGGCGCGGTTGCGGCCGGAGCCGTGCTCGCCCTTCTTGGCCTTGAAGTGCTGCTGGTAGCGGTAGTCGATGAGGGTGTTGAGCCCCTCCACGCATTCGGCCCAGACGTCGCCGCCCCGGCCGCCGTCACCGCCGTCCGGCCCGCCGAACTCGATGAACTTCTCGCGCCGGAACGAGACGCTGCCGGCCCCGCCGTCGCCGGAGCGGACGTAGACCTTGGCTTCGTCGAGGAACTTCACGGCAGGGTCTCCACACACCTCAACGCAGGGAGGCCGGAGGGCGTGCCCCTCCGGCCATTCTCATTCACACGAGGGCGTCCAGACCTCCGGTCGCCCCCGGGGCCGGTCTCGCTCACGCCCCGGTGCACAGCCCCTCGGACGGGGTCCGGTGCCGGTCGAAGACGAGGCCCGCGGCGTGCCACGTCTTCAGGCTGTCCCAGGCCCGCCGGTCGAGCCGGAAATGGTCGACCGGGAAAACGCCGCCGCGGGCCGGGAAGGCCTGGAGGCCGGAGCCGACCGCCGCGAAGCCGCACTTCTCCAGAACCCGCCGCGACGCCGGGTTCACCACCCGGGCCGCCGAGGTGAGTTCCACCCCCTCCGTATAGGCGAAGAAGGCGTCGATCATCGCCCGCGCCGCCTCGGTGGCGAAGCCCTGGCCCCAGTGCGGCATCCCGAGCCAGTAGCCGAGATGCGGCGCATCCTCGGCATCGGGCTCGATCCCCACCACGCCGATCAGCGTCTGCGGCTGGCGCCGCGGCGTCACCGCCATGGTCAACCCGCGGCCCTCCGCATTGTCGCGCCGCGCCTGCAGGATGAAGTCGTCGGCCTGCAGCGGGTCGAGCGGATGCGGAATCCGGGCGGTCATCTCGGCGACGGCTTTCTCGCCCGCGAGGCGTACGATGGCCTGAGCATCCGCCTGGCGCGGCCAGCGCAGCCAGAGCCGGCGGGTCTCAAGGCGGAAGACGTCGTCGCGGGTGAGGTCGGGGAACATCGCCTGACTCCGATCCTGCCGGCGCAGGCGCAGGACGCCTTACCGGCCACGAGAACGACGAAGGGGAAGGTGGTTCCCCACCCTCCCCCCGGGTCTCGATCGGAGCTTGGCCGTCGCGGGCCAGGACTTCGGTTCGGATCCGCCGGGTCGGTGTGGGGACACCGGCGGAGCACCTTCGTCACTGGCTCCGTCGGGTTACTCTGCGGCCTCTTGGGCCGGCACGACCGTTACGAAAGCTCGGCCGTGTTTGGTGGCGAAGCGGACGCGGCCGTCCGTCAGCGCGAAGAGGGTGTGGTCGCGGCCCATGCCGACGTTCACGCCGGGATGCCAGCGCGTGCCGCGTTGCCGAATGATGATGTTGCCGGCGCGCACGGCCTCGTCGCCGAACTTCTTCACACCGAGGCGGCGGCCTTCGGAATCGCGGCCGTTGCGGGACGATCCGCCTGCTTTCTTGTGGGCCATCGGGCTAACTCCTGAATTCTCTGAACGATCGGGCTCTGCTGCCGGCGCTGGATCAGGCGGCGCTGATGCCCGTCACGCGGATCACGGTGAAGTCCTGGCGATGCCCGCGCTTGCGGCGCGAGTTCTGCCGGCGGCGCTTCTTGAAGGCGATGATCTTCGGGCCGCGCGTCTGCGCGACGATCTCGCCGGCCACGCTGACGCCGGACACGACCGGAGCGCCCACCTGGGTCGCGCCCGCGCCGTCGGCGTAGAGCAGAACCTCGCCGAAGGTGACGGCCGTGCCGGCCTCGCCCTCGAGCTTCCCGACCGTGATGACGTCGTTGGCGGCGACGCGGTACTGCTTGCCGCCTGTCTTGATCACTGCGAACATCGTTGTCGTCTCGTGTTCCATCCGGGCTCCGGCGGGGCCGGGCACCGTCTTCTTGGCAGTTGACGTTACGGCACCCCGAGCGGGCGCCGCGAACGCGACGGCGCGCGGACCGGACGGTCCGCGCGCCAAGGATGGCTCGATACCCGCGTGTCCCCGCCCCTGTCAATGCCGCGCCTTGATTTCGGGGGGCGCATCGCCGATGAGCGGAGCCGCGTGGAGCAGGAGACCGTGATGGAAGAACTTGTTGCCCGGGTGACGCAGGCCACGGGTCTGGACGCGACGACGGCCCAGAAGGCGATCGGCCTCATCCTGGCCTTCCTGCAGAAGGAGGGACCGCCCGAGGAGGTGGCTCGCCTCATCGCCGCGATGCCGGGCGCGGAAGCGGTGATCGCGCAGAGCGGGGACGGCGGTCCCGGCGAGGGCGGCGGCGGCCTGATGGGCATGCTGGGCGGCCTGATGGGCGGGGGCGTGATGGCGCTCGGCCAGAAGCTGATGGCGGCCGGCGTGCCGATGGGCCAGATGCAGCCGCTCGGCCGCGAACTGTTCGCCTACGGCCGCGAGAAGGCGGGCGAGGACGTCATGGGGCCGATCGTCGGCTCGATCCCGGGCCTCAACCAGTTCGTCTGAGGCTGTGGCGACAGCCTCGGCGGGCGCCCCGGGGCTGTCGCAGGTGACTGGGCAAGCGATCGGGCAAACGATCGCGCAAGTCATTGGGAACGAACGAGCCGGGGTGTCACACAACCGTCCGCGCTTCGTGGTGTTGTCGCGCTCGCAGGCGGCCAAGCGACGGCATCCGAGAGCCGGACACGCGCCGCACGGGATGCCACGATCATGGTTCCGTTCCTCACCCGCGGTGCTCCTCCGGCCGGGCGCGAGGCGCGCGCGCTGCCGTTCGCGCGGCTGCTGCAGCGCCCGGGCCTGATCGAGCCGCGGCCGGCCATCGAACTGCGCGGGGGTGGCGCGCCTGCCCGGCTGTTTCCCCGCCTCGCCCGCCTGCCGACCCACGGGCTCGACCCCGTGCTCGGCCGCATCGGCTCCCTCGAAGTGCGCCTCGCCACCCGGCCCAAGGACGTGAAGCGCGCGCAGCGCCTGCGCTACCGGGTGTTCTACGAGGAGATGAACGCGGCGCCGATCGGGCTCGCGGCGCTCAAGCGGCGCGACATCGACGAGTACGACGCCGTCTGCGACCACCTCCTCGTCGTCGACCATGCGGCGATCGATGCCAGACCCTTCCGCAAGCCGCGTCCGAAGGTCGTGGGCACCTACCGCCTGCTGCGCCAGGACGAGGCGGACCGGCATTTCGGCTTCTACTCGTCGGGGGAGTACGACCTCGCGCCGCTCCTCGACGCGAATCGCGGGATGCGCCTGCTCGAACTCGGGCGCTCCTGCGTGCTCAAGCCCTATCGCACCAAGCGGACCGTCGAACTCCTCTGGCACGGCATCTGGACCTACGTCCTGCACCACCGCATCGACGCGATGATCGGCTGCGCCAGCCTGGAGGGCACCGACCCGGACCGGCTCGCCCTGCCGCTCAGCTTCCTGCACCACTTCGCCCCGGCGCCCGAGCGCTGGCGCGCCCGCGCGCTGCCGGACCGGTACGTGCCGATGGACCGGATCGGCCGCGAGGCCATCGACCCGAAGGCCGCGCTCCAGGCGCTGCCGCCGCTGGTCAAGGGCTATCTGCGCGTGGGCGCCACCTTCGGGGACGGCGCGGTGGTCGACCGGCAGTTCGGCACCACCGACGTGTTCGTGGTCCTGCCCGTGTCGGCCATCGCTCCGCGCTATGTCGGGCATTTCGGCGCGGGCGCGGACCGGCACGCCGCCGGCGCCCAAGCCGCCTGAGCCAAGGCGCCTGAGCCAAGGCGCCTGAATCAAGCCGCCTGAGCCGGAGCGGCGCCGGCCCGCATCCGGGCGGATCGCGGTCCGCCGCGGCCCCGCTGGTCAGGCCGCGCTCGCCGTGCGCAAGGTCCTGACCGGCTCGGACGTGGCGTGGATCGCCGCGTCCGCCACCCGGCCGAGCCGGATCGCCTCGGCGAAGTCCTCGATCGGCGCGGGCCGGCCCAGCAGGTAGCCCTGCGCCTCCTGGCACGCCTCCGCCCCCAGGAAGCTCAGCTCCGCGGGCGTCTCGACTCCCTCGGCCAGGACCGGCAGGCCGAGGCCGCGCCCAAGCCCCAGCACCGCCCGCAGGATCGCCGCCGTCTCGGTGTTGACGTCGACCGCGCGGATGAAGGAGCGGTCGATCTTGATCTTGTCGAACGGGAAGGCGCGCAGGTTCGACAGCGACGAGTAGCCGGTGCCGAAATCGTCCATGGCGACGCGGACGCCGAGGGCCTTGAGGCGGCGCAGGGTGGCGAGCGCCCGGGCCGGATCGCGCACCAGCGCGGTCTCGGTGATCTCCAGTTCGAGGCGCCCGGGCCGGAGGCCGGTCTGGAGCAGGATCTCGTGCAGGGTCTGGGCGAAGTCCGGACCGTGGAGCTGGACCGCCGAGACGTTCACAGCCACGCGCAGCGGACGCTCCCAGCCGGCCGCCTCCCGGCAGGTCTCGCGCAGCACCCAGTCGCCGATGGCCAGGATCGCTCCGGTCTCCTCCGCGACCGGGATGAAATGGTCCGGCGGCACACTCCCACGCTCGGGATGGTTCCAGCGCAGCAGGGCCTCGAACCCCACCAGCTCCCCCGACATCACGTCCATCTGCGGCTGATACAGGACCGTGAACTCCCCGCGCGACACCGCCAGCCGCAGGTCGTGCTCCAGCGAGCGCCGGTCGCGGATCTGCGTGCCCAGCACCGCATCGTAGAACTGGTAATTGCCCCGGCCTTCCGCCTTCGCGTGGTAGAGCGCGGCATCGGCGTGGCTCATCAGCGCCTCGCGCTCGTCGGCGTCGCGCGGGGAGAACGCGATGCCGATGCTGGTCGAGATCGGCGGCAGGCCGCTCGCCCTCTGGTTCTCGGCCCGGATCGCCTCCAGGATCCGCTCGGCGAGATGCACCGCCTCCGCCTCCCCGAAGCCGGGCGCCAGGATGGCGAACTCGTCGCCGCCCAGCCGCGCCATCATCTGGCGCTCGTCGAGGAGCGCGGGGATGCAGGAGGCCACCGCCTGCAGCATCGCGTCGCCCGCGGCGTGGCCGAAGAGGTCGTTCACGTCCTTGAATCGGTCGAGGTCGAGGCAGAGCACCGCCAGAGGTCGGCCGCTCGCC
Source organism: Methylobacterium isbiliense (assembly GCF_022179325.1). Lineage (GTDB taxonomy): Bacteria > Pseudomonadota > Alphaproteobacteria > Rhizobiales > Beijerinckiaceae > Methylobacterium > Methylobacterium isbiliense. The sequence goes on along the minus strand of NZ_BPQQ01000031.1, from coordinate 342,685 downwards.
TTGGCGAGCTCGATTTCCTGTTCCACGCGCTCGTTGAAGCTCGTGCGGTTCGGCAGCCGGGTCAGGGCGTCGTGGCGGGCGAGGAACTGGATGTGCTGCTCGGCCTGCTGGCGTGCCCGCAGGTCGCGCACCGCGATCGCGAGATGCGGGCGGCCCGCGAAGGCGATCGTGCGCAGGATCATCTCGACCGGAATCGGCCTGCCGTCCGGCCCGGGGAGATCGGCCTCGACGATGCCGTCGGACCCGGCCGCGCCGGCGGCCACTCTCCCCCGCTCCATCACGTCCGCCGGGACGATCTCGGACAGGGAGCGCCCGGCCAGGCTCTCGGCGCTGCGCCCCAGCAGCCGCACGAGGCTGGTGTTGGCGGTCACGATCCGGTCGCCGTCGCACACGGCGATGCCCTCGACCGCAGCGTTGGCGAGGCTCTCCATCAGCTCCTGCTGCTCGCGCCGCCGCCTTGCCCTGCTGTCGAGCATGACGGAGGTGAAGGCGAGGACCAACAGAGTCAGGCTGGCGAATCCGATCTGGGAGGCCAGCCCGTGGTCCGCGATCCTGGCCTCGGCGCTGCCCGCGCCGACCCGGACGCCGCTCGCCGCCAGGAAATGGTGGACCGGGAGCGCAAGGGTGAGAATGAAGCAGCCCGTCTTCTGGTGCGCGGGGCCGTCGCGCAGCACCTGCGACAGGGCCAGGGCGCCGAGCAGCGCGGCGATCAAGGCGGCCGCGATGAGCCGCAGCGGATCGACCGTCACCGCGCCGGCCGCGGCGTAGCTGCCGAGGCCGATCGCGTGGGCGACGGCCAGACCTCCACCGATCAGCGCTCCGCCGAGCGACGGTCCCCAGGTCCTGCCGACCGACACGCTCGTGCGCAGACCGGCCCCGGTGAGCATGATCATCGCCACCGCCGAGAGGATCGTCGGTCCGGCATGCTCCGCGAGCGGGCCGCCTGGGCGGGAGGCGAGCACGGCCACGACGTGCGACGCCCACAGGCCGAAACCGCTCGCGACCGCCGCGAGTGCGAGCCAGATCCCGCGCGTGCGCTCGGCGGCCGCTCGCGCGTGGTGGGCGAGGTCGACGGCGGTGAGCGAGGCGAGCACCCCGAGCAGCAAGGAGAGACCGAGAAGCCTGAGGTCGTGCCGCTCGGCCACCACCTGGAAGAGATCGCCCATCGCCCGTCTACCCGCATGCCGTAAGGCCATGCTGCCTCAGGTGCCCTTGCGGATCGGTAAAGTTGTGGGGCGGATGTCCGCCGGCGTACCGCCGCGGGCGCCCGCCCGGGGCCGGAAGATCCGCCCGGGCTTGTGCGCCAGAGCACTGCGACGGGACGACAATTCGTCTCTAATGCAATACGACTCCTGGCGAGCAGCCGGGGGGCTCATCGCAGGGGCGGCCACCATGAGCACGCGTGGGAGGGGGAAATGGACGGCGACGCGTCCGCGCAGGACGCGTCGGGGCAAGGAGGCGGCGAGCACCCGCTGTCTCCACGTGGTGGACATCCTCGATGCCTACACGCCCTGGGATTCCGCGCCCGCGAACGACGACGTGGCCGTGCCGCGCCGTGCCGCGGCCCGGCTCGGGCCGACGGGCCCCAGGCTGCGGATCGTCTCCGAAGCGGGCTCCTGAGCCGTCCTGAACCGTGCTCCGTCAGGACGGCCCGGGGCGGGTCTGTCTTTGCGCCTGGTCCTGCCTCGTCCGCCGCCGGATGATCGTCGCGGCGGACGTGGCCGGAGCGATCACGGATCGCAGGGCATGACGGTGGCGGACTGGGACACCAGCGCGGCGAGGTCGCGCAGGTCCGCCGGCTGACGGGGGCTGCGCGCGACCGCGGCGGCCTCCTTCTGAAGACGGGCGTTGCAGGCGCAGGACGGGATCCCGCCGGAGGGGGTGCAGGCGTCGTGGTGCATGCAGGCCACGTCGAGCGCGTCCACCGGCCGGCTCCCGCGCTGGCCCGGGCCGCAGAAATTGCCGTGGAACACCATCGATCCGTCCGTCAGCGGCGAGCCCGGGATGGCCGGAATGATCACGCGCCCGCCCGGAGCCGGCGCGATCAGCGTGCCCTGTGCCTGCGCACCCGTCACCGCGCCAAGACAAGACGCCACAAGCAGCAGAAAGGCCGCCAGCCCGGAGAAGTTGCGCGCCCTCATATCGTCTGACCTCCACCTGAAGCACCCCTTGGCCGCACTATGCCATTATTTGAGATTATTGGAAGTACTTAAGTGCATCCGGCCCACAAGGCGGGGCGGTGCGCGGCCGGTGGAAGCGGTTGACCGCGAGCGCACCCGGCGGCTATGTTCCTGATTTGTTCGGAACGAGCCCTGAGGATCCCGCCCCCGTCATGGCGAGCGCGCAGACAGGCAGGACGCTGTTCTTCTTCGAGAAGCCGTCGGCGATGCGCCAGCTGCAGCGCTTCTTCCGCGCGCCGACCACGGTCTGCGTCGCCGCCGAGGGCCATCTGCTGGCGGCGGAGGAGCCGGGCGCGATCCGGGCCGAATGGAAGCCCTGGCGCTTCGAGGCGCTGCCGATCGCGGTCGAGCGGATCCCGGTGGCCTATGCGCGCAGCCGCTCGGGCGCCTCGCATGCCGGCAAGGTCGAGGCGATCCGGGCCGCGCTCGCGGGTGTGGACCGGGTGATCATCGCCACCGATCCCGGGCGCGAGGGCTCGATGATCGCCTGGGAGGTGCTGGAGCATCTCGGCTATCGCGGCCGCGTTGACCGGCTGAAGCTCGGGGCGCTGGACGAGGTCTCGATCCGCCGCGCCTTCGCGGCGCTGGCGCGCGAACCGGATTCCGGGGAGCGCGACTACGCGGCCTATCTGGAGGCTCTGTGCCGCCGCTACGAGGACTGGCATCTCGGCCTCAACGGCACCCGGGCGATGTCGCTGCGCCTGCGTCCGCCGGCCTTCCGCGAGCCGTGGCGGTTCGGCGGGGTGCAGACGCCGACGCTGGCGATCCTGGCCGATCTCGAACGACGAATCCGGGATTTCGTGCCGCGCGACTTCTTCAAAATCGCCCTGCCGGTGGAGGCCGAGGGCGGCGCGGCGCTGACCCTCTGGCACGCGCCCAAGGAGCGGATCTTCGCGCGCGAGGAGGCCGAGGCGATCCGCGAGGCCGCTTCCGCCTGGGCCGGCCCGCTCGCGGTGGCGCAGCGGGACGTGCGGCGCCCGCCCCCGCGGCTGTTCTCGAAGGACACGCTGGCCCGCCGCTGCGCCAAGCGCTTCGGCTGGGACCCGCAGGTCACCGCCGGCTACGCGCAGGATCTCTACGACCGCGGCTTCCTGAGCTACCCGCGCACCGAATCCGAGCACCTGCCGGAGGCGCAGGCCGGCGATGCGGCGCTCGTCGTCGCGGCGGCGGCCGGCATCCTCGGCCTCCCGCCCGACCTCGCGCCGGGACCGGACGCGATCGTGGTGCGGCGCGGACCGCGGGGCCACTACGTCCGGGATCCGGGGGAGCACCACGCCATCGTGCCGCTGCGCAAGGTGCCGCGCCCGGGCGAGGTCGGGCCGGAGGCATGGCGCCTGTGGGACCTCGTCGCGCGCAGCTTCATCGCCGCCCACCTGCCGGACGGGATCGACGCGCGCACCACCGTCTCGGCGCAGGTCGCGACCCCGCTTGGCCCGAAGCGCTTCGCCGTCACCGGCAGCGTCGTGCGCGCGCCGGGCTGGCGTGCGCTCTACGGGGCGGAGGCCGAGGACGACGATCCGGTTCCCGGCAAGGCGCGCCAGGACGACGAGCCGGCCGCGGGCCGGCTGCCGCCCCTGCGCGACGGCGCGCCGGCGCGGGCCCTGGACGCGCGCGTCGAGACCGCCCGCACCGAGCCGCCCCGGCGCATCACCCGGGGCGAACTGCCGGTGGTGATGGGCCGCCTCGTCGATCAGGTGGAGGATCCGGCGCTCAAGCGGGCGCTGGAAAACCCGGTCAATCCCAACGAGCCCAAGGGTCTGGGCACCGCCGCGACGCGCGACGCGGTGCTGCCGAAGCTGGTCAAGAGCCGCTACGTGGCGCTCGCCCGGGGCAAGGACCCGGCGATCGAGGTCACGGAGGCGGGCCTCGCCTTCATCGACGCGGTGCGCCGGGTGTTTCCGGCCTATGGCGACCCGGTCGGGCGCGCGGTGTTCGAGGCCGACCTCGCCGAGATCGGCCGGGCGACGACCCGGGCCGAGGCGGCCCGGCGCGCCGAGGAGTTCTGCCGCCGCACCCGCGGGCGGCTCGACGCGCTCATCGCCGCCGTGGCGGGCGCCGATCGGCTCGCCGTGGAGGGCGCTCCCTCCCCCGCCCCGGGCCGCGCCCCCACTCCGGCGATGATCGCTTTCGCCACCGCGCTCGCGGCCCGCAAGGGGGTGCGGCTGCCGCGGGGCCTCAAGACCAGTGCAGCCGTGTGCCGGGGCTTCCTCGACGCGCATGCCGAGCGCCGCGAAGCTCCGCCCCCGGGTGAGACCCGTCCGCCGACGCCGGCGATGCTTCGCTTCGCGCAGGCCCTGGCCCGCGAGAAGGCCCTCGACGGCCTGCCGCCCGAGGTCGAGATCGACCACGCCGCCTGCCGCCGCTTCCTCGATGCGCATGCGGCGCGATCGACCGGGTCGGAGCCGAGGGCCAAGCCGGTGGACCGGTCCCGCGGCAAGCGCGGGTCCGACGGCACGGCCGCGCCGCGGCGGACCCGCCGGCCCCGCGCCGTGCGGCGAACCGCGGATGCGGGATCGGTGCCGCCCTGAGCCGCGCCAGCCTCCTCCCGGGCGAAGGCCGAGGGGGCTCGGCGCGCGATCTCAGGCGCCGCCCCGCACCACCGCCCGGATCCCGCCCAGGCACCGGTCCAGATCCCGCTCATCGCTCCAGACGTGTGGGCTGACGCGCAGCGCGCCGAGGCGCTTGCTGACGAAGACGTTTCGCTCCCGCAGGCGCTCGACCGCACCGGGCGGCAGGCCGCCGGGGAGGCGCAGGCCGAGGATGTGCGCAACCCGCCGGCCGCGCGGCGGCACCGGCAGGTCCAGCGCGGCGAGACCCTCCGCGAGACGGTCCGTCAGGGCGGCGAGCCGGGCCTGGATCGCCGGCACGCCCCAGCCGGCGATCAGCTCCATCCCGGCGGCGGCCATCGGCAGCCCGACCGGATCGTTGCACTCGCCCCGGTCGTAGCGGCGCGCGCCGGCGGCCGGCGGCCGGTTGCCCGAATTCTCCTCCAGGGGCGGGCCGTCCTGCCGGTGCGGCGCCGCGTACAGGAAGGCGAGGCTGTAGGGGCCGAGCACCCACTTGTAGGTCGGGAACGCCAGGAAGTCGGGCCGGAGACGGCCCACATCCACCGGCACGGCACCGACCGCCTGCGTGGCGTCCACCACGAGCGCGGCGCCCGCCGCGCGGATCGCGGGGGCGAGGGCGTCGAGGTCGATCGGTGTGCCGTCCGACCAGTGCAGGGGGGTGAGGGCCGCGACCGCGAGCGGCGGCGCGCCCGGGCGGGTGACGGCCGCGTGCAGGGCGGCGGTCCAGTCGCCGTCCGCCGGCCGGGGCACGACCTCGACGCTCATCCCGTGGCGCGCGGCCATCTGGTCCCAGGCGAAGCACAGGGAGGGAAACTCGTCGGCGACGCGCAGGATGCGGCCGCCCGGCAGGGGTGCGATCGCGCCGGCCGCGGTGGCGATGGCGTGGCTCACCGAGCCGACGATGGCGATGTCGTCCGCGGCCGCGCCGATGAGCGCCGCGGCCGCGCGGCGCGCCCGCTCGGCCTCGGCCGGGACCGCCTCGCGCGGATGCGCCCAGGGCTGGCGCTTCACCAGCAGGCCCGCCTCGCCCGCCTCGCGCACGGGACGGGGCACGGGCGACCACGCGGCGGCGTCGAGATAGCTGACGGGATCCGGGATCTCGAACAGGGCGCGCTGGCAGGGAAGCGGGACGATCGGGCTCATGCCGGCAGGGTACAGGGGCTGTCCCGCAACGGAAAAGGGCCGCCTCGCGGCGGCCCTTCCCGTGTGTGACGTGAGCCTCTGGACCTCAGAAGTCCATGCCGCCCATGCCGCCGCCGCCCGGCATGGCCGGCGGGGCTTCCTTCTTCGGCGCGTCGGCGACCATCGCCTCGGTGGTCACCAGCAGGCCGGCCACGGAGGCGGCGTCCTGCAGGGCGGTGCGCACCACCTTGGCGGGATCGACGATGCCGGCCTGGATCAGGTCGACATAGGTCTCGTTCTGGGCGTCGAAGCCGAAGCTCTGCGAGGAGTTCTCGCTGACCTTGCCGACCACGATCGAGCCCTCGACGCCGGCATTCGCGGCGATCTGCCGGATCGGAGCCTCGAGCGCCTTCAGGACGATCTTGATGCCGGCCTGGACGTCGGCGTTGTCGCTCTTGAGGTCCCGGATGGCATCGCGCGCCCGCAGCAGGGCCGCGCCGCCGCCCGGAACGATGCCCTCTTCCACCGCCGCGCGGGTGGCGTGCAGGGCGTCGTCCACGCGGTCCTTCTTCTCCTTCACCTCGACCTCGGTCGCGCCGCCGACGCGGATCACCGCGACGCCGCCCGCGAGCTTGGCCAGGCGCTCCTGCAGCTTCTCGCGGTCGTAGTCCGAGGTGGTCTCCTCGATCTGCGCCTTGATCTGCTGGACGCGCGCCTCGATGTCGGCCTTGTCGCCGGCGCCGTCGATGATCGTGGTGTTCTCCTTCTCGATGCGCACCCGCTTGGCGCGGCCGAGCATCGGGAGGGTCACGTTCTCCAGCTTGATGCCGAGATCCTCGGCGATCATCTGACCGGCGGTCAGGATCGCGATGTCCTCCAGCATGGCCTTGCGGCGGTCACCGAAGCCCGGCGCCTTCACGGCCGCGACCTTGAGGCCGCCGCGCAGCTTGTTGACCACCAGGGTGGCCAGCGCCTCGCCCTCGATGTCCTCGGCGACGATCAGCAGCGGCTTGCCGGTCTGAACGACGGCCTCGAGCACCGGCAGCATGGCCTGCAGCGAGGAGAGCTTCTTCTCGTGGATCAGGATGTAGGGATCCTCGAGCTCGGCGATCATCTTCTCCGCGTTCGTGATGAAGTACGGGGAGAGATAGCCGCGGTCGAACTGCATGCCCTCGACGACGTCGAGCTCGGTCTCGGCGGTCTTCGCCTCCTCGACCGTGATCACGCCCTCGTTGCCGACCTTCTGCATCGCCTGCGCGATCATCGCGCCGATGTCCTTGTCGCCGTTCGACGAGATGGTGCCGACCTGGGCGATCTCCTCCGAGGCCGAGACCTTCTTGGAGCGGCCCTGGATGTCCTTCACCACGGCGGTGACCGCGAGGTCGATGCCGCGCTTCAGGTCCATCGGGTTCATGCCGGCGGCGACGTACTTGGCGCCTTCCTTGACGATGGCCTGGGCCAGCACGGTCGCGGTGGTGGTGCCGTCGCCCGCGAGGTCGTTGGTCTTCGAGGCCACTTCGCGCACCATCTGGGCGCCCATGTTCTCGAACTTGTCGGCGAGCTCGATCTCCTTGGCGACGGTGACGCCGTCCTTGGTGATGCGGGGGGCACCGAAGCTCTTCTCGATCACGACGTTGCGGCCCTTGGGGCCGAGCGTGACCTTCACGGCATCCGCCAGGATGTCGACGCCGCGCAGCATCTTCTCGCGAGCGTCGGAGGCGAAACGAACGTCTTTCGCTGCCATGTCCAATCCTCTCTCAACGATTAAGGGGTTCGTCCGTGCGGCGCTTTTGGCGGAGCGCGGCGGCCCGGACGCGAAACGGACCTGCCGGGTGCCCTCAGGCGAGGACGCCCATGATGTCGGATTCCTTCATGATCAGGAGGTCCTGACCATCGATCTTGACCTCGGTGCCGGACCACTTGCCGAACAGGACGCGGTCGCCGGCCTTGACGTCGAGCGGGCTGACCTTGCCGGTCTCGTCCCGGGCGCCCGGGCCGACGGCGACGATCTCGCCCTCCTGCGGCTTCTCCTTGGCGGTATCCGGGATGATGATGCCGCCCTTGGTCTTCTCCTCGCTCTCGATGCGACGGACGACCACGCGGTCGTGCAGCGGACGGAATTGCATGAGCTGCCCTCTTGCTTCCCACAAGGACTTGCGCTTGGTGCGGCGGCGAGGCGCCTGCCGGGGCTGTTAGCACTCACCAGGGTCGAGTGCCAACCGCTGGCGGCGAGATAGGCGGAGCCTTCCGGCGAGTCAAGGCGTTCGTGGCCCTTGAGGCCGCGTTTGCGCACGGGCGGGCAGGACGCGCATGGAGCATCGCCACCGCCTGGAGGATCGCACGCCTGAGCCGAACCGCGTCTGGATCGACCTCGCCGGGCCGGACGAGGCGGCGATCGCCCGCACCGAGGCGCTCACCGGCCTCGCTCTGCCCAGTTGCGCGGACCTGCGCGAGGTCGAGCGGTCGAGCCGGCTGCGCCGCCAGCGGGATGCCCTGGTGCTCAGCACGCCGATGGTGTCGTTCGACGGCGCGCCCGGGCTTCACCCGCTCGGCTTCGTGCTCGCGCGCGACCGGCTCGTCACTCTGCGCTTCCAGGCGCTGCCGCCCTTCGAGGCAGTGGCCCGCCGGCAGGCCGAGCCGGACGGGCCGCGCACCAGCACGGCGCTGTTCGGCGCCCTGCTCGCCGAACTCGTCGACGCGCTGGCCGACCGGCTGGAGGCGATGAGCGATGCCCTCGACGCGCTCTCCGGCCGCGTGTTCGACTTCGACCTCGGCCGGGGCGGTGCCCCGAAACGGCGCGACCGCGCGCTGCGGCAGATCCTCGGCGAGGTCGGCCGCAGCGGCAAGGCCCTGTCGATGCTGCGCGCCGCCCTGCTCGGCCTCGGGCGGATCGTGCCCTTCGTGGCCGCGGAGGCGGAGCCCTGGCTCGGCCCCGAGGAGCACACGCATCTGGAGATCCTGCGCCTCGACATCGTCTCGCTCGAAGAGTTCGAGACCCGGCTCTCCGAGACGGTGCAGTTCCTGCTCGATGCCACCCTCGGCCTCGTCAACATGGAGCAGAACAACACCTTCCGGGTGCTCACCGTCGTCTCGGTGATCGGCATCCCGCCGACGCTGGTGGCGTCGATCTACGGCATGAACTTCAAGACGATGCCGGAACTCGACTGGGCCTGGGGCTATCCCTACGGTCTCGCCCTGATCGCGCTCAGCGCGCTCGCGCCGGCCCTGTACTTCCGCATCAAGGGCTGGTTCTGAACCGGCCCGGACGATTCCCGGTCTTTCTCAATCCTTTCGCAATGGGTCCTCAGCATCGTCCCGTCGAGTTCGGCGTGTTCGGGCGCGGTCCGCCGCGCTTTATGCTGAAGGAATGCTTTATGAACATTCGACATGATTTTTCCACGGCGCGGCCCGCCGGGATCCTGCCGCCTCAGCCGGGGATCCGCGAGATCGCCGAGGCGCTGGGCTACTCGCCCGACTGGAACTGGAGCTGGGAGAACTACAAGCCGATGCTGCTGGCGCTGGCCGAGTCTTATGGCCTGCGCGACCATCTGGAGATCGGCGGCGGGCGCGATCCGGTGTTCAGCGAGGCGGACCTCGCGCGCCACGACATCCGGGTGACGATCAACGACATCTCCGAGACGGAGCTCGCGCTGGCGCCGGCCGCCTTCTCGAAGCTGTGCTGCGACATCGCCGCGCCGACGACGGTCGCGCAGGTCGGCCGGGAGCGGTTCGACTTCGCCTATTGCCGGATGGTGATGGAGCACGTCGAGGACGTCGCCCAGATGTGGCGCAACGTGCACGCGGTGCTGCGGCCCGGCGGCGCGGCCCTGAGCTTCTTTCCCACGCTCTACGCGCCGCCCTTCGTGCTCAACGAGCTGATGCCGGAGCGCCTGTCGCGGGCGGTGCTGCACACCTTCTTTCCCGACCGGCGCGACGGCGGCGAGAACCCGAAATTCCCGGCCCACTACACGCTCTGCCGCGGCAGCGAGCGGGTCCTCGTGCCGCTCCTGCGCGAGATCGGCTTCCGCGAGGTCGAGGTGCTGCCCTTCTACGGCTACAGCTACTTCTGGAAGGTGCCGGGTCTGCGCCAGGTCGACGCCGCCTTCACGGCGCTGGCGCGGGCGCGGGACTGGCGCACCTTCACGAGCTTCGCCTACGTGATCGTGCGCAAGTGAGGCCGCGATGAAGATCGTCGTCGTTGCCGACCACGCCGCCATCAACGGCGGGCAGACCAAGGTCGCGATCGAGAGCGCGCTCGGGCTCGCGGGCCGCGGCCATCGCGTGGTGTACTTCGCGGCCGTCGGTCCCGCCGACCCGCGCCTCGCCGCGGCCGGGATCGAGGTGATCGTCCTCGGCCAGACCGACGTGGCGCAGACCCGCTCGCTCGCGGCCTTCGGCGTGCAATGGCTCTGGAACCGGCCGGCGGCGGCGGCGCTGCGGGACCTGCTCGCCGCCTGCGACCCGCACGACACGGTGGTGCACGTCCATGCCTGGGCCAAGGCGCTCTCGCCCTCGCTCGGGCCGGTGCTGCGGGCAAGCCCCGTCCCGGCGGTGCTGACGCTGCACGAATACTACCTCGCCTGCCCGAACGGCGGCTTCTACGACTATCCGGTCTCGGCGGCCTGCCAGCGCGCCCCCCTGTCGGCCGCCTGCCTCGCGCACAATTGCGATTCGCGCAGCTACGCCCGCAAGCTGATGCGCGTCGGACGCCACGTCCTGATGCAGCAGACCGGCCTAATCGAGGGCCTCTCCGCCCTCCTCACCATCAGCCGGCTCCAGCGCGACGTCACCGCCCCCTACCTGCCGGCGAACCTGCCCCATTACGAGGTGCCAAACCCGATCGATGCCTTGCCCCTCGGCCCGAAGCCGGACGGCGCCTCGGGCGATCTCGTCTTCGTCGGTCGCCTCTCGCCCGAGAAGGGGGCGCGCCTCTTCGCCGAGGCGGCGCGCCGGGCGGGCCTGCCGGCGGTGTTCGTCGGCGACGGGCCGCAGCGGGCCGAACTGGAGGCGGCCTATCCCGAGGCACGGTTCGCCGGCTGGCAGGACCCGGCCGCGGTGAAGCGGAGCCTGCGCGCGGCGCGGGCCCTGGTCTTCCCCTCGGTCTGGTACGAGGGCCAGCCGCTCACGGTGCTCGAATCCCTGGCGATGGGCACCCCGGTGATCGTCAGCGATCTCTGCGCCGGCCGCGAGGCGGTGCGCGACGGGGTGAGCGGCCTGTGGTTTCGCTCCGGCGACGTCGCCTCGCTCGCCGAGGCGATGGTGCGGCTCTCCGACGACGCCACCGCGCGCCGGATGGCGCAGGCGGCCTACGACCTGTTCTGGGCCGACCCCCTGACGATGGAGCGCCACCTCGACGGTCTGGAACGCGTCTACCGCGAGGTGGCGCCGAGCCCGGCCGCCAGCCGCGCGGCGAGCGCGCGCGCCGGAGCCGCCGCACCCGCCGGCCCGCGCCCGGTGCCGTCGGCGCGCTAGGCACCGGACGATCGCGCCGCGGATCCTGCCTATTTTGTGGGCAGCGCTGGCAGCGCTGCCGCGCCGAACTCTCCCGCGGCGATCCTGGCAGGGCTCTTGCAACCCCGTCGCGAACGAGTTCGCACGGGGTCCCGCAGCATGTCGATCACTCACCGCAGCCTGTCGGTCGCCGCGGCCCTGGGCCTCTGTCTGGCCGGGCCGGCCGCCGCGCAGGGCGTGCTGCGCATCGGCATGACGGCGTCCGACATTCCCCTCACCACCGGACAGGCGGATAACGGCGGCGAGGGCATGCGCTTCACGGGCTACACGGCCTACGATGCGCTCATCAACTGGGATCTCAGCCGCTCCGACAGGGCCTCCGAGCTGACGCCAGGCCTCGCGACCACGTGGAAGGCCGATCCCAACGACACCAAGAAGTGGATTTTCACCCTGCGGGAGGGCGTGACCTTCCACGACGGGTCGCCCTTCAACGCGGATGCGGTGGTCTGGAACTTCGACAAGCTCCTCAAGAACGACGCGCCGCAATTCGATCCGCGCCAGTCGGCGCAGGGGCGCATCCGCATCCCGAGCGTCGCGAGCTACCGCGCCGTCGATCCGATGACGATCGAGATCACCACCAAGACCCCGGATGCGACCCTGCCGTTCCAGATCGCCTGGATCCTGATGTCCTCGCCCGCCAACTGGGAGAAGCAGGGCAGGAGCTGGGACGCGGTCGCCAAGGCGCCCTCCGGCACCGGACCGTGGAAGATCGCCGCCTTCGTGCCGCGCGAGCGGGCCGAACTCGTGCCGAACACGGCCTACTGGGACAAGGGCCGGGTCCCGAAGCTCGACAAGCTGGTGCTGGTGCCGCTGCCGGAGGCCAATGCCCGCGTGGCGGCCCTGCGCTCGGGGCAGGTGGACTGGATCGAGGCCCCCGCCCCCGACGCCCTGCCCTCGCTCAAGTCGGCCGGGTTCAAGCTCGTCACCAACCTCTACCCGCACAACTGGACCTGGCACCTGTCGCGGACCGAGACCTCGCCCTGGAACGACATCCGCATCCGCAAGGCCGCGAATCTCGCGGTGGACCGCGAGGGATTGAAGGAGTTCCTCGGCGGCCTCGCGGTGCCGGCGGAGGGCTTCATGACCCCGGGCCATCCCTGGTTTGGCACGCCGACCTTCAAGGTGAAGTACGACCCCGAGGCCGCCAAGGCGCTGCTGAAGGAGGCCGGTTACGGGCCGCAGAAGCCGGTCTCGACCAAGATCCTGATCTCGGCCTCGGGCTCGGGACAGATGCAGCCCCTGCCGATGAACGAATTCGTGCAGCAGAGCCTCGCCGAGGTCGGCATCAAGGTCGACTTCGAGGTCGTCGAGTGGAACACGCTCATCAACATCTGGCGCGCCGGCGCCAAGAGCGACATGGCGCGCGGCGCCACCGGCATGAATTATTCCTACCTGATCCAGGATCCGTTCACGGCCTTCATCCGGCACGCCCAGTGCAATCTCGCCGCACCGAACGGGACCAACTGGGGCTATTATTGCGATCCGGCGATGGACAAGCTGTTCGACGAGATCCGCAGCACCTTCGATCCGGAGGCCCAGAAGACGGTGCTGCGGAAGGTGCACGAGAAATTCGTGGACGACGCCCTGTTCCTGATGGTGACGCACGACGTCAATCCGCGCGCGATGAGTCCGAAGGTGAAGGGCTTCGTGCAGGCACAGAGCTGGTTCCAGAACTTCTCTTCGATCACAATGGACAAGTGATCCGACGCGGCGAGGCCCCATGCTCACCTTCGTCCTCAAGCGCATCGCCTATGCGGCGCCAGTCGCCCTCGGGGTCAGCCTCGTGTGCTTCCTCCTCGTCCACCTCGCGCCGGGCGACCCCCTGAGCGCGATCCTGCCGGTGGACGCCACGGCCGAGATGCAGGCGCAGATGCGCGCGGCCTACGGCTTGGACAAGCCGCTGCCGGTCCAGTACGGGCTCTGGCTCTGGAAGGTGCTGCAGGGCGACCTCGGCACCTCGATCGCCACCGGCCGCCCGGTCCTGTCTGAGGTCGGCCGGGCGGTGAGCAACAGCCTGATCCTCGCCTCGGTGGCGACGCTGATCGGCTTCACGTTCGGCACCTTCTTCGGCTTCGTCGCGGGCTACGCCCAGGATTCCTGGCTCGACCGGGCCGCCTCGGCCATCGCGGTGTTCGGGGTGAGCGTGCCGCATTACTGGCTCGGCATCGTGCTCGTCATCATCTTCTCGGCGACGCTGGGCTGGCTGCCGCCCACCGGCGCGGGGCCGCAGGGGTCGGGCAACTGGTGGCCGGACGCCGAGCACCTGCGCTACCTCGTGCTGCCCGCCATCACCATGTCGGTGATCCCGATGGGCGTGATCTCCCGCACCGTGCGGGCGCTCGTCGGCGACATCCTGCACCAGGACTTCGTGCAGGCCCTGCGCGCCAAGGGCCTGTCCGAGTTCGGCGTGTTCAAGCACGTGGTCAAGAACGCGGCGCCCACCGCCATCGCCATCATGGGCCTGCAGCTCGGCTACCTGCTCGGCGGCTCGATCCTGATCGAGACCGTCTTCGCCTGGCCGGGCACCGGCTTCCTCCTCAACGCCGCGATCTTCCAGCGCGACCTGCCCCTCCTTCAGGGGACGATCCTCGTGCTGGCGATGTTCTTCGTGACCCTGAATCTCTTGGTCGACGTGGTGCAGACCGCCCTCGACCCCCGCATCCAGAGGGCGTGAGACGATGACGACGCCGACCTCCCTCGCCTCCGCCGATCCGGGCGCCGCCGCGGCGGCACCGGTCGAGATCGCCGAGGCGCCGATCCAGGCCGGGCGCGGCTACTGGGGCAGCGTGCTCGCACGCCTCGTGCGCGATCCGGTCGCCATGGCGGCAGCCTTCGTGATCCTGTGCATCGTCCTGGCGGCGATCTTCGCGCCGCTCATCGCCCCGATGGACCCGTTCAAGGGCTCGATGATCCGCCGCCTCAAGCCGGTCGGCGACGCCACCTACTGGCTCGGCTCGGACGAGCTCGGCCGCGACATGCTGAGCCGTCTCCTCTACGCCGGCCGCCTGTCGCTGTTCATGGGCGTGCTGCCGGTCGTCATCGCGTTCTTCATCGGCTCGGGCCTCGGCATCCTCGCCGGCTACGCCGGGGGCTGGATCAACACGCTGATCATGCGCGTGGTCGACGTCTTCTTCGCCTTCCCGTCAGTGCTGCTCGCCATCGCGCTCTCGGGGGCGCTCGGCGCCGGCATCCTCAACTCCATCGTGTCGCTCACCGTCGTGTTCGTGCCCCAGATCACGCGCGTGGCCGAGAGCGTCACGGTGCAGATCCGCAACCGCGACTACGTGGAGGCGGCGCGCGTCTCGGGCGCCAACCCCTTCCGGGTGGTGCGGGTGCAGGTGCTCGGCAACGTGCTGGGACCGGTCTTCGTCTACGCGACGAGCCTGATCTCGGTCTCGATGATCCTGGCCTCGGGCCTCTCGTTCCTCGGCCTCGGCGTGAAGCCGCCGGAGCCGGAATGGGGCCTGATGCTCAACACCCTGCGCACCGCGATCTACGTCAATCCGCTGGTCGCGGCTTTGCCCGGCGTGATGATCTTCCTCACCTCGATCTCCTTCAACCTGCTCTCGGACGGGCTGCGCTCGGCCATGGAGGTGCGCCAATGAGCGAGACCCTCGACACCCGCGACCGCGGCGGCCCGGCCCAGCCCCTCCTCGCGGTCCGGGGCTTGGTGAAGCATTTCGTCTCCAAGGGCGGCCTGTTCTCCAAGGGGCCGATCGTGCGGGCCGTCGACGGGGTCGATTTCGAGGTGATGAAGGGCGAGACCCTCGGCGTGGTCGGCGAATCCGGCTGCGGCAAGTCCACCACCGCCCGCCTCCTGATGCAGATCAACCAGCCCGACCGGGGCGAGATCGTCTTCGACGGCGAGTTGCTCGGCTCGCGCGCCCTCGACCTGAAGACCTACCGCCGCCAGGTGCAGATGGTCTTCCAGGATTCCTACGCCTCGCTCAATCCGCGCCTCACCGTCGAGGAGACGGTGGCGTTCGGGCCGCAATCGCACGGGCAGTCGCGCAAGGAGGCGCTCGGCCGCGCGCACGACCTCCTGCGCCGCGTCGGCCTCGAACCGCGCCGCTTCGGCGGGCGCTACCCGCACGAGGTCTCGGGCGGGCAGCGCCAGCGCGTGAACATCGCCCGGGCGCTCGCCCTGGAGCCGCGCCTGCTCATCCTCGACGAGGCGGTCTCGGCCCTCGACAAGTCGGTGGAGGCGCAGGTGCTCAACCTGCTGGCCGATCTCAAGCGGGATTTCGGCCTCACCTACATCTTCATCTCGCACGACCTCAACGTCGTGCGCTTCATGTCCGACCGGGTGATGGTGATGTATCTCGGACAGGTGGCCGAGCTCGGCCCGGCCGACGACATCCTCGCCTCGCCGCGCCATCCCTACACGGCGGCGCTGCTCGCCTCGCAGCCCTCCACCGACCCGCAGGCCCGCATCAGCGAGGCGCCGCTCACCGGCGATCCGCCGAATCCGATCAACCCGCCCCCGGGCTGCCGCTTCCACACCCGCTGCCGCTTCGCCGCGCCCGTCTGCAGCACGCGCGAGCCCGGCCTCGACCCCGTCGCGCCCTCGCATCTCGCGGCCTGCCACATGGCGGTGCCGGGCTCCGGGCACCCCGAGGCGCCCTCCCTCCCCATGGCGGCCTGAGCATGAACGCTCCCCTGCGCACGCCCGACGCGGCCACCGACGCGCTCGTGCATGTCCGCAACCTCACGGTGGACTTCCTCGGCGGCCGCAAGCCCGTGCGGGCGGTGGGCGGCGTCGATTTCGACCTCAAGGCCGGCGACGCGCTGGCGCTGCTCGGCGAATCCGGCTCGGGCAAGAGCGTGACGCTGCGCGCGCTGATGCGGCTCCTGCCGGAGAAGCGCACCCGCATCGGCGGAACCGTGCGGGTGGACGGCCAGGACGTGCTGGCACTCGGGCGCCGCAGCCTCGCGGCCTATCGCGGCGGCACCGTCGCGATGATCTTCCAGGATCCCGGCCTCGCCCTCGATCCGGTCTACAAGATCGGCGACCAGATTGCCGAGGCGGTGGTGCGCCACGAGGGCGCGAGCTTCGCCAAGGGCCGGGCGCGGGCGCTCGAACTCTTCGAGCGGGTGCACATCCCCTCCCCGGCCCGCCGTCTCGACGCCTACCCGCACGAGATGTCGGGCGGCATGCGCCAGCGCGCCATGATCGCGCTGGCGCTCGCCTGCAAGCCGAAGCTGCTGCTGGCCGACGAGCCGACCACGGCGCTGGACGCCACGGTGCAGATCCAGATCCTGCTGCTCTTGCGCGAGCTGCAGCGCGACCTCGGCCTCGCCGTGATCTTCGTGACCCACGATGTCGGCGTCGCCGTGCAGGTCGCCGACCGCGTCGCGGTGATGTATGGTGGCCATCTCGTGGAGGTCGGAGCGAGCGGCGAAGTGATCGGCACGCCGGCGCATCCCTACACGCATGGGCTCCTGGCCTCCCGCATCACGCCGGATTCGCCGAAGGGCCTGCGCCTCGCCACCATTCCCGGCTCGCCGCCCGATCTCGCCGACCCGCCGCCGGGCTGCCCGTTCGAGCCCCGCTGCAGCCTCGCCGCCCCGCCCTGCCGCGCCGGACTGCCGGAGCGCGTGGCGGTGGCGCCTGGCCACGCCGCGCGCTGCGTGCGGATCGGCGAAGCTCTGGGAGCCGCCCCGCACGCCGCGGCGTGAGGCGTAGCGGGCGCCCGCCCGCCGCCGAACGCCGTGACCGGATCAGCGGGTCGTCGGGGGAGACGGCAAAGTTCGATCCCGCCGCCATGTCGTCGCGATAGCTCACCGGCGGACAAGAATCGCCGCGATCGAGCGCGCATCGGCGGTCCGGGTGTGCGCGGCCGGCGCGAGAGGCGAGCCCAAGATGCCCGCCCAGGATGCCGCGTTGCACCCGGCAACCCGGCCCGCTAACGGATCGTCCGGCCCGGGTCGCGGGTCTGGTTGCGGGTCTGGTCGCGGGTCTCATGGGAGCGCGGGACGGTTTGAGCAAGCAAAGGCCTGAGGCCGGCGGGCGCGCGAAGGCGGCGTCGGCGCCCTGGAGCGAGATCGTGGTGGTCTGCGCCAAATGCGCCAAGCGCCAGGGCGTGCGGGCCAAGGCGGTCCGCGGCGACATCAAGCGCGAACTCAAGCGCGGTCAGCCGGGCCGCAAGGTCCGGGTGGTCGAGACCGGCTGCCTCGGCCTCTGCCCCAAGCGCAGCCTCACCTTCGCCACCACGGCCTCGCTTCGGGCGGGCCGCCTCATCGTGATCGATCCGGCGACCGCGCCCGACGCGCTGGTGCAGGCCCTCGTTCCCCCTGCCTCGGTCGATCCCGCATGAGGCAGACGCTCTCCGACCGGCCGCCTCCGTCGCTCGGCCGCGCCCTGCTGCGCCGGGTGCCGCTGTTCGGGGCGCTCGCCGGCATCGCGCTCGCCGCATGGCTGGTGGCCGTCAACGACGTGGGGGCGGTGGCCGCGGCGTTCGGGCGGGTGGGCGTTCTGGGCCTTGCGGCCGTGGTGCTGGTGCGGGTCGGGATCATCCTGCTGTGCGGCATCGCCTGGGCGCAGGTCACGGCGGGGGCCGCGGTCGGCACGGGGCCGTTCCTGCTGCTGCGCTTCGTGCGCGAGGGCGTCAACGTGCTGCTGCCGGTGGCCTCGGTCGGCGGGGACGTGCTGGGCGGGCGTCTCCTCACCTTCTGGGGCGTCTCCGGCGCCGTGGCGGCGGCCGGCATCATCGTCGACATGTTCTTCCAGGTCGCCGCGCTGGCGCTGTTCTCGCTCGCGGGCGTGCTGCTGCTGGGCCAGCTCGAAGGGGAGCCGGCCGCGCAGCTCGCCGCGTGGTGCGCGAAGGGGCTGGGGGTGAGCGCGCTCGTGCTCGCCGGTTTCTTCGCGGTCCAGCGCTTTGGCGGCGCCGGGGCGCTGGAGCGCCGCATCGCGGCGCTCGGCCGCCGCTTCGTGCGCGAGGCCTCGCCCACCGAGAGCGCGCGGCCGGGCGTGCAGGCGGCCCTCGACGCGATGTGGGAGCGCCGCCGCTGGTGGCCGCTGTCGCAGGGCGCCCTGCTCCACGTCGCGGCGTGGTTCCTGGGGGCTCTGGAGATCTGGATCGCCCTGCGCTGCATGGGCTTCGAGGTCACCGTCACCGAGGCGATCGTGCTGGAATCGCTCAGTCAGGCGATCAAGTCCGCGGCCTTCCCGGTCCCGAGCGGGCTCGGCGTGCAGGAGGGCGGCTTCGTGCTCCTCGGCGGCGTGTTCGGGATCGATGCCGATGCGGCGCTGGCGCTCTCCCTGGTCAAGCGCGTGCCGGACGTGGTGCTCGGCCTGCCCTCGCTGATCGCCTGGCAGATGATCGAGGGCCGCCGCCACCTGCTGGCGCCGGGCCGCAGCGGGCCGTAGAGCAGCGATCCTGCTCCTGGCCGTTGATTCGCCCTCAGGCCGTGACCGTGAAGCAGGCGCCGGCCTCGCTTTTCACCTCCAGGTGCGCGTTGATCTGGTCGAGCATCGAGCGGATCAGCTTCATGCCGAGGCCGGTCCCCTGCGCCTGCCCCTCCGCCCATGCGGCCGGCAGGCCACGCCCGTCGTCGCAGACCGAGAGGCTCACCCGGCCTTCGCTCACCGCCGCGACGCTCACCGCCACCCGCCCGCCCTCAGCGTCGTAGGCGTACTTGAAGGCGTTGGTGACGAGTTCGGTGGCGATGAGCGAAAGGGCGACCGCCTTGCGGTACGGCACCATCAGACCCGATTGGGCGTCGAGCGCGAGGGTGTGCCGCTCCCCTGCCATCACGGCGAGGTCGGCGCAGAGGTGCTCGATCGTCTGGCCGAGATCGACCTCCTCGACGCTCTCCGCCTGGTAGAGGCTGTCGTGCACGCGCGCCACGCTCATCACGCGGCCGATCGTCTCCGCGAAGGCCTCCTTGGCCGCCGGATCCGTCACCTGCCGGCGCTGCATGTGCAGGAAGGCGGAGACGATCTGCAGCGAGTTCTTCACCCGGTGGTCGATCTCGCGCGCGAGCAGGTCCTTCTGAGCGAGAAGCTTTTCCTTCTCGACGAGGAGGCCGGTCAGGTCCGCGATCTTGCGGCGCTGGCGCAGCACCACGCCCTCCACCGCCTGGGCGAGCGCCTCGGCGATGCCGACCTGCCACGCGGCGAACGGCGCGGAGGCCCCGCGGCGCTCCTCGACCCAGCGCTCGAAGGAGCGCCGCGGCAGCACGGTGGCCGAGCCGGCTGCCCCCAGGACGGGCTTGCGGGGGTCGCCGCCCCAGGTGACGGTGCTCGGGACTTCGGGCCGGAACCACAGCAGCAGGTGCGCCCGGTCCGGATCGACGAACGCCGCCAGGACGCCGCTCGCCTGATCGGTCCAGGGTCGGCTCGCCGGATGGTCGGCGGCGAACTCGGAGGAGGCGTAGCTGGTGCGGCCGGGCGGCAGCGTCACCCGCAGGTGATCGGCGATTGCCAGAACAGCCGCGGCGGGCGGCGTGCGCCCGAGCAGGCGCACGCTCCCGTCCGAGACCGTGGCGGCGCCGCCCGCCTCGAACAGGTCGAGCAGCGTTGTCGCGCCCTGCGTGAGGGCGCCCACGAAATCGTCCGACCGGGCGAGTTCGCGCACGAGCCGGCTCTCGGCGGCGAGGTGCTCCTGCTGCGCGTGCCAGAGGCGGATGCTCTCCATCTCCTGCACCCGCATCGCGAAAGCGTCCGCCAGCACGGCGGCGGCGGCCCGGGTCTCGGGGGCGACGTAATGCGGCTTGCGGTGGTGGCCGATCAGCAGGCCCCACAGCCGCCCCTCGACCATGATCGACACCGACATCGACCCGTTGACGCCGAGGTTGCGCTGGTACTCGAGGTGGATCGGCGAGAGGCTGCGCCCCTGCGCGAAGGTGAGGTCGATGGGGGTGTCGGCGGCGCCCGGCAGCGCCGTGAGCGGCACTGGCACATAGTCGCGGTCGATGACGAAGCGGCTCTTCGAGCGGGTGTAGAGCGCCCGGGCCTGGGCCGGGATGTCGCTTGCCGGGAAATGCAGGCCCATCAGCGACCGGTCCCAGCTCTCGACCTTGTCCTCGGCGATCGCCTCGCCGTTCCAGTCCGGATCGAAGCGGTAGACGAGGATGCTCTCGAAGCCGGTGAGCGCCCGCGTCTCGCGGGCGGCGCAGGCCGCGGCCTCCATCAGCCCGCTCGCCCCGCGCAGTCGCCCGACCGCCGCCTCGACCTCGATCGGGCCCGCGGTGGCGAAATCCTCCGGATGCAGCGGCACCCGCTCGAACTCGGCGAGGATGCGCGCGCCCGACCGGTGCGCCACCACCTCGTAGGGAACGGAACCGGGGCCGAGCACCGTGCGGGCGCGCAGGACGCGCCCGTCCTCCACCTCCGGGCCGCAGAGCCGGGCGCGCAGGGAGGCGAGCAGGCCGTCCGGCAGCAGCGCGGCGAGCGGCTGCCCGATAGGACGCGCGAGGGCATCCGGGATGTTCGCCGAGCAGGCCACCACCTCCAGCGTCCCGGCATCGGCCACGATCAGGTGGGCATGCGGCTGGATCGATCCCGGGATGTGGATGGGCTCGCGTTCGCACAGGGCCGGATCGACCGGCGCGGCGCTCACGCGCTGCCCGACCGCGGCCCGCACGGCCTCGCGGGCATCCGGCACCGCCACCGCGCCGACGGGCTGGGTGACGATCCAGTACCGGTCCGGCGCGGTCGCGCGGCGCAGCGTGATGCGCACCCGCAGCGGCTGCGGGTCGAAGCCGTACACGAAGGAGAAGGTCTCATCGAGGAGGCCGCGGCGCACACCTTCCCGGAACCTGCCGTAGAAGTCGGGCACGCGGGTGCAGGGCGCGATCTCGCTGAAGAAGTTTCGTCCGAGCACCCGCTCCGGTGCGCGGCCGGAGAATCGGCTCTCGGCCACGTTGTACAGCAGAATCGTCCCGCTCGAATCGACCTGAACGACACCCTCGGCAAGGCCGTCGATCTGTCGAGACGTCAGGGTATCGAGGATTCCGGTGCCCGCGCGCGGCGGAGGTGAGGGAACGATGGTCAAGGTGTTACGACCTTACCGGATCCCCCGGGGCGAGGAAACCCGCGGCGGCCCGGGGGCGGCCTCGCGCGCGGCGATGGCGCCGAGCGCGGTGGTCAGCCCCTCCTCCAGAGTGGGATGGTAGTAGGGGCGCTCCAGCAGGTGCCGTGCCGTCCAGCCCTCCTGGATCGCCGCCGCCAGCAGATGCGCGAGATGCTCGACGCCGGGTCCGACCATCTCCGCCCCGATCAGGCGGCCTTCCGGCTCCGCGTAGATCCGCGCGAGGCCGGCGTTGCGCCCCATCACGCGCGCCCGGCCCTGATCGGCGAACGAGACCTCGCCGATCAGCCAGTCACGGGCCGCCTCCGGGTCGAAGGCGCGTCCGACGGCGGCCATCTCCGGGTCGGTGAAGACGAGCGCGAAGGCCGGCCAGGGCGCGGGCGCCTCGACACGGGGGAACCGCGCGGCGTTGCGGCCGGCGATCCGCCCCTGGCGGGAGGCCTCGTGCAGCACCGGGCGCAGGCGGTTCGCGTCGCCCGCGATGAACAAGGGTGCCGGCCCGCATTGCAGGCTGTGCGGATGGATCTCCGGCCGGCCGGCTTCGTCGAGGTCGAGCCCGGCCCGGCCGAGGTCGAGATCGGCGAGGTTCGGCGGTCGTCCGGCCGCCGCCAGCACCTGCGCGAAGGCGGCGCTGCCGGTCTCCCCGCCGCTGCGCCAGTGCAGGCGAATCCCCTCGCCGTCCGGCGCGGCCTGCGTGACCTCGGTGCGCAGGCGCAGGTCGACCTCGCGGCCGATGATGGCCTCGGCAGAGGCCGCCACGGCCGGGTCGGTCGCGCCGCCGATCGACTGCGCGGGATCGAACACCGTGACTCGGACGCCGAGCCGCGTCATCGCCTGCGCGATCTCGATGCCGACCGGTCCGGCCCCGAGGACCGCCAGCGAGTCCGGCAGATCCTCGCTCTCGAACAGCGTGTCGGTGGTGAGCACGCGCCCGGCGATGGCAGCGAGGCTCGGCGGCAGGCTCGGGCTCGATCCGGTGGCGATCACCACGGCGTTCGCCCGGACCTCGACGCGGCCGTCGACGAGCAGCGTCGCCGGCCCGGTGAATCGCGCCTCTCCGGCGACGCGCAGATCCTCGGGCACGCGGCCGAGCCCATCGCGGATGCTGGCGACGAAGCGGTCGCGCTCCGCCCGCAGGCGCCGCATCACCGCCCGCCCGTCGACGCCGACCTGCGGGACATCGATCCCGAACAGGCCCGCGCCACGGGCGTCGTGCGCGGCGCGCGCCGCCGCGATCAGGAGCTTGGAGGGCATGCAACCGACCCTGGCGCAGGTCGTGCCGCCTGGCCCCCGCTCGATCAGCGCGGCACGGGCGCCTTCCCGGGTCGCCGCATCCCAGGCGGCGAGGCCGGCGGTCCCGGCGCCGATCACGGCGACGTCGCAGGTGATCCCGTCGCGCGTGCCGCCGGTCATCGGCCGGCCGCGCGCAACAGAGCGGTCGCGCCGGTCGGATCCCGCCCCGGCTCCGCGCGGTCCCGCTGCCGTAATGTCATGTCGATTGCCCCTGCGACCGCTCTCAACGGCAATCGGGGCCGTATCGTTCCGTCGGCCCGGTCAGCCGCCCGTCTCGGCCAGCAGGCCCTCCACGAAGCGGTCGAGCCCGACCTGGCGCTGCCGGCGCAGGCGCTCGGCGGTGAGGATCGCCTCCAGGGTCTTGAAGGACCGGTCGAGGTCGTCGTTGATCAGCACGTAATCGTATTCCGACCAGCGCTCGATCTCGGTGCGGGCGTTGCGCAGGCGCCGCTCGATGGTCTCGGCGGTGTCCTCGGCGCGGCGCTCCAGGCGGCGGCGCAGCTCCGCCATGCTGGGCGGCAGGATGAAGATCGTGACGACGTCCTCGCGCAGCTTCGCCCGAACCTGCCGCGTCCCCTGGTAGTCGATGTCGAAGATCATGTCCCGGCCGGCGGCCAATGCCGCCTCGACCGGGCGTCGCGGCGTCCCGTAGAAGTTGCCGTGCACTTCCGCCCATTCGAGCATGTCGTCGCGCTCGCGCATGCTCTCGAACGTCTCGCGGTCGATGAAGCGGTAGTGCTGCCCGTCGATCTCGGAGGGCCTGCGCGTCCGCGTGGTGACCGAGACCGAGAGATCCAGCTTCCATTCCGGCTGCCGCGCGAGCGCGCGGGTGAGCGTGGTCTTGCCCGCCCCGGAGGGCGAGGAGAGGATCAGCACCAGACCGCGCCGCGTCACCGGAGACGTCGCTTCGAACCCAACACTCATCTGCACTCGTTCCCCGCCGCGCCGCCCGCATCCACCGACGAGCGGGCGACCGCTCCCTCGTCGCGATACGGCGGCCCGCGGCTCGTGGCGACCGGCGGGAGGTGATCCCGCCGCTACTCGACGTTCTGCACCTGCTCGCGGAATTGCTCAACGACCGCCTTGAGGTCGAGGCCGATCCGCGAGAGCGCGATGTCGTTGGCCTTGGCGCACAGCGTGTTCGCCTCGCGGCCGAACTCCTGGGCCAGGAAATCGAGCCGGCGGCCGATGGCACCGCCCGCGGCGACGAGGTCCCGGGCGGCCGTCACGTGGGCGCGCAGCCGGTCGATCTCCTCGCGCACATCGGCCTTGGCGGCGAGCAGCACCGCCTCCTGGTGCAGGCGGTCGGGATCGAGGCCGCCCGCCTCCGAGAGCGCGGCAACCTGGGCGGCGAGGCGCGCGCGGATCGCCTCGGGCCGGCGCGCCGGGCAGGCCTCCGCCGCCTCGGTCAGCGCCGCGATGCGGGCGAGCTGGTCGTCGATCAGAGCGGCGAGCGCCCGCCCCTCCTCCCGGCGCACGGTCAGGAGGGATTCGGCGAGGCGCCCGGCGGCGGCCGCGAGCTCGGCCTGGAGCACGGCCGGATCCTCGCGGCCCTCCTCGACCTCGATGATGCCGCGCACCTGCAGCAGCCCGTCGAGAGAGGCCGGCCGCACGCCCTCGGGCAGCCGCAGGCGCGCGAGGGATTCGAGCAGGGAGGCGAGCAGCGTCTCGTCGACCCTCAGGCGCGGCTTGGCCTCGCTGCGGGTCAGCGTGAGGGTGAGCTGACACTGTCCGCGCGCGAGGCGCTTCTGCACCTGGGCCCGGGCCTCCTCGCCGACCGCATCGAAGCCCGGCGGAACCCGCAGCCGCACGTCGAGGCCGCGGCCGTTGACGCTGCGGACCTCCCAGGCCCATTGCACCGGGCCGGTCGTGCCGGCCTCGCGGGCGAAACCCGTCATGCTCGCGACGCTCATGCGGTCCTCGCGGTCAGGGATTGCGCAGGACCGGGACCGATTTCGGGTAGCTCAGGTCGTAGGTCTTGTTGCGGAGGGGATCGCGCGCCGTCCCCTCGGAGGCGTCGAAGGCGCGAGAGCGCGTGCCCGGCTCGCCGCCGTCGTAGGCCATCGGCGAGGCCGGCAGGCCGCGGCTCGGTCCCGCCGACGGGTCGGCGCCCGGCGCGGGCTCGACCTTGTCCACGGATTGCGCGGCGCCCGGGTCGGTGGCGGCCTTGGCCTTCTCGATCTGGCGCCAGCGGGCGACGTTGCGGTTGTGGGCCTCCAGGGTCTCGGCGAAGACGTGCCCGCCGGTGCCGTCGGCGACGAAGAACAGGTCCTTGGTGCGCGAGGGGTTCGCCACCGCTTCGAGGGCGGCGCGGCCCGGATTGGCGATCGGCCCCGGCGGCAGGCCCTCGATCACGTAGGTGTTGTAGGGGGTCGGCCGGTCGATCTCCGAGCGCAGGATGCCGCGCCCCAGCGTGCCGCGCCCGCCGACGAGCCCGTAGACGATCGTGGGATCGGATTGCAGCTTCATGCGCTTCTGCAGGCGGTTGATGAACACGCCCGCCACCCGCGGGCGCTCGTCGGCCCGCCCCGTCTCCTTCTCGACGATGGAGGCGAGCGTGACGAGTTCCTGGGGCGTGCGCACCGGGACTTCCTGGGCCTTGCCGGCCCAGACCCGCTTGAGCACCTCGCTCTGCTTGGCGCGCATGAGCGTGACGATCTTCTGGCGGCTGTCGCCGCGCTCGAACTTGTAGGTGTCGGGCAGGAGCGAGCCCTCGGGCGGGATCTCGTTGATCTCGCCGGTGAGGATGTCGTTGTCCCGCAGGCGGGCCACGATCTGCTCGCTGGTGAGCCCCTCCGGGAAGGTGATCGCGTGCTGGACGGGCCGGCCCTGGATCAGGGTGTCGAGCACGTCGTCGATGCTGGCATGGGCCTTGAAGTTGAACTCGCCGGCCTTGAGGGGCTGCTTGCGGGCGAAGCGCGCGGCGAGCTCGAACAGGGTCGGGTGCGTGATGACGCCCTCGCGCTGGAGCAGGTTCGCCATCTCGCCGACGCTGGAGCGGGCCGGCACCACCACCACCTTGTCGGTGGCCAGCGGACCCGGCTCGTTGATCTGCCGGTCGACCACGACGAGGCCGAGCATGGCACCGAGGCCCAGCACGACGAACAGGGTCAGGAATCCGCTCACCGCCGACAGGAACCCGCCGCGCTCGCGCACGGGCGCGGCCGGCGGGGGCGGGGCCGCGGTCGGCTTGATCGCCTCGCTCGGGCTGCGCGGCGCGAGGCGGCTCGGCTGAGCCGGCTGGTCCGGCGCGCTCGGCGGCGCGTCGGTCTTTCGCTTGCGGAACATGGCGGTCCTGTCGTGACGCTACCCTGGCGGACGCGCGCTCGCCCGGCATCCGCGCTGGGCCGCCAGACCCTACCAGCCTTTATGGCGAAATGGAGCCGGGAGAAGCGGCCGCGACCGTCCAGCGCGTGGCGCGATCCCGGGTCCGGCCGGGTACGAGGCTTCGGCTCCCATCACGGCACCGTGCGGTGAGCCACCATGAGGATCATCGCATCCGGCCATCCTGAACCGGAAGCGTCACCTCACGCTGGATCAGGTGCGCCTCGTCTGCCAGGTGTGTCACCGCCCGGCCGATGAGATGATCCGCGCCGGCGACTTGACCCAGGCCGCAGCCTGAGGCCGTGGCGCGAGGTGCCTCGCGCGTGAGGGCACGAGCCCTCAGGCCACCCGGCGCAGGATCAGCGAGGCGTTGGTGCCGCCGAAGCCGAAGGAGTTCGACAGGACCACGTCGACCTTGCGGCGCTTGGCCTCGTGCGGGACGAGGTCGATCGCCGTCTCGACGGAGGGATTGTCGAGGTTGAGGGTCGGCGGCACGATCTGATCGCGGATGGCCAGCACCGAGAAGATCGCCTCGATGGCGCCCGCTGCCCCGAGCAGGTGCCCGGTCGCGGACTTGGTGGAGGACATCGAGACGCCCTCGGCCTCGCCGAGCAGGCGCTCGACCGCCTTCAGCTCCAGCTCGTCGCCGAGCGGGGTCGAGGTGCCGTGCGCATTGATGTAGTCGATCTCGGCCGGCGCGATGCCGGCGCGCTTCACCGCCGCGCTCATGCAGCGGAAGGCCCCGTCGCCGTCGGGCGAGGGCGAGGTGATGTGATAGGCGTCCCCCGAGAGGCCGTAACCGACGACCTCGGCGTAGATCCTGGCGCCGCGCGCCTTGGCGTGCTCGTACTCTTCGAGGACCAGGATGCCCGCGCCCTCGCCCATCACGAACCCGTCGCGGTCGCGGTCGTAGGGCCGGGACGCCTGCTGCGGCCGGTCGTTGAAGCCGGTCGAGAGGGCGCGGCAGGCGGCGAAGCCCGCGAGCGACAGGCGGTTGATCGGCGATTCGGCCCCGCCCGCCAGCATCACGTCGGCGTCGCCCAGGGCGATCAGCCGGGCGGCATCGCCCACGGCGTGCGCGCCGGTGGAACAGGCCGTGACCACCGCATGGTTCGGCCCCTTCAGCCCGTGGGCGATCGACACCTGCCCGGAGGCGAGGTTGATGATGCGGCCCGGGATGAAGAACGGCGAGATGCGCCGCGGCCCCTTCTCGAACAGCGTCACGGAGGCGTCGTAGATGCCCCCGATGCCGCCGATGCCGGAGCCGATCAGCACGCCCGTGGCAGCCTGATCCTCGTACGATGTCGGGTGCCAGTCCGCGTCGTCGAGGGCCTGCGCGGAGGCCGCCATCGCGTAGACGATGAACGGATCGACCTTCCGCTGCTCCTTCGGCTCCACGTAGGCATCGGCGTCGAAAGCGCCCTCCCCCGCGTTGCCGAGGGGGATCGAGCAGGCGATGCGGCAGGGCAGGTCCGAGACGTCGAAGGCCTCGACGCGGGCGGCCCCGCTCTGCCCTTCGATGAGGCGGCGCCACGTGATGTCGACGCCGCTGCCCAGCGGCGTGACCATCCCGAGGCCCGTGACGACGACCCGACGCATCGCGTTATCCCGACCCGATCCCATTGGC
This sequence comes from Methylobacterium isbiliense, assembly GCF_022179325.1. Taxonomy (GTDB): domain Bacteria; phylum Pseudomonadota; class Alphaproteobacteria; order Rhizobiales; family Beijerinckiaceae; genus Methylobacterium; species Methylobacterium isbiliense. The sequence continues at coordinate 315,027 of NZ_BPQQ01000031.1, read as the reverse complement.
GCTTCGCCCGACGCTCCGACGTGTGAGAACTCCGAACCCTCAGGCGGAGTTCTTCTCCAGGAACTTGATCGCGTCGCCGACCGTCTGGATCGTCTCGGCCGCGTCGTCCGGGATCTCGACGTTGAACTCTTCCTCGAACGCCATCACCAGCTCGACCGTATCGAGGCTGTCGGCCCCCAGATCGTCGATGAAGTTCGCGTTCTCGGTCACCTTCTCGGCCTCCACGCCGAGGTGCTCGACAACGATCTTCTTCACCCGGTCCGCGATATCGCTCATCTGATGGTCCTCGGTTGGTCTCGTGGAGAGAGCGGGGTGCCGCGCCTGGGCCGGCTTGCCCCGGAAGCTGGTGATGCGGCCGGTGTCCCGGCCGGCGGTGTCGTGGAAAGCCGCAGACGGCCGGACCGTCAATCCCCTTGTACGGCCGGCCGGGTGCTTAACACAGGGATTCCGCCCTGGCGAGAGGCGGTTCAGCACCGGTTCAGGCGGTCGGGAGGCCGATATTCAGGCCCCTCAGAGCATCGCCATGCCGCCGTTGACGTGGAGGGTGTGGCCGGTGACGTAGCCGGCCTCGTCCGAGGCGAGGTAGACGGCCGCCGCCGCGACCTCGGCCCCCTCGCCGAGCCGGCCCATCGGCACCGTGGCGAGGATGCCGTCGCGCTGCTTCTCGTTGAGCGCATCGGTCATCGGCGAGGCGATGAAGCCGGGAGCGATGCAGTTCACGGTGATCTTCCGGCTCGCGACCTCCGCGGCCAGGGCCTTGGTGAGGCCGACGAGGCCGGCCTTGGCGGCCGCGTAGTTGCCCTGGCCGGCATTGCCGGTGGAGCCCACCACCGAGCCGATATTGACGACGCGGCCGTAGCGGCGGCGCATCATGCCCTTCACCGCCGCCCGCGACAGCCGGAAGGCGGCCGTCAGGTTCACGGCGATCACGCTGTCCCACTCCTCGTCCTTCATGCGCAGGAAGAGGTTGTCGCGGGTGATGCCGGCGTTGTTGACCAGGATGTCGAGGCCGCCGAGCGCCGCCTCGGCGGCCGGCACGAGTCCCTCCACCGCCGCCGTGTCGGCGAGGTTGGCCTCGACCACGTGCACCCGCTCGCCCCCGAGTTCGGCCCTCAGGGCATCGAGCGCCTCGCGGCGCGTGCCCGAGATCGCCACGTCGGCGCCCTGCGCGTGGAAGGCGCGGGCGATGGCGCCGCCGAGGCCGCCGGTGGCGCCGGTGACGAGGGCCTTGCGGCCGGTGAGAGCGAACATGCGGATCAGGTCCCGTTCAGAGGCGGAAGGCGGCGATGTCGGCCGGCGTGCCGACGGACGTGGCGGTCGCGCCCGAGGCGATCCGCTTGACGAGGCCGGAGAGCACCTTGCCGGTGCCGACCTCGTAGAAGGCATCGACGCCCGCCGCCGCCATCGCGGCGACGCATTCGCGCCAGCGCACGGTTCCGGTCACCTGACGCACCAGCGCGTCGCGGATCGCGGCGGGCTCGCGGATCGGGGCGGCGAGCACGTTGGCCACCACCGGCACCGCGGCGGCGGTGATCTCGACCTGATCGAGGGCGGCCCGCATCGTCTCGGCCGCCGGCCCCATCAGGGCGCAGTGGAAGGGGGCCGAGACGTTAAGCATGACGGCGCGCTTGGCGCCGCGGCCCTGCGCCAGCGCCACCGCGCGCTCGACCGCGGCGCGATGACCCGAGACCACCACCTGACCGGCCCCGTTGTCGTTGGCGACGTCGCAGACCTCGCCCTGCTCGGCCTCGCCCGCGATCTCCTCGGCCGCCTCGATGTCGAGGCCGAGCAGGGCGGCCATCGCGCCGGTGCCCACCGGCACGGCGCGCTGCATCGCCTCGCCGCGCAGGCGCAGGAGGCGCGCCGTGTCGGCGAGCGTGAGGGCGCCGGCCGCCGCGAGCGCGCTGTACTCGCCGAGCGAATGGCCCGCGACGAGCGCGACGTCGCGGGCGAGGTCGAGGCCGCGCTCGGCCTCCAGCACCCGCAGGGCCGCGAGGCTTGCGGCCATCAGGGCGGGCTGGGCGTTCGCCGTGAGGGTGAGGTCGTCCGCCGGGCCCTCGAACATCAGGCGCGAGAGGTTCTGGCCCAGCGCCTCGTCCACCTCGGCGAAGACCGCGCGGGCGGCGGCGTGATCCTGGGCGAGGCCGGCACCCATGCCGACGGCTTGGCTGCCCTGGCCCGGAAAGATGAAGGCGCGCGACACGGACGATTTCCTGCCCTGCTGACGTCGGTTGGGGCGCGCCACTCGCACCGCTCCGGCCCGCAGTCAAGCGGAGCCGGAACGGATCAGGCGTCCTCCACCCCGCACCACTCGGCGACGAACAGCGCCATCGCGGTGGTGATGCGCTGGAGCGAGGACAGGCTGACGCGCTCGTCGAAGCCGTGGATGTTCTCGCTCACCGGCCCGTAGCAGAGGGCCGGCACGCGGTCGTAGAGGGCATGCACCCGCGTATCGAGGTAGCCGGCCGTCATGAAGCTCCGCAGCGGCGCGCCGGTCGCCGCCTGATGCGCGCGGCCGAGCACGGCTTCCGCCTCCGACCCTTCCGCCAGCTCGTAGCCTTCGGCGAAGAAGCCGTTGAAGGTGACGCGCGGCGGGGTGTTCGACAGGAAGGGATCGGCGCGGGCGAAGTCGCGGATGGCGGCCTCGATCTCGCGGGCGGCCTCGGCGGCTTGCGTGCCGGGATAGATCGCGATGCGGCAGTCGATCCGGCACCAGGCGGGCACCGAGGAGGCCCAGTCGCCGCCCTCGATGCGGCCGATGTTGAGGTTGATCGGGTGCGCCTCGCCCTCGAAGTGCGGGCGGCCCGCCTTGGCGGCGTTCCAGCGCTCCTCCAGGGCGCGCAGGGCGCCGATCACCCGGTAGGCGGCGTCGATGGCGTTGGCGCCCGTGCCCATCTCGCGCACGTGGACCGGACGCCCGCGCACCTCGACCTGGAACCAGAGCACGCCGGTATTGGCCCGCACCAGCTTCTCGTCCTCGGGCTCGGGGATCAGCACCGCATCCGCCCGGTAGCCGCGCAGATGGGTCATCAGGGCGCCGTTGCCGGTGGATTCCTCCTCGACCACCGATTGCAGCGTCACGGTCGCGGCCGGCTGGAGGCCGATGCGGCGCAGCGCGTCCATGACGAACAGGTTGGCCGCATGCCCGGCCTTCATGTCGGCGCCGCCGCGCCCGTAGAGCCAGTCGCCCTCCACCACCGGATCGAAGGGCGGATGCGTCCAGAGATCGGCGGGACCCGCCGGCACCACGTCGACATGGGCCTGGAGGATCAGCGAGCGGCCGGTCTCCCGCTTCGGCCGATGGATGCCGACGACGATCGGGGCGTCGGAATGGGCCGGCGAGAACGCGGCGCCACCCGGATGCGCCTCGATCTGCGCGCGGTCCATGCCGAAGCGGTCCATCGCCCAGCCCCGGTCGCGGAAGGACCGGAAGACGAAATCCTGGATCGCCTGCTCGTCGCCGCGTGTCGAGGGGAAGCGGACCAGGGCCTGGGTATGGGCGACCTGATCCTTGAAACCGTCTTCGACCGAAGCGGCGATCCGGTCGCGCAGGGCAGGATCGAGGGGCATGACATCTCCGGGTTCAGGGGTTCGGCGGATCGTGCGTGCCGCCGTCGGGCCGGGTGCGGGCCGGCGTCACGCCACCGCGATCCGCGCCTCCACGCCGAGCAGGCGCGCGAGCCCCCGCAGGCGGCTGGAGAGGCGGTCGCTCGCGAGCGCGCGCAGGTCTTCGGGCAGGTGGAGCACCAGCGCGCCGTTCTCCACCACCAGCGGGGTGCGCGGCAGCACCCCTTCCATCGCCACCGAGATCGGGAAGGCCACGCGCAGGGCCGCGCCGAGCAGGCGCGCCTGCTCGAACAGCCGGGCGCCGGCGAGCTGGCGCAGGGTCGGGCTCGCCTTCTCGGGGGCCACGCCCTCGTGGCGGAAGAACACCGACACCGCCAGGTAGGCCCGGCCCGGATGGTCGATGCCCACGAAGGCGCCGTGGGCGATCAGGTTGAGGCTCTGCTCGCCGCGATAATCCGGATGGGTGCGCCAGCCGACATCGGCGAGCAGACAGGCGGCGTGGCGCAGGCGGCGCTCGTCGGCGGTCTCGGGCGTGTCGAGGCTCGCCATGAAGGCGTCGGTCCAGTCCTGCAGTTCCGGCCCGTGCCCGGGGCAGCGCGCGCGCAGGCGGTTGAGGTCGCCGGCCGCGACGAGGAGCGGATCGAGGCCGCGGCTCGCCGGATCGAGGAGTTCGTACAGGAGCCCCTCGCGCACCCCCGTGGCCGAGATGGCGATCTCGCGCGGGCGGCCGGTGCGGATGATCTCCTCCAGCACCACGGCCCCGAAGGCGAGGAGCGGCCGGCGCGCTTCCGACACGCTCTCGACGGCCGCCAGCGTCGCGGCATCGACGCTCTCGACCATGTCGAGGAACTTCAGCTCCTCCGCCGGATCGATGCTGTAGCCGTGCATGACGCGCAGCGGGTAGTTGCGCGCCGCCTGCTGCAGCCGCGCGAGCGCCCGCCACGTGCCGCCGACCGCGTAGAAGGTGCGGCCGCGCAGCGTTTCGAGCTGCGGCGCGGCCTTCCTGAGCGTGTCGGCGGCGATCTTGCGCGCCTTCTTGACCGAATTGCCGCTGAGGTCCTGCAGCGCCAGCCCGCCGAGCGGCGTCGTCACGCCCCGGCCGACCGCGGCCCCCCGCACGTCCACGAGTTCGAGCGAGCCGCCGCCGAGGTCTCCCACTACCCCGTCCGGGGAATGGAAGCCCGCGATCACCCCGAAGGCCGACAGCTCCGCCTCGCGCCGGCCGGAGAGGAGCTGGATCGGCTCGCCGCAGGCCGCTTCCGCGGCTTCGAGGAAGGCCGGCCCGTTCTCCGCGTCGCGCGCGGCGGCGGTGGCGAGCACGAAGGTGCGCCCGACCCGGATGGTGCGGCAGAGCTCGCGGAACCGCGCCAGGGCCTGCAGCGCCCGGCGCATCCCCTCCTCGTGCAGCCGCCCCGTCGAGAGAACGTTGCGGCCGAGCCCGCACAGGACCTTCTCGTTGTAGAGCGGCGTCGGCGCCCGGCTGAGGCCCGCATAGGCCACGAGGCGCACCGAGTTCGAGCCGATATCGATGATGGCGATGGGTTCGCCGGGCGCGACGCGGGCCAGGGCGGCCTGCGTCGGGACGTGTGCGGGTGCGGCGGAATGCAGGCCCATCCGGATCCTCGTGCGGGCGGCGAGGGTGGCGAAAGCGCGTGCCCGCGCCCTCCCCGGTCGAGGGGGTCCTTATGGCGGAAAAGGCGCCGCCCTGTCAGCCGCGCTGGGCGCGCCGGCTCAGAGCCCGCGGGCTCGATTTCTTGGACGCCTTCCCGCGCCCGGACAGGCTCGGGTTCGTCATGAAATACTTGTGCGCGTTGAAGGGTTCCTCGCCCTCGGCCGGCTGCACGCGCTCGCTCGCGCCCGAGGCCAGCACCCGCCAGCTCTGCTCGTTATCCAGAAGATTCGCGATCATGATCTGGTCGAGTACCTGTTGGTGCACGGTTGGGTTGAGGATCGGCAGAAGCGATTCAACCCGCCGGTCGAGGTTGCGGCTCATCAGGTCGGCCGAGGAGATGTAGAGCCGCGCCTTGGGGTGCGGTAGGCCGGCCCCGTTGCCGAAGGCGTAGACCCGGGTGTGCTCCAGAAAGCGCCCGACGATCGACTTCACCCGGATGGTCTCGGACAGGCCCGGCACGCCCGGCCGGAGGCAGCAGATGCCGCGCACGATGCAGTCGATCTGCACGCCCGCCTGGCTCGCGTCGTAGAGCGCATCGATGATCTGGGCGTCGACCAGCGAGTTGCACTTGATCCAGATGGCGGCGGGGCGGCCGGCCTTGGCGTGGGCCACCTCCTCCTCGATGTGGTGGAGCAGGCGCGGCTTGAGCGTGAGCGGCGAGACCGCCATGCGCTCCAGCTCGGCCGGTTCGGCGTAGCCGGTGATGAAGTTGAACACGCGCGAGACGTCCCGGGCGATCACCGGGTCGGCGGTGAAGAACGACAGGTCGGTGTAGATGCGCGCGGTGATCGGGTGGTAGTTGCCCGTGCCGACGTGGCAGTAGGTCACGAGCTTGTCGCCCTCGCGGCGCACCACCATCGAGAGCTTGGCGTGGGTCTTCAGCTCGATGAATCCGAACACCACCTGCGCGCCGGCCTTCTCCAGGTTGCGCGCCCAGCGGATGTTGGCCTCCTCGTCGAAGCGCGCCTTCAGCTCGACCAGGGCCGTGACCGACTTGCCGGCCTCCGCCGCCTCCGCCAGCGCCGCCACGACGGGGGAGTTCGAGGAGGTGCGGTAGAGCGTCTGCTTGATCGCGACCACGTTCGGGTCGCGGGCCGCCTGGGTGAGGAACTGCACCACCACGTCGAAGGATTCGTAGGGGTGGTGGACGATGATGTCCTTCTGCCGGATGGCCGCGAAGCAATCGCCGCCGCTCTCCCGGATCCGCTCGGGGAAGCGCGGGTTGTAGGGCTTGAACTTCAGGTCCGGCCGGTCGATCGCAACGATCTGCGACAGTTCGTTGAGGGCGAGCATGCCCTCGACGAGGAAGATGGCGTCGACCGGGATCTCCAGTTCGTCGGCCACGAAGGCGCGCAGATCCTCCGGCATCCCGGCATCGACCTCGAGCCGGATGACCACGCCGCGACGGCGCTGCTTGAGCGCCGTCTCGAAGTGGCGCACCAGATCCTCGGCCTCCTCCTCGATTTCGAGATCGGAGTCGCGCACCACCCGGAAGCCGCCCTGGCCCCGGACGAGGTAGCCCGGGAAGAGCCGGCTGGTGAACAGCACGATCACCTGCTCGATGGCGATGAAGCGGGCGGTGCCGGTCCCGGCGAGGTCGGGCAGGCGCACGAAGCGCTCGATCACGGACGGCAGGCGGATCAGCGCCCGCAGCACCCGTCCGTCGCGGGGCCGCACCAGCATCAGGGCGAGCGTCGAGCCGAGATTCGGGATGAACGGGAACGGGTGGGCCGGGTCGATGGCGAGCGGCGTGAGCACCGGGAAGATGTGCTGCAGGAAGTACTCCTCCAGCCACGTCGCCTCCTCGGCCGACAGGCCCGGCGCCTCCACGAGGTCGATGCCGTGCTGGTGCAGGTCCTCCCGCAGCTCCCGCCAGCGGCGCTGCTGGTCGCGGGCGAGTTCGGACACCTCGGCGCCGATGCGCGCCAGCTGCTCGCTGGGGCTGAGCCCGTCCTGCGACGGCGTGGCGATGCCCGCGCGCACCTGATCGTGCAGGCCCGCCACCCGCACCATGAAGAACTCGTCGAGGTTGTTGGCCGAGATGGACAGGAAGCGCAGCTGCTCCAGCAGCGGATGACCGGTGTTGGAGGCCTCCTCCAGAACGCGCCGGTTGAACTGCAGCCAGGAGAGCTCGCGGTTGACGAAGCGGGCCGGCTCCTGGCGCAGGGCGCGGCCGGCCGCGACCGCCTCCTCGCCCGCCGCCGGCTCCGCGGCCCCGCCGGGCGCAGGAGCCTCCGTCCCGTCCAGGATCTCTTCCGCGGCCTCGGCGGCCTTGGCGACGGCTGCTGGTCCTGTCACGGCGGAGCCTCCTTGAGTTCGAACTGTCGCGTGCGGGGTGTGGCGCGGGCGTGACAGGTCAGTTTGACATTTGCATGAAGGGGTGGCGAGGACGTCTCATTCCGGGCCCGCCTCCTCTCCCTCCCGCTCCAGCGCCGCCAGGGTCGCGAGGGCGAGCGGGCGGGTGATGCGGCGGCCGCGGCTCAGGCCCTCGCGGTCGAGGATCGCCACCACGTCGCGGGCGCGCCCGAGCGAGCGGTCGAGGCGCAGGGCCAGCGCGTCGATGACGCTGGTGTCGACCACGATCTGGCGATCGACGAACAGCTTGACGAGGACCGCCCGCAGCAGGGACTCGTCCGGCGGGGCGATGGCCGCGCCGGGGGCGAGCCGCAGGCGCGAGCGCAGATCCGCCGTGCCGATGCCCCAGCCCTCGACCGGCCCCGAACCGGTGACGACGAGGCTGAGTCCGCGCTCGCGCGCGAGGTTGAGGAGGTGGAACAGCGCCGCCTCGTCGCGCCCCGCCGGCCTGTCCGCATCCTCGATCACCAGGGCGGCCTGTCCGGCGAGCGCCGGGATCACCGCGGGCGTGACCGCACAGGCCGGCAGGGTCGCGGCCCCCGCGCGGGCCGCCCAGATCGCCGCGAGATGGCTCTTGCCGCTGCCCGGCGGGCCGGTGAGCACGAGCACCGGGTCGGGCCAGTCGGGCCATGCCTCGATCGCCGCATAGGCCTCCTCGTTGCCCGGTCCGACGAGGAAGTCCTCGGCGCCGAAGCGGGGATCGACCGGCAGGTCGAGGGCGAGCTGGCGGGGCGTCTCCGGCATCGCTAGGCCCGGCGCTGCTCGATCTCCGCCACGGGCGGCGGAGCCAGGGGCGGCGCGTCGGCGCGGTAGAGGGCGCTCTCCAGGTAGCGGCGCACGGCGAAGCGGGCGATGACGCCGAGCGCCGCCGCGATCGGCACCGCCAGGAGCAGGCCGAGGAAGCCGAACAGCGAGCCGAAGGCGAGCAGCGCGAACATCAGCCAGACCGGATGCAGGCGCACCGCGTCCCCCACGAGCTTGGGCTGGATGACGTTGCCCTCCAGGAACTGCCCGGCCAGGAACACGCCGAGCGTGGCGAGGATCCACGTCCAGTCCGGCCAGAACTGGACGATCGCCACCCCGATCGAGAGCAGGAAGCCGGTGAGCGAGCCCACATACGGGATGAACGTCAGGAAGCCGGCGATCATCCCGATCAGCACCCCGAAATTCAGGCCGATCAGCCACAGGCCGACCGCGTAGAAGGTGCCGAGGATGAGGCAGACGAGGCTCTGGCCGCGGATGAAGGCGGTGATGGCCTGATCGATCTCGTGCGCGAGGGTGCGCACGGTCTGGCGGTTCCGGGGCGGTACCCAGCTGTCCACCACGGCGATCATCCGGTCCCAGTCGACCAGGAGGTAGAAGGCCACCACCGGCGTGACGACGAGCAGCGACAGGATGCCGACGATCGCCTGGCTGCCGGTCCAGAGCGAGCCCAGCACGTTGACGATCCACGTGCCGGCGGCGCCCACGAGGCGCCCGACCGAGGATTGCAGGTCTTGCAGCGTCCCGCTGCCGCCGACCTGTTCGAGCAGGTGGCCGGCATGGTCGGCGATGATCGCCTGGATGCGCGAGACGGTGGCGGGCATCGAGGCGGCGAGCGCGCCGATCTGGCGGGCGGCGAGCGGCACCGCGATGATCAGCATCAGCAGCAGGCCCAGGACGAATACCGCCAGGATGATGAGCGTGGCGGCGAGCCGGCCGATGCCGAGCCGCTCCAGCCGGTCGGCCACCGGATCGAGCAGGTAGGCGAGCGCCGCGCCGGCCACGAACGGCACCAGCACGTCGCGCAGCAGGTAGAGCAGGAAGACCACGACCGCGAGGGCGGCCAGCGCGACGGCGGCCCGGCGCTGGATCGGCATCACTCATTCCTCCGCCCGGTCGCACTCCGCGCCGTCCGGGTCGAGATAGGGAGGCGGGCTCGCCCGGGTCAAGCGAGCGCCGCCCCGCGGTCAGCCTGCCATGTGGCGCAGCCAGATCACCCCGTAGACCGCGGCCGAGCCGGCGGCGAGCGCGGCGACCAGCACCTCCGCCACCGCCTCGGCCGCGCCGGCCTCGATGCCGAAGGCGCGCAGGCCCAGGATGCCGCCCGCGAACACGATCTGCGCCGCCGTGTTGAGCTTGCCGATCATCAGCGGGCGGATGGCGAGGCGCCGGTCGAGGAGCCAGGAGACGATGATCGCCGCGACCACCATCGCGTCGCGCGACACCACCACGATGGCGAGCCAGCCCGGCACCGCGCCGGTCACCGCCAGGGTGACGAAGATCGAGACCAGGAGCGCCTTGTCGGCGAGCGCGTCGAGATAGGCCCCGAGTTCGCTCTTCATGTCGAAGCGGCGCGCCACCCAGCCGTCCACCGCGTCCGACAGGCCCGCCACCGCGAACCCCGCGAAGGCGAGCCCCCACGCCCCCTGGCCGATCATCGCGATGACGAAGGGCACGAGGATCAGGCGGCCGATGGTGATGAGGTTCGGGAGCGTCATGCCCTGGGGTTAAGCGAAGCCGCGCCCGCGATGAAGCCCCCGAAGGTCCGACGTTCCGTCGGACGTACCCGACCTTCGGTCGGACCTGCCGACCGGCGGCCGGGCGCACCCGACTCGCGGCCGGACGCGGAAGCCGCTACAGGGGACCCGGATCGGGTCCAGGCGGGATCGAGGGCGATGACGGGCGAGCGCGGACTGACCTATGCGGAGGCCGGGGTCGACATCGACGCGGGCAACGCGCTCGTCGAGGCGATCAAGCCCCTGGTGCGGGCGACGCGCCGGCCTGGCGCCGATGCGGAGATCGGCGGCTTCGGCGGCCTGTTCGACCTGAAGGCGGCGGGGTTCCGCGATCCGATCCTGGTGGCGGCCAACGACGGGGTCGGCACCAAGGTCAAGATCGCCATCGAGACCGGGCGGCACGACACGATCGGCATCGACCTCGTGGCGATGTGCGTCAACGACATCATCGTGCAGGGCGCGGAGCCGCTGTTCTTCCTCGACTACTACGCGACCGGCAAGCTGGTGCCGGGGGTCGGCGCGGCCATCGTGCGGGGCATCGCCGAGGGCTGCCGGCAGGCGCACTGCGCCCTCATCGGCGGCGAGACCGCGGAGATGCCGGGGCTCTACGAGGGCCAGGACTACGATCTCGCGGGCTTCGCGGTCGGCGCGGCGGAGCGCGGCACGCTGCTTCCGGTGTCGGGGATCGCGCCGGGCGACCTCGTGCTCGGCCTCCCCTCCTCGGGCGTGCATTCGAACGGCTACTCGCTGGTGCGCCGGATCGTCCAGGCCTCCGGCCTCGGCTACGACGCGCCCGCGCCCTTCTCGGCCGGGCAGAGCCTGGGCGAGGCGCTGCTCACGCCCACGCGGATCTACGTGCGCCCGCTGCTGGCGGCCCTGCGGGCGACCGGCCCCGGCGCCGTCAAGGCCCTCGCCCACATCACGGGCGGCGGCTTCCCGGACAACCTGCCGCGCGTGCTGCCCGACGCCGTCGGCATCGACCTCGACCTCGACGCGGTGGCGGTGCCGCCGGTCTTCGGCTGGCTCGCCCGCACCGGCAACGTGGCTCCGCCCGAGATGCTGCGCACCTTCAACTGCGGCATCGGCATGGTGGCGGTGGTCGCGGCCGCCGAGGCCGACGCCGTCGAGGCGGCCCTGCGGGAGGCCGGCGAGGCGCCGGTGCGGATCGGCCGCATCACCCCGCGGGGCGAGGCGCCCGTGACCTTCTCGGGCACGCTGCGCCTGTGACGGGCCGGCCCGACACCCCGCGCGTCGCAGACCAGCCGCGCATCGCGGTGCTGATCTCGGGGCGCGGCTCCAACATGGTCTCGCTGCTGCGGGCGTCTGCCGCGCCCGGCTTCCCGGGCCGCTTCGTGCTCGCGCTCTCGAACCGCCCGGAGGCGGCGGGGCTGGCGCATGCCGCGGCGGCGGGCCTCGCCACCGAGGCCCTGGACCACCGCGCCTTTCCGGACCGGCCCGCCTTCGACGCCGCCCTCGACGCCCGGTTGCGCGCCCACGCCATCGACCTCGTGGTGCTGGCGGGCTTCATGCGCGTGCTGACGCCGGGCTTCGTGGAGGCCTGGGCGGGGCGGATGCTCAACATCCATCCCTCGCTGCTGCCGCTGTTTCGCGGCACGCACACGCACGAGCAGGCCCTGGCGGCGGGCGTCCGGCTGCACGGCTGCACCGTCCATTTCGTCGTGCCGGAACTCGATGCCGGGCCGATCGTCGCGCAGGCGGCGGTGCCGGTTCTGCCGGGAGATGATGCGGAGGCGCTCGCCGCCCGAGTGCTCGCCGAGGAGCACCGCCTCTATCCGGCCGCCGTCGCCCTGGTGTCGTCCGGCCGCGCGCGGCTGGAGGACGGGCGGGTGGTTTTTGCCCCCGGCGTGGCCGGCGGGGCCGGCGCGCTTCACTCGCTGCCCGCCTGAGACAGGGCGGGCGCCGTCCTGCGGGTTCCCCAGTCTGCCGAGGATGCCGACCGGTCGCGCGGATGCGTCCCGGGACAGGCCGGACTGATTCGCGGCAAGCGGGCGTTAACGAAACTTCGTCATCGTGGTGAACGTCTCCGACCGATCGCGCGGGACGTCCCGGGAGCCCGCCCCCATCGTCGGCTCCTAGCTCCTGACGAGGCTTCGATGATGGTCCTGCGTACTCCCCGTCCCACTCCCGCCGGCCTGCTCGCCGTGGCGCTCGGCGGCCTCGCCCTGTTCGGCTGGGGCTCCTTCGCCCTCACCGCCTCGAACCAGCGCAGCCTCAAGACTGAACTGGCCGAGGTGCGCGGCGAGCGCGACGCGCTCCAGAGCTGGCAGAAGCAGTTCAAGGACGCCGAGGCGGAACTGCGCGACGTTCAAGGCAGGATCGCCGCCGCCCGCGACGAGGTGGTTCAGACCAATGCCGCCCGCGAGAAGGCGAAGGCGCAGCTCGCCGCCACTCAGCGCGACCTCGCCGCGGTGACCAAGCGCCTCGATCAGGCCCGCGACAAGGTGGCCCAGACCGGCAGCATCCCGGCCCAGGACGCAGCCAAGAAGCCGGCCGCACGCTGAGCCGAGGCGGCGGGAGGCGGCGCGCCTCAGCGCCCGCGCGCGGCGATCGCCTCCGACCACGCCACCGCGCGGCGCGCCATGCCGATGTGCTGGCGCTCGAACATCCGGCCGTTGATCTGAATCGCCCCGCGCTTGGCGTTCTCGGGACGGTCGAACGCCGCGATCACGCTGCGGGCCGTCTCGACCTCCGCCTCGGTGGGGGCGAAGGCGGCATTGGCGGGCTCCACTTGGTTCGGATGGATCAGGGTCTTGCCGTCGAAGCCGAGGATGCGCGCCTGGCTGCACTCCTCGCGCAGGCCCTCCACATCCGCGAAATCGTTGAACACGCCGTCGAGGATCGCCAGCCCCTCGGCGCGGGCGGCGGCGAGCGCAGTCATCAGCCAGGGCATCATCGGGGCGCGGCCGGGGACGATCTGGGTCCAGGTGTCCTTGGCGAGATCGTTGGTGCCGAGCACGAAGCAGCTGAGACGGGTGGCGGCGTTGCGCCGCGCCGCCGCGATCGACTGGATGTTGAGGATGGCGGCCGGCGTCTCGATCATCGCCCAGACCCGGATGTGCGCCGGCGCGTCGAGGGCCTCCAGGCGGTCGGCGATGTTCTCCAGCACCGCGGGCGACGACACCTTCGGCATCAGGATCGCGTCGGGGCCCGCCTCGATGGCCGCCTTGAGGTCGGCCTCGCCCCAGGGGGTCTGCGGGGCGTTGACCCGGATGATCAGCTCCCGGTCGCCGTAGCCGCGCCCGCGCACCGCGGCGCAGACCTGGTCGCGGGCGATCTCCTTGGCGTCGGGCGCGACCGCGTCCTCAAGGTCGAGGATCAGCGCGTCCGCCGGCAGCGTCTTCGCCTTCTCGAGCGCGCGCGGATTGGAGCCGGGCATGTAGAGCACGCTGCGGCGCAGGCGGAGGTCGGTCATGGCGGTCGGTGTCCTCGGGTATCCGGCAAGGCCTCGCCTGCGCCCCGCCGAAGGGGGACGCCGGTCCGGCCGGGGGCGCAGGGCGACAGGTGTCGATCTAGACCATATTGTGCCGGGCGCGCCACCGGGCCGCCCCTACTCCGCGGCGATGCGGCGAGGGGCGAGATCGAGGGGAAGGCCGGCGACCTCCGCGAACACCGCCCTGAGGCTCTCCCTGAGCGCCTCGAAGCCGGGCTTGGGGATGAGCGAGCGCTCGTCCATGTAGAGCGCGCGGTTGATCTCGATCTGGAGCGCGTGGCGCCCGAGCGCCGGCTCCCCGTAATGCTCGGTGATGAAGCCGCCCGCATACGGCTTGTTGCGGATCACGCGGAAGCCCCGGTCCCGCAGGGCCGCCTCCACGGCCTCCATCAGGGCGTGCCCGCAGGCGGTGCCGAAGCGGTCGCCCAGCACCACGTCGACCCGCGCCGCCTCGTCGCGCCCGAGGCTCGTCGAGGGCATCGAGTGGCAGTCGATCAGCACCGCGTGCCCGAAGGCGACGGCGGTGCGCGTGACGAGGCCCCGCAGCGCCCGGTGATAGGGCTTGTACAGGCCCTCGATCCGGGCGGTGGCCTCGGCGACCGGCAGGCGCCCGCGGTAGATCTCCTGGCCGTCCGCCACCACGCGCGGCACGGTGCCGAGCCCGCCTGCGACCCGCATGGAGCGGATGTTGGCGAAGGCCGGCAGCCGCCCGTCGAACATCCGCGGGTCGAGTTCGTAGGGCTCGCGGTTGACGTCGAGATAGGCGCGCGGGAAGCAGGCGCGCATCAGCGGCGCGCCGAGGTCCACTACGGGGGCGAAGAGGCGGTCGACGAACGCGTCCTCAGAGCGGCGCAGCGACACCGCGTCGAGGCGCGAGGCGGCCAGGAACGAGGCGGGATAGACCGCGCCGGAATGCCCGGTGTTGAAGACGTAGGGCAGGCTGTGCCGCGCGGGCTCGTCGATGACGAAGGGCGGTGAGAACAGGCTCTCGGGGGCCGTCGTCTCTAGCATGCGGCCTTCCGGGCTCGCTCGGTGGAGAAGGGGCGATTGCGCGACAGCATCCCACCAATGTGACGCTGCCACCCCGGCCTGTCCACTGGCGCGCGGGCGGCGCAGCACCCGATCTCACCGGCCGCCGGGCGGCCCGGCGGGCGAGGGTGGCGGCAAGCGGTCGGGCGGGCCGAGGCGGTGGCGCAGCCCGTCGGCGAGGCCCAGGCCGATCGCCCGGCGGACCTCGCGGGAGAAGCGGTTGTGGACGAGGTAGACGGCGAGCCGCGCCGGCATCAGCGCCAGGGTCCTGGCCTTGTGGGCGGGCGGCACGTGGGCGAGGCGCAGCATCGCCAGCTGGTTGCGGATGAAGGTGTAGAGCCGCCGCGGCGGCTGGTCGGTCAGGGTGAGGCCCAAGGGCAGCCGGATGACGCCGCGCCCGAGGTCGTGACGCATCGGCACGCCCGGCGCGATCCAGACCGAGTGGCCGCGATCCGCCGCCCGCAGGCCCCACTCGACGTCGATCGCATCGATGAAGAAGTCGGCGCGGAACGGACCGACCGCCCGCGCGGCGGCGCAGCCGACGAGGGAGCCCGACGAGTAGGCGAAGCGCGCCCGCCGGGCCGGCGCGCCCGCCCCGGCCGGGGCGGCGGCGACGGGAAGCGGCGCGCCCTCGGCGTCGACCGGCTGCGCCCCGACGAGGGCGGGCCGCTCGCCGGCCGCCGCGAGCTGCCGGAAGATCCCGGCAAGCGCCGGCACCGCGCCCGGCGCCGGCAGGCTGTCCTGATCGAGCAGGAACAGGAACGCGTCGCCCTGCGCCTCCGCCCGGGCCGCGAGCGCGTTGTAGGCCTCGCCCAGCCCGCGATTGCCCTGCGGGTCCAGGACCGCGACCGGCGTGTCGCCCGCCGCCTGGGCAAGCCGCTCGGCGAGGGCGGCGCCGACCGGCGAGTTGGCGTAGACCGCGACCTCGCGCACGTCGGGCGCCACCGCCGTGACCAGCCGCGCCAGATGCGCCTCGTTGGGATGGTACACGACGATTCCCGCCAGCACGTCCGACCCTTCGCTCATGCCCGCCTCCCGCGGCGCCTCCGGACGGGCGCGACGGGCGGGGGGCATCGCCCGGGCGGCGGCCCCGCGTCAACGCCTTGTTTACCAAGTCGCCGCTTTATGAAAAGAAACCGTCGAATCGACAGCCGGGACACCGCTCGATGAAGATCCTCCTCGCGGAAGACGACAACGACATGCGTCGCTTCCTCGCCAAGGCGCTCCAGAACGCCGGCTACGACGTCGCCTCGTTCGACAACGGGCTGTCGGCCTACAACCGGCTGCGCGAGGAGCCGTTCGAACTCCTCCTCACCGACATCGTGATGCCGGAGATGGACGGGATCGAACTCGCCCGCCGCGCCACCGAACTCGACCCCGACATCAAGGTCATGTTCATCACCGGCTTCGCGGCGGTGGCCCTCAACCCCGATTCCAAGGCCCCGAAGGACGCCAAGGTCCTCTCGAAGCCGTTCCACCTGCGCGAACTCGTCAACGAGGTCGAGAAGCTGATGGCGGCCTGACGGCCCGCGGTTCCGTTTCGCGGCCGATCACCTATATGCGGCGGCGAGCCTCATGGAGCGCCGAGCCGCCGGATGCAGCCCGTCACGATCTACACCACGAGCTGGTGCCCCTATTGCGCGGCGGCCAAGTCGCTCCTGCGGGAGAAGGGGGCCGCCTTCACGGAGATCGACGTCGAGGCCAAGGCCGGGGCGCGCCGCGAGATGACCGAGCGCGCGGGCGGACGCACCAGCGTGCCGCAGATCTTCGTCGGCGAGACCCATGTGGGCGGCTGCGACGACCTCTACGCCCTCGACCGCCGGGGCGGGCTCGATCCGCTGCTGCAGGGCTGACCGGGCCCCGCCTCCTGCGCTAAGGTCCGGCAGCCGCCGCTCCGGAACAGCCTCATGACCTCACCTCGCTTCGTCGCCGCCTGCGTCCAGATGCGCTCGGGCCGCGACCCGGTGCGCAATCGGGATGCGGCGGTTGCCGCCGTGCGGGAGGCCGCGTCGCGGGGTGCGCAGTACGTGCAGACTCCCGAGATGACCTCGCTCCTGGAGCGCAGCCGCGAGGCCCTGTTCGACAAGATCACTGTGCCGGAGCAGGACGTGACCCTCGCCGGCCTGCGCGAGGCGGCGCGCGCGCACGAGGTCGTGGTCCATGTGGGCTCGCTCGCCGTGCGCCACGGCGACAAGGTGGCCAACCGCGCCTTCCTGATCGACCGCGAGGGCAATGTCGCGGGCACCTACGACAAGCTCCACCTCTACGACGTCGATCTGCCGAACGGCGAGAGCTGGCGGGAATCGGCCACCTACACGGGCGGAGCCTGCGCGGTGGTGGCCGACCTGCCCTGGGCGCGGCTCGGCATCGCCATCTGCTACGACGTGCGCTTTCCCGCCCTCTACCGGGCGCTGGCCGAAGCCGGAGCCGAGATCCTGACCGCGCCCGCCGCCTTCACCCGCCAGACCGGCGAGGCGCATTGGCACGTGCTCCAGCGCGCCCGGGCGATCGAAACCGGCTCCTTCATGATCTCCGCCGCACAGGGCGGCCGGCACGAGGACGGGCGGGAGACCTACGGCCACTCGCTGATCGTCGATCCCTGGGGCCGGGTGCTCGCGGATGCGGGCGGGGCCGAGCCGGGCGTGATCCTGGCCGAGATCGACCTCGGTCTCGTGGCCGAGGCCCGCGCCCGGATCCCCGCCCTGCGCCACGCGCGTCCCTTCACGGTGGAGACGGCGAAGGGCTGAGGCCGCGGACGTTCGCCGCACCCGGCGCGCCCCGCACGATTTCGGCGCCCGCCCTCTCGCGCCGCCGCCACCCCGTCCCGATATTGTTGCGCATGATCCGCTATGCACTGGCCTGCGAGGCCGGCCACGAATTCGAGAGCTGGTTCCCGTCCGGCGATTCCTACGACGCGCAGGCCGCGCGCGGCCTCGTAACGTGCCCGCACTGCGACAGCCCGAAGGTGACCAAGCGCATCATGGCCCCCGCGCTCGGCCGCCGCGAGGCTGCGCCCGTGCCGGCGCCGGCCGCGCCGCAGGCGGCGCCCGAGCCCGTCCGGCTGATGTCGGAACCGGAGCGGCAGTTGCGCGCCATGCTCAAGAGCCTGCACGAGCACGTCGCCCGCACCTCCGACCATGTCGGCCCGCGCTTCGCCGAGGAGGCGCGGCGGATGCATTATGGTGAGATCGAGAGCCGCTCGATCTACGGCGAGGCCAGCCTCGACGATGCCCGCGCCCTCCTGGAGGAGGGCATCGCCGTGCAGCCCTTGCCGCCCCTGCCCGATGAGCGGAACTGACGGCGGACGGGTTTTTTCTCGCGCCTCCTCCGGACCCTTGGGGCCGCCCCGGCGTCTACCCGCCTGAGGGGCCGCAACGGGGGCGACCATGCATGACGTCATCATCGTGGGCGGCGGGCCGGCGGGGCTCAGCGCCGCCCTCATTCTGGGGCGCTGCCGGCGCCGCGTCCTCCTCATCGATGCGGAACGGCCACGCAACGCGGTGACCCCGCGCATGAACGGTTATCTCGGCCACGACGGCACGCCGCCGGGGGCCCTGCGCGACGCCGCCCGTGCCGAGATCGCCCGCTATCCCACCGTGACGGTGGATGTGGGGGAGGCGGTGGATGCCGAACGCGGCGAGACCGGCTTTTCGGTGACGCTGGCGGACGGCCGCCGGGAGCACGCCCGCCGTCTGGTGCTTGCCACCGGCCTCTCGACCGCCTTGCCGCCCATCGCGGGTTTCGAGACCTTCTGGGGCCACGGCGTCCATCACTGTCCCTATTGCGACGGCTACGAGAACCGGGACGCGCCCATCGCCGTCTACGGTCCCGGCAGCCGGGCCAAGGGCCTCGCGCTCGAACTCACCGCCTGGAGCCGCGACCTCACGCTCTGCACCGATGGTCCGGCGCATGACTTGGCCGAAGAGGACCGCGCCCGCCTCGCCCGCCAGGGCATCCGGCTCGACGAGCGCCCGCTCGAAGGGCTCGAAGGCGAAGGCGGGCGCTTGGCGCGCGTGCGCTTTCGCGACGGGGGCGACCTCCCCTGCCAGGCGCTGTTCTTCGCGCCCGCTGAATGTGCCCCCTCGGATCTCGTGCGTCGCCTCGGCTGCGATCTGAGCGCGAAAGGAACCGTGCCGACGCGCGACTACGAGCAGACGAACGTGCCGGGGCTCTACGTGGCGGGCGACGCCTCGCGCCGCGTGCAGTTCGCGATCGTCGCCGCTGCCGAGGGCGCGATGGCGGCCTTCGCGATCAACACCGAACTGCTGCAGGAGGATACGCGCTGACACGGCCCGCCTCGGACTCCCGCGCCGGCACACGCCGCCGGCGGCGATCCGCAGGCAGGAGCCTCGCAAAAATCGCCCTCGGCAGGGCCGGGTAGGGCAGCGTGCCTAGGCTTCAAGAATGTCGCCTAGGGCGAAGCTTTGGTAGTTTCCGGTCACTTTCCGAAGCCCGGGGGCAACAATGAGAGCTTTGGCAAAGGCTTGGCACATCGGCGTATTTCGGGACCAGGGGCGTCGCCTCGCGCCCGAATCGGCGCCTCGGCCGATCACCAGCCCGCCGCCCGAACGGGCGCAGGAACATCGCGGCCTGACCGCCCGCGAACTCATCCGCATGGCGCAGGCGGCCCGCATCGCGCGCGACTGAACCGGCCGCCCGTCCGGACGTTTCACCGGCCCGCCCGTG
Organism: Methylobacterium isbiliense; assembly: GCF_022179325.1. Lineage (GTDB taxonomy): Bacteria > Pseudomonadota > Alphaproteobacteria > Rhizobiales > Beijerinckiaceae > Methylobacterium > Methylobacterium isbiliense. The sequence goes on along the minus strand of NZ_BPQQ01000031.1, from coordinate 295,769 downwards.
CGTGCCGGAGGAGCCCGATGTCACCCCGTATCCACCCGCAGACGCCGCGCGTGGCGGCCGCCTGCGGCTGCACGCTCGGCGAGCAGGCCGTGTGGGATCACCGCACCGGCACGCTCCTGTGGGTCGATGTCGAGAATCCGGCGCTGTGGCGTCACCGGCCGGGATCCGGCGAACCGCAGCGCCTCGCGCTCGGCGAGCCGCCCGGCTTCGTGGCGCTGACGCAGGATCCCGGCACGGTTGTGGCGGGCTTCCGCTCCGGCCTCGCCCGCCTGCGCGTGGCCGACGGCCATTGCGAGACGGTGCTGGTGCCGGAGCCGGCCCGGCCCGGCAACCGCCTCAACGGCGGCCATGCCGGGCCGGACGGGGCGCTGTATTTCGGCAGCATGGACGAGGCCGGATCGGAGCCGACGGGCACGTTCCACCGCTGGGACGGCCGGGATCACACCTGCTTCGGCGGGTCCATGCCGGTGACCAACGGCCCCGCCGCGGCGCCGGACGGGCGCACGCTCTACACTGTTGATACGGCGGCCGGCACGGTCCGCGCCCATGCGCTGGCGCAAGGCCGCGTCGGCGACGCGCGCACGGTCGTGCGGTTCGAACCCGGCTGGGGCAAGCCGGACGGCCTGACCGTGGATGCGGAGGGCTGTCTCTGGGTCTGCCATTACGGCGGTTCGCGCATCACGCGGTTCACGCCGGACGGCGAGGCGGTGCTCGTCGTCCCGGTGCCGACGGCGCTGGTGACGCATTGCACCTTCATGGGACCGGACCTGGGCACGCTCGCCATCACCACCGCGCGGCGCGACCGCGATCCCGGGCTCGATCCGATGGCCGGCCACCTCTTCGCGGTCGACCTCGGAATCCGCGGGCAGCCCTCTCACGTTCTGGCGTTCTGAGCTTGCCACCGTCTTCGCTGCGCCGCAGCACGGTGAGCGCGTGCGCTGCCGCACATCCGACTTGCGGACATCGGCTTAGGACTGCGGAAAGCAGCGTTCGATTTCTTGCGCGGCGGGAGTAGAACTTTTTCTCTTGCTACCCGCCCGGAAGCGGAACTGTTCAGTCCGACGCTCGTTGTCGAGTATCCAGTATGCGTGTGCGTATCCCGACCAGCCACGGGCGAGCCGCCCGGGGGAACCCATGCCCGACTTCGACGCCAGCCACCTCGACGACCTTCAGTCCCTGGCCCGCCTCGCCGAGCTGCTTCATCCGAGCGCGGCCGAGCGCGGCAAGGCCGTGGCGCGCGGCCGTCGGCGGCTGCGCGAGGGGCTGACCGTGCCGCCGAAGGCGACCAAGCCGATCGCGGCGGCCTGAGCCCCGCACCGCCTGGGCCTCACCATGCGTGCGGCGTGATCACGCCCTTGCTGGTCACCACCACCCAGCTCTTGCCGCGCCGTTCGACCGCTTCCACGCGGCCGACGCCCGGAATCGTGTCGCCCGGCCCGATCTCGAGCAGGCGCTGGTTGCGGCTCTCGATCATCGCAACCCCGTCATAGACGTCGCGCAGGATCCAGTTCTCCACGGTCGCCGGCGCGGGCTTCGCCACGGGGCGCTCCGGCAGGCTGCCGGTGAGGGCGGGCTCCGGCGCGGCCGCCTTGGCGACGGGGGCCGGAGCCGGCGTCGGCGCTGCGGCCACCGGGGCAGGGGCCGCGCTGCGCGTCTTCTCGACACGCTCGCCGAGCGCGGTGACCCGCGCGGCCTGTTCGCGGTCCACGAGGTCGAGCTTCTCGCCGAGCCCGGCCATCTTGGCGGTGGTCTCGGTGCCGAGCTTCTGGAGCTTGTCGAGGCGCTCGCCGATCTGGCCGAGCCGGGTCGTGGTCTCGGCCCGGCCCTTCTCGGCGGCCTCGGCGGCCTCGCCGGCGCGGTCCCGCAGGAGCTTCAGGTCGGTGGCGAGGCGGGCCGATTCGGCGGCCTGCGCATCGAGCCGGGTGGCGAGCTTCTTCCAGTCGGCCTGGGTGATCGCGGGCCGCTCAGTCCGCGCGCCCTTGGTGAGCAGGGCGGCACCGGCACCACCCCCGAACGCACCCAGGCACATCCCACCGAAGAGCGCCGCGGCCACGGGCGGGCGCAGCTTCAGGCGGGGAAAGCGGCGCTTGGGCGCCGACACCTCGGGATTCGCCGCCGCTTCCTTGGCCGGGGCAGCACCGGCCTGATCCTTGCCGTCGCTCATGACGAAGCTTCCCAACTCCACTGGAAGCTTTTGGTAAGGACGTTTGTTTACCGAACCGTTACCGGCTCACGCGGCCATCAACCCCCGCTTGCGCAGCAGCGGCTCGATGCTCGGCAGCCGCCCGCGGAAGGCCGTGTAGGCCTCGCGCGCATCGCGCAGGTTGCCCGCTCCGTAGACGAACTCCCGCAGCCGCCCGGCCGTCGCCGGGTCGAAGATGTCGCCGGCCTCCCGGAAGGCGTCGAAGGCGTCCGCATCCAGCACCTCCGACCACAGATAGGAGTAGTACCCCGCCGCGTAGCCCTCGCCCGAGAAGATGTGGGCGAAGTGCGGCGAGCGGTGGCGCATGCTGATCTCGGCCGGCATCGCGATCCGCCGCAGGGCCTCGGCCTCGAAGGCCGGCACGTCGAGCCCGGCTTCCGCCTCCTGCTGCGCGAGATGCAGGTCGAGGTCGACGATGGCCGAGGCCGTGTATTCCACCGTGGCGAAGCCCTGGTTGAAGGTGCGGGCGGCCAGCATCCGCTGGAGCAGCGCCTCTGGCATGGGCTCGGCCGTGCGGTAGTGCCGGGCATGCGCCCGCAGCACCTGCGGCTGCTCCAGCCAGTGCTCGTAGAGCTGCGAGGGCAGTTCCACGAAGTCCCCCGCCACCGCGGTGCCGGCCAGAAGCGGGTAGGTGACGTCCGACAGGAGGCCGTGCAGCGCATGGCCGAACTCGTGGAAGAGCGTGCGCGCATCGTCGAAGGACAGCAGCGCCGGCTCGTCCTCCCCGCCCTTGGCGAAGTTCATCACGTTGACGATGATCGGCTTCACCTCGCCCGTCAGGCGTTCCTGCGAGCGGAAGGCGCTCATCCAGGCGCCCGATCGCTTGCTGGCGCGGGCGAAATAATCGCCGAGGAAGAGGCCGATCTCCGAGCCGTCGCTGTCGCGCACCACCCAGGCCCGCACGTCGGGATGGTAGCGGGGCACGTCCGACACCTCCTCGAACGAGAGGCCGAACAGGCGCTGCGCCGTGTCGAAGCTCGCCGCGATGACGCCGTCGAGCGGCAGGTACGGCTTGATCTCGCCCTCGTCGAGGTCGTGCTCGGCCTTGCGCAGCTTCTCGGCGTAGTGGCGCCAATCCCAGGCGGCGAGGTCGAAGTTGCCGCCCTCGCGCCGGACCATCTCCTGCAGCCGGTCGCGCTCGGCCGCCGCGCGGGCGCGGGCCGGCCCCCAGACGTCGCGCAGCAGCGCCATGGCGGCCTCGGGCGTCTGCGCCATCGTGTCGGCGAGCTTGAACGCGGCGTAGGACTCGTAGCCGAGGAGCCGCGCCCGCTCGGCACGCAGCCGCATCGTCTCGGCGATGATGGCGCGGTTGTCGGTCTCGCCGCCGTTCTCGCCGCGGCGGATCCAGGCCGTGTAGGCGCGCTCGCGCAGGTCGCGGCGAGTGGAGAAGACAAGGAACGGCTCGATCAGCGAGCGCGACAGGGTGATGACGTGGCCGGAGAGCCCCCGCTCCGCGGCGGCGCGCGCCGCCGCCGTGCGCAGGAAGGGCGGCAGGCCGGCGAGATCCGCCTCGCCCTCCAGCGGCAGCACGAAGGCGCTCTCGTCGGCGAGCAGGTTCTGGGAGAAGCGGGTGCCGAGTTCGGCCAGCCGCGCGTTGATCGCCGCGACGCGTTCCTTGTCGGCGGGCGCGAGGTCGGCGCCGGCGCGCCGAAACAGCGTGCGGTAGCGGTCGAGCACGCGGCGTTCCTCCGCGGAGAGACCCTCCTCGCTCACGGCCGAGACGCGCGCCCACAGGTCCGGGTTGAGGAAGAGCGCGCTGCGGTGGCGCGCGAGCCGCGGGGCCATGACCCGCTCCACCGCCTGAAGATCCGGGTTGGTGTGGCTGCCCGCGACGTTGAAGAAGGTCGCGCCGACGCGCTTGAGCGCCTGGCCCGACCGCTCCAGCGCCGCGACCGTGTTGGCGAAGGTCGGTGCCGCCGGATCGCGCGCGATGGCGGCGATTTCGGCCTCGTGCGCGGTCAGCGCCTCCGCGAAGGCCGGCTCGTAATGCTCCGGCGCGATCCGCTCAAAGGGCGGCAGCCCGAACGGCGTGGTCCAGCTCGCCTCCGCGAAGGGGTTCGCCCCGGGGCGGGTGTCCTGACGCTCGGTCGTGCTGCCGGCCATGTCGGTCGATCCTGAAGAGGGGAAGGGCATCGGGCGACGATAGGGCCGGACGCGCCCGGCGCAAGCCGGCGCGGCTGCGGGCGGGAACGGTCGCGCTTGCCCGCCGTTGGGCCTGCGCGACCGATCTCGTGTCCGATCGGGCCGGACACGGAGGGCGCCGCATGACCCTGCAACGCGCAGCGAACCGCCTCTCCCACGCGGCAGAGGAGGCGCTGCCCGCGGGTCGGTCGAACGGGGGGCGCGGTATGCACGGTCGATCGGTTGCTCGGATGCTCGGGCTCGCGGCGCTCCTCCTGGCGCCCGCCGGTCTGCGCGCCCAGGTGCCGCTGCCCCCGCCGCGTCCGGAGGCCGGACCGGGTGCCGCCGCACCCTCGGTCCCCGCACCGCCGGCCGGCCAAGGACCGGCCACACCGGGGCCGTCGCCGTCCGCCGCGCAACCCCCTGCCGCGCAAGCCCCCGCCCCGCTCCCCCCCGAGCGGCCGGCCGACGTGCCCGCCGGCCCGCCGCCCGTGCTCGTCCCGGACGACACCGCCTGCCTGCGCCGGCTGGAGCGGCTGGGTGCCAAGGCGACACCCCTGCCGGCCATCGCCGACGGGCTCTGCGGGGCGCCCAAGCCGCTGCGGCTGAGCGAGTTGCCGGACGGGCTCGCCGTGTCGCCCGCCGCCACCCTTACCTGCCCGGCCGCAGAAGCCTTCGCGCGCTGGAGCACCGAGGTGCGGGTGCAGGCCGAACGCCTGCTGGGGCGCGCGCCGAACGCGGTGCGGATCGCCACCTCGTACGAGTGCCGGGGGCAGAACCACGACCCGGACGCCAAGCTGTCCGAGCACGCCTTCGCCAATGCGGTCGACGTGATGGGCTTCGCCTTCGAGGGGCGCGAGACCGTCACGATCGGAGCGGTGAAGGCCGGCAGCCCCGAAGCTGCCTTCCAGGCCGCCGTCCAGGCCCGGGCCTGCGCGTTCTTCCGCACCGTCCTCGGCCCCGGCTCGGACGCCGCGCACGGCAACCACCTGCATCTCGACGAGCGCGAGCGGAACGCCGGCCATCGCCTGTGCCAGTGATCCGGAACGGTTCCGGCCCCTTGGCGCTTGTGAGCAGCAATGTCTGGAGGTGGCGATGCGGATGGCGGCCGGCTGGATCGGGGTGGTGAGTCTGGTGCTCGCGGGAGCGGGCATGGTCCAGGCGGCCGAGCGGCGCGAGCCGGTGCTCGACCGTGACGCGGTGAACGCCGCCGCCTTCGAGGCGGGCGACAAGCCGTCCCGGGCGTCGAAGCGCCCGGACCCGCTGCTCGTGAAGGCGCAGGTGCTCCTCGACCGCGCCCGCTTCTCCCCCGGGGCCATCGACGGGCGTGACGGGGAGAACCTGCGCGGTGCCATCAAGGCCTTCGCGCAGGCCAGGGGCCTCAAGGCGGGCGGGCAGCTCGATGGCCGGATCTGGGAGGCGCTCGCGGCCACGAGCGCCGACCAAGCCCTCACCGCGTACACCGTGACCGAGGCGGACCTGCGCGGGCCCTTCGTGGAGGAGATCCCCGACAAGATGGAGGAGCAGGCCGACCTCAAGGCGCTGGCCTACACGAGCCCGGCCGAGATGCTGGCCGAACGCTTCCACATGAGCCGCGCCCTGTTCGACGCGCTCAATCCGGACAAGGACCTGAAGGCCGGCAGCGTCGTGACCGTGGCGGGCGTCGAGCCGATGGGCACCGACCGCCCCAGCGCCAAGGACCTGCCGGACGAGCCCAAGGTCGCCCGCATCGTCGTCGACAAGGAGGCGCTGCAGGTGCGCGGCTACGCGGAGGACGGGGCGCTGCTGCGCGTCTATCCCGCCTCCATCGGCAGCGAGGAGAAGCCCGCGCCGACCGGCCGCTTCAAGGTCAAGGCCGTCGCGTTCAACCCGGACTATACGTACAACCCGAAATACGGGTTCGCGGGCGTGAAGACCGACCGCGCCTTCACGATCCACGCCGGACCCAACAATCCGGTCGGGCTCGTCTGGATCGACCTCTCGGCGGAATCCTACGGCATCCACGGCACGCCCGAGCCCGAGAAGATCGGCAAGACCGAGTCGCATGGCTGCGTGCGCCTGACCAACTGGGACGCCCGCGATCTCGCCCGCCACGTCGCCAAGGGCGCGACCGTGGAGTTCGGCGAGTAGCCGCCGGTCTTCTAGCGCCGCAGGAGCGCGCCCGCCGCCTGCACCAGGGCATCCGCCAGGAAGGCCAGGGCCGCCACCGCGGCGGTGCCCTGGAGGAGCGAGAGGCCGTTCTGGTTCTGCAAGCCGACGACGATCGGCGTGCCGAGGGTCGGCGCCCCGGCGAGCGCGCCGATCGCGGCGGTCGAGACCGCCGTCACCATCACCACCCGCAGGGCGGCCAGGATGGGGGGCAGGGCGAGCGGCAGGTCGACCCGCCAGAAGACCTGCGCCGGCGTCAGGCCCATCGCCTCGGCCGCCCCCCGCACTTCCGGCGGTACGGTCGCGAGCGCATCCGCGGTGGCGCGCGTTACCGGCATCAATCCATAGAGGGCGAGCGCCAGCAGCGTCGGCGCGGCGCCGAAGCCGAGGATCGGCAGCGCGAGCCCGATCACCACCACCGGGGGCGCCGCCTGGGCGGCGGTCGCGAGCGCGTCGACCGTGCCGCGCAGACGTGCGCCCGCCCGCGCGGCCAGGAGCCCGAGCCCGAGGCCGAGCCCGCCCGCGAGCGCGAAGCCCGACAGCGCCAGGACCATGTGCGCGCGCCCCAGCCCGACCAGCCGCTCAAGGCCGAGGGGCGCCCCGGCCGGGAGGCCGAGCGCCGTCGCGAGGGTGGCGGCGACGCCCGGGAGGCTCGCAAGGCCGAGCGCGAGCCCGAGCGCGGCCGAGGCGAAGGCGGGGCCGAACCTCATGCGGAAACCCTCGCCGCACGCGCCTCGCGCGGGCCCAGCAGGGCGAGGCCGCGATCGGCCGCGAGCGAGAGGGCGATCACCGGGATCGCGCCGAGCAGGATCAGGTCGGGCGCGAACTGCGCCATGCCGTCGAACACCACCGCGCCGAGCCCGCCCGCCCCGACGAGCCCGCCGAGGGTCGACAGCCCGATGCTCTGCACGGTCGCGACCCGCAGGCCCCCGAGCAGCAGCGGCGCGCCGAGCCGCAGCCGCACGCGCAGCAGCACCTGGAGGCGGGTGAGGCCCAGCGCCCGCGCGCTCTCCAGCACCGCCGGATCCGGCGAGGCGAGGCCGGCCGCGAGGCTCTGCACCAGCGGCAGCGCCACGTAGGCGGCGGTGCCGAGCACCGCCGGCGTCGGGCCGATCGCCGCGAGCCCCAGGGCCCGCAGCGACGGCAGCCAGGCGAGGACACCCGACAGCACCGAGACGAGCGCCGCGAACAACGCCAGCGCCGGCACCACCTGCACGCCGTTCAGCACCGCCTCGACGCCGCGCGCCGGCCAGCCGCCGCGCAGGAGCAGGAGGGCGAGCGGCGCGGAGACCAGAAGGGCGAGGCCGAGCGCGCCGGCCGAGAGGCCCAGATGCTGCGCCACGGCCGCCTGCACCGCCCCCGCGCGGGCGCGGTACTCCACCGCGAGCGATACGGCGTCGAACAGGCCGCTCCACCCCGCGAAACCCGCGAGCGCGAGGCCTCCGGCGAGCGCGAGCGGCCGGCCCGCCCGCCCAGGAATCGCGCGTGCCGCCTCCGCGGAGAGGAGGAGGAAGGCGAAGCCCGCGAGCCACGCTCCGGCGCCCAGAGAGGCGCGCGCCGCCGCCGGCCGGCCTGCCAGCAGCCTCGCCGCCCCCTCCCCGACCATGAGCCCCAGCACCCCGAGGCCGGCCAGCGCGGCGATGAGAGCGGCGAGCGGCAGCGCGCGGCCCGGTCGGGCGCCCGAGGTGAGCCATCCCGCCGCAAGGGCGAGAGCGGCCGGGCCGAGCCCCGGCCAGCCCGCCGCCACCGGATCGCCCGGCACCAGCCGGTTCGGCGCGAAGGTCAGGAGCGGCAGCCCCGCGAGCGCCGCCGCCACGAGCCCGGCCGCGCAGAGGGGCAGGAGGCGTCGCGTCATCTCACCGTTCGATGCGTCCCCGCGCCGGGCGGAACCACCGAGCCCGGCCGCCGGCCACTTCGCCGAGAAAAGCGCCGCGAAGGCAAGGGAGGCGAGGCAGGCGACCATGCGGCCCGTCCGGCCGACACGCGTCCGCAGCCTGCCGTTGACCTTGCGTGCGCCCGAGCACGCCGCCGGGCATGGCCGCGTGCGACAGAGATTTCATCACGGATCGGTTCTCTCCGGAGCTCAAAGATGATCAAGCCCTCCCTCGCCGCCGCCGCCGTTCTCACCGTCGGCGTGGTCACCGTCGCGAATGCGAGCCTCTCGCTGCGCTCGCCGGCTACGCCGGCCGCCCAGGCCATCGGCCGGACCGATCCCGCCCTCGCCCAGACGCAGGCCCGCCCCGAGAAGGTCTACGCCGAGGTGAAGAACCTCGCGCCCGTCACGCTGAGCGATGCCGACGAGACGCAAGGCACCCGGGCGGCTCCGCGCGTGATCGACCTGCCCCGCGCCGACACGCCGAACCAAGCCTACGTCCCGGCGCCGGTGCGGACGACCCCGGCCGAGCGCGTGTCGCAGGCCGGCCCGAGCGCGCCGGCGCCGGCCCCCTCCGCCTACGAGGAGCCGGCCCCCCGGCCCGAGCCGGCCTACGTGCCTCCGCCGCGCCGCGGCTCGCGCACGGCCCCGAGCGCCCGCCCGGCGGAGTACCGCACCGCCAGCTATCACGGCGGCCAGGGTGCCACCTGGAAGACCGGCCGGAACGAGTACGGCTTCGAGGGCACCTTCGGCGGCTGCCGCTTCACCGGCTTCAGCGGACCCCGCGGCTTCAAGCTCGATCGCAACTGCCGCTGACCCGGCGGGGCACCGCCGGTCAGCGGACGTCCGAACCGGCACCGCGCCGACGATCCGCCGGCCGCGTTCACGCCGTGAGGTCCCGTCGCCGGGTCCTCGGCGGACCCCCGCGAACGGCCCGTCCTTCCCAACCTGACCTTTGAGGGGGAACCGCCCCGCGGACCGTGCAAGGCTCCGCGCGTTCGGCGCCGGCCCCCCAATCTCTCGGCGCGGAACGGCGGGCCGGGCGGCGATCCCGAGCAGCGGCCACGTGCCCGGCCCGTGCCGCGAGGGTCCCGCCGGACGATTGCGGCGGGCGCGGCCCCGGCGAGCCGTCCGCCGAGCGCCTCCACCTCGACGCCGGGGAGCCCTCATGCCGTTCCGCGACCGCGAGGCGTGCCTGGCGGCGCGACTCCCGCCGCGCCGAGAAAAGTGCTGCGACGGCAAGGCCGACGCCGCAGGCTGTAGCGGCCACGCCAACCCCGCACCCCCATGCGCGCGATGAACGACCGAGCCCTGCGCTACTTTCTCGCGGTCGTCCGCACCGGTTCGATCCGGGGGGCGGCCGAGGTGCTGAACGTTGCGGCCTCGGCGGTCAGCCGCCACGTCCACGAGATGGAAGCCGAGTGCGGCCAGCCGCTCCTGGAACGTCTGCCGCGCGGGATCGCGCCCACGGAGGCCGGGCGCGTCGTCGCCGAGCACGCGCAGCGTCAGGCCGACGAGGCTGCGCTCCTGGCCGACCGCCTGGAGCGCCTGCGCGGGGTGCGGCAGGGCACGGTACGCCTGTGCTGCGGCGCGGGTTTTCTGGTCGACCTCCTCGAGAACGGCCTGGCGGGCTTCGCGGCGGCCTATCCGGGCATCACCTACACGGTCTCGCTGGGCACCACGGACGGCATCCTCGGCGCGATCGCGCAGAACGAGGCCGATCTCGGCCTCGTCTACAACCCGCCGGCCCATCCCGACCTGCACAGCGTCGTGGTGGCGCGCCAACCGCTGCTCGCGATCCTGCCGCTGGGCCATCCGGCCGGTGCGGCCTCGCAGCCCCTCGCCCTGCGGGCCTTCGCCACCGAGCCCGCCGCTCTGCTGCCGCGCGATCACGGGGTCCGCCAGCTCCTCGGCCGCGTGGAGGCGGATGGCGGTTTCCGGCTCACGCCCAGGCTTGAGACCGGCTCCTTCGAGCTGCAGCGCCGCTTCGTCACCACCGGGATGGGCGTCGCATTCTTGCCTCGCTTCACCGTCGCCGCGGAGCTGCAGGCCGGCCTGCTCACCACGCTCCCGCTCGCCGATCCGATCCTGTCCTCCGCCACCGCCCACTTGGTGGTGCGGACGAACCGCCGTCCGCCCGAGCCGGTCGCCCGCCTGACCGGCTGGCTGTCCGAACGGCTCATCGCCTATCGATCCGCCCCATGACGGGTGATCGTTGCCTTAATCAGAACGCTGCGTGCGAAAAGCTCTGATTGTCGCAACAGCGTCCCTGCGCGATCGTTCAGCCGGCAACAGGGACGGATCGGCATGGACATCCAGACGGTCGGTGTCGTCGGGCTCGGCAACATGGGCCTCGGCATGGCGGCGACGCTCGTGCGCAATGGCTTCCGGGTCATCGGCACCGACGTGAATGCGGCTCGCGGCGCGGCCGCCGAGGCGGCCGGGGTCCGGTTCATCCCGGCACCGGCCGAGGTGCTGTGCGGCGCCGACGCGCTCGTCGTCTCGCTGCCTCTCGCCCGCGATGTCGAGGCAGTGGTCACGGCCGAGGGCGGGCTGCTGGCGCGGCGGGACCGCAAGGTCGTGGTGATCGACACCTCCACCTCCGACCCGCAGACCACGCGCCGGCTCGCCGCGCGGCTCGCCAAGGCCGGCCACGCCCTGCTCGACGCACCCGTGAGCGGCGGCCCCTCCGGCGCTGCCGAGGGAACGCTGACCATGATGATCGGCGGCGACGAGGCCGATTACGCCCTGGCGCGGCCGGTGCTGCAGGCGATGTCGGCGCGCGCGCCGCATGTCGGCCCCTCGGGGGCCGGCAACATCGTCAAGCTCGTGAACAATCTGCTGGTCGCCGCCCATTTGGTGACGACCGGCGAGGCGATGCGCCTGTCGGAGGCCGCGGGCCTGTCGGCCGAGGATGCGGCCGCCATCGTCAACACCGCCACCGGCCGCAGCGCCGTCAGCGAGGTGATGCTGCCGCGCTGGGTCCTGCCCGGCACCTTCGACAGCGGCTTCTCGGCCGGGCTGATGCGCAAGGACGTGCGCCTCGCGCTCGACCTCGCGGCCAAGACCGGCACCGCCCTGCCGCTCAGCGCCCATGTCGGCCGGATCTGGGAGGAGGCGCGCGCGCGCATTCCCGACACGGCCGACTTCACCCGCATGGCCGATTACCGCATCACCGAGGGAGACGCCTGATGGCGGCGCATCCGCAGAGCGAGGCCGCGGCGCGGCTCGACACACTCATGGCCGGGTTTCTGCCCGAGGGCCGCATCGGCAGCCTCGTCGCCGGCGAGGTGCTGGACGGACGCGGCGGGCCGCTCGACCTCGTGAATCCGGCGGACGGACGGGTGATCGCGACCTACCGGGACGCGGGCGAGCCGGCCGTCGCGGCGGCGATGGAGGCCGCGCGGGACGCGCAGCGGGTCTGGTGGGGGATGACGGCCGCTGCCCGCGGACGCGCCCTCTGGGCGGTGGGCCAGCTCGTGCGCCGGCACGCCGCGGCGCTCGCCGAGATCGAGACGCTCTCGGCCGGCAAGCCTATCCGCGACACGCGCGGCGAGGTCGCCAAGGTGGCGGAGATGTTCGAGTACTACGCCGGCTGGTGCGACAAACTTCACGGCGAGGTCATCCCGGTGCCGACCTCGCACCTGAACTACACCCGCCACGAGCCCTTCGGCACGGTGGTGCAGATCACGCCCTGGAACGCCCCGATTTTCACGGCGGGCTGGCAGATCGCGCCGGCGCTCTGCGCGGGCAACGCCGTGGTGCTCAAGCCGTCCGAACTCACTCCCCTCACCTCGCTCGCGCTCGGGATGCTGTGCGACCGGGCGGACGGAATGCCCCGCGGCCTCGTCTCGGTGCTGGCCGGCGCCGGACCGAGCACGGGCGCGGCGGCGGTCGGCCATCCCGACACGCGGCTCGTCGTCTTCGTCGGCTCGGCCCAGGCCGGCGCGGAGATCGCCGCCGCGGCCGCCCGCAACGTGGTGCCGAGCGTGCTCGAACTCGGCGGCAAGTCCGCCAACATCGTCTTCGCCGACGCCGATCTCGGGCGGGCGATTCTGGGCGCGCAGGCGGCGATCTTCGGCGGCGCCGGACAGAGCTGCGTCGCCGGCTCGCGCCTGCTGGTGCAGCGGGCGGTCCACGCCGACGTCGTGGAGCGTCTGGCCCGGGCCGCCGCCAGGATCCCGATCGGCGCTCCCACCGAACCCGAGACGCAGATCGGCCCCGTCAACAACCGGCGCCAGCTCGACACGATCGCCAGCATGGTGGCGGCGGCGCAAGCCTCCGGCGCCCGGCTCGCCACCGGCGGCGGCTGCCCCGAGGCCCTGCGGGGCACCGGCGGCCTCTACTACGCGCCGACGGTCGTGGACGGCGTGGCGCCGGACGCAACGATCGCCCGCGAGGAAGTGTTCGGGCCGGTCCTCACCGTGCTGCCCTTCGACTCCGAGGAGGAGGCGGTGGCGCTCGCCAACGCCACGCCCTACGGGCTCGCCGGGGGCAGCACCTCGCCGCCGCCTACCTGCAACCCGCGCTCCTGATCTTCATCGCCAAGCTCGGGCTCCTGATCGGCGGCTCGCTGCCCAAGATCATGGCCTCGGGCTGGGCGCTGGTCTTCCAGGAGTTCGGCCACTTCTTCGGCACGATGGTGTTCGGCCTGCCCGTGGCGCTGCTGCTCGGGATCAAGCGCGAGGCGATCGGCGCCACGTTCTCGGTGGGGCGCGAGCCGAGCCTCGCCATCATCGGCGAGCGCTTCGGCATGGATTCGCCCGAAGGCCGCGGCGTGCTGGCGGAATACCTCACCGGCACGGTCTTCGGCGCGGTGTTCATCGCGCTGCTGGCCGGACTCATCACCAGCCTCAACCTGTTCAACCCGCTGGCGCTCGCCATGGGCGCGGGCGTCGGCTCGGGCAGCATGATGGCGGCGGCCTCCGCGGCCGTCGCGGCGCAGCAGACGCCGGAGGTGGCCAGGGACGTCGCGACCTTCGCGGCGGCGAGCAACCTCATCACCACGACGATCGGCACCTACTTCACGCTCCTCCTGTCCCTGCCCTTCACGATCTGGGCCTACACCACGCTGGAGCCTCTCATCGGCCGCACCCGCCGGCCCGACACGACGGCGCCGGTCGAGACCGCGCCGCCGTCCCACGAGGAGCCGGCCCTCGGCACGCCTGCCCTCGTGCTGGCCTGGGTGCTGATCGCCGCCTACGGCCTGATCGGCAACAAGCTGACCTACGGCACCGCGCCCGACGCGGCGGTGCTCGGCGGCATGGCGATCATCGTCGCGGTGGTGCTGGCGGGCTGGGCGCTCTACCGCCTTGCGGGCCGCCGGCTGCCGGCGGTGATCTGGGTCTCGCTGATCGGCATGGCGCTGACACACCCGGCGATGCCGTTCGCGGCCGACGTGGCGGCGCTGACAGGCAAGATCAACTTCCTGGCGCTCGCCACCCCGATCCTCGCCTTCGCGGGGCTCTCGATCGCCAAGGACGTCCCGGCCTTCCGGCGGCTCGGCTGGCGCATCGTGGTGGTGTCCTTCATGGCGAATGCCGGCACCTTCCTGGGCGCCACCCTGATCGCCCAGTTCTGGATGCACGCGGTCTGACGACCGCCGCCCGAACTCGACGAGATGGAGGTGACGAGGGCCCGGAGCGCGATCTCCGGGCTCGTCGTCGGGGTCAGGCCGCCTTCTTCTGATAGTCCTTGACGTCGGTGAAGCGGATCTCGGTCCAGCGGTCCTGCTCGTACTTCAGCGAGAAGGCGGTGGTGGCCATGAAGACCGGCGCGCCGTCGAGGTCGGCGGCCATCGACGAGCCATGGGCGGCCATGAACTTGTCGAGTTCGGCCTCCGACTCTGCCTCGATCCAGCGGCAGATGGTGAAGCGGGTCGGCTCGTAGTCGATCGGCAGGCCATACTCGGCGAGCAGGCGTTCCTTCAGCACGTCGAGCTGCAGCGCGCCGACCACGCCGACGATCGCGCCGGCGCCGTCATGCGGCAGGAAGAGCTGCACCACGCCCTCCTCGCCCATCTGCTGCAGCGCCTCGCGCAGCTTCTTGGCCTTCATGGCGTCGGTGAGCTTGATGCGCCGCAGGATCTCGGGGGCGAAGCTCGGCACGCCGCGGAAGATCAGCTCCTCGCCCTCGGTCAGCGTGTCGCCGATGCGCAGCGTGCCGTGGTTGGGGATGCCGACCACGTCGCCCGCATAGGCCTCGTCCGCGATGGCCCGGTCCTGGGCGAAGAAGAATTGCGGAGACGAGAGGGAGATCGGCTTGCCGGTGCGCACGAGGCGCGCCTTCATGCCCCGGGACAGCCGCCCCGAGCACACCCGCATGAAGGCGATGCGGTCGCGGTGGTTGGGATCCATGTTCGCCTGGATCTTGAACACGAAGCCGGTCATCTTCGGCTCGGTGGGCGCGACCTCGCGCCGGTCGGCCGCCTGTCCCCGCGGCGGCGGCGCCACGCCCGCCAAGCCGTCGATCAGGTCGCGCACCCCGAAATTGCGCAGGGCGCTGCCGAAGAAGACCGGGGTGAGGTGCCCCTCGCGGAAGGCCGCGAGGTCGAAGGGCTTGCAGCCGGCCTCGGCCAGCTCCGCCTCCTCGCGCCACGCCGCCGCGTCGCCGGCCTCGGGCAGCAACTCGTCGAAGAGCGGATCGTCGAAGCCCGAGACCGGCACGGTGCCGGCCTCGTCCGCCGCGTCGAGACGGCGCACGCGGCGCTGCGCAAGGTCGTAGGTGCCCGCGAAGCTGCGCCCGCGCCCGATCGGCCAGGTGACGGGCGCCACGTCGAGGGCGAGCGTCTTCTCGATCTCGTCGAGGAGGTCGAACGGGTCGCGCGCCTCGCGGTCGAGCTTGTTGACGAAGGTGACGATCGGGATGTCGCGCAGCCGGCAGACCTCGAACAGCTTGCGGGTGCGCGCCTCGATGCCCTTGGCCGCGTCGATCACCATGACGGCGGAATCGACCGCCGTGAGGGTGCGGTAGGTGTCCTCGGAGAAGTCCTCGTGGCCGGGCGTGTCGAGGAGGTTGAAGACGCAGTCGCCGTACTCGAAGGTCATGACCGAGGTCACGACCGAGATGCCGCGCTCCTTCTCGATCCCCATCCAGTCCGAGCGGGTGGCGATGCGATTGCGCTTGGCCTTGACCTCGCCCGCGAGCTGGATCGCGCCGCCGAACAGCAGCAGCTTCTCGGTGAGCGTGGTCTTGCCCGCGTCCGGGTGCGAGATGATCGCGAAGGTGCGCCGCCGCGCGACGGGGTCGGCGGGGCGCGCGGGCGCGGTCGTGGGGGCGGTCTGCATCAGCATGGGGAGCGAACGGCGGTGGGCCGCACGGTCTCGCGCGGCGATGACGGACAAGATGGGGTGGCGCGGGCGCGGCGTCAGCGCCCGCGCGCTTCTACCTCATCCGGACGCGCCCGTCAGCCGCGGCCGATGAAGGGCATCGTGGTGGCCATCACGGTCATGAACTGCACGTTGGCTTCGAGCGGCAGGCTCGCCATGTGCACCACCGCGTCGGCGACGTGGCGCACGTCCATGGTCGGCTCGGCCCGGGTCGAGCCGTCGGCCTGGAGCACACCGGTCTGCATCCGGGCGGTCATCTCGGTGGCGGCGTTGCCGATATCGATCTGACCGCAGGCGATGCCAAAGGCCCGCCCGTCCAGCGAGGCCGAGCGGGTGAGGCCCGTGATGGCGTGTTTGGTCGCCGTATAGGGCGCCGAGTTCGGCCGCGGCGCGTAGGCCGAGATCGAGCCGTTGTTGATGATCCGCCCGCCGCGCGGATCCTGCGTCTTCATCAGCCGGAAGGCGCCCTGCAGGCACAGGAAGGCCCCGGTGAGATTGGTGTCCACCACCCGCTTCCAGGTCGCCACCGGGAGTTCGTCCAGCGGCACGGGCGGCGCGCCGATGCCGGCATTGTTGAACAGCACGTCGAGCCGGCCGAACGTGTCCTCGACGCGCGCAAACAAAGCCGTCACCGAATCCTCGTCGCCGACATCGGTGGGCTGCGCCAGCACCCGCCGGCCCTTGGCCTCGATCTCGGCCCGCACCGCCTGCAGGGGTTCCGCCCGCCGCCCGGCCAGCGCGAGGTCGTAGCCCGCGCCCGCGAGCCCCAGCGCCACCGCGCGCCCGACGCCCGACCCGGCCCCCGTCACCAGCGCGATCTTCTGCGGCCCCGTGCCCATGGCGTCCTCCCGTTTCGTATGATGGTGCCGCCGGCTTAGCATTCGCCCCCGCGGTCTCCAACACGGCCCGGTTGCCACCCGCCCCCCCGATCGGCTAGGAAGCCGCGTCGGCACGATGGGGCGTCGCCAAGCGGTAAGGCAGCGGTTTTTGGTACCGCCATTCCCAGGTTCGAATCCTGGCGCCCCAGCCACTTGCCTTAAATGTATTATCTCCCAAGCACTTAACTCGAAACGAGCAACCCCGAAACGGGACAGAGTCGTAACAGTCGACCGGGTGCCACGGACGGGGTTGAAAGCCCCCGGCGACGTGCGCCAGGGGCAAGCTTGTCGGCGTTGGTGTAGTGCTGCCCGACGAACTCCCTACCGGTTCGCGGCTACGGCTTCATGCGATCAAGTTCTGCGAGCATCTGCTCCACGTCGCCCATTTCGGTCTCGGCTTCCGAAGGGCGCTCGTCCTCTTCCTCCGAGATGAAGTCGGGTTCCCGAGGCGCCGAGTTGCCGAAGTCGATGAACTCCGCGTCTCCCTCGTCCTGCAGCGCCTCGCCGGGACGCTTTGGGTCGAGGTTCCTGACTTCTTCCTCGAAGATCGACGCGGGCCACACGTCGAGGCGTTCCCCGAGAGCGATCTTGACTTGATCTGCGGTTACTCGTCCTTCAAGCAGGCAGGGACGTAGACAGGCGATTGCCTCCGCGGCGGCGCGGAATACCTCAGTCGGAACGATGTGCATGAAAGTGCCCCAGTGCAGCGCTTGGTTTTGATTTGGCTGCGCGGGCACTAGCTACATGCGTGGCGACCCGCGCGCAATATCAAACTTTGTTGAGAAACGGCCTAAGCCATCGCGATGATCAACAACAATCAACGTTGATTGTTGTTTGTCACAGCGACGGCGCTAGATCAGCATCTCCACGCCGCGCGCCTTCAGCATCCGCATGGAGCGGGCATGGTGCTTCGACAGTCCCCGGTGCCAAGCCTCTCGGCGCCATGCCGGCACGGCCATGACGGCCGGACCGGTGGTGGCCCAATCCTCTACGTCGAGGCCGGTGAGCATGTCCCGGCAGGCCACGATCGCCGCCGGCCGCACGACGCCGAAGCACACGAACCACGTCTCCCACTGCGAGGGACCGTCGCTGCCGGCGCATCTCTTGAGGTTCTCGAACGTCTCCGGCGTGACGTTGCCGGGCGCCCACTCGGCCCACTTCACCACCGCGGACGGCGGCACGTCGACCGTGAGCCGGTAGCGGCGCTTCGAGATGGAGGAGCCGGCGAGGCCATGACCGGTGGCCTCGGGCGAGGTCGTCAGCCACACGCCGACGCGGCCCTTGTAGCGGCGCAAGTCGGTCGGCACGTCGCCCACCGTGAGGCCGTGCTTGGCGATGCCGGCAAGGTGCTGCGGCGCGGTGTAGTGGTAGAGGATCATCGGGCTCTCCGGATGCGGGTGGCCCGGGTCCAGGTGAACAAACATCTTGGGCGATGCAACGAAATTCTCGAGGAAAGATCAGCCCGCGCGCATCACCATGCGCCGGAGCCATAGGAGAGTCACAGGCGGGCGTTTGGGTTGGAAAGGTAGTCCGGGAGCCCCGAGCCCCAGAAACGCCGCCCACGGGCTTCTAAATCAATCCTAGCCCCATACCGGACCGGGGCAGCCCAAGGGGAACCGGGAGTATCTGTAGGAGAAGACCCCAAGGGTGGGCCGGAGGTGGTCTTAGGAGAGGACCAAAAAGGTCGGCCGGAGGTGGGTATCCTCAAGACCCGCACCCCGGATGTCACCGCCGCGCTGTTTCTAGGTTGTATGTATCTCTTCTCCTATCTCTATCTTTTATATCTATGCGGAAACGGTGACATCCGGGGTGCGGGTCTTTTGCTGTTCCGGCTCGAGACTGCGTCCCGAAGAACAAGATAAAACCCAACGATCTCAATAGGTTGCTTCCGGGTGCGGGTCTTGGCGTGCCGAGGTCGCGGAGCGAAGACCCGCACCCCCGATGTCACCACCTCAAAGACCCGCACCCCCGATGTCACCACCACCTCCGGCCCACGGCTTGCCCGGCTCCTCGAGCATGTTGAGCATGGCGAGCCGTCGCCGGGCCTGATCCTTCGACCACGGGCGACCGGTCTCCTCGGCCAGGAGGCGAGCGAACTCGCCGTAGCCCGGGTTCCCGATCGCCTGCGCCGCGAGGTGGACCCGGCGCGACGCCATCAGGTCGTCCAGCGACGCGCCGTTCTTGCCCTTGAGCGCGCCCTGCTCCCGGCCCGTGGTCGCGAGCCACGCCACGAGCGCGGCGGTCTCGCGCTCCAGGCGTTCGTGGTCCACATGGCCCTGGATCACCGGCCGCACGTCGAGGCCCACGAGCGCGGCCGCGGCTTCCTTCGACCGCACGTCCCGCTCTCGCGCTCGCTGGTTCTGCTTGTCCTGCCGCTTCCGCGCCCTCTGCGCCTCAGCGCGCCGCTGCTTCTTTGCCTCGGCCACGGCGAGGTCGGCCGGATGCCGGCTCCCGTAGTGGCGCTCCTCGCCGCGCTCGAACAGCGCGCGGATCTCCTGGACTTTCGCGGTAGAAAGTTCCGTCACTTCCCGCGGCGGCAGCGTCAAATCCGCAAGTTCTTCGAGCCAATCTTCGCTTTCGGCTTGATCAGGGCGAGCGGTGTCGCTATATTGATAGGGCATTTCACTTCTCTCCCGCCGTCGAACCCTCTCCGGTTCGGCGGCTTTTCTCTATGCGTTGGTGGCGGCGTTACGGATCTGGCGGGCGAGGTCTACGGCCATTCCTCGCGTCATCGCGGCCTGGACCTTGCGGCCGGCGCCGATGGCTTGGCCCTGCTCCATCTCCTCGAGCGAGACGACGACGCCAGTGCCGACCCGGCCGACAACCAGCATGAAGTCGGTGCCGCCGTAGCCGTTGCGGCCGAACCAGCGGGGCACGCCCTTGCCGTGCTTCATGGCGGTGCCGGCGTGCTCGAGGTCCTCGGCGATGTGGTGCGCAATGTCGGCGTTGATCGCGGGGAGGGACGTGCCGTCGAGGGTGAGGCCGATTTGGCCGCTCTCGCGGCGCACCTCGAACCCGGGGAGGACGTCGGCGATGTCGCCGGTCTTGATCGCGCGGTTCAGCAGTATCTCGAGCGCTTCGGTCGCGGTAACGCCCAAGTCACGCGCGAGGGTCTTCATCTGCTCCGCGCGTGCGGCGGGCAGCTTCATCATGGCAACGGGGGACGGCATCTAAAACTCCCAACAAGCAGTTTACTGGTTTACTGCTTGTTGGTTCGTAGCGAGCGGGCGGACCCTGTGCGGGTGCTTGCATCTGCGGTCGGTTGTCGCAGCGGTGAAGTGGGGTGGGCTCATCAAGGCGGTGGAGACGTCCTGCCAAGCTCGAGCGTCGTGCAGGTGAGTTCCACTGCATGCGCGGGCTCTAAATGATTAATGATTCGTTAAAGGCGGCATCGGAAACCTTAACGCGGTCTTGCGGCGGACCGTTGGACTATGGTGAAAGTTGGTCTCCACCCTCTTGCCATCGCGCCGGGCTTTCTTCATCTTGGTCACGGAACGCGAATCACGCACCTCCGGTCGCCTTTGCCCTCTGACGCCGGGGCACAGTGCCCCGGAGGCCCGGGCTTTTTCCCGGCATGGACTATTGCCATGAAAAGCGTGTGCGTGTTCCCGAAGTCGGTGCCTGTCCGGTCATACCGGCGGTTCCGCTTCAACCGGTGGGAGACGGTAACGTCGCACTGCCGGGGCCTGCCCCAGCGCTAATGCGCTGAGACAGGCCAGCTCTAGGCGATACATCCCTTAACGGGATGGGCAACGGCTGCTCTTTCCAGGGGCCAGCCGTTGCTTGCCATAGGGGTGTCGATGCCGATTGACGGGACACCACCCAACGCTGGCCAGAAACTCTGACAGCGTATGTCGCCTTTACCTCGACATCCGTCAACACCGTCTTTCTGCATAGATCAGAATTGCGAACAGCCGGCGCTACCTCCGGAGGAGGCCGTTCGGGCGCAGGGCGCGGAGGATCTCCTCGGTCGCTACCCGGCGCATGGCGCCCTCCACCTGCTGACCCATCATCCTCGCGAGCTCCTGGTTCTGCTCCGGCGTCCCGCCCTGCGCTTGCAGCGTGATCGGGGCCGAGATGCTGATCGTGGGTCCGCCGGCGGGCGGCGACACGGCCGGCGCCGGCATGCTGCCGGGTCCGACCAAGCCGCCCGCCGCGAAGTGGGCGACGCTGCCGCCGGAGTTCAGCACCTCGAGCAACGCCCGGTGCCGCTGCACCGCCTTGGCGTTCACCACGAACTCGCCGTTGGACAGGCGCGCCGGGACGCTGTCCGACGTAGACGTGCCCGGGCCGGAGACGAAGCCGCCCTCGGCGAAGCCCAAGCCCTTGCCGATGAGCCCGATCAAGCCCCCGGTGGCGGTGCTGCCGGCACTCGCGGGCGCGGCCATGCCGAGGAGGCCCGCCAGCGGACCCTGGCCGGTGATCAAGGCCTGGATCGCCGACCGGCCGAGCTGGTTCACGATGTTGGTCAGCACCTCGGAGAACGACTTGCCCTCGAGGATGGCGTCGGCGAGGCCATTCGAGAGCGCGTCGCCGAAGTAGCGCGCTGCCTCGGCGGCCTGCCGCTGCTGCTGCGCGAGGTCCGCGAGCTTGTCCTTGTAGGTGGCCGTTTCGGTCGACGCCTGGCGGATCTTGCTGATCTGCTCCTCGGTGAGCGTGACGTCGTTCTGCTTCGCGATCTCCTCGGCCTTGGCGAGGTTGATGGCGACCGCCTTCTCGGCGTTGCTCTTGGCGTAGTTTTCCACCTCGGCTCGCAGGGCGACGTTCGCCTTGGTCAGGGAGTTGATGAAGGACTCGAGCTGGTCGGTCTCGGTGCCGCTGTCGCGCGAGGCCCGGCCGGGCGAGAGCGACGGCAGCGACACGGACCGGTCGGTGCGGGGCGCCACCCGGACCTGGATCGGCTTGCCGGCGGCCTCCTCGGCGGCCTTGATCTTCTCCGGGTCGACGAGCTCGAGCCCCTTGGTCGAGGAGAGCCCGACCGCGTCGAAGCCCTCCCGGATGGTCTTCCAGATGCTCAAGTTGCCGATCGCCGTGATGGCGTCGCCCACGGCGCGGACCTTCTCGTAGACTGCGCCGAACACGCCCACGAGCTGCGCGGCCGTCGTCACCAGGTCGGCTGTCGCCTGTAGCTGGACCTGCTGCCAGCGCGCGATGTCCTCGTTCAGGGGCCGGAGGGCGTCCGCCATGATCCGGCGCGCCTCCTCGAGCTGGTCGTTGATCGCCTTCGCGCGCGCGATCTCCTCGGGCCGGATGATGCGGCCGTTGTCGCCCACGGTGAGCCCGTCGAGGGCGCGCTTCATCGCCCCGATGATGTCGACGCCGTTCCGGAGCTGCATCTCGAAGTCGGAGCCGAACATCCTGGCGCCGAGGTCGAAGGCGGCGAGGTTGCGGCCCTCACGTTGGAGCTGCTCGATCAAGTCCAGGATGATCCTGATCCGCTTCTCCATGTCGTCGGCGCCCCGGTAGCGGGACAGGGCGTCGGCGCCGAGGTTGCCGGCCGCCACGTTCTGCCGGAGGCGGTCTTCGATGGCCGAGGAGGCGGCCTCTTTGCCCTCGCCGATCCGCAGGGTGGCGGCCTCGCGGGCGCGGGTGAGCATCGCCTCGAGCTTGCCGGCCTCGGTGTGGAGCTCCTTCGCCTGGCCGGTGAGGGACTGAAGGAACGTCGTGCCCACGCCCGCGGCGTTCGCCCGGGTCGCGATCTTCACCAGCTCCTCGAGCCGCTCCTGTGCCTCGGCCGCCGCCCGGGCGGTCTCCATGATCGTGAACTTCACGGCCTCGAACGCCAGGAAGCCGACCGCGGCGTTGCGGGCGAGCGCCGGCAGCCGGGCGAGGGTCGCGAAGCCGGCGCCGGAGCTGAGGGCGGTGAACGCGCCGTCGATCTTCGTGGCGGCGCTCGAGAGGTTGCCGGCGATGTCGGTGGCGTGACGCGCAGCCAGGTCGGTCGCGCGCTTCATCGCGCTCTCGAAGCTGCTGATGTTGCCAGTTACCGCAATGGCAAGGGGTCCAGACACGATCAATCTCCCGTGATTTCGCGGTTGATCGCCGCGTCAATGTTCGCCTTCATCTTATCACGACGGGCTTCAACCGTGGGATAGAAGAACGGCTGCGGCTCGGTTTTGCTGGTGCCGTATTCGGTCATCACCGCCACGTCGAAGCTGCCGGCCTCTGAGGTCTTGGTCGTCTCGGGTGTGCCGCCCGCCAGCACCATGACGGTGAGCGGCTCCTCGCCCGCCTCGGTGCGGACGCTGTCCCGGAGGTCGCCGGAGTCCTCCGGTGCGGCCTCGCGGATGGCGTCGGCGAGCTCCTCGGCCTGGTGCTCCACGGCGCGCTGCGCGGCCTCGCGCACGCGACTGCCGAGGGTGAGGGACTGCGTTAGGGCGGCTAGGCCGCTGATGCTTACGCCGATCATGCGGCCTCCAAGATAATGGGATCGTATTTCAGGTATTTGGTTTCACCGGCCGAAGCTCTCGCGACCGCCATTGCTGTCGCCACCGTGCCGTCGATTGGCAGTTTGCGCTTGCTCTTCGTGAGCCGCACCAGATGGCCGAGGCTGTTCGTCTCCACCTCGGTGTTCTCGAAGTTCCAGCGCAGGACCGGGTGCCCACCGTGCCGGAGCCGCTCGCCCGTGATGGCGCGGTCGAGCTCTTTGATCGCCGGCATCATCGTGATCGCGCCCTGGCGCATCTCGACGGCCGGGAGCCCATCCTCGAGGAGGTTGTTCAGGATGTTGCGGGCGAGGTGCGGATCGAACGCGATCTCCTGCACGTCGAACTCGTCGCAGAGCTCCCGGATCTTCATCTCGACGGCCCGGAAGTCGACGACGTTGCCCTCGGTGGCGGTGACCAGGCCGTCCGTCGCCCACTGGCGATAGGGCTGGCCGCTGTAGCGCTCGCGATCCTCAAGGTTGTCCTTCGGGCAGAAGAACCACGGGCGCACGATGTAGCCCTCGGCGCCGTCGCGCCAGGCGGCCACAATGACCGTGAGGTCGCGGTTCGAGGAGAGGTCGACCGCCAGCCAGCACGGCTCGGTCCGGAGCTCGTCGAGCTCCTCGGCGGTGAACGGCGCCGAGCCCTTGTCGTAGGTCTCGAGGTCGCAGAACGGGTCCGCGGCGCCGTCCGCCCACATGTTGAGGTGGAGCTGCTTGAACGACGCGCGGTCGGCCGGGCGGTTCGCAGCCTCGCGGGCGAGCTGCCGGAGGCCGGAGAGCGCCGGGTAGCCGAAGCGCAAGCCGGGGTTCACCTGGCGCCACACGGCCTCGTCCCGCCAGTCGGCCCCCTTGGGTGCCTCGAACAAGATCGGCAGCAGGCCCGGGTCGTCGATCTCGCCGAGGGCGACGCGGCGGGCGTAATCGTATTGGTCGAAGGCGACGCCTGCCGAGCCGCGGCCGGCAGTGGTGATGATCACGTTGAGCGAGTTCGGCACCTTGGCGAGGCCGGTGCGGAGGGCCTCCCACAGGGACGAGTTCCGCCAGCTATGGAGCTCGTCCATCAAGCAGAAGTCGGGCGTGCGGCCGTGCTGCGTCGCGCCGTCCGCCGACAGGGCCTCGAGCCAAGTGCCGTGCTTACGGTTCGTGACGCGGTTCCGGGCGTCTGCGATCTTCACCAGCGGCGTGAGCCGGCGGTCCTGGCGCAGGATGCTGGCGGCCTCGTCGAAGGCGATGCGGGCCTGTTTCTGATCGGCGGCGGCGCACACCACCTGGCCGAGGGGCCGGCGCTCCGGGCCGATGGTGTGCAACAAGGTTAGAGCCGCGCCAAGACTCGTCTTCCTGTTGCCTCTTGGGACCATCAGAAATACGCTTGTGATAATTCTATCTCCTTTACTGATCTGATTATCAGTATCATCTTCAAGATAACGAGGAGAATATATTGCCCTGACGATCCGCTCCATCCACGGGTCGAGCTGGAACGCGCGGCCGGGCGCCCGCGACTTAGGATGCCGCAGGTTACGTAGGAAGGTGACGGCGCGCTCCCCGTAGCCCAGCGGGTCCGGGATCGCCGACCCATCGTCAATCCAGGAAGGATAGGTCGGCGTCATCGTCGCTGGCCGTCACGCGGGCCCTGGACACGGGGGTGAGACCGAGCTCGGCGGCGAGGCGCGCGGCGAGAGCGATGGCGTCGTTCAGGTTCCCGACCGCCGGGTGGCGCTTCACCATGCCGGCCGGGGTGACGAACGTGGCGCCGTCCTTCGCGAGGGTGCGCAGGGCGTCGTTCCGCATCCCGACCGCGATGCAGTAGGAGGCCAACGTCTCGTAGTCCGCGGGCGTGAGGATCTTGCGCTCCACCAGGACGGCGGCGGCCCGCTTCCACTCCCGCCGGGCGTCGGTCGAGAGCAGCGCGGGTGGGCGCGGCACATCAACGACCGCTGATGCGCTGGCCGGCAGCGTGGCGGGCTTCCGTCCTTTCATCACAGCACCGTCGAGCACCGGAGGTCGAGCACGCGGCGGCGCACCACTTCCTTCACCTCCACCAGGCGGTGTGGCACGCCGTCGAGCACGATCCGATCGGTGAGCTCGAGGTCCGGCAGGAAGCGCACGCGGAAGACGACGCGCGCCTCGGCCGTCTGCCCAGGCTCCCGGAGGAACGCCTCGGTGGTGTTCTGGATCAGGTCCGCGCGGGCAGTCGCGACCGGGTGCCAAGCCTCTACGGGCGTGCCGGCATCGTCGAGCGTCTCGACGCGGCGCTCTACGGTGATGGTCTGGTCGAGGCGGCCCGCCCTCATGACAGCGGCTCCATCACCGTCGTCGAGAACGTCAGGATGCCGTGCGCGGTCTTCCCGTCCGGATCGCGCAGGAACCGGGCACCGGTCACGCGCTGGTCGACGAGGTCGAGGCTGTCGAGCACCAGGTCTACGTCGAGCGCCCGACGGACCGCGTTCACGATGGCCTTGGCGCCGGCGGTCCCGGCCTCGCGGGTCCAGATGTGGAGCGTCGAGGCGACGATCGTCCCGCGCCGGGCGAGGTCGAGGTTCGCGGGGATCTCCTGATCCTCGCCGAGAACGATCGAAGGGAACGACGCAGGCAGCCCGTGGCGGTCGGCGATGGCCGCGGCGGGCACCAGGGCCACAACACCAGCGTCGGCCGCCAGGCGGCTCCGGATGGCCTTCTGCACCGTGAGGGAGGGCGAGGCGCGCATCAGAATGCCCAGCACCTGAACGGCATGAGCAGGTCCATCACGCCGATCGGCAGCTCGGTCGCGGTCACGCCCACAAGCGACGCCTCGCGGTTCTCGTAGAGGTGCGCGGCCAGCATCCGGACAGCCTGCCGGAGCGGCGGCTCCATGTTGCTGCGCATGCCGCCCGTGAAGCCGGCGACCCACGTCTCCGCCACCTCAATCAGTTCGTCGAGGTAGGCATCGTCGAGGTCGGAAGTGACGTTGAGGTGAGCCTTCAGGGACTCACGGGTGACGGAGGACATCGGTTCATCTCGTTCCAGGAAAAAAGTCCAATTTCGGAGTTGTGCGAGGGGAGGAGCAGGACCGGTCTTTGGCTATGTTGCGAAATATTCGACCGCCCCCGGGGGTCATGCCGGCGATCCTTTGATGCGCCATGTCGGGGGCGGCGTGAGCGCTTCGGGTAGGGGTTTCGTCTTGAGCCGGACGTGCATGGCCTGCGGGCTGATCCCCAGGCATGAAGCCCACTGCGCGCAGGTCAGGCTCACACCGCGGAAGGTGATCAGCTTGGCGGAATGCCGATGGCGACGGGCAGTGCGACGTGCGAGAGCCAGGTGTGCCGGCGTGAGCGTGATCGGTGCCGGGACAGGTCGGGGAGCCGGCGGGCGCACCTTGGGTGCTTCGGGTTCGTCGTCGAGCATGGCGTCGGCCGGTAGCTTCTCGCCGCGCCAGACCACCATTGGCTCAGTGACGGCGCGCTCCTCGCTCCACCCGCGCTTGAGACGGGACCGGATGAGCTTGGTCGGAATGCCGTAGTCGAGCGCCCACTCGCTGATGGGCTGCGAGATGCCGTCGAGCGTGATCATGACACGGAGAAGTTTTGCTTGAAGGTGGCGGTGAAAGACGAGACGCCAGCCGCGTTCATGGTCTCGGTCCAATCATCGCAGGTCCACTTGACGGGCGTGGTGGTGCGAGGAGGCGTGTAGTAGAACGGCTCGACGCCGCCGCGTGCCTCAAGGAAGTCGGCGATGCTCTTGACCTGATTGGCGGTGAGCACGTCCCACTTCAGCGACAGGGTCTTCCGGATGTGGTTGAGGCCGTTGGGGACAGCCAACGAATAGCCATCTCCGAAATCAGCACGAAGGATCGCGAGCTCCGGCTTCTGCGTCGTGCCGGGCGAGGGCGCGACCGGCGGATAGAACGTCGGGATCACGGGCGCTTCTCCTCGGCCTGGCAGGGGCCGTCGTGGCAGGGCTGGCAGACCGGCGCCCACAAGGCGCGGTTCCAGAAAAGGGCGCGGTCGCCCCGATGCGGGGTGGTGTGGTGAACGACGGTCGCAGGCTTGCCGCACCGGCAGCACGTCGGGTGCTTGGCCAGGAAGCCGGCGCGGGCCTCGCGCCACTTGCTGCCGTAGCCGCGCGCCACGGCCGAGGGCCGGCGGGCGTCGTGCTCGCGATCGCGGCGCACCTGGCAGGCGCAGCGCACACCGGCAGGGACACGACGGCCGCAGCCACAGATGCGGGGCGGGGCGGCGGGCATCAGCCGGCGAGCTCCTCGGGCTTGACCACGCGACCGCCGAGACGCGCCATCGTGACGGCGAACTGGTCGTCGAGGGAAGCCTCGGGCGCATCGTCGGCGGGCGCGTCCGCGGCGCCGTGTATCGCCTTGAGGAAGTCGAGCTTCGCCCCGTAGGCGGCCAGGATCTCGGCGGGGGTGCTGTCCAGGGCGACGGCCGGCGAGTAACCGCACCACCCAGTGGCGAAGCCGTAGAGCTTGGCCAGGGCCTCGCCGATGTGGACCGGCGCAGCGTCGGCCTTGGCCGGCTTCGCCGCGGCATCCGGGTCGGCGCCGAGGAGTCCGAGCACCAGGTCGAGGAGGGCCGGCGTCACGAGTTCCAGGATGCGAGCAAGGCCGCCTACCGACACATCGAGGAGGTTTCGATCGCCCTCGAATGCCGTCTCCCGGATCAGGTCGCTGATGGCGGTGAGGTTGCCCTCGGCCACCATCTTGAGGAGCTCGAGGAGCCCGTGCCGGCGCTCGAGCCGGATCGCGGCGCGCAGCGTCGGCCGGAGGCGCACGCTGGCGCCTCCGATCGAAAGCACGATGTCGTCCGCGAGCCGCATCGGATCAGGCCGCCGCCAGGACGATCAGCGGGGCGCCCGTGATGCTGATGGTGTATTTCTCCATCTGCACCGCGTTGGCGTCGCTGCCGGTGACGCCCTCGGCCGACATCACGAGGCCGCTGAAGTAGCGGATCGATCCGTCCTTCAGCGCCACCCGGAAGTTGAACGGGGTGCTGTCGTTGGATGCTGCCGCCGCGCGCATCGCGACCTGGCCAGGATCGTTGGCGAGGAAGCCGGCGGTCAGCTCGAACGAGCCGGCGTCGCGCGTGCCCTTCATCTTGTGGGGGCGCGGCGAGTCCAGGGTCTCGAACTTGATCTCGGTGACCTTATCGCCGATCTCGCCCACGGACTTGATGCCCGTCACCTGCTGCCAGGTATCGGACGTGTAGTCGGTCACGACAGAAGCGGGCTTCTGCGTGCCGATGAAGAAGACAGAATTGAATGCGGGAGTGTAGCTCACTGCGTAACCTTTCGAGAGTTGGGGCCGTGGCTAGTGCCACGGCCGTTGTTGCTGGCGATTACGCAGCGACCTTCAGCTTCACGAAGCGGTCGGGGTGCGTGACGTCGGCGCCGACGCGGCGACGGGCGTGAATGCGGACCTGCCCCTTGGTCGCGAGGGTGTAGGGGTCGCGCAGGGTCGAGAGGCTCACCCGATCGACGATCCGGTAGCCGGACAGGTCGCCGAACATGATCGGGAAGGCGTTGGCGGCGATGTCGGGAGCGTCGATGCACTCGACGATCGGACGACCGAGGAGCGTGGTGGCCGCGCTCTCGGAAATCGGATCGATGACCAGGTAGCGGCCCTGGCCGTCCTTCCACTGGCGGATGGCGCCCAGGGTCTTCCGGTTCATCAGCCACGCGCCGTTCTGCGCATGCACGTTCGGCAGCGAGTGGAACATGCCGATGAGCACGTCGGCCGGGTTGCTGGCCGGGAAGTTGGCTGCCGCGCCGGTCTTCACCTCGGCGATGCCTGCGGCCGTGAAGAGGCCCTTCGGCTGGCCGACACCCGAGCCGGCGACGAAGGCAGCGCCCTCGGCCTTGCCGAACTGCTCCGCGAACTCGATCGCGAGCTCGCCCTCGAGGTTGTAGACGTTGTCCTCGAGGAGCGCCGTCGACACGTCGACGTAGGTGGCGAGCTCGTAGGGGGTGAGGCTCACCTGCTCGAAGGACGGCTCGGAGCCGGTGCGGTCGCCGGTCTCGGAGACCCAGGTCGCGGTCGCGCTGTTGACGCGGCGGGGGTAGCGGATCTGCGGGGCCCCGATCGTGATGACGCGCGCATACTGGCGGACCGGCGAGAACTCGACGATGCGCTTCAGCATCTCGGCGCCGAACTCGGTGGGGGCCAGGAAGCCGCCCGCCGTGTCGGTGGCGACGGTGAGCGCCTTGATCTCCTCGGCGCTCATGCGCTCCACGCCACGGCGCAGGAAGTCGCCGAACGCCTTACGGCCAAGGTCCGCAGCCTTGGTCTCCGGGGCGGCGCCACGGCGGTTCAGGGCCGCTTCGATGCGGTCGAGGCGGGCGGTGTCGGCCGTCTTGGTCTCGAGCGCGGCGAGGCGGTCGCCGACGTTCTTTTCCAGGTCGGCGAGAGCCTTGGTGACGATCTCCGCCGGATCAACCTCGGCGTCCTTCAATTCGATCGGGGCGCCCTCGAGGGTGCCGGCGTTCATGCACATGGGGTCTTCTTTCTCTCTACTTGCTGAGCGCCAGGGCGGCGCGGTGGATGGCTTCGGCGAGCTGGATTGCTGCCGCGCCGGACTTGGCGGACCGAACACGGGCGCCAGGATGGGAAGGGACGGTCACGAGGCTGATCTCGACGAGGTCGAGGGCCGTGATGGTGCGGCCACGAGCGCCCTGCCGGGGCGTGGCGGCCTTGGTCGAGAAGCCGATGGACAGGCCACCCACCGCACCGGAGCGCACCAGGGCGCGCACCTCATCGGCACGGGCGAGTTCCCCCACGAGGAGGCGGCCCTTCACCTCGAGCCCGGCCTCGGTCTCGACGGCCTCGTTCCAGGTGCCGACCGGGTCGTTCGGGTCGTGGCCGAACAACATCGGCACCGGGAGCCGGATGCTGCCGAAGGCGCCCTTGGTGATGACGTCGCCGACACGGTCGGGCGATCCGAATGGCCAGGCCAGGCCGGTGATGGTGCCGGTGTCGTCGACCGTGACGGCACCCTTGAACTCGAGGCGCTCGAACATCACGCGGCCTCCCGGCGATACCGCTGGCCGTTCAGGTCGTCGAAGACCGTGTTGAGGGCCGTGATCCGGTCGAGGGGCACGCCGCTGCTCATCAGGAAGCGGATGTGTGCCTGGCGGGCGGCGATGCGGTGCTGGCGCGCCTGCTGATCAAGGGCGCGCTCGAACTGCTCCTCGCGGGTCACGCTGCACCTCCCGCCAGGGCGGCCAGGACAGCCGCGGCGTCGGGATCAGCCTGCGGTGCGGGTGCGGGCTTGCCGGACCACAGGGCCATCAGGATCAGCGTCGCCAGCTCGTGCCCAACGTGCAGCGGGCGAGCGGTCACGTAGGTCTCGACGAGGGCCGCGGCCTCGGCCGGCTCGGCGCCACCACCGATGAGCGCCAGGCGCACCACCTCGGCGGTGTCCTTCATGTGGAAGTCGCCCGGCAGCACCCGGCGCACCAGGGCACCGATGCCGGCACCGGTGGTGCGCTCGAGTTCCAGGATCAGGGGCGGCGTGAGCGCGAGCGGGCGCTCGCGGTCGCCGACGAAGGCGGTGACGCTGGTATCAATCATCGGAGGGTGCCGGGTTGGCGGCGGGGGCCGCGTTGCTGGTAGTGTAGGGGTTCTCGAGCCGGTCGCCGTCGGGCCGGGACGGCAGGCCCTGAAGGGCGCGCACGTCGTTCGCCGTAGCCGAGCCGGTCGAGCGCAGGGCCGTGATGAGCGCGGCACGGGCGGTGCTGTCGGCCCGGAGGAGGTCGTCGAGGTCGAAGATGACGGAGTAGGTCTGCCGATCCTGCACCGGGATCAGGAGCCGCCGGTAGGCGTCCTGGAACGCCTGCACCCACGGCAAGAGGGTGAACTGGACGAACTGCCGGCCGAGCACCTCGGAGTTGTTGAGGGTCGACTTCGACAGCTCGGCGAGGAGCGTCGGCGGCACGTTGAAGGCCCGCGCGATCTCGTGGATCGCGAACGTCCGCAGCTCCATGAACTGCGCGTCCACGGAGCTGAGCCCGAGCTGCTCGAACAGCACGCCCTTGGGCAGCACGGCCGTCTTGCCGGACTGGTCGCCCGCGTTGAGCGCCGACCAGGTTGCGCCGATCTGCTTGATCGTGTCCGACGTGGCGTGCTGGTCGAGCCGGAGAAGACCAGAGGGACGGCCGCCACGGGCGAAGAGGCGCGCGGCGTGGGCCTCGAGCGCCAAGGCGAGGCTGATGGCCTGCCGGGCGTGGACGATCGGGGCGGTGCCGGAGACGCCGTTGAGGCTGCACGGGGCGCTGACGTGCATCACCTGGTCGTGGCGGAGCACCTCGGATCCGCCGATCCACTGGACGCGGTAGTGGGGCTCGGTGGTGATCGGGTCGAACTCGATGTCCACCTGGCCGGGCCGGAGCGGGTTCAGCTCCACGACGCGGTCCTCCACGACGTTCGCGCGGGCGACGCCGTTGCCGGTGAGCAAGGCATCGGTGGTGAGTTGCTCCCGCATCTTGCCGGCGGTCATCCACGGGCAGGCGTCGAGCGCCACGAGCGGGTGCGCAGGGTGCGAGGCGTCGAGGGTCTTCCCGCCGCCCTCGGATCGGAAGATGCCGGCCGGGACCGTGCCGAGCGCACCAGCGATCAGCTCCACGGCCGCCTTCACGGGCATGCACGACATCGCCGAGGCGGGCGTGACGGCGGGACCGGCGAGGGCCGGGACGGCGCCCCACATCTCGAGGAGCCACGGCTCCGGCCCAGCGACGCCGGACGCGGCAGGCGCGGCCTTCGTCTCGAACGAACCGAAGCTGGCGGTGATGGTGGGGGTCATGAAGTCCGACGCATGGGTGATCAATCAATGTTGATTGATCGGCGACGAACCGTCAGCTAGATCATCAACGCCTACATTATAGCACGGCGCTGATCATCACAAAGAAAAAAGGCCATTACGTCAAACAATGGCATTTGCGATAGGCCGAACATCCTCAACGGTGAAGATGCTTCAGGTCCAGGCCGGGGAACTCGACTGCATCGATCATCTTGCAGCGCTGCGTGAGGTCGCCCTCAGCCAGGATGCCGTAACGCCCGGTCGTCGTCGCTTGGGTGTGGCCGAGGAGGAAGCCGAACTCCTCGTCGCGAAAGCCGGCGCGGCGCAGCGCGTCCGCCATGCCGTGCCGGAACGAGTGGAAGTTGACTGCCGCGTCGTCCTTCACACCGATCCGCGCCACGTAGCGGCCCCAGAATCGCGAGAAGTGTCCGGAGAGGTGGCCGCGAGCGTCCGGCTTGATCTCGGGGAAGAGGCGGCGGTCGCCCGCAGCGCTCCGCTGCGTGTGGTAGTCGAGGAAGCCGAGGCGCTCGAGCTCAGGATGCACGGGAATCACGCGCTGTGATCCCTTGGTCTTGACCGTTTTCGTCTCATCGCCCTCGCGGGTCACGTGTAAGATCCAGCGACCGCGTTCCTGGCGCACGTCCGCCACGAGGAGTTGCGCGAGCTCGTTCATGCGCGCGCCCGTGAACAGCGACAGGAGCGGCAACCAGTAGCGGTGATCGGCGAGACGCACGTTGCCGGGCCGGTGCTCCTCTGCCTCCGACAGGCAGCCGGTGAACAGGGGTGACGCGAAGATGCGAGTCAGCTCCTCGGGCGTGTAGGGTCGGACCTTCGACCGGCGGTCCTTGCCTAGGTGCATCCCGTCGACCGGGTTTGAATCAATGATGCCGTTCTGCATCAGCCATTGGCAGAATGCGCCGAGGGCTGATAGGTATTTGTTTATGGTGGTTTCCGACAAAACTTGACGTTTCGCGTGCTCATTGGCCGCGATGATCTTCTTGAAAGTCAGGCCGCGGAAATCTCGCACCTCGGCTGCCTTGATCGGGAACTTGGCGAGCGCCTGTTTCCACTCGCGGACGGCCTTCTTGTCGATCTTGAAGGCCGGGAAGGTCGGGCCGACGTGCTGCGCGAACCAGCCGACGATCTCTCGGTTCATCCGGATCGTGTCCGGCTTCACCTTCTTCGGGTTCTCGCTCGCGAAGGTCTCGAACAGCTCCATCACGCCCTCGCCCGGCGCGGCGATGACATGCAGGTTGGGCGCGGGCGCCTTTACTGCCGGGTCATTGGGCTTGCCGGTGAAGTCGCCACGGTCGTGCTCCTCGGCTCGCCGGAGCGCTTCCAGTTCGGCTCGTTGTAGGCGTTGGCATAGATCGCGGAATGCCGGAGAGCCGGGCTCCATCGCCCATCCCTCGCGCCTGATCACGTCGAGCGCCCAGCCCTCCACCAGCGCCGTCTCTCCCTCGGCGAGGTGCTTCTCGATCGTTGCCTTGCGGACCGTGCGCTGCTCCCGCTGCCATTCCGATTGCCCCTTCAACACAAGGGCATCGCCCACGACGTTGAGGAGGTCGATGGGGCCTTCGCGACCTTGCCCGCTCGCCACGGCGGCGCGCGCCTGATCTACCGCGCCGTCGATCTCGGCCTTGGTGGGCAGGCTCAGGCGCTGCTGCTGGTGGAACTCGACCTCGGCCTTGTAGTGCTCCCACGTCGCGGCCCGCACATCGTCAGGGGTCGCCTGCCGGCGCCGCCGCAGTTCTTCGAACTCGGCGTGCCACTTCGCAAGCACGGGCGCCACAAGCGCCCTCGCCTGCCGCGCATCCTTCGTGCCGAGCGACTTCCACACCTCCTTCTTACCCACGATGGCCTGAAGGTCCTTCGGCACGCTGAGGCGCGCATAGTAGGAAGCTGAGCCGGCGCGGCGGGCGATGTTGGTGGCGAGGCACATAGGCTGATCCGAGGGCCAACCGGGACGGCTCGCCGTAACAGTCAGTCGTAACAGTCAGCCCAGAAATGTCAACGAAAACAGCGGTTTGCTTGTGGAACAAGGGCTTGACGGAGGTATGCTGGGAATCCTGGCGCCCCAGCCAAATTCCCCCGTAAGTCTCTGAATTCGAACGATTTCCCGCTGAAGCGGGAGGCGTCGGCACACATCGGTGTTGCACATGCGTGTCTCACACGAGGTGTCCGGTGCCGGCTATCGCTCATGCTTACAGGCGCGGTGGGAGCTATTCCTGGCGCCGCCGGATCCCGCTGCCGCTGATCCGATTCTGCCGTTCCAGGCAGCTCGTGGTAAGCCTAGGCACGCGCGACCCAGCCAGGGCACGCTTCCTCGCGAGCCAGCTCACGGCTCATTCCGATCAGCTTTTTCATCGCGCCATGAGCGAGCCCGAACCCGATCTCATCATGAGCCGCCGCCAGCTCGACGGCATCTTTCGCGAAAGCCTATTGGCCCACCTCGAAAAACTCGACCGGATCGCTGCGGCAGAACGTGCAGAACCGGACTTCGATCCTGAGGCGAGCCGGCGTGCCGATCGGCGTATGGGATGGATCCTGCGTATCCTTGGAGCGCGCGGCGCGGCAGCGACCATTGATACTCCGTTGGCTGATGAGATGCGTCGCGACGGGCTGAATGACCTCGACATTGAGGAAGCACGGGCGACGCTGGCCGCGATGGTGCGCCAGAACGGCCACCTGATGCCTCGCGCTCGGCTGGAAGGGCTGCTCGCAAACCAAGCGGTCGCACCGACCATGACTAACTTGTCTCTAGCTCAGGAGATTGCCTTCCGCGGTATGTCCGCGGCGGCCTTTGCAACTGAGCGCCGCTACGATGGTCTTCGGATCGAAGAGGTCACACTGCGCGACGCGATCCTGCTGAGGGAAGCGCAGGTGCCGCCGGAGGCCACAGGCTCGACGGCAACCGTGAGTACAGCTCGTTCGCAATCAAACGCTGATGCCGTCCCTCAAATGCCGACAGGCGTTGCAATCGTGTCAGCAAGCCCGGACCTCGCGCTGGATACGACGGACCAAGAGCCTCATCAGAAGGGGATGCATCCAATCATAGCGTTCGGGGAGGCGATGATCGCCGGGCGCGCTCGTGACGAAACCTGGGATGCAAAAACACAGCACCAGGCGCGTCAGATTTTTGCCCTGTTCGCCAAGCTACTCGTCGAGAACGGCCTCATCCGTGTGACTGATCTTCGGCAGAGCCATTTTGCCGAATTAGTTGATCTTTTGCGGTCCGTCTCGCCGTCGTATGGTAAGAGCCCTCGTGATGCCGAACGCAGCACTGCCGAACTGCGTGAGATTGGCGCCAAGCTTCCAACCAACAAACGAGGCATCGTCGGGGATACCATCAACCGTCACCTGACTTTCCTCGGACAGCTTGTAACATTTCTCAAAGCGCAGGGCCTCGCGATTGATGCGAGCATCGATCTCGCGCTCCTTCGCGCCCGCAAGCGGGACAGGGCACGTAACCGGCGACCATCTCTTAGCAACGACGATGTTGCGGCGATCTTCCGACTGCCCTGCTTCACAGGCTGTCGTTCGTGGCGCGATCCGTTTACCACCGGCGATCAGGTATTCCATCGCGCTTTGTACTTCGCAATTATTTTACTCTATTATACAGGCGCGAGACGAGAGGAAATTGCAGGACTTCATGTCGACGACGTGGAGGAGGCAAGCGGGATTGCATACCTTGCTTTTCGATTCAACGAAACGCGTCGTCTTAAGAACGTTCAATCTATTCGGTTTGTCGCTTTGCACCCAGAGGTGCTCCGCCTCGGGTTTTTGGACTACGTCAAAGCTGTTCGCGCACTCGGATACGGACTCGTGTTTCCGGATCTAAAATCGCCAAACTCAAGCTCGCCGCTCGGCGATCGCCTCTACGATGAATTTAGCAGCGGACTTCGAAAAGCGATCTCAAACGAAGCAGAACGTAAAAAGGTCATCCACTCCTTCAGACATTCGCTCGGCAACAATCTTAAGCAAGCCCGCGTTCACACGGAAATCAGAGCCGACATCCTTGGACACGCCGGGTCCGGTGAAACAGACGAGCGTTATTGCGATCCGACAGCTCTGGCATTGATGCTGGAGGAGCTGAAAAAGGTTCCAGCGGTCACCAACCATCTAGCGCAGAAGCCAATACAGCTGCTCCCGTGGGTCTCCGCAAAAGAGCGGCCGCCATTCGCAAGAGCCCGCAGACGCTCCATCTCTCGGGGATAAGTGGGCCCGGCAGGACTCGAACCTGCAACCAAAAAAGCTATTGCTGCCAGCGCTCTAACGAGCGTCCACGCGTACAGGTTATGCAGTTTGTGCGGGAGCTGCAAGACGGAGCGCCGGCACTTACGTTTGAAGGTGCCCGCAGCGCGGCCGGTCCTTCATCCAAACTCTCGTATGAGGCATTTCCGCAAGGGGGTCGGTGATCGACGTTTCGGACGGGCGGGGGAGCCGGGATGTCGTGCGAGCGCCGGGCTCGCGGATCCACTCGTGTCCGGCGGAACAGAACGTTCCTGACCAAGATGCCTCATGCGAGGCGAACCGGCTGAAGGCGGCGGGACCCATCTTTGGCGACGGCAGCAAACCCCGTCGAGCTCCGGTCACACGCCTGCCCCCACTCGTCCGACATGCCGTGGACCGGCCCGGCGGACGAACCTTGATCCTCAGGCCGCTTTCAGGCGCGCGCCCTCTGGAACCAGCCCGGTGGCGAGATAGCGCCACAGGGCGACCAGCAGCTTGCGCGCCAGCGCCACCGCGGTGATCTTGCGGATGCGCCCGCGTCCGGTGCCGAACCGCTCGACGAACCAGCGGGCGAGCCCGCTGCCCGGCTGATAGCGCAGCCACAGCCACGCCAGCTCGACCATCGACTTCCGCAGGAGTGGGTTCCCGGCCTTTGAGATGCCCTGGTCGCGCTGTCGGTCGCCGCTGGCGTACGGGTTCGGCGTGAGCCCGGAATAGGCGGTCATTTGCTTGCGGTTGGCGAACGGCTGGTACAGCGCCTCGCGCACCAGCACCGTGGCCAGCTCGGTGCCGATGCCACCGAGCCGGGCCAGACGCGCCACCTTCTCGGCGTCGGCGTCCGTGACGGCCGGATCCGCCACGGCGGCATCGCGCTCGGCCTCGGCGGCCGCAACCTGTTCGAGCACGAGTTCCAGCCGCCGGAACTCGCGCTCGATCTCGCCGCGCAGGCGCTGAGGCAGGTCGCGCCCGTCGCCGGTGCGCACCTCCTTCAACCGCTCCCAACGGTCGCGTCGCAGCGGCTGGAACGTGTAGACGCCCTGGGTGGCGAGCAGGCCCTTGATCCGGTTGACGTGCTGCACCCGCTCCGCGATCAGGCGCTGGCGCTCGCGATGAGTGCGCCGCGCATCCTCGCGCTCGACCGAGGGCACCTGCACCATGCGGCAGGCGGCGTGATCGCCGCGGCACCACGCCATCAGGGCCCGGAGCAGCATGGCCGCGTCGAGCCGGTCGGTCTTGGCCCGTCGCGCGCGGCGGTCGACCTGGAGGCTGCCGGGATCCATGACGAAGCAGGTGATTGCCTCGGCCGCGAGGCGGCGCTGCAGCCAGAAGCCGTCGTATCCGGCCTCGTAGCCGAGGATGATCGCGACCTCTCGGCCGGAGCTGCGCTGTTCGCGAGCCTGCAGGCGGCGCAGCAAGGCGAGCAGGCCCTCCACGTCGCCGCCGCTCACCCGGTGTGCAGAGGTCTTCCCGCTCGGGACGGCCTGGGCGGCCAGGAGCCATGCCGACTTGCTGAGTTCCAGCGTGACGAACACAGCAACCTCAGGCAGGTTTGTCTGGATCTGTTCACGATCAAGCATGGCCAACTCCGGTCCAAGGTCAGAGAACCGGAGAGTGATCCAATCTCCAGCTCCCTGCATGGTATCTTTGGCCATTCATGCGGCGTGGCAGAGCGCGTAGGCCCAGGGCGCTGGCAAACGGAAGCGGGGCTTTGTTCGGGCGCGTCGGCGCGGTGATGTTGCTAAAGTCCGCTCGCCGACCGGCCGAGATCATCGTCGATGACCTCGACGTCGACAAAGCCGCGCTGGCGGGCGACATCGACCAGATTGTACTGGCGCCGTTTGCTCTCGAGATTGGTCATGACCTGGGATTGCGTCGACTGCCGCACATAGACGACCGCCGTTCGCTTCAGGATGGCTGGCGGGAGCAGCTCAGCGCTCGTCATCGTCAAGCTCCTCGACGCCGAGGCCGCCGGCCTGCATGAGGATCTGCGCCAGCATTGCGACGACCGTGTCGCGTTCCTGAGCGCTCAGGCCCTCCAGCCCGTCCTGTTCGAAGAGGAAGCTGATCTGCCGATCCGGCACCGCGGCCGGCCGCTTGAAAGGTTCCATCCTGTGCCTCCGGAACGATGCCGACATCGCTCCGGAACTTTGCGGGGCTGTCTGCCCCACTCAACAGCCGCGCCAGCTCGATCAGCGCCGTGACATCGACGCGCGGAGACCCGGACGTCATGCCGGCGCAGTGAACCGGGTCGAACATCCATCCGGCCATGACGATCACAACGCCGGAAGGCGCTTGCACCAGGAGAATCGGGCCGTACGTCCGCTGCTCGACCCGGCGCACCAGCACCTTCCGGCCGGAATGGGGGTGCCCGCGATAACGAACCTCCGCTTCCTGCCCGACATGGGCAGAATGAACGGGTGATGGCGGTCGGGCGCAAGAACTACCTGTTCGCCGGTTCAGATGGCGGCGGAGCGCGGTGGGCCGTCATCGCTTCTTTGATCGAGACGGCCAAGCTCAACGGCGTCGAGCTCTATGCCTACCTCACCGACGTGTTGACCCGGATGAGCAGCGGTCATCCGGCCCGAGATCTCGACGTACTCCTGCCTTGGAACTGGTCGACCGCCGTCAAACCGGCAGCAAACGTGTGAAAGCCTGACGCTTACCATCGTTACCCTCCTGGATCGGAAGGAAACGTCCGGGGCCGGGGATCCAATCCATGCCCCTGACGGAATCCCATGGGCCGGACCTTGGGCTCGGCACCGACGCGCCACGCCCGCGACCGTTCGTGAGCCATCACATGACCGACCTCCCGAGGCCGACACCGGGCCCGGCGTTCATGGACAGAACCGCCCAGCATGAGCTGGCGAGGGGATCTGAGCCGCGTCGGCTCAGTCGCGTGGATGCCCTGCCCGACCGTCGGCGTGCGATTTGGGCTCGGGCGGACCCCGAGGCGGACGGCTGGCCGGTCCCGCGGGAGAGCCCCTTCACAGGAACTTGAGCGGGTCCTTCTCGGGCGGGGGCGGGGCCACGTCGGCCCGGTTCCACCAGCCGCCGCCGAGCGCCACGAACAGGGCGGCGGTGTCGGCGTACTGGGTGGCGCGCGCGCCCGCCGAAGTGACCAGGGCCGAGAGGTAGCCCTGCTGGGCGATCAGCACCTGGACACGGGCCGCTCCAGGTTCGAGGCGTCAACGTCGGCTTCAAGGCCATACACGAACGGGCCGCTCTGCCAAGCATACCCGCCGAACAGGCCGCCGAGCGCGGTGGTCGCATCGCGCCCGGCATCGTTGCGGCCCGTGGCATCCCCGGTGCGGAATTCCGGCACCGAACGGCGGCCGATCATGCCGGAACCGAAGCCGAAGCTGCCGAAGGCGTCACCGGCGCTGCCCTGCCATCCGATATAGCCGCCCGCCCAGGCACCGAAGGAGGGCAGGTGCGTCGCGTCGTGTGGCGTCGGCGTGGCGAGATTGGCCCCGTGGGCGCCGGTGGACACGCCAGCGAGCAACGTCGCAACCCCTGCACCTGCGCGGAGGCGTCCTGCGGCCTGTCTCCACCGGCTCATCGTGCCGCCTCCACATGCGTGAACCGAACCCGGACTAGCGATGCGGTGACCAGGACACGATGCGGCATCCGCCCAAACTTGGCCGCGCTGCTAACCATGGACGAGCGGCTTCGTGCAAGCCCGCCGCCGGGTTCGGGTTGAGCTGACGACCCCGGCCGATGAGATAGCCACGCGTACCACCGAGGTAGACACCGCCCTCACGCCCCTCGCCACGCCTATGGAGCGGGACGGGGAGAGGCCGAACTTCCAGAATTCAAGCGGCATAGCGTGTGGGTTGCTCGCAGCGACGGCAGCCATGCCGCTCTTCCCATCGGCCGTAATCACGACTGCGAACCCGCGTGCGGGCGAATGGGGCGACATTCGAAACGCATCGTGGTCGTGCGCGCGATCGATCGTTCCCCGAATGCCGCGGGTTCGGTCAGGGGCGCGTCACCGCCGAAACAGGCGGCAATCTCCGGGTGCGCCTGTTTTATCGACGGCCGATGACGGTTCGATGCCACTTGTGAGCTTCTCGGCTGCGCAGCACAGCTGGCGCGGGGCGACCGGTACGGGCGCCACCCCCCGGCCTCGAAGCCTGCGCTGGAGGGCGTGCGTGGCGTCCATGTCGTCCCGTCCGGGATGATCCCGGCGGGACAGGTTTGCGGGAACCGGCTTGCTCTCGAAAGGAGGACGGGGCCCGCAGGTCGGCCGATCGTCGTCCGCTGACGAAGCCCACTGCGGCGCACCGCTCATGAAGCCCCGGGCTCAGGCCGCATCGTCATGTCCGGGCACCAAGGCGGCGATTGTCCGATCAAGGCCGCATATGGCGTCGCACCGAGCCCGATTATCTCGGCGGTTTGTGGATCGGCCGCCATCGTAGGCCCGGTGCGGATGATCGCGACCTGCTTCACGGGGTCTGCCCGAGGATTAGGTCCGACGCGTGCCGGGAGGCCGGGTGGCCTGTGGCCGCCTGGTGGGCGACCGAGCACGCCTCGTAGTGGTCGCCCCTGGCCAGCATGGTCAAGCGCCGCTCGCCGGGAACAGCCTTCCTGACGGCCAGGAGCGCGCGTCCAGACGGCCACGACACAGTCTCGGCACCCGGCTCGGTTTGCGGCTGACCGTACCGCCGCACGCCCTCCCGGTAGATGGCCTCGTAGCGCGACGGCAGTTCGGCCTCCGAGAGCGGACGGCTGAGCCAGATGACCTGCTGCAGGCCCTCGTCCCGGCAGACTTCCAGGATGACCTCGTCCGTATCGATGCCCGCGGCCAGCGGACGGTCGTGGAAGTAGGTCAGCGCCGTGATGTTCGCTTCGCGGTCGACCATCGAGGGCTTCGGCACCGTGTCGACGGGTCCCCAGGACAGGCCAAATGGGGCTTCCTGAGCATGGGCTCCGTGCAGGCAGCCGAGCCAAAGCAGGGTCGACAGGGCGCTGCGTCTCATCGTCGTCTCTCCCTCCGTTGATCCGCGACGTCCCCGCACGTCGTCGCTGGCGCGCGACTGAATCATGGATTGCGATCTCGAGCGGCTCTTCCGGACCGAGCACGAGACCCCCCGCGGGAATACTCCGAGATCATCGATGTTGGGCTCGAGCACGACTGTGCGCAACCATTCCTTGCAGCGCTGGTTCTCTCGTCGCTATCCCCGGTTCCAGGGCGAGACGGTGTTCTCATCGGCCTCGAACGGTATCGGACTTGCGCCGAGAGCTGCCGGAAGATGGCCGCCTAGCGCGCGAGGCGCTCGTCGAGCGTCTCCCCTCATACCATGTGTCAGCCGTCTCAGGTCGAGGAGATACGTCATGATCGATGCAAGCCAGATCAAAGAGCACATGGAGGTCAAGGCGTCCGATGGGCACCATGTCGGCACCGTCGACCACATGCAGGGATCCGATCAGATCAAGCTGACCCGGAACGATCCGGCCGCGCACGGCGCGCATCACCTCATCCCGCTCGCCTGGGTCGAGCGCGTCGACGCGCATGTGCACCTCAGCAGGTCGAGCCAAGAGGTCATGACGCAGTGGCAGAGCCAAGGCTGAGACCGACCGCTCCTTGCTCCTCTAGCGGCTAAAGGTTCTAGGCTGCCGGGGAGCAGGAGGATCTCATGACGGGACACAGTGCGGACGCCGCGCGCGAGAACGGTTCGACCTTCACCTGGAAGGTCGAGGGGATGGATTGCGCCAGCTGCGTCGGCAAGATCCAAACGGCGTTGGCCAAGTTGCCGGGCGTCAGCGACGTCAGGGCTTCGACGATCACCGAGACCCTGACCGCCACGATCGATCAGACCCAGATCTCCTCAAGGACCGTCGAGAAACGCGTGGCCGGCCTCGGCTACACGCTCACGCGCAAATTGCCGCCATCCCTCACTTCCGGTCCCGAGCACGAGCTGCTCGGCCGCCGCGATGCGAACGCAGCACACGGCTGTGGTGAGCCGGGCTGTGACCAGGACGAGCAGGCACCCCTGACGGCGGCAGACCAGCATGACGGCGTTCTCGCAAAGCAAGGGCACGCACATGGCGAGAGCGCTGACAGGCCTTGGTGGCAGGCCAGCAAGGGCCGTCTGGTCCTGTTCACCGGCGCCATGCTCGCCCTGGCTTGGACGATCAAGCTCAGCGTTCCCGCGCTGGCCTTCTGGGCATTCGTGGGCGCGACGCTGGTCGGGGTCACGCCGGTCGCCCAGCGCGCCATCGCGGCCGCGCGCGCCGGCATGCCGTTCACGATCGAGATGCTGATGTCGATCGCCGCTGCCGGCGCCCTGTTCATCGGCGCCGCGGAGGAAGGCGCCCTCGTCGTGTTCCTGTTCGCGGTCGGCGAGGTGCTGGAGGGCGTGGCGGCCGACCGAGCCCGCGCCGGCATCCGGGCGCTCGGCGAACTCGTCCCGAAAACAGCGTTGGTCGAGGAGAACGGCATCGCCCGAGACGTGCCGGCCGCCTCGCTCACGATCGGCCAGACAGTGCTGGTGCGACCGGGCGATCGCATCCCGGCCGACGGCGTCATCCTCTCCGGCACGTCCGGCATCGATGAGTCTCCTGTGACGGGGGAATCCTTCCCGAGCACCAAAGGGGCGGGGGACGGCGTCTTCGCGGGCTCGATCAACCGCGAGGCGGCACTCCGGGTGCGCGTCGCCAAGGCCGCCGAGGATAACACGATCGCGCGCATCATCCGCCTCGTCGAGGAGGCGCAGGAGGCGCGCGCGCCGACGGAGCGCTTCATCGACCGCTTCTCGCGCTGGTACATGCCGCTCATCGTCGGCCTCGCCCTCCTCGTCGTTCTGGTGCCGCCGCTCCTGTTCGGGGGGGCTTGGTCGACCTGGGTCTATCGCGGGCTCGCGCTCCTGCTGATCGGCTGCCCGTGCGCGCTCGTGATCTCGGTGCCGGCCTCGATCGCATCGGCCCTGTCGGCCGGCGCGCGCCGCGGCTTGCTGATGAAGGGGGGCGCCGTGATCGAGGCGGCGGCGAATACGCAGGTCATCGCCTTCGACAAGACAGGCACGCTGACCGAAGGAGCGCCGCGGGTGACGGACGTCGCGGTCTATTCCGGTAGCGAGGCTGAGGTGCTGCGGCTGGCTGCGGCCGTCGAGACCGGATCGAACCATCCGCTCGCCGTCGCGATCGTGGAGTGGGCCAGGACGACGGGCTGCCGGATCCAGCCCGCCGACGGGGTCAGGGCCGTTCCGGGTCAGGGCGTGACCGGCTCGCTCGGCGGGCAGGAGATCTTTCTCGGTGCTCCGCGCTTTGCCGAAGGCGGTACGACCTGGCCGGCCGGGGCGAGCGAGCGGAGCGCCGCGCTTGAAGCGGAGGGCAAAACCGTCACGGCGCTCGTGGTGGGCGGCCGTTTGGTGGGGCTGATCGCCCTGCGCGACGAGCCGCGTCTCGACGCGAAGTCGGCTCTTGCAGCCCTACAGGATCTCGGCATCCGTCCGATCATGCTCACAGGCGACAACGCGCGCACCGGTGCGGCGATCGCGAGCGCGCTCGGTCTGGAGTTCCGCGCCGAGCAGATGCCCGATGACAAGGTCGCGGTGATCCGGGCGCTCGGGGTGGGGGGCCGGGTCATGATGGTGGGCGACGGTATCAACGATGCACCTGCACTGGCGGCGGCGAGCGTGGGTATCGCCATGGGTTCGGGCACCGACGTGGCCCTGGAGACCGCCGACGGCGCGCTCCTGAGGAGCCACACCTACGACGTCGTGGAGATGATCCGCTTGGCGCGGGCCGCCATGGCCAACATCCGCCAGAACATCGCCGTCGCGCTGGGGCTCAAGGCGGTGTTCCTGGTCACGAGCGTGCTCGGGCTGACGGGCTTGTGGATCGCCATCCTGGCCGATACGGGGGCCACCGTGATCGTCACCGCGAACGCGCTGCGCCTGCTCGGGTTCTTCGGTTCCGGCGGCACGCAGGGCGGGGGCGACAC
The DNA here is from genome assembly GCF_022179325.1 of Methylobacterium isbiliense. Taxonomy (GTDB): domain Bacteria; phylum Pseudomonadota; class Alphaproteobacteria; order Rhizobiales; family Beijerinckiaceae; genus Methylobacterium; species Methylobacterium isbiliense. Next base: position 251,836 of record NZ_BPQQ01000031.1, on the reverse strand, counting down.
GGCGCAGCCGAGCGAGGCTCTCGAGCCCGCGGCGTGAGCGCGTGCGTCCCTGCCCCGCAGTCCGGGCTCATCGCTGGAGGAGCGGCGGTTGGGCCGGTTCGCTGCCCCGAGGAATGCCGGCGCCGCGGCGAGCCATCAGGCCGTGATCGTCAGGGTGTCGACGCATCTTTTTGCTCCGCCGCCCGCGTCACCGGGACGCTGTGATCGTCCGCTCAGGAAAGAGGAACCGGAATGGGTGCAGGGCATGATCATGGAGCAACCCTCGGCGGCTCGGCCGCGGGGCGGCACCGCGGGCGCTTGGTCTGGGCGCTCGGGCTGACCCTGACCTACATGGCCGCCGAGGTGGTCGGCGGCTTGCTGACCGGCAGCCTCGCGCTCCTGGCCGATGCCGCCCACATGCTCACCGACGCAGGAGGTCTTGCGCTGGCACTCCTGGCGATCCGCTTCGGCGAGCGGCCCGCGACGCCGCAGCGGACCTACGGCTACCTGCGCGCGGAGGTGCTCTCGGCGCTGGCCAACGCCGTCGTGCTCCTCGTCCTCACAATCTACATCCTCTACGAGGCCTACCGCCGCTTCGTCGACCCGCCCGAGGTCATCGGCGGCCCGATGCTGGCGGTGGCGACCGTCGGCCTGGTGGTCAACCTGATCAGCATGCGCCTCCTGTCCGGCGGCTCGTCGGAGAGCCTGAACGTCAAGGGCGCCTACTTCGAGGTGCTCTCCGACATGCTCGGCTCGCTCGGGGTGATCGTGGCGGCGGTGATCGTGATGGTCACGGGCTGGCGGCTGGCCGACCCGATCGTGGGAGCCGGCATCGGCCTGTTTATCGTGCCGCGCACCTGGAGTCTGCTCAGCCAGGTCACCCATATCCTGCTGGAGGGCACCCCGCCCCAGGTTGACGTCGTGCTGCTGGAGCGCCGCTTGGCCGAGATCCCAGGCGTGGCCGGCGTGCACGACCTGCACGTCTGGACCATCACCTCGGGTCTCGACGCGATGAGCGGGCACTTGGTGGTGCCTGGGGCGGGTGACGCCGCCCGCGTGCTGCGCCACGCACGGCAGATCCTGGCGGACGAGTTCAAGGTCGATCACGTCACGATCCAGATTGAGGATGCGGCGCTTCGAACCGAGGAAAAGGCTCTGCGCATCTGAGGGACCTGAGCCGCTCGGCCTCCGCCGCCGATGGTGTGTCCCCGTCGCAATCCAGGAATACGGAACTTCGATGTCAGCTTGGGCCTACACGCTCATCCCAGCCCTCGCGACGGTACTAGGGGCCGCCGTCGCCGCCGTGCGTCAGCCTGGCCCGGCGGTCACCAGCGCCGTCCAGCATCTCGCCGCGGGCGTCCTGTTCGCCGCGGTCGCGGGCGAGATCCTGCCCGACCTCAAGCATCAGCAATCCCCGATCGCGGTGATCGTCGGCGGAGCCCTCGGTGTCGCCCTGATGCTCCTGGTCAAGCGCCTGGGAGAGAAGGCGAAGGGGTCGACCGGGCTCATCGCGACGGTCGGGATCGACATCCTGATCGACGGCCTGGTCCTCGGCATCGGCTTCGCGGCCGGGGCGAAGCAGGGCCTGTTGCTGACGGGCGCACTCACGCTCGAGGTGCTGTTTCTCGGGATCGCGGTCGCCTCCAAGCTGAAACAAACGAGCGGATCCGCGGGACGTGTGGTCGGTACCGTGGCCGGTCTCGCGCTCCTGCTGCCGATGGGCGCACTTCTGGGCACGCCGATCGGTGCGCTGCCCGGACCCTATCTCGCCGGCTTCTTCGCCTTCGCGCTCGTCGCGCTGCTCTATCTCGTCACCGAAGAGCTGCTCGTGGAGGCGCATGCCGTACCCGAGCAACCCTGGACTACCGCGATGTTCTTCATAGGCTTCCTCGGCATGCTGGTGATCGAGGAGATCGCCACCTGAGTCGTGCCGGCTCGCGCATCGGCGATCATGCTGAAAGCTACCTTTGCCCGTGGGGCGCACCGCGCAACGCTATCGAGAAAGAACCGTCACGTCGATGAAGTTCACGGCCTTCAGCCTCTGGGAGGTGGCATCCCATCTCGTCGATCTCGCGATCGCCTACGCGCTCGCGGCGCCGATCGGGTGGGACCGCGAGCAGGAGGAGCGCTCGGCCGGCATCCGCACCTTTCCCCTCGTCGCGGTTGCCGCCTGCGGCTTCGTGCTGGTCGCGATCCGCGTGCTCGGGGCGGACTCGACGGGACAGGCCCGCATCCTGGAAGGCGTGATCACGGGCGTTGGCTTCATCGGCGGCGGTGCGATCCTGAAGCATGCCGGGCGTGCCTCCGGCACCGCGACCGCCGCCAGCCTGTGGGCCACGGGCGCACTCGGGGCGGCGGTGGGCTACGGCCTCTATGACATCGCCGCCATCCTGAGCCTCGTCACCTATCTGACGCTGCGCTACCTCGTGCCGCTGAAGCAGGCCGCCCACCACGGTGGGGGCGATGCCAACGGTAGAGGATCCGAAACCGATCCAGAGGAGCCGAAAACCGATACGGCCGCGCGTTCGTCGGGCGCCGTGCCGGACCGGAAAGGGGCAGCCAATCCGTCATTTCCCGGCAGGGACGCTTGAAGCAGTCTCAGGCGACGAAGTGTCTCATTCCGGCCAGAGGGGTGCATACCTTGTGCTTGCTTGCGGTCGATCGTAGATCAGGGCTGCGATGACGAGCCTGCGGTACCCTTGGATGAGCGACTCGGCGCGCCTGCTGCGCGCTGCCGTGGCGTGCCTGGTGGCCTTCGTGTTCGCTTTCTCCATCATCACCTCTGAAACTGCCGCGGCACCGAGCCCCATCCAGAGCGATGGTCTGCTGACGCTGTCGTCGCAGTCGGCTGCGGATCACACAAGCTCTAGCGACCCAGCGGATGCGGGCATTCTGCTCCACGTTCACTGCGGATGTCACCAAGTGATGCGGGCCGAGCCGGTCACGTTCGAGCCGGTTCGGACGGCTGACAGAGTCGTCTATCGCGTCCAGACCGAGCCGCTCGCCTCCCGTCCCGCCTCCCCGCTCCGCAGACCGCCCCGAGTCTGACCCGTCCCACCGCTGCGGTGGGTGTTCGTCGCTCGAGCCTGACCCAGGTGCCGGGCGTTGAGGTCATGTGGGGTTTGGGACCGATCGACTGCGCGCCGTCGCGCAGTCGACACCCGAAGACCCGGTCGAGGTCAGCGTCATGCGTGCCATTCTCATTTTGATAGTTCTGGCGGTGGGCGTCGCGATCGGCGGTGCCGTCCCGCGCGTGTCTCAGGTCATCCAGGGAGCCTTGGCGGCGACGGGCCTGATGAAGACGGAGCCCGTTCCGGAAAACCCAGCGGCTCCGAAGGCCGAAGCCGAGAAGCCGGCCGGCGAGAAGGCGGAGGACCATGCCGCCGAGGGGCAGATCAAGATGTCGCCCGAGCAGATCACCAACCAGGAGATCGCGGTCGCATCGGTCGAGGGCGGTGTGCTCTCACGGCACCTGATGGCGCCCGGCACAATCACGCCGGACATCGACCGGGTCGCGCGGGTCCCCGCCCGGGTCGTCGGCACCGTAGCGGAGATGCTCAAGCGTCTGGGCGATCCCGTGAAGAAGGGCGAAGTCGTCGCCGTCCTCGACAGCCGCGAGGTGGCAGATGCCAAGAGTGAGTATCTGACGGCATCGGTGCGCGCCGAGTTGGAGAAGACCAACTACGACCGGCAGCAGGCGCTCTGGGATAAGCGGATCTCAGCCGAGGCCACGTTCCTTCAAGCACGAGCTACCTATTCCGAAACGCAGCTGCGCCTGAACCTAGCCCGGCAGAAGCTCTCCGCTCTGGGGCTCAACGCGGATGAGGTTGCGGCGGCGCAGAAGCGGGATGAGGCTACCCCGAACCAGTCGAGCCTGCGTCGATACGAGTTGCGCTCGCCGCTGACTGGACGCGTCGTTGAGCGCAAGGTCGACGTCGGGACGACGGTGGGCGGTCAGGGTGACCCGGCCGACCTCTACACAGTCGCCGACCTCTCCACAGTCTGGGTAGAGCTCGCGGTGCCGACCACGGATCTCGCCAAGGTTCGGGAAGGCGCGGAGGTTCTGATCGCCCCCCGAGACGAGGATGCGGGCCAGCGGGCAAAGGGCAAGATCATCTTCGTCAGCCCGATCCTGAACGCTGAGACCCGCTCGGCCCGCGTGATCGCGGCGCTGCCCAACCAGGATTTCAGCTGGCGGCCGGGCACCTTCGTCTCGGCCGAAATCCAGGTCGGCCAGGACAGCGCCAAGGTGAAGGTGCCCCGCGACGCACTCCAGAGCATGGGTAATGAGAAGGTCGCCTTCGTGCGCACCGCGGACGGCTTCGAGCGACGTGATGTCAAAACGGGCAAATCGGACGATGAGTCGGTCGAGATTATTGCCGGTTTGACCCCGGGTGAGGAGATCGCCGTTAAGAACACCTTCCTCCTCAAGGCTGAGCTCGGCAAGGGCGAAGCCGAGCACCACGACTGAGACGGGACGCTCGCCATGATCAGTCGCATCCTCGACTTCTCGGTCCACCAGCGCTGGCTCGTGGTGCTGCTGTCGCTGCTCGCCGCCGGCTTCGGTGTGTTCTCGCTGACCAAGCTGCCCATCGACGCGGTGCCGGACATCACCAACAACCAGGTGCAGATCAACACGGTCGCGCCCTCCTACTCACCCGTCGACATCGAGAAGCAGGTCACCTACCCGGTCGAGACCGCGCTCGCTGGCATCAAGGGGCTCGAATACACCCGCTCGCTGTCGCGCAACGGCTTCTCGCAGGTCACCGCCGTCTTCAACGAGAAGCTCGACATCTACTTCGCCCGGCAGCAGGTCGCCGAGCGCCTCAACCAGGTCAAGAGTGACCTGCCGCCCGGGGCCGAGCCGCAGATGGGCCCGGTCTCGACTGGCCTGGGCGAGATCTACATGTGGACAGTGAACTACAAGAAAGCCGGCGAGAAAGCGCCCGTCCTCGACGGTAAGCCGGGCTGGCAATCCGACGGCAGCTACCTGACCCCGGAGGGGCAGCGCCTCACGACCGAGCTGGAGAGATCAGCTTATCTCCGCACGATCCAGGACTGGATCATCCGCCTTCAGATCAAGACCGTCCCGGGCGTGGCCGGCGTCGACGGCATCGGCGGCTACGAGAAGCAGTACCACGTCCAGCCCGATCCCGCGAAGCTGACCGCCCTCGACCTCTCGTTCGGCGACGTCGCCCGGGCGCTCCAGGCCAACAACGCCAACCAGGGTGCGCGCTACCTGGAGGACAACGGCGAGGGCTATGTCGTGCGCGCGGCCGGACGCCTGGAGAGCATGGACGAGATCGCCAACGTCGTCGTCACCACCCGCGGCGGCGTTCCGGTGCGCATCCGCGACATCGCCGAGGTGCGGATCGGACGTGACCTGCGCACCGGCTCGGGCAGCGAGAACGGCCGGGAAGTCGTCGTCGGCACGGCCCTGATGCTGATCGGCGAGAACAGCCGCACGGTGGCGGCGGCCGTCGACGCCAAGATGAACGAGATCCGCAAGTCGCTGCCGCCCGGGATCGAGGTGCAGACGGTCCTCAACCGGACGCTGCTGGTCGAGGCCACCATCAAGACGGTGGCCCGGAACCTCGCCGAGGGCGCGACGCTCGTCATCGTCATCCTGTTCCTGCTGCTCGGCAATATCCGAGCCGCCATCATCACGGCGCTGGTCATCCCGGTCGCCATGCTGATGACCATGACCGGCATGGTCGAGGCGAAGATCTCGGCCAACCTGATGAGCCTGGGCGCCCTCGACTTCGGCCTCATCGTCGACGGCGCCGTGATCATCGCCGAGAACTCGCTCCGGCACTTGGCGGAGAAGCAGCACGAACTTGGGCGCAAGCTGGAGCTCGAGGAGCGGCTCGCCACGGTGCGGGCCTCGGCCGAGGAGATGATCAAGCCGTCGCTGTTCGGGCAGGCCATCATCATCCTCGTCTACGTGCCGCTCCTCACCTTCACGGGCGTCGAGGGCAAGATGTTCGAGCCGATGGCGCTGACCGTCATCATCGCGTTGGTCGCGGCCTTCGTTCTCTCGCTCACCTTCGTGCCGGCCATGATCGCCATCGTGATCACCGGCAAGGTCACCGAGACGGACAACCTCATCATCCGGGGGTTCAAGGCGGCGTATCGCCCGGCCCTGGCCGGGGCTGTGCGGGCCCCGATGGCGTTCATCCTAGGCTCGCTCCTGCTGCTCGCCGGGGCCGGCGTGTTGTTCACCCGGCTCGGCGCGGAGTTCATCCCGACGCTCGACGAGAAGAGCATCGCCATGAACGCGCTGCGCATCCCCTCGACCTCGCTGTCCCAGTCCCAGGCCATGCAGCTCAAGATCGAGCAGGCGGTCTCGAAGTTCCCGCAGGTGGCCTACGTCTTCTCGAAGACGGGTACGGCCGAGGTCGCCTCCGACCCGATGCCGCAGAACTCCTCGGACACCTTCGTGATCCTCAAACCCCAGGAGGAGTGGCCGGACCCAGAGTTGTCCAAGGCCGAGCTGCAGGAGCAGATTGAGAAAGCCGCCGGCGCCTTGGCCGGCAACGTGTTCGAGTTCTCGCAACCGATCCAGCTGCGCTTCAACGAGCTCCTGGCCGGTACCCGTGGCGACCTCGCCGTGAAGGTGTTCGGCGAGGAGTTCGAGCCGATGCTCAAGGTGGCCAACCAGATCGCGGCCATCCTGAAGGGGACGGCGGGCGCCGAGGACGTCAAGGTCGAGCAGACGCAGGGCCTGCCCTTCCTGGAGATCAGGATCAACAAGGCTGAGGCCGCGCGCTTAGGCCTCAGCACGGGGGCGATCCAGGAGGTGATCGGCGCGGCGATTGGCGGGCGGGAAGCCGGCGTGGTGTTCGAGGGCGACCGGCGCTTTCCCATCGTGGTGCGCCTGACCGACAAGGTCCGCGAGGATCGCGAGGCGCTGGAGAACCTGCCCGTCGCGCTCCCGCCCGGCCCGAACGGGCGGGCCGCCTCGGTGCTGCTGAAGCAGGTGGCGAGCTTTTCCGTCACGGAGGGGCCGAACCAGATCAGCCGCGAGAACGGCAAACGCCGCGTCGTCGTGACCGCCAACGTGCGCGGGCGCGATATCGGCTCGCTCGTGGCCGAGGCGCAGGCCAAGGTTGCGCAACAGGTGCAGCTGCCGGCCGGCTACTATGTTGCTTGGGGCGGGCAGTTCGAGAACCTCGCCTCGGCCCGGCAGCGCTTGATGATCGTGGTTCCGGTCTGCTTCTTCCTGATCTTCCTGTTGCTCTATTCGGCGCTTGGCTCACCGCGGGACGCGCTCCTGGTGTTCAGCGCGGTGCCCCTGGCGCTGACCGGCGGCATCGCGGCCTTGTGGCTGCGCGGCATGCCGTTCTCCGTCCCGGCCGCGGTGGGGTTCATCGCCCTGTCGGGCGTGGCGGTGCTCAACGGCCTCGTGATGCTGACCTTCATCAAGCAGCTCATCGCCGAGGGGCGGCCGAAGCGCGAGGCGATCCTGGAGGGCGCCATGACCCGATTGCGGCCCGTGGCGATGACCGCTCTGGTCGCCTCGCTCGGGTTCGTGCCGATGGCCTTGGCTACTGAGACGGGGGCTGAGGTGCAGCGGCCGCTCGCCACCGTGGTCATCGGCGGCCTGATCAGCGCGACCCTACTGACGCTTATCGTGCTGCCGGCGCTCTACGCGCGCTTCGGCGGCAAGGAGACCCCGAAATCCTCCGTGAAGGACGCGACCAGGGATCGCGCCTATCCGCCGCTCAGGCCGGCCGCGGAGTGAGGCGATCATGTCCCCTCAGAAGCCCCTACGTCTTGGGCGAAGTCACAGATCCGGTCCGGACCGTGCCGCATCAGAAGGCCGGGCGGGTTCGAGAGGGATCCGCCCCATCTTCGCGATGGCACTGCTCTCGCTGGGCAGCACGGCCTTGGCGCAGGCCGCGGAGGCTCCATTTGGGTTGTCCTGGGGGCCTGTGACGACGGTGCCGAAGCCGTCTATGGCGGATCGGGAGGCCAACATCACGGCCCTGTTCTACTTTCATGGGCAGCCGCCGGCTTCCGGGCCGGACACGCAGCAGGTCGTCCTTGAGATCTGCCGGGACGAAGGCCTGCAGCAGGTCATCTGGGTCAGCCGAGACTTCCCGGAAGCCGAACTCTCCGCACGCTACGAGCCCATCTACCAGGAAGGGGTCCGGCGCCACGGCGAACCCGTCAAGGATGGTAGACCGGAGACTGTGGTCTGGTCCGGCGGACACACGCTCCTGGCAGTTCGTTCCGTCGATGGCGGCCGCAAGCGGCTGATCATGATCGCCACCGGCGATCAGTACGAAAAATGCTCCGCGGCGCACGAAGCCGGCGCGGGCCATCCTGCCACCGTTCACACCTCCGCCTTGCACAAGGCGACGACCCCATGATGCCTATGCCGCCTCGCCGAACCGGTTCGCATGCCCCGAGTTCGCAGAGGGAGGACGATTGCCACCTCCAGAGCGCATTGCTCGTGCCAGACGGGCTGCCGGTGAGGCATCGGCCCGTTGCCATGGGATTAGCCGCGCTGACGGCGATCGGGGCAGCGGCCATCTGCGTTCGGGCCGAGACGCTGGAGAGCGCTCGTGCGGGTCTACAGTGTCAATCCGCAGGCCAATACGGGCTGCGCGGGTGTGCGGGCGACCGACGAGACCATGGCCTGGGTGCGGGCAGGCTACCGCCCGACCGTGGCCGTCCAGGCCGGCATAGGGGTTTCGTCGGCGGAAAGAACCTGGCCGGCAGGGGCTTGAAGCAGACCACACGTCCGAGTGGGGCGGCGCTCACCGTAAACCAAACCCTGTTCAACGATGTTCAGATCGGCAACAGCAGCCGGCGCGCGGAGTCAAACGTGCTCAGCCAGTGCGAGACCCTGCGCTTCACGGAGTTACCCCGCTGTTCAACGGGCACAGGCTTATTCGATCAGGTCAAGGATCTCTGGACGGCGTGCGACCGACGGATGGCTGCCGAGGAGCAGAGCAAGGTAATGCAGGCCAAGGTCGAGAGGCTGGTCTCGGACGCCGGCGTTGAAATTTGCTCCGATAGAGCGCCCTTCTCTGCCCGACGGGAATGCTGAAGGTGCAGGCTGGCAAGAGCACGACAGGCTTCTTGTATGCCAAGAGCCAAACCGATCTCATACACACTCAGGTGTCGGCCAGCCGGCAAGTCCGTGGCCAATGGCTCTCGGGGACTTTCCGCATGCTGGTCGATGCCTGTCTTCTGGATGACCCAAAATGGTATGTCCCACTTTCGGAGGCACTCGTACCAAGGCCCGGCGAATGCATTCTCGACTGTGGCCCTGGAAGCGTCTTGCGCGCATTGTATTATGCGGATCGCTTCCCAGACACCGAATTCACTGCGGTGGAGTTCAATCGGCGTCGGATCGCGAAAGCGTTCAAGCGCGCATCTAGCATGAACTTACCCAACTACAAAGCTATGACGTTCGAGGATGCGAGAAGAACGCCGTTCAGTGCAGGTCAGTTCGACAAGGCCATGTTGGTTCTCAATTTACATGGTCTTGAACCGGAGGACAAAATCAATAACTTGCGAGAGCTTCGTCGGATCGTTCGAAGGGGCGGCATCGTCTTAGCGGCGGACATCGACCGGCCGAAGGCCTCGCGAGAAGATGTGATCTTGCGAATCACCCAGCTGCTCTATGGTGCGGAGGCGACCAGATCCCATACGTCGGGGACATGGCCGAAGTTCCTGTCGGAGGCGGGCTTCACGGGCGTGCGCCGCGTATCGGAGCATCCCATCTGGATCGGCCGAATGGCCCTGGTCCGCAGCCGGAAGCAGTGAGATCATGCAGTCGAGCAGGTGAACGCTTCAAAAGGATACCGTGCGAGTTCAATCATGGCTGGAAGGTAGGCTCTGGTTTCGTCTGGTTGCCTCTCGCCGATGAGCCTGACTCGCATCACGCACTCGGCTGCTGCGTTCGTCGCGCAAGTTTATCCGCTGGTCATTCAGAAAGCGCTTGTCCAGATTTGTGGGAAAGATAAGAAAAGATCGTCAGGAGCCCTTCAGACTCAACATCAACATGCGGTCGAATGCCTTCGTGATCGCTATATTCAGGGAATGGTCTCGGCTGACCTCGCTGGCCTTGAGCATTTCCTGCTCGAGGCTGACGGAGCTTGAGGTCGAAAGCGCGTCCCAGGCATCGGAAGCCTTGATCTTCGTTGCGCTAAATGGTGGGTCTGCTGCGTTCAGGTGGCCGCTTGCTGTCGTCGACAGGCTAGCCGTAGCCGTGCGGGCCATGACTTCGGCGAAGGGCAGGACGTCACGCGCTTTGTAATCCGGTGTATTCGCGTTGGCGACATTGCCAGCAATCATGGACTGACGGACCGCAAGGTAGCGAGCCTGCTGCGACACAAGATCAAAGAGATAGACGCCTGTCACTTCAAACTCCAATCCGCATCTCCGGGACTTCAAGGCCTATGAGTGCAGCCTTGTCCGAAGCTGGCGAAGCTTGGTGCGAGTGGCAGCCCTGGTGGAGTTTGCCGATGCGCCTTGAAGGTAATTACCCACGGGGTATGTCCGGGCGCGAGTTGGCGCGTGCCGCTTCGCCTCGCATCGCGTGGACCTCACCCTCTTGCGCAGGTTGGATTTCGCTGATTCCTTCGTGGGATGGGCCGCAGCGATCTTGAGCGGTTGAGCCGCGAGGAACTGATCGAGCTGGTGCTGCGGCTGCAGCGACCGGAGAAGACCTCGCGCACCTCCTCGAAGCCGCCGGCGACCGATCACAAGGACCGGCGCGAGCAATCCAGGCCCGGTGGCGCCAAGCCTGGTCACGAGGGTCACAGCCGCGTCATGACCGACGATCCCGATGCGGTGGTCGATCATCGCCCCGACCGCTGCTCGTGCTGCGGTGGCGCTCTTCACAGGGAGCTGTCGGCCGAGGTCGTCAGCCTGTCTGAGCGGATCGAGCTGCCGGAGGTCGCACCGGTGGTGACGCAGCATCGGCGTCTTGCCGTGCACTGTCCGTCCTGCGGAGCACGGATGGTCGCGCCGGTGCCGGAGGCGGCGCGCGACACCCCGTTCGGGCCACGGCTGCATGCGGTGGCGACCTATCTCAAGACCTTCCAGGCGCTCTCCTACGAGCGGCTGCAGGCGGCGCTGTCCGACCTGTTCGGACTGAGGCTCAGCCAGGGCGGCCTGATGAACCTGCTCCGCCGTGCGCAGGGCCGCTTCCATTCCGGTCGCGAGGCCGCCGTCGCGATGCTGCGCCGTGCCGCCGTCGTTGCGTCGGACGAGACCGGCGTGGGCATCCAAGGCAGCAACGCCTACCACTGGGTCTTCCACTCGACTGACGCGGTGGTGCACACGGCCTCCCCGACGCGGGGCGCCGTCGTGGTGCGGGCGATGATGGATGGGCACCGGCCCTCGGTCTGGATCTCGGACCGCTACACCGCCCAGCAGGGCCATGCGGCCCAGCACCAGACCTGCCTCGCCCATCTCGCCCGCGACGTCGCCTACGTCGTCGAGACCAGCGACGACCCTGTGCCCTGGCGCCTGCAACTCTGGCTGCAATCCGTGTTCGCGCTGGCCGAGCGCGTCACCGACTTGGCCACTTCGACGCGGGCCGCCAAGCGCCGAACTTTGGAGCGGCAGCTCGGCGCCATCCTCGCCGAACCAAGCCGCTGCGACCTGACGCGCGGTCTGCAGGCCAAGATCGGCCGCGCCCGCGACCAACTTCTGGTCTTCCTCGCCCATCCCGGCCAGGTCGAGCCGACCAACAACGGCTCGGAACGGCTGCTGCGCCCGACCGTCGTCCAGCGGAAGATGACCAACGGCTACCGCGCCATGTGGGCCGCCGAGGGCGAAGCCGATATCCGAACCGTCGTCGATACCGCACGCCTCACAGGCGCCAGCCCCTTCGGCACCATCCTCAAGACCGTCGGCGCCTGAACACAGCCACTACGGGCGTGAGTAATTACTGCCGTGGAGAACCTGTCCCATAGCGCGTCCCTCCATGCGGCATCAGTTGTATCACCACACAGCGGGACCAAACATCTCTAGTGAGCCGTTGCGATGCCATCGCCTCGACGGCCGATCGTTCGTGGGAAGGTCTTGACGTAGATATTACGGTTGAGGCGCTACGGTATGCCGGGGCGCTCGAGCGGGGCTGGGCAAAAACCTGGGCCGGGGCGGGGCGCTTCGGTTGACGTTCGATGAACGCCACTTCAAGATCATGAGATGAACCGAACGAGTATTCCGATCCTGAGCGTCACGTCGGCGATTGGCATTCTGTTATCAAGTCCTGCTACGGCCGATACCGTCAAGATCGTTGGCCTTGGCGCCTCGACCTGCGCCCACTTCAATCAGGAGATAGGAGAAAATCCTGCGCTTCAGCGTGATTACTTCGCATGGGCACAGGGCTTCATGAGCGGAGCGCTTATCCGGGCTCCTCAGGGCGTGGACGAGGGACTTGATCTCACGCCTCCATCCTTTCCGCTGCAGGAGCAAGTAGATTTCCTGCGAGCCTTCTGCGCCAAAAATCAGGACCAGGACTACATGGACGCGGCGCGCGCTTTATATCGCCGCCTCCGTGGTCCAAAAACTTAGTTTCAGCTCGCAGGTATTGGATATTTTGATGCACCGGTACCAAGCTTGTTTTTACATCGCGTACGCGGCGCGGGCAATATCTGCCGACTTCCCGATCAGCCGTCCTCAGTGACGCTCTTCATGGTGCGTGCTACGTTCGTGACCTTCACGACGCTCCTCGTGGCGCCCTTCCCGGCGCTCTTGGTGGCCGCCATCGCGGTGCTCCTCCACGACGTGGGGCCCGTGTGAGCCTCCCGGCACCTGCACCCCGCCTGGATTGACGTCAATGTGCTGAGCCATGGCTGCCGCCGGTGCGAGCGTAAGCGCTGCGGTCAACAGCAAAACCGTAGGCATTTTCATTGTCATCACGACCTCCCTTAGTCTTAGCCGCGAGCACTAACGCTCAAGTTCGAATTGGGATCCCGATCCTCACTGACGCCGAGCGGATATCCCGATACACTCTGGATTACGGCGAGGACCTAGCAGGCGCCTCCGTGACGTCGGCAGTCGCGACGATGCTGGGCGGCCGTGCCACGTTTTCACCGGACGCTCCCCGCTCTGCCTTGTTCCGGGGCGCTCTCATCAACACCGGCTCGGTCGCGCCGACCGTGGCGCGCATGGTCCGCTTGGGAGCGAAGCAGGGTCAGTGGCCCTGTCCTCCGTAACCGCCATGGCCGCCGGAGGAGCGTCTGTGACCTCCTCCATACCCAAAGCCGCGACCAGAACCTCCATGGCGGCCGTAAGAGCGTCCATGGCCCCCGGAATAGCCGGGCCGACCGAAGCCGCCGTGGCGGCTGTAGGATCCGCCGTGCCCACGGGATTGGCCATAGCCATGACCCTGAGCGGCGGCCGGGTCCGACAGCGACACGAAGCCGATACCGACCGCCAAGGCGAACAGACCGGCGGTCAGGGCCGCTCCGAAGCGAGGCGCATCTGTCATGTGCATTGTCTCCTGATGAACGGCACGGGCATCGTGTCGTCGTGTCCTCAGGCTAGGCGTGCGCCTTTGAACTGCACCTGAACGGAATGTGCGACCGCCGGACAGCTCGCGCTTGCGGCCACACCGGACGCACAGCCGCAACATGCCCGCCCAACGGATGCCACTTGCCGGCGTTAGCTCCGCGCAACACGGCAGGAGCCACGCATGACGGCCGACGACCTCGACAAACGGGCTGAGCTGACGATCTGGCTTGGAGCAGGGACGGCACAGACCCGACAGGGCCGGGCGTTCGCAACCTTGCGCGAGGCGCTCTCCGCGGCTGTGGACGCGCTGCACGACTCGGAGGCGAGGCCCTGGATCGTGACCGAAGAGGGCGACATCCTCTCGCCCCACTGGATCCGGGCGAACCGCGATGTGGCGCGCCGCCATTGAGGCGAACACCGCGTGGACCGTGCTCAACGGTCGGAACGCTGATGCAAGGGAGGACGCTGGACGTCATGGCCGAGATTGTCAGGTTGCCCGGCCGGTCCACACGCGACACCGGGGCCCTCCAGGACCCGCCAGCCGCCACCCGGCGGCCCCGCAGGTGATGGGTGCGCTGGGCTTGCGCCTCGTCGGTGCGATGACGCTTGCCGGCCTGACCTCGGCCTGCCTCGTCGGACCGGACTATGCGCGTCCCTCGGCCGAGACCCCGCTGGCTTTCAAGGAAGCCTCCGGCTCCCCTGAGCCAGGTTGGCGGGCGGCCAGGCCGAGCGACGCGGTCCCGCGCGGCGACTGGTGGTCGGTCTTCCGCGATCCGGTCCTCGACGGCCTGATCCGCGCCATCGACGTCGACAACCAGACCCTGCGCCAAGCAATCTCTCGGTACGAGCAGGCCAGAGCCGTGGTCCGGCAGGCGCGCGCCCAGCTCTTCCCGACCATGATCGGTGCACCCAGCATCCGGCAATCCGGGAGTGGCAACGAGGCAGAGACCACCCTGACCCTGCAAGGCTCGGCCAGTTGGGAGCTCGACCTGTTCGGCCGCATTCGCCGCCAGATCGAGAGCGGCACGGCCTCCGCTCAGGCCAGCGCTGCCGGCCTCGCGCTCGTGCGCCTCACGAGCCAAGCGGAACTCGCCACGAACTATTTCCAGCTGCGCTATCAGGAGTCGCTCCGGCGGCTCCTGAACGACACCGTCGCGGGCTACAAGCGCAGCCTAGCGATCACCCAGAACCAGTACGCGGCCGGTGTCGCCGCCCGCTCGGACGTGATCACCGCGCAGACCCAGCTCCAGACAACCGAGGCCTTGAGCATCGCGGTTGAGCTGGACCAGGCGACCTTCGCGCATGCCATCGCGGTCCTGAGCGGCCGGCCTCCCTCGGAGATCACGATCCCACGCGGGCAACTCGCCGCACGGCCGCCCAGCATACCCGTGAGCGTGCCCTCGACGCTGCTGGAGCGGCGCCCGGATGTGGCCCAAGCCGAGCGCTTGGTGCAGGCGCAGAGCGAGCAGATCGGCGTCGCTGTGGCGGCCTTCTACCCGAGCGTGAGCCTGTCGGGTTCAGGGGGCCTCTCCGGCGATCCGACCGCTGCGCTGTTTGCGGCCGAGAACCAGTTCTGGTCGGTGACCGGGGCCGCAACGGAGGTCTTGTTCGACGGCGGCGCCCGCTCGGCCGCCCAGCAGGCGGCGCGGGCCGCCTATGAGGCGGCCGTCGCGATGTACCGGCAGACGGTGCTGACGGCGTTCCGTGAGGTTGAGGACGGCTTGGCAGGAGTGCGCATTCTGGCACGGCAGCAGGTGGTGCGGCAGGCTGCCGTGGCGTCCGCCAGCCGCGCCGTGGAGATCGCGCTCAACGAGTACCGGGCGGGCACACAAAACTACACCACGGTGGTGACCGCGCAGGCGCTGGAGTTGAGCAACCGCGTCGCAGCACTGCAGGTCCAGGCCAGCCGCTTCACCACGGCCATTGCGCTGATCCGGGCCTTAGGGGGTGGCTGGGACACGCGCAGTCTGCCGACGCGGCAGGAGGTCATCGCGGCTCGCCTGCCAGTCGACAGCGGGCAACCCCTGCGCGTAGACGAGTGAGCCCTCGGCCATTTGTGCATCGCGTTCTTGGGCGGCAAATCTTGACCGTAAGGCAGGAGATCAGGTGGTGCGCCCGAGGCGATGAGCTTCAAGATACTGGTGCGGGACGGCAGACCAGCGACTGGCGTAGCGTCATCAAAGTGGGGCTATGCATGAGGATCTGCCCTGCGCCGGCGGCGTGTGTCCCAAGAATGATCGTCCCCATGCAGCCCTTGCAGCGTCCCCTCGTCCTATGGCTGGCCCTGGCTATGGCTACCCAGGCGGCATGGGCCCAAACGCCTCCCGAGGAGGCGGCACGGATCGCGTTCGAACCGAACTTCCGTGGCCGACCCGGGGGTGCCGGCAACGATCCCCAGACCTCGGTGGCGCAGCCCGACTTCTCGGCCAGGCCTTCCGCTAACCTGAACACCTCGATCCAGGATCCGCTGGAGCCGTACGGCGATCCATTTGGTGCCCGCAGCTTCCTGAGGACGAGGGGTATCGCGTATAGCCTCACCTATGTCGGCGAGAGCTTCGGCAACGTCACCGGCGGCGCACGGCGCGGCGGCATCGCCGCGGGCCGTCTCGACTTCCAGTTCGATGCCGACCTGGACACCCTGATGGGTTGGCACGGCGCGGCTTTCCACACCAACCTCTACCAGATTCACGGCACCGGCCTGTCACGCTATTTCGTCAACAACTTCATGTCGGTCAGCGCGATCGAGGCGCTACCATCCTCGCGCCTCTACGAACTCTGGGTCGAGCAGAGGTTTTTCGACGGCCAACTCGGGATCAGGGTCGGCCAACTCGCGACCGACACGGAGTTCGCGGTCAGCCAAACCGGAACCCTGTTCCTCAATTCGACCTTCGGCTGGCCCAACATCATGGCCTCCGTCATTCCGAGCGGCGGACCGATCTATCCGCTTGCCGTTCCGGCCGTGCGGGCGAAGTACGTGCCGAACCGGAATTTCTCGCTGCAAGCCGGCATCTACGATGGTGACCCGGCGGGACCGCTGCGCCCCGACAACCGCCCCGATCCGCAGCGGCGCAACCGCACCGGCACGAATTTCCGCACGAACGACCCTGCCCTGGTGATCGCGGAGGCCGCGTATGCCTACGGCCTCGAGGCCGACGACAACGTCGAGCCGGGCACCGTGACGCTCGGCGGCTGGCATCATTTCGGTCGCTTCGGCAGCCCACGCTTCGATCGGAGCGGAGGCTCGCTTGCGAACCCATCCAGCAGCGGCCTTGCGCGCCGCTTCCGGGGCAATAGTGGCATCTACGGCATCGTCGATCAGACCATCTACCGGGAGCCCGACGACCCGAACGATGGCGCCAGCGTGTTCGTGCGCCTGTCCGGTTCGCCCTCGGGTCGCAATCTGCTCGACCTCTACCTCGATGCCGGGATCGGCTATAAGGGTCTGCTGCCCGGCCGTTCGGACGATACGATCGGCATAGCTTTTGCTGTCGAGCGCATCTCGAAGAGCGCTCGAGGATTTGATCGCGACACCCTTCTGTTCGGTGGCGCGCCTAGCCCGAGGCGCAGCAGCGAGGCCTTGCTGGAGGTCAGCTACCAAGCCATCCTCGGGCCCGGCGTTACCGTGCAGCCGGACTTCCAGTACGTGTTCCGGCCAAGTGGCGGCATCGCTAATCCGCGCGACCCGTACGGGCGGCGGATCCGGAATGCGGCCGTGTTTGGCCTGCGCGCGACAATCCGCTACTGAACGGCACTTGCGATGCCGATTCGTCGTGCGCGCATGATGTCGTCGGCGAGTCCAGGCAGCCCAGGGTGTCAACACGAGGGATCTCACGATCGTGTCGCACCAGCCATTGGTGGCGGACAGCTCGGCGTCCGGGTTGTCGGAGTGTAAGTCTTCGATGGCCGTCAGCGCGGTTGCCTTGGCGACATCGGCCGCTTGTCTCAGGACGAGCAGGACCTCATCCTCGGGGATCCCTTGGCTGACACTTCGTTCTTCACCTCCTGCGCGTAGAAGCGAAGGTCTCCCCGCTTGCCGGCCGTCTCGGCCAGGAAGGAGGGATCGCGCGCGGCGCAGACATTTCCCACCATCAGCATGAGACCGGCCGGCGCGAGCAATCGCGTCAGCATGCCGAGATCTAAAGATGCTGCCAGGTTGTTCGTGGGCACGGCGGTCAGGCCAGCGAGAGCCACGGCGGCAACGATGTGCTTTGAGAGCTTGCAGCGCATCAGCATTATCCTGAACATTTTTGCCTCAAGACCCAAAGCCGGAATCAGTGAGACCGACTCTGCGCCATTGGTCTTGTGCTCAGCGCCACATGCGCGACCGCTATGCCGTCAGTTTGTCCGACATCGTTGTACGTCACGAATCGCCAAGCTGCGACTCACTCTCCCGCCAGCACTTGCCCGAGCTGAAGTTTGAGTGTCGCTCAAGCCACGACCATTTGCGCCCGATGATAGTTCAACGATACTCGATCAGAAGCCAAGCATCGGCACAATGCCCCACTCCTACCCCTGGGAACCTTGCTGCGCCACCGCCGTTAATTCACGACTGCCCAGGCCTGCTCAAGAGGGGTGCGGCGAGCTACCATCCGGCAGATGACCTATGTCCCTGGGTGATGCTCAATGAGGAAAATGTGCCATGCACGTCAGGTTCAGAGTGGCCCGTATCACCGGTTACGCCGCGCTTGCGTTGCTGACCGGTAGCTTTGTGGGATCTATCCCGGCAGCTGCGCAGCACCATGGCGGTCATGGCGGGTTCGGTGGTCATGGCGGGTTCGGTGGTCACGGCGGGTTCGGTGGTCACGGCGGGTTCGGTGGTCACGGCGGGTTCGGTGGTCATGGGCTGCGCCATGGCTACTACGGTGGGCACGGGGGCTATGGAGGCCATTATGGCTACCGTCGCCACGGCCACTTCGGTTACGGTGCAGCGGGTCTGCTCGGTGGTTTTGCGCTCGGAGCTTTGGCCGCGAGCCCGGCCTACTACGGATACGGCTACCCTGCGGCTTACGGGTATGGTTATCCGGCCTATTACGGCGGTGACTGTCACCTCGTGCGGCGGCGCTTCATCGGAGCTTATGGCGGAACCTACATCCGCCGGGTTCGCGTCTGCGACTAGACCTCGGCAGAGCCTCAGCGTACGGTCAAGCGAACTTGATCAAATTATGATGCTGGAAAGCACGCGGACGCGTCGAACCGCGGCCAGCACAGCCAGTCGATCGAGCCGTCGCGCGCCACGAGCGCGGCCGCCTCGCAGCCGCCGATCAGGGCATAGTCCTCGATCCGGGAAGGCATGGCCGTGGCCTGCGATAGGCACTCAGGTCTTCCGGACCTTTTCCTCTTCCTGCAGGACCTCGTTCTCGACCTGCACGGTGACGTGGCGCGTGTCGAACTCGGCCGCCATGACCTGCTGCACCGCCTTGAGGATGCGCGCGGCCTCGGCCATGTCGGTCACGACGACATGCGCGCTCATGGCGTCGATGCCAGAGCTGATCGAGCGCACGTGCAGGTCGTGGACGGAGCGCACGCCCGGGATCGCCAGCAACTGGCGCTCGACGATGCGCGTGATCAATGACGCGACTTGCGAGCCCTTGACGCCGTGCGCAGCCTCGTAGGCATCCAGCGGTTGAGCCCGCGCGCCCTGTGCCTGCGCTCCAGGTGCGGCCAGAGCGAGCATGAGGAGGCCGGCAACGGGGGCGTGGTGGTAGGCATTCGGCATCTGCGATCTCACGGACGAACCTTCCTCAGCAGCGTTCGGGTTGGCGGGTGCGATCCACGCCATGGTACGCCTGCAACCGCCTTCCTCACCAGCCCGGCTTGTCGCAGTGTCGCCGGCCGTGCTCGCGCTCGGAACTGCCCCCGACACCGGATCCAAGTCTGAACGCACAGCAGAGCGTAGAGTGCCGCCAAGCCGGATTTGCGTCCAACGTTGCACGGGAGAGCCGCCGTCGCGAACCGTCCAATCACTCCTGCGTTAAGGCCGCACAGCTTTGCGGCTGCCCACCAAGCTACAGGAGACGCCATGTCCCGGATCGCCCTTTCCCTCGCTCCGCTCCTCTTCCTTTCCGGATTTGCTGCGGCCCAGACGAGCCCGCCTACCCAGGCGCCGGCCCCTGCGGCTGCCCCTCCGGGTGCTGCGCAACCTGCCCACGGCACGACCGGTCACAAGGAGCGTGAGCACGAAGGTTTGCAGACCGCCAAGGTCTCGCTCGCCCAGGCGCTCGACACGGCCGAGAGCAAGGGACCTGGTCGCGCGATCGAGGCGGACTTCGAGAGCGGGAACGGCAAACCGTACTTTGAAATCAAGGTGCTCGGCAGCGATGGTAAGCTCACCGACCACCACATCGACGCGACCACGGGGCAGGTGACCAAGAGCGACAACCACCCGATCGAGAGCTACTTCATCCGCCTGAAGCCGTCCGACGTGCAGAACGCCCCCACGAGCCTGAAGCAGGCGGTCGCGACCGCCGAGCAGAAGGCAGGCGGCAAGGCGGCCGAGGCCGAGGTCGAGCGTGAGGCCAGCAGCGTGCAGTACAAGATCACGGTGATGACCGGCAGCCAGTCGCAGAAGATCAGGGTCGGGGCGGACGGAAAGATCATGCCGAGCAAGTAGGTCGGCAGGGCTGGGCGGAGTTGTCGGCTCCGCCCGGACCGCTCCGATCAGCGGGCCGTAGACGGGACGCGGCTCTCGTCTGCCGATGGCTCCAGGTCGGTTCGTGTGCCATCCGAGAGATCCTCAGACGGCTGACCGGTGAGAGCGCTGCGCACCAAGGCCACAAGGCGGCGTCCGTTGATCAGGAACAGAAGGCCGGCTAGGCCGAGATAGACCCAGGCGAGCCAGGTCAGCGTCGCGATCGTGCGCGCCTCGTCGTTGCGGTAGACGAAGGCGAGCCCGACCTGCACGGCAAACAGCCCGGCCAGAGCCAGCGCGGACCAGAGGCCGAGGCGCAGGCGCAGCAGGAGCGCGATGCCGAGCAGCGACTGGGCCGCTGTCAGGAAGAACTCCTCGCCCTGGCGCGCATCGAGCGGCAGGGGGCTCATCGCGCCCGCGCCGACGCTCAGGGCGAGCGGCAGCATGCCGACGAGCAGCGTCCACTGGTTGATCTTGTCGCTGATCATGGCGATCAGCCCGTCGCCGGCGCGGTTGGCCAGCACGAACAGCACCGCCACCGAGATGGCCGGCGCCTCGCTGGCCAGGGGCGCCAGCCACTGGATCAGCAGAAACTCGTTGAGCCCGATCGCCCGGCCGGTGCCCACCATGGCCTCGGCGAAGGGTTCGGCCGAGGCGAGGATGACGCCGCAGGCCACGGCCACCAGAGCCCCGATCGCGGCCCATTGCTGGCCGGGAGACAAGGCGTTTAGAGCGGCAGCTGGCCCCGGCTCCTCCGCCTCGTCCGGATTGTCGCTCTTCTGAAGGTTGCGCACGCGCCAGACGTAGGCCGCAAAGATGGCCGCGAGCACGGCGAAATCCACGACGGAAATGCTGCGCTTGAACAGGATCACGAAGGCGTAGAGGCTGGCAAGCAGCAGGAAGCCCATCTCGACGGCATTGACAGGGGCAAGATCGACCGCGCGGTGCCGGTCCTTCGTCCAATGCAGGAACACCATCAGGGGCCAGGCCAAGCCGACGAGCAACCGGTTGGCGCCGGTCATGTTGGCGGCGGCGTAATGAACGTATTGCGACCCCGGACCCTCGAGCCCGGCCTTGTAGGCTTAATAGAGATCGACCGCGTATTCCGGCAGCACGGTCACCAGGGCGACCACGGCCAGGATCAGGCCTTGCGCGATATGCTGCTCGGCCGTCTCCGCTCCCCAAGACAGCAGGAAGCCCGCCGCCAGAATGGCGCTGCCGAAGGCGGCGGCATCGAGGACCGGGCTGGGCCGCCAGCCCGTCGCGCGCAGCAGGAGGGCCGGGAGGGTGGCCATGACCGCGACGGCAACCAGGATCAGAAAGCGTTTCACGCGAACTCCTCTACGTCATGTCACGGCCTGCCTGTTCGCGTTCCGCTGAAGCGAGCGTCGCGCGATCACGCCGGCAAAGGACTGTTTCTGCCGCGCCTCAGCCCCGAACGCCGCTCCGGCGTCCGAAGGTGGCGACACGATAGAGGTAGAGCACGAGCGCCAGGACCAGCACGCCGTTGCCGATCGGCTCGATGAGGCGGCCCACGCTGCGGTAGTTCTCGCCAAGCCCGTAGCCGGCCGCCGTCAGCAGCCCGGTCCAGACGATCGTGCCGAGAGCCGAGTAGGCCAGAAAGGGCGTGAGCGGCATACCGGCCACCCCGGCCGGCACCGAGATCAGGCTGCGCACGCCCGGGACGACGCGACCGACTAGGACGGTGACGCCGCCGCGCCGGGCGAACCAGGCGCCGGCCCGATCGACCTCCGCCGGGCTCAGGGTGAGCCAGCGCCCGTGCCGGGCCGCGAAGCGCCGCAAGCGCTCGCGTCCGAGCCAGCGCCCCACGCCGTACCAGACCAGCGCGCCGGAGAGCGATCCGGCCGTGCCGGCGAGGAACACGCCGACGAGGCTGAGCTGGCCGCGCGCCGCGGCAAAGCCTGCCAGCGGCATGATCACCTCAGAGGGGATCGGCGGGAAGATGTTGTCGATCAGCATCAGCAGGAAGACGCCGAGATAGCCGGTCCGCTCGATCGCGGCTACGATCCAGTCGACCAGCGCAACCTCCTCGCAAGCGGCACCTGCAGAAGCCTTGCCGCCGCAGGTCGGATCGGGAACGCACTAAGTGGGGGGCGGGTTCATACGCAGACACCAAAGCGCTGCCCGCGCCCTGTTGCAGCGCGACGATGCAGCGGGCCGCCATCCCGGGGACCAAACGCGCCGATGCATCATCCGCCCCATACGGCATCGGTCCCGCTCACGGGCGGGGCGAAGCTGCTGCAGTCCGGCCTGACCTGCTGGCGCGTCGAGCCTGCGGCGCGCTTTGCCCCAATCGTGGATGCCGCCGCCTACTTCGCGCATCTGCGCAGCGCCCTCCTGCGCGCCCGCCACGCGGTTTTGTTCATC
Source organism: Methylobacterium isbiliense (assembly GCF_022179325.1). Classification (GTDB taxonomy): domain Bacteria; phylum Pseudomonadota; class Alphaproteobacteria; order Rhizobiales; family Beijerinckiaceae; genus Methylobacterium; species Methylobacterium isbiliense. The sequence goes on along the minus strand of NZ_BPQQ01000031.1, from coordinate 229,356 downwards.
GGCTGGGAGTTCGACACCCGCATCAAGCTCGACCCCGACCACCCGCTGCCGGGCCTGCCGGAGGAACTCGGCCCGTTCCTGTCCGAACTCGGCCGGCGCCGGCCGGAGCTGAGCATCCGCGTGCTGCAGTGGAATTTAGGGGTCCTCGGCACGCTGGCGCGCGGCACGACGCCGCTCTACCTTCTGAACTCGATGCGGGCCCGCGGCTTCCAGTTCCGGCTCGACAGTGCCCACCCGCCCGGAGCCTCGCATCACCAGAAGATCGTGGTGATCGACGACGCGCTCGCTTTCTGCGGCGGCATCGACATGACGGACGACCGCTGGGACACCCGCGACCATGCCGACCAGGACACGCGCCGGGTGCGCCCGTCGGGACGCGCCTACGCGCCGTTCCACGACGCCACCGTCGCGGTCGACGGCGCGGCCGCGTCAGCCCTCGGTGACCTTGCGCGCGAGCGCTGGCACTATGCTACCGGCGAGCGGATCGCGCCGCCCGGTCCATCTACGCAAGACCCCTGGCCCGACGGGCTGAGGCCGCTTCTGCGCGACGTGCAGGTGGGGATCGCCCGGACCGCGCCGCCCTTTCACGGCCGCCCCAACGTGCACGAGATCGAGCAACTCTACCTCGCCGCCATCGCAGCCGCGCGACACACGATCTATATTGAGAGTCAGTACTTCGCCGCACGCTGCATCGCCGAGGCCATGGCATCCCGTCTGAGGGAGCCGGACGGGCCCGAGATCGTCGTGATCAATCCCGAGCGTGCCATGGGCTGGCTCGAGGAAGCGGCCATGGGACGGGGACGCGGCCGTGTTCTGGCGCGTATCCGCGGCGCGGACCGCTTCGGACGCTTCCGCATCTATCGTCCGGTGACCGCAGCCGGGCAGCCGATCTACGTGCATGCCAAGGTGCTGATCGTCGACGACTGCCTGCTGAAGATCGGCTCGTCCAACCTGAACAACCGCTCGATGGGCCTCGATACGGAATGCGATCTGGCCGTCGAAGCCGTGCCTGGCCATGCGACCGATCGAGCCGTCGCGGCAGAGATCCTCGGCTTGCGCGATGCGCTTCTCGGCGAGCACCTCGGTGTTCCACCGGACGACATCGCCCGCACCCTGGCGCGCTCGGGTTCGCTGATTGCGGCGATCGAGGCGCTACGCTGCGACACCGGGCGTACACTGGTTCCCCTGGACGCATCAGCCGCAGGAGCCGTGCAGCCGTTGAGCGAGGGCGAGCTTCTGGACCCCGAGCAGCCCGAGCCGGTCTGGAGAGCCGTGCTGCACGCGCTCGCCGATCGGCGCCGCGCGCATCCGCTGCGCCGCGGAGCCGAACGAACGGGCGTCTCAAGCGAATGACGCTCCTCAGATCTTCAGCAGGTCGACGGTGCGCCTGTTGAGGTCGTCGAGCGTCGCGATCACCTTCAGATTGGATTCGTAGGCGCCCATCGCCGCGCGCAACCCGGCCATCTCGGTGGCAGGATTGACGTTGGGCAGCTTCAGAATGCCCTGCGCGTCGGCAGCGGGGTGCCCGGGGCTGGAGATTGAGCGGAACGGGCTGGTGTCGCGCACGACGCGACCGGTCGGCTCGGCATCGGCCCCGACCGGCTCGAACACCGCGATCTTGCGCCGGTAGGGGTCGCCGCCGGGCGTGCTCGCGGTGCTGTTTGCGTTGGCGAGGTTCTCGGTCATGACGCGCAGGCGGCCCTGCTGCACCCGCAGGCCTGCCGCCGCAATGGCGGATCCAGAGACGCCCTCGCTCCCGGCCATCTGTTCTCTCCCCTGATCCGGCGAGCGGACGATCGATGCCGGCGCGACTCGCAAAATCCTGAAGGAAGGGTTAGGGATTGCGGTTAATGGCCGGTTAATCACGGCGCGTTGGTTCAGTGGATGGCGTCGCGACCGCGCTCTGCAGGGCTGCACGTGGCGAAGCGTCAAACCGCCCGCGATCGGCCCTGGTATCCAAGGCCTGCTTTGCCTATGAGCCTCGGCATGCCAAATCCGACTGCTGTTGCCCTCGACAATCTGTCTCACATCATCCAAGTCGCCTTGACCCCGATCTTTCTACTCTCGGCCCTGGCGACCTTGCTCAACGTTTTCGCAACGCGCCACGGCCGGATCGGGGACCAAGTCCGTGACCTCTCCCAGGATCTTAAGAAGGGGCCTTCCCGCGAGACCAAAAGGCTGGCGCGTCAGCTGTCGCAATTGCAGCGGAGATCCCTCCTGCTCGACGGAGCTGTGTGCCTCGTGGCTTTGGCGGGGTTCCTGACGGGCATCGCAGCCATGGTGCTTTTCATCGGCGAGTTGAGGAACGCGACAACGGAGACGGTGCTCTACGGTTGTTTTGGACTGGCTCTGGCCTTCACGATCGCCGCCATTGCAGGCTTCCTGTGCGAAATCCTTATGGCAAGCCGGAGCATCCGGCTTGAGGTCGGGCACCAGCAGGACACTGCAGTTGCTGCAGCGGATTGAGCATTCCTCGTGGCCTGAGCACACCGCTTACGGTATAGCAACAGCTAATCAATTCGGGCCCGCATTCACGATGCCTACCCGGTGTTGCGCCCTCCCTGCAGCCGCTATGGGTGCGCTGACCCTGTTGCTGATGTCGGTTGAGTTCGGTCGAACGGCTGACCTCCCGCTCGGTCGCTCGATGCCGTCGAGGCCGACCTTCGTCGATTGGTTCGGCGACCATCTCAACGCAAAGGGCGGCGCTGACGCTTCCGACAGCGGCTCCGACTTCAAGCTGACCACGGGCAGCGGACCCAGCATCCCGATCTTTCGGACCGGCGACGCGGTTTGGAATTCTGCCGGATCGGAGATGAAGGATACGTCGCGTTCGCCCTCTTCGGACGCTCCGGTGTCAGATGCTTTCGTCGAAGAAGACTGGGCCATTCGCGCCCAGACCACCTTCGTCACACAGGGCAATTCTCGGTTTCGCTCGCCCTACCGTGGGCCGAACAGCCTCAACGCCAAAGGGCAGATTAAGGAGACCTTCGATTTCACGCTCTACGCGGGTATGCGGCTGTGGCCCGGGGCAGAGATTTGGTTAAACCCGGAGGTCGATCAGGGTTTTGGTCTCAGTACCACGCTTGGTGTCGCTGGTTTCCCAAACGGGGAAGCTTACAAGGTCGGCAGCATCACCCCCTACGTGAAGCTTCACCGCGCTTTCATCCGCCAGATAATCGGCTTGGGAGGCGAAACCGAGAGGGTCGATCCAGATCTGAACCAGCTCGGCGGGTCGCGGCAGGCCGACAGGATCGTGCTGACGTTAGGGAAGTTCAGCGTCGCTGATGTCTTCGACACCAACAGGTACGCCCACGACCCACGAACCGACTTCCTCAACTGGGCCCTTATTGACACCGGCACATTCGATTACGCTGCGAATGCGTGGGGCTATACGGTCGGCGCCGCAGCAGAGTGGTACCAGGACGCCTGGGTGTTCCGCGCGGGCTTTTTCGACCTCTCTATTGTCCCCAACAGCAAGGATCTGGACCCAGGTTTCAATCAAAATCAAGCCGTTCTCGAGATCGAACGGAGGCATGAACTTTGGGGACGACCCGGCAAGATCAAGGTCACCGGCTTTCTCAGTCGCGGCCGCATGGGTCGCTTCGACGACGCGGTTCGTCTGGCAATGGTGACGGGCGGGCCCGCGGATGTGGCGACCGTCCGCCGCTACCGCAGCCGCCCAGGGCTCAGCTTCAACCTCGAACAGCAGATCTTGCCCGACGTCGGTATGTTCGTCCGATGCGGCTTGGCCGACGGAAATGTTGAGCCGTACGAGTTCACCGACGTCGATAGAACCTTGGCAGCGGGATTGTCGATCGCGGGTGAGCGTTGGGGACGCCCATCGGACACCGTGGGATTAGCCGGCGTCATCAACGGTATCACCCGCCCGCATCAAGCCTACTTCGATGCCGGAGGACTCGGCATCCTCGTCGGGGACGGTCGATTGCCCCACCCTGGGGCCGAGAGGATCGTCGAAGCTTACTACAGCTTGCCGCTGGCGCCTTCTATACGACTGACGTTCGACAGTCAGATCGTAGTAAGCCCCGGATACAATCGGGATCGTGGGCCGGCCTTTATCTTCGGGACACGGCTGCGTGCACAGTTCTGAAGCCGACATGATTTCGAACAGGATCGAAGCCGACCGGATGGCCGTGTTGACCTTGGAGTTTAAGAGACTTTTCTGGTTGGGGTTAGTGGCGCAAGCTACTCCAGGCTGTCATTTTTTAATTTCAGGATATTTCGCTCCCGCGGGTCACGCACTTCTTTTCAGTAGAGCGTCGAAGCGGCTCAACGTGACGCGCAGCGCCTGGCGGGGGGGCCAGTCGCGCAGTTGAGAATGCAGATCGTCTTTGTCCCACAGAACCACGTCAGCAACCCGCTCTTGAGGCAGGCGCCTCCGCACCGGCGATAGGCGCCATAGATAGGCCTGACGTACACGGGTTCGGTGAGCGTCTGCGGTGTGCCCACGTCACCTTGCGAAGCGCTGGGGTGCGCTTCGGCAGAGACGCTCGACGCCAACAAAATCAGCAACCATCGACACAACATGTCTGATCACTGCCTAAAATCCTAGCAATTCATAGTTTGAACCGTCTCGCGCTCTTGGTCAATTAAAGTCAGGGACAAAACCGTTTGACCTGTTTGCGGCAGATGAGGGCGCAGGTGACGGTGGTAAAGGCGAGATGGAGGTCGGCGCGCCGTTCGTAGCGGATGGCCCGCCGGCGGAAGCGGGCCATCCAGGCGAAGGCGCGCTCGACATGCGCTGATCGCGACCCGAGCCGGAATTGAAGGCTGCTGAGGGTGACGCGATGCGGTCTGATGGCCGCGTCCTTACCTGCATCGGAGCGCCTCCATGCCCCAATACGGCGCCCTCGATGTCTCCAACGAAGAGACCGCCATCCACGTTATCGACGAGACCGGAGCCACGGTCTGGCGCGGCAAACGCGCCAGCGATCCGGATGTGCTCACCACGACTTTGCGGAGTCACGCCCCCGATCTCCTGCGCGTCGGCCTGGAGACGGGGCCGCTGACCCCTTGGATCTACCACACCTGCAAGGCGCTCGGCCTGCCCATCGTCTGCCTGGATGCGAGGCATGCGCGAGCCGCCACGGCCCTGCAGCGGAACAAGACCGACGCGCGCGATGCAGAGACGCTGGCGCAACTCGTACGCATGGGTTGGTACCGCGAGGCCCGCGTCAAAAGCTACGCCGCCCATGCCGTGCGCCACCTCATCGGCGCCCGCGCCCAGCTCATGGGCGTAGCGGTTGACCTGTCCAATCAGATCCGCAGCACGCTCAAGACGTTCGGTTTGATGGCCGGCAAGGGAGCGGGGCGGGCCTTCGAGATCCGGGTGCAAGACCTCATCGCGTCCCGTCCGACCGTCGCCGTCATCGTCGAGCCGCTCTTGGCGGCATGGCGCGCCGTGCGCGGCCAGATCGGTGTCCTGGATCGACGGCTCATCACCTTGGCCAGGGGCGATGCGACCTGCCGCCTGCTGATGACTTGCCCCGGCGTTGGGGTCATCGTCGCCACGAGCTTTGCGGCCGCCATCGAGGCGCCCGAGCACTTCCGCCACTCACGCTCCGTTGGGGCCTATCTCGGGCTGACGCCGGTCCGCCGTCAGTCCGGCGAGATCGACCGGACGGGCGGGATCTCGCGTCGCGGCGACCGGCTGATGCGAAGCTACCTGTTCGAGGCGGCGGCCAGCCTGTTGGTGCGCGTGCGGCAGGACTCGGCCCTGAAGACTTGGGGACGGGCACTGGCCGAGCGCATGGGCTTCAAGCACGCCGCCGTCGCGGTGGCGCGCAAACTCGCGGTCGTGTTGCACGCGATGTGGCGAGCGGGAACACCGTTCCAGCCGTGGCCGCCGGCTGCCGCGTGAGGCACGTACTGAACGCACGCACGGGTACCGTTCATCGAGTTCCGCCAGCGTGAGGCGGACAAGGGCGTCCCCGCCGGGACGCGAGCAGGGCCATCCCGGGGTCGGGTCTTGCGGCCGGTGTCGAGCCGGACCGCGCGTTCGACATGGTGAGCCTCGCTTCGAGACGCATGGTGCGGCGGTCAGAGGGGCCGACCGCGGAAACAACCACGATCCGGCGGCGACCGCTCTCGTCCAACTTGACGCCTGCAACGCGATCAAACAACGACCCAGCGATAGCGCCCGAGCCGCTCGCGGCTCTCCACCCCACGCCGAGCGATCCGTGGCACGATCCCGCGTGCCCGGCACTCGTGCCGGCAGCGACGATGATCGTAGCCTTTGTCGGCGTGCAGCTTGTCCGGTCTGCGCCGCGGACGGCCCCGGCGGCCCGTGCGCACGCCCGGCACCGCGTCGAGGGTAGCCGCAAGCATACGGCTGTCGTTGCAGTTGGCCCCGGTCAGCGTCAGGCCGAGCGGCGTGCCGTTGGCGTCCACGACGAGGTGGCGCTTCGTCCCCGGCTTGCCCCGGTCCGTCGGGTTCGGGCCCGTCGCGGAGCCCCCTTTATGGATGGCCCGCCCCTCACCGGGCTGCACTGCTAGGCTTGCAGCGCGGCCGAGATGAGGGATGGAGCGGAACGATGACGATCGCGGTGCTGGGGATCGATCTGGGCAAGAACAGCTGCAGCCTTGTCGGGCTGGATGCGAGCGGGCGGGTCGTGCTGCGCCGCCAGATGCGGCGCGAGACGGTGATCGCCTTCGGCGCGAAGCTGCCGGGGTGCGTCGTGGCCATGGAAGCGTGCTGCGGTGCGCACCACATGGGCCGCGCCCTCGTAGAGCAGGGACACACGGTCCGGCTGATGTCGCCGGAATACGTGCGCCCGTACGTCAAGGCGCAGAAGAACGACGACCGCGATGCCGAAGCCATCGCCGAGGCGGCCACCCGCCCGACGATGCGGTTCGTGGCGCTCAAGTCCGAGGCGCAGCTCGACGTGCAAACCCTGCACCGGGTCCGGGACCAGCTCGTGGGCGAGCGCACGGCGCTGATGAACCAAGTCCGCGCCATCCTTCTGGAGCGCGGCCATGTCGTCGCGCAAGGGCGGGCCAAGCTGGCCGCCTGTCTGGCTGCGTTACTCGACACAAGAGCGGGCTCCTCGCTCACACCGCGCATGCGCACCCTCGTGGCTGAGGTGCGCGAGCGTTGGCAGGGCCTCGACCGGCGTATCGCCGCGCTCGATGCTGAGTTCGCCGAGCAGGCGCGCACGGACGAGAACGCGCGTCGGCTGACCACCATCCCAGGCATCGGCGCGCTCAATGCGACCGCGCTGATTGCGGCCATCGGCGACGTGGCAAGCTTCGCCCGCGGACGCGACCTCGCCGCCTGGCTCGGCCTCGTACCGCGGCAGGTGACGACCGGCGGGAAGCCCCGGCTGGTCGGCATCACCAAGCGCGGCAGCAAGTACCTGCGCAAAACGCTCATCCAGGGTGCCCGGGCGGCGATGCCGACGCTCCGGCAAAGTGATACGCGGCTCGGGCAGTGGCTGCGCGGGCTTCTGGCGCGGGCGCATGCCAACACGGCGGTAGTGGCGCTGGCGGCGAAGATGGCGCGCATCGTCTGGGCGCTGCTGCGCCACGGGCGCGTCTACGAGGCGACGGCCGTGGCCGCCTGATCCGAGTTTGGCTGGCGCGGCGCGCGCCGGCCTTCCGATGTCTGCGAGCGGTGAGAGGAAGATGGCCTGACAGTAGATCGGTGTTCTGGAAGCCTCCCGGCAAAAATGGCGCTCGACGCCGACCCCTTTATGAGGCCCAGGACGCGCGGATCTCCATCTTGGCCAAGGGCTCGCCCGAAGGCCGGATACGTTTATGCAGACTGCTCAGACCAGCGGATCCAGAGCCACTTGCGGACGGGGCGGGCCATACGTTTTGCCGGCAGGCTCCTACTGTCGAGGGCCGCGCGCGACCAGTTGAGCGCATCGGCGTCCTGAAGCTGCTCCATCATCACGCGGTGCAGGGCGGCCCAAACACCGGCTGCCTGCCACGTGCCGAGCCGCCGCCAACTCGTTTTGCCGCTGCAGCCCACCTCAAAACGCGGCAGGTGCTTCTATCAACGGGCACCGAAGTCTGGTTCTTCCGCACTTCGTGTGGCGAAGTGTGCCGGCCGGCGTGACGTGCCCCATCTCCGGAGATCGGCTTTCCGGAGGACGCCATGCCCCGCCGTATCCTGCCCCTCGTGCCCGATGGCTTGAACGTCGTCGGCATCGAGCCGGCGACCGACCCGCTCATCGTGCGCGTTGTACCCCGCCCGAGCCCGACGCGCTGTCCCACCTGTCGATCGTCAGCAGGGCGCAAGCACGGTCATTGCGAGCGCACCCTCGCCGATTTTCCCTAGCAGGGCCGGTCCGTCCGCCTGCGCCTCCGGCTGCAACGCTTCCGCTGTGCGAACCCAGCCTGTCCGCGGCGGACCTTCAGCGAGAGCGTTGGTGACGTCGCCGTCTCTCACGCCCGCCGGTCCGAGCGGCTGCGCGTGCTCCAGCGCCATCTCGGTCTCGCCCTCGGTGGTGCGCCCGCCGCCCGTATGGCGCATCGTCTCGCGATGCCGGTGAGTGGCGATACCCTCGTGCGCCTCGTGCGTGCGGCGCCACTGCCGACGCAACCCGAGCCGCGCGTCGTCGGCATCGACGAGTGGGCTTGGCGGCGCGGGCGCAGCTACGGCACTATGGTCGTCGACCTCGAACGTCACACCGTCCTCGATCTCCTGCCCGACCGGGACGCCGGGAGCGTCGCCGCGTGGCTGCGCGCCCATCCGGGCATCGAGGTCATCGCTCGCGACCGCGCCGACGTCTTCGCCGAGGGCGCCCGCGCGGGCGCGCCGCAAGCCCAGCACGTGCTCGATCGTTTTCACCTGCTGCGTAACCTTAGCGTCGCCCTGCATGCGATCGTTGCCCATCATCATGGCGTGATCCGCGCCGTCGGTCGTGCGCGCGTCGATTACGAGGTCGAGGCGGCGCGGGCTGTGGCGGGAGCCGCGCGGCCGCCGACGGCGATCGAGGTTCGGAAGCAGGCGACGCACGCGCCGCGTCGGGCTCGGCACTCCGAGCTCAAGCGGCTGTCCGAGGCCGGCGCCTCGGTGGCCGGCATGGCTCGCGCTCTGGATCTCGATCGCAAGACGGTGCGGGTCTGGCTGCGCCAGGACGCACCGCCCTCCTGGCAGCGACGCCGCATCGTGCCGACGATCCTCGACCCCTACCGCGATCATCTCGAGGCGCGCTGGCAGGCCGGCTGCCGCAACGCCGCCGAACTCGCCCGCGGGCTGATCCACGCGGGCGCCGACATCCGTCCGCGTATGGTGCGGGATTGGGCGATGCGGCGGCGTCGCGCGAGCACGGACGTGATGGACGCCACGCCCGGCTCGACGAGCGCGCCGCCATGGCGGCCCCCGTCGATCAACCGGACGGCGTGGCTTCTGCAGGCGGACCCGAGCACGCTCGTTGCGGACGATCGCCGCTTCCTCGATCGCTTACGGGTAGAGGCACCCGATCTGGCGAAGAGCGTGGCCGTCGCGACGCGCTTTGCCGACCTCGTGCGACGGCGCTCGGGCGAGAGCCTGGAGGCTTGGTTCGCGGCGGCGGCTGCGACGCCGCTGGCGAAGTTCGCCGTCGGCCTCGAGGGCGACAGGGACGCGTTACGCGGCACGATCACGACGCCCTGGTCGACGAGTCCGGTGGAGGGGCAGATCGGTAGGCAGAAGATGCTCAAGCGCACGATGTTCGGCCGCGCGGGCTTCGCGCTGTTGCGCCAGCGCGCCCTCATAGCGATCTGACCTGTCGTTCCGCGCCGCACGAAGTGCGGAAGAACCAGTATTCAACGCCCGCTGACAGCTTCCACTGCATGCCCGTGCGCAGAACCAGGATGATGCCAGCCAGCGCCGCCCGATCCGAGGTGCGCGGTCGACCGCCTTTCGGCTTCTCAGGCTCAAACGGCAGAAGCGGCTCGATCACTGCCCACAGGTCGTCGGGAACGAGAGCGTCCATACGCTCCCAACCCACTCACACCAGTTTTGTCCCACGCTTTTAGCATTACAGTTGAAGGGAAAGGCTCCTATCTGAGAGGTTTCGGATGGGAGAGCGCGATGTCCTAAGCCTCGCTCCAATCCACGCTGGAGCTCTGGTCCAGGACGCTACGACAGGCCAAACAGCGCATCCGCCCCTTGTTCGCCGCCCCGAGTGTCGCCGCCTCGGTTAACGCTTTCTTGGACGGCCTGCTCGGGGGTGAGCGGCGCAAAACCGGCTGGATGCGGGCTGAGGCTGCCGGGGACCCGGGTCCCTGGCGCCAGCAGGCCATCCTCGGTCGCACGCACTGGGATGCGGAGGCGTTGCGCGATGTCGTGCGTGACTACGTCGTCGAGACGCTTGCCGCACCCGACGCGGTTCTCGTGATCGACGAGACCGGTTTTCTCAAACAGGGCAAAGCCTCATGCGGTGTGGGCCGGCAGTACACAGGCTCGGCCGGTAAGATCACCAACTGCCAGACCGGGGTGTTTGCCGCTTACGTCTCGGATCAGGGCCATGCCTTCATCGACCGTCGCCTGTACCTGCCCAAAGCCTGGACCGGCGATCCAGCCCGAAGGCAAGCAGCGCATGTGCCCGAGGCGATCACGTTCGCCACCAAGCCGCAGCTGGCGCAGACCATGATCGAGCGGGCCATCCAGGCAGAGGTGCCGTTTGCCTGGATGGCGGTCGACAGCATCTACGGCGTGGGCGAGATCGAGCTGGCTCTGCGGCGCGCCTACAAGGGCTACGTGCTGGGCGTTACCGGTCAGCATCACTTCTGGTCCTGGAACGCACACCTCGACGTCGCGGGCACCGCCGCGGAGATCGCCAAGGGCATCCCCGACCAGGACTGGCTGCGCCTCTCGGCCGGAGCCGGAATCAAGGGACCACGCCTGTTTGACTGGGCCTATCTGCCGCTGGCCACGCTCCGGGCCGACGCGCTCGACGCCGCGCTCGATCAGAGCTTGTGGACGCGCGGCCTGCTGGTGCGGCGCAGCCTGTCGGACGGGGCGCTCGCGTACTTCACCACCTGGTGCCCGGCCGGCACGCCGGTCGAGAAGCTGGTGATGGTGGAAGGCCGGCGCTGGGCGATCGAGGACGCGTTCCAGACCGCCAAGACGGAACTCGGATTGGCCCACAACGAGAGCCGCTCGTGGCACGGCTGGCACCGGCACGTCAGCTTGGTGATGCTGGCCTTCGCGATGCTGGCGCGGGTGCGCCACTTGGCCAACAGTCCGCCCCCAAAAACGACGCTCATCGCCAAGCTCGCCGGTGCCGTGGTCCATCCAAGAGATCCGGCGCGTGGCGATGCGGCTGGCGCAGCGGCGCATTGAGCCCGCCCTCGTGCTCGCCTGGTCAGCCTGGCGGCGCGCCCACCAAGCTGCCGCTCGACAGGCGCATCTCAGAAGAAGGATGCAACTGTAATCTTAGAGCACCATCCGAGCGGCTCACCGAGCGAGATGGCTGGATGATCTTCAAGCTCAATGCCACGAAGCGGCGCGACCCGCCGGCGGATCGCTTCCGCCAAATTCACCGACTCGACTGCCTCGGTGCCGAGCGTGTCCGAGAAGATTGAACGCACCTCGGCTTCCATTGATCGGCCATTCATAGCAGCGCGCCCGCGAAGCCGCTTCTTCACCCGCCCGTCAAGATTACCGATCGTGATCGTCGCGCTGGGTGCGTGGGAAACGGCCATGCTCCGATCGTAGGCGTTGCTAGCACTGCTGGCAACGAAATCGTTTTTTGCACTCTGCATTCAGCCTTATCATCGCTCGATGTGGCGACCCCGCTCACGGTCGAGTAGCGGATCGGGGCGATCGAGGCGGCGGGCGAGCTCGTCGACCAAAGCGCGCGTCGCCCGGGCCGGTGCCTGCGTCAGACGACGCCCGTAGGCATCCACCAGCCGCCACGTCGGCACGATGAGCGGCTCGACGCCAAGCCACGACATCGCCTCACGTAAAAGCCGCGCCGCGCGCATCACGCGCGGCACGTCGACCCCTTGGCCGATGGGCTCGCGCGTTTCCAGCGATCCATCCCGCACGAAAGCCACCCGGTCGGCGGCGTGATCGACTACGTTGGCCTTCTCGCTGTAGTTCCGCGCCTCACGGAACAGGCGCTCCAGCACCATCGCGTCGGTGGCCGGCATCCACGCATCCGCCTGACGTTGCCGGCACAGGGCGTCGAGCCGGTCGCGCTCGACCACCACCCTGGCCTCGTGCCGGTGCCGGGTCAGGCCGACATAGAGCTCGCGCGCGTCGGTCGCCGCCCCGACATACATCACCGCCGCGGACGAGGTCCGGCCTTGCGCCGCGTAGGCCGTGCCCGCATAGGCATGCACGATCCTGGGCTGCGGCCGCTTCCGGCCGAACCGCGGCTGTTGCGCCAGATCCGACCACGCCACCTCCAGCGCGCGACCATCCTCCAGCGCCAGGCGCAGGCGTGCTCCTCCCTCCGGCTCGACTGTGATCCCCTCGACCCGGGCGCGATTGCCGTTGCGCAACCCGAGATGCGGCAGGCTCTCGCCGATGCGAAGGCTATCGCCGACAGCGAGAGCGAGCGGCACTGGCCTGTCGTCACGGTCGCGCGCCGGCAGGGTGACCACATCGGGACCGAGGTGTCCCTCTGTCCGCAGCACGGCCCGCGCCCGGATATTCAGCGCTGCAGCGTCGGCGTTGCGCCGGGTCACGATCAGCACGTCCTCGCCCTGCGCCGCGCGCTGTTCGGTCCAGATCGCGAGCACGCGCGCCTGCGCAGCCTCGGCGCCGGCGACCAGCTCGATCTGGTCCCGGGCCGAGTAGGCGCGCAAGCCCGCCTCGACCTCGCCGCGCGCCATCAGCACCGAGGCCGCGCGCTGCCACTCCACCGTCTGCCGGCGGACCTGTTCGAGCACCACAGAGCGCCCGACCACATCGGCGACCGCCCGCAGAGCGCTCGCGCCCCCGACCGAGGCGAGCTGGCGCCGATCGCCGATCAGAACCACCTTCGCCCCGGCCGACCGGGCCGCGCTCAGCACGGCCTCCATGTCGCGGGTCGCGACCATCCCCGCCTCATCGACCAGCACCAGGGTACCGGCGTCGAGCAGCGCCGGCCGGTCGGGGCGGTTGGCGGTATCCGGACCTGCTGTCAGCGTCCGGTCCTGGCGCCAGCGCGCGATCGCCTGCGCCGGGATCCCGGTCGAGCGCCCGAGCTCGTCGGCGGCCACCCACGACGGGGCGAGGCCGATCACCCGGAGACCGGAGCCGCGGGCGGCGGCCACCAGGGCGGCCGCCGTCGTGGTCTTGCCGGTCCCCGCACCGGCCTGCAGCAGCGACACCCCGTCCCGACCGGCGGCGTGGCGCACGGCTTCGCCCTGCTCGGCGCTGAGGTGAGGCGCATGCTCCAGCGCATCCTCGACCGCCTCGGGCGTAATCCAGGTCCGCTCCAGGGGACGATCGGCCGCGCGCAGCATCGCCGCCTCGCAAGCGGCGATGCCCGGGCTGGTCCAGCACGCGCTGGCACCCGGGACCATCGCGGCGTCGGCCAGCGGCAGCAGCGCGCCATCCCGTTCGAGCTGGGCGAGCTCCGCCTCCACGGCGTCGACCCCGACGCCGGCGAGGCCCGCGACCTCCAGGGCGCGCTGGAGCAGATCCTTGCGCGCCACGACGCTCTCGTGCCGGAACAAGGCCGAGGCGGCGCGTGCCACCGCACCGTCGCCGGGGATCTCGGGCGGCTCGAACGGGGTCTCCCGCTCCCGATCGCGCTCGGCGGTCAGCACGAGGGCGGAGTCGCGCTCAAGGTGACGCGCGGCCAGCCACGGATCGATCACGCAGGCGGCGAGTTCCGCGCGCCAGCGTGCCTCCAGCTCCGGCCCGGTCGGCAACTCCTCCTTGCCCCGGCGGGTCGCCAAGGCGGCGATCTCGCGCTGGGCGCTGCTGGCGCCCGTGCCCGCATAGGCTAGGATCTGCTGCGAGCGCTTGGAAAAGGCCGCGAGTAACGTCTCCGGCAGGCCGGCGACCTCCCACTGCCCGCGTCCGGCCTCGCGATACTGCAGGCCGAACCGCTCGCGCAGCCCTTCGGCGAGGGCCGCCCTGTACGCCGCTCCCACTCCGAGCTGGGCGGCATATAATCGCTCAGGCTCAATGGTTAGATGCGTCCGGGACTTGTATCGACCAGCACCGGCATTTGCAGGCGTACCAGCGACATTGATGAACACGCAGTGCGTGTGAATATTCGGGTCACCCTCACGAGTTGTATAGTGATCGAACCGGCCGACGATCAGGTCGCGCGGGCGATGCTGGTCGGTACCGCCGGCGCCGGTCCGGACAGTGACGAGGCCCTCCGCGGTGACAAAACTCAGCGCCCGCTCGACGGCGGCGCGATGGGCGGCCTCGATCGCAGCGCGTTGCTCGGGCGTGCCGGCCATCCAAAGCACGGACACACTCTTCCCGGGGGTCATAGTGCAGTCGACGCCCGCCCAGTGACCCGGGCCGGCACCGCGCACCAGCGGCTTGCCCGTGCCTGGGTGGATCCCCGCACACAGGTCGCGAAACGAGGCTGCATCGATCGCCGCGCCGTGGCGCACGATCGTCTCGCCGCTGCTCCACCAGACCCCGCCGCCGTCCGAGAGGTAGTACTCGTCCCGCTTGTCGGGTTTGGCTTCGCGCTGGCTGTCGTGGGTGTAGTACGACGCTGCCGGCGAACCGGCACCGAGCCGGTGCAGCGAGGCGGTCACGGCGCCGGATCGGCGACGCCGTCGCCCTTGTGCAGGCGGCAGACCTTGGACAGGTCGATGCCGGCCGACGGCGCACCGAGTTCGCCGACCGCCTGGGCCATCTCGAGGATGGCGCCGTCGATCTGCTCCATCCGCTCGACTAGGACGCGGTGACGGATCGCCACTTCCAGGTGCTGGACGATGCACTCGACGGCCAAGCTCTCGGCGGACCAGCCGCGCTCGGCCGCGGCGGCTCGCAACCGGGCGGCGAGCGCCGCTTCCAGGGTCACGGTGAGCTTGACCTCCTGGGCCATCGGCGTACCTGCTGCGCGCGGATCGAGACGGCAGGCTTGGCACGGACGAGGCGGTTGGGCGAGGCCGACACGGCCGCGCGGTTAACGCCGGGCCACTTCAGTGCGTGTGGTGTGATATCCCTTCTGCTACCGTGGCCCAGCCGTAATCGCTGCCGTACTTGGCCGTGGGTTGCCGTATTGCTGCCGCGTCCAGCCGCGATGCAACCGTTACCTGCCGTATGCAGCCGCGCGCTAACGATTCCTTGCCGTGATCCCTGGCATTTGCCGGCCCCACCACACCGGCCGACAAGGGACCGCCTGATAGGTCGGCGTACATGCCGATGCAGTCCCGCCTCGACCTCAGCCGCCTCAAGCGCGACCTCGCCGCCTCCGCCAAGGCGCGCGACGGCATGACGCTCGCCCCGGGCGGGCGGGCGGCCACAGGGCTGATGGCGATGGTGCGCGACAACCTCGACGCGCTGCTCGCCCTGAAGGCCTCCGGCAGCACCTGGAAGGAGATTGCCGCCGGCCTGACCGCACAGGGTTACGCCACCGCCGACGGGCGCCCGCTCACCGACACGCAGCTGACCGGCGTGATTTCTAGCGTGCGCCGGCAGGCCCGCCGCCGGGCCGCGCGGGCGGCTCTGCGCGACATGCGGCCCGATCTCGCCGCGGCTCCACTGCCACCGCGCCGGCCCGCGCCGGCTTCGCCCTCCGATGCCGGCGCACGGCGAGCCCGGCTCGCCCCCGAGCTCACGGCCGGTTCGCCTCCGGAATCCGGCGAGCCGCCCATGAGCGAGGCCGAAATCCGCGATCATCACGTCACCAAGCACAAGCACCTGTTCAGGAAGGACCCCGAGTGATGGCCCGCGTTCTTATCGTCGCTCAGGAAACCGGCGGCATCGGCAAGAGCACGATCACCCGCGGGCTGGCCGAGGCGGTCACCGACGTGCCGATACTCGAAGTCGAATCGACCCCGCGCCTTACGGAGTTCAAGACCGCGAAGGCCGACAACGAGCCGGGAAGCGTGCGCCACTTCTCGGTGCGCGCCAGCCGCGAGGCGATCGAGGCCTCGGGCGGCAAGGCAGCGCGCGCCGAGTTCGACCCGGTCGTCAACGCGCTCTACAGCGTGACCGGTCCGACGCTGGTCGATCTCGGGGCCAATTCCTCGGCGAGCCTGCTCGGCGTGCTCAAGGACGAGGCGGCGTCGCTGCGTGAGGCCGGGATCGAGCTCGGCCTCGTCGTGGTGGTCGCGGCCGAGGCAGGGTCGCTGGCGGATGCGGGCAAGCTGCTTCAGGCGGCCAAGGACTGGGCGGCGGCAAGCTTCGTGGTGGCGAACGCGCTGCGCGGCGCGATCGATCCCGTCATTCTGAAGCGGGTCGCAGGTGCGGCGACGCTGAGCCATTTGCGCGCGTTCGAGCTAGAGGACGCCACCCGCGAGGTGCTCACGGCGGGGCAGCTCCGCGGCATCCCGAAGCTCGACCGCGCCAGGCTCGCTAAGGAGACCTCGCCGGCCCAGGCCGGGCGGATGCTGCGCGACCTGACCGCCTTCCGCCTCGCGGTGATGGAAGCGGTCAAGCCCGCGGCTCTCTGGCTAGTCGAGGGCTGAGCCTCGTGGCCATTCCACCGAAGCGCCCCGCGGGCCCGCCCGCCTCGGCTCCATCTGCCTCGGGATCACCGACGGCGAAGACGGTGCGGGACAACCTCGCTGCCGCCACTAAGGCGGCCGAGGCCGAGGCGACGGAGGTGGCGCGGGTAAGCAAGCGTCGGCTTGACGGGCTTTTAAAGGCGCGACCCGATGCGCGCTTTGCCGCCCTCGCCGAGGCGGAATCCGTACTCACGCCGGAAGACCGCCTGGCGCTGTTGGACTCGCTGCGGAATGCGGAGGCCTCGCATCGGCCGATCCGAGCCGGGACGGCGAGCCGGCTCGCGATCTGGCGCTCTCGGCTGCCCTACCGCCTCGTGCCAATCGGTCTCGGCCTGGGCAGTGCCTTACTGCTTTTCGGCTTGGCACTAGTCGCTTGGTACCGCACGCCAGAGCGATGGGTCACCCTGCGGGGTGCGGAGCCGCAGCCGATCGGCTGGCGTATGCCGGACGGCATGCGCGTCGCGGGCCGGCTCGATCCTGGTTCCCGCGCACTGCTTTGGCGCCGTGATGGCGCGGACGGTGTGCTGCGAAGCTGGGTGGCGCAGTCCGGCTACGCGGAGGCGCGCGTGCCCTTGAGCCTCCTCGCCACAGCCCCCTGAGCTGAATGACCTCTCGCCTGCGCTCAAACCGCTGATCGACGGAATCCACCATCGATGTCCTTCGCATTGAAGATCGTCGTCCTGACGATCGCGATCCTGCTTCTTGGCTACCCCACTGCGGCGCTCGTCGTGCACGGGCTCGATCCAACCCTCTGGCCGAGTGAGGCCATGCGCCCGGGCATGTGGTTCGCGCTCTGGCGCACCGGGCAGCTCGATGCGATCGTGGAACTGTACTGGGCGATGCTCATCGGCCGCGCGCCGGCGTTCGCGAGCGGCTTCTGGACGCTGATGGCGGTGCTCGCACCGATTGCCTTGATGATCGGCTGGCGCTTCGCCGGATCGAAGGCCGCGCCCCGGCGCGACGCCTCCGACCTGTTCGGGGGGGCGCGCTTCGCGACCGCCGCCGAGCGCGCCGCGATGGGTCGAGGCCTCGAACTCGGCCTCGACCCGGAGACCGGGCGCGCGGTGCGCGTCGCCGTCCAGGGCACGCTCGCGACCATCGCGCCACCGCGCAAGGGCAAGACCTCCGGCGCGTTGATCCCGAACCTGGCCTATCCCGAGCCGAACGCCTGGTCCGGGCCCGCGGTCGTCTTCGATCCGAAGGGCGAACTTTACAGGGCTACGGCCGAGCGGCGCCGCGCCATCGGCAGGCGTGTCATTTGTCTCGATCCGCTGAACCTCGTGGGAGGCACGGACCGATGGAATCCCCTTGCTGACCGCGATCCGGAGGATGTGCTCTATCTTCAGCATACCGCTGCCGCCCTCCTTCCCGAACCGGGCGGCGACGGCGAGGCTGCCGCCTACTTCCGCAACCGGGCGATCGATCTCATCACCGGTGCACTCCTAGGGCCTGTTGTCGCCTGAACGGATTGCGAATTTTGGCGTTTTCTCGTTTCCCGGTGAGGAGGCGTGATGCTGTCAGATGCGCAGTGGGGTGAGTTGGAGCCGTTGATTGAGGCCTGCCGCCCGAAGGCGAAGACGCCGCCCAAGGAGCTTCGGCGCACGATCTCGGCGATCCTCTGGCGGCATCAGAATGGAGCCAAGTGGCGAGCCATCCCCGAGGAGTTGGGGCCCTGGTGGCAAGCGGCACAGATCTTCATCCGCTGGGCACGCGCCGGGGTGTGGGAACGGGTGCTTGAGCGCGTGCAGGAGCGCGGCGTCGCGCTGGGCATGGCCTTCCTCGACGGCAGCAACGTGCGGGCTCATCAGAAAGCGGCAGGTGCCGCAAAAAGGGGGGATCTGCGGCCGAGCGAGATGATCGTGAAGCGCTTGGCCGCTCTCGTGGCGGCTATGGCACCAAGGCCTGCGTGATCGCCGACGGACGAGGGCGCGCCATCGGCTTCCGCATCGCGCCTGGGCAGGCCCACGAGCTCCCCCACGCCATTCCGCTCCTCGACCGGTTGCCTGGCGTGCCCAAATGGGTGGTGGGCGACCGCGGCTATTCCAGCCACCGCTTCCGCGAGCACATCTGGGCCATCGGAGCACGCCCCGCGATCCCAACCAAATGCAACGAGGAGCAACTCGCCTGTCCGGATTGGGTCTACAACAACCGTAACATTGTCGAGCGGCTATGGGCGCGCCTCAAGGAGTGGCGCGCCCTTGCCACACGCTACGAAAAGACCGCCGTCAGCTTCGCCAGTGTCCTCTGCCTCGCTGCAACGCTCGATTGGCTCAAGTGACAACAGGCCCTAGTCACCCTGAAGCGCGGCACCCGCAGCGTCGCACAGGTCCAGGCGCTGATCGCCGACCCTGATACTTTGATCGCGCAACTCGAACATTTGCGACCGGCCCCCGCCGCGCTGAGCGCCCTGGAGATCCTCAAGGCCGATCCGAAGACCCGCGACCCGCTCGTCGCCACCTGCGCCCAGGCCTTCCAATGGCTCGCCGACGCGCGCCTACGCCATCTCGTCGGCGCCACCAGCTTCGACTTCGCCGACCTCGCCACCGGCCGGGTCGATCTGTTCGTGGCGGTGCCGCCCGAGTACAAAGATCTGCTGGCGCCGCTGCTGCGCTGGTTCCTCAGCGATCTGTTCACGAGCGTGCGCCGCAACCGGCCGGCCGAACGCATCTTGGTGATGATCGACGAGGCCGCAGCCCTCGGGCGGTTCTCCGAGATCCTGACTGCATCTGCCGAGCTTCCGGGCTACGGCGCCTCGCTCTGGACTCTGTGGCAGGACCGTTCGCAGATTGTCGGCCTCTACGGGCAGGCGGGGGCCGACACCATCCTCAACACCGCCGAGATCGTGACTGTGTTCGACGTGCCGGCGGTCGATCCCGACGCGAGCGAGCGCTGGTCGCGGGCGCTCGGCGACTACACCGCCCGGGTCGAGACGCTGACCCGGCCCGCCGAGGGGCAGGGTCAGCGCAGCATTGCCCTGACACCGCAGGCCGCGCGGTTGGTCCCGGCTCAGGCCCTGACCAGCATGCCGAGCCGAGAGCTTCTGGTGTTCGCCAACAGTGCCGCTTATCCGCGCCATCCGATCCGCTTGCACAAAACCGTGGCTCATTCCGACCCACGCTTCTTAAGTCTGATCAACTCTGTAGCCCCGGTCGGACAAAGCTGATGATGCACTTACATTGAACGACGTGCAAAACTTATTGAACTGAATTATATCGATTCACAATAAATATATTATTATAAAATTGCAAATTCGCGATAAATGCTACGTTTGTCATTAGAATTATAATGGCACAATTATTAGCAGTGTCGTCAACTACAGTAAAATGAAGGTCTGAGCCATGAAAATCTTCAAGAAAAATCTCCTGATGTTGAGCCGCGAAGAACTCAGTGCAAAACATCAGACTAAATCGGGTGTAATCATGCATGAAATTGGGCATGTGATTGCATACCGCCGCATAGGTATAAGCACAGCTTATATAGCGATACATGAAGATTATAACATAGGATCTATATTTGCCCCTTCTCCTTCTGATACTTCAGAAATTTCAATTGAAAATCAAATCCTAATCCATGCTTCGGGAGTATTCATGGAGAAGGCAATTTTTGGCGATTTTAATGTCGACACCGCATACGGCGATTTCATGAAGATTGCCGATATGGTTAGAGCATCAGGAAAAATATACCCAGCCCTCACAAACAGAATCGATTCCGGCGTTCCGTTTGCGGAGAGATTATTTGCGGATTACGGAACCAAATTTCCGACTAGGTCGGAAAGGTATTTTGCATACGCCCTACACCACGCAATCCTCAAGAAATTGGGCAGTGGTAATCTTATAGAAGGACATAGAGTAATTCGGTTCTGCGATATGCCGATGCTATACAGAATCACGCATCACTCTCAGTCTTCTGCCCTCAGAGAACAAACCAAAAGGTGGGATCGTTTAGATGAACTCACAACATCGTTAGAGGAAAACAGTAGTTATGCTGAACAGGAGATCCTGAGTAGACTTCGCTTCGGGCCCTAGAGGCTGTTACGGACTGCTGCGAAATCGGCAGCCCTGCGGAGCAGTAGGACGCTGAAGGCGACGAGGTGCAGCCCGGCCAGGGTAGCCGGCAGGCGTTCGTAGTCGCGGGCCAAGCGGCGGAAGCGGGCCATCCAGGCGAAGGCGCGCTCGACCACCCACCGGCGTGGCAACAGGACGAAGCCGCGCTTGGCTTCGGGCAGCTTCACCACTTCCAGGGCGATGCCGTGATCAGCCGCCGCCTTCGCCGCGCGCTCGCCGGTGTAGCCCTGATCGACATAGGCGAGATCCACGCTGTCGCCGGTGGCCTCCTGCACGGCATCAGCCAGCGCGGCCACGGCGGCGCGGTCATCGGCATCGGCGGGTGTGACATGCAGCGCCAGCACTTGGCCGAGCGTATCGACCGCCGCGTGCAGCTTCGAACCGCGGGTGCGCTTGTGTCCGTCCCAGGCGGCGCGAGCGCCACTCTCGGGCGTCGAGCGGAGCGTCCGGCTGTCGAGCACCACGGCCGAAGGTTCCTCGGTCCGGTCCGAAGCCAAGCGCAGCACGGCGCGCAGGTCGTGGACCAAACTCTCGAAGCAGCCCGCTTTCAGCCAGCGTTGCGCCTGGTCATACACGGCGTGCCAGGGCGGCAGATCGTGGGGCATCGCGCGCCAAGCCACGCCGTAGCGCACGACGTAGCGCAGCCCGTTGAACACCTCCCGCAGACTGTGCTCGCGCTGAGCGGCCGTTTCGGGAAGCAAGGTCAGGTAGGGGGCGACCAGCGCCCATTCTTCATCGCTGACATCGGAGGGGTAGGCACGGCGGGACTGCATCGCCGCCAATTTGGTGCCCTCGTAGGTCCGTAACACCCTCTAGAATTCTGACTACACCTCATAGTTAGCTCCAATTCGACTTTGAAGGGCAAACCTCAGCCGGCCACATTCGGCCATTCATTACATGCTGACCAAGCCGAACTGACGTCCGCAATATTGAGCCAACGACGAGTTGCACGTTGTCGCACATCAATGTATGACAACGCAGCTGTAACGCCGTTTAGTGCTGCTGAGTCAACGACTTACGCGGGCTGCCGCTTAGGTGAGAATCCTGGCGCCCCAGCCACTTTTCCACCCAGCCCATTCAGGACATTCGCCTTCTCGCACGGTCGCCCTGCGGTGTGGCGAGACCTGCGCGCGGCTGCGCAGAGCACCACTCATGGTCGCTCTCCGTGCCGGCTGAGCCCAAGATGTCATGCATCGAGCGCTTCGCGCACAGGTCTCATCATTGGGTCAGCTGGCCGACGCTCAGGATCGCGCCCATCACCGAGATGATCAGCCCTCCGATCAATCCGCCGATCGCGACCGTCACCAAGGGGGTGAGCAGGGCGAGCAGGCGGTCGATCCGCTGGCGCGTCTCGGTCTCGTGCATCTCGGCGGCGTGCAGGAGGACGCTGCCGAGGCGGTTCACCTGCTCGCCGCTGGCGATGAGGTTCAGGGTCGAGGCCGCGTAGGGCTTGAGCGAGGCGAGCCCGGAGGCGAGGCTGCCGCCCTCGACGAGCCGTCGCCCGGCCTCGTCGAGGGCGCGGCGGAAGAGCTGGTTGCCCGCCAGCGGACGCGTCGCCGCCACCGCGTCCGGCACCGGCACCTCGGCGGCGAGCAGGGTGCCGAGCACCCGGCACAGGCGGGCGCATTCCAGACCGACGACGATCTCGCGCATCAGCGGCAGGCGCAGGGCGAGGCGCGCCCTCGCCGCCGCGAAGGCCGGCAGGCGCCACGCCCGGGCGAGCCCGAGGACCAGGAGGGCAAGGGCGCCGGCGAGGACCGGCCAGAGGGCCGAGACCGTGTTGCCGAACCACGCGGCGGCGCGGATCGCGAAGGGCGGCGCCTGTCCGGTACCCTCGAACAGGGGAGCCAGCGCCGGCACCAGCACGCCGACGATCATCGCCACCGTGCCGAGGGCCATCAGCACCAGGAGGGCCGGGTAGATCATCGCCGAGATGAGGTGGCGGCGCACGGCGTCGCGGCGCTCGATCGAGCGGGTGAGCGAGCCGATCACGTCGACGAGGGTGCCGGTGGCCTCACCGGCGCGCACGATGTCGACCATGTCGCGCGGGAAGGCCTGCGGGTGGGCGGCCATCGCCCGCGACAGGGAGGCGCCGGCGACCACCCGTTCGAGCAGGTCGGCAAGGACGGGCCTGAGCGCCGGGCCGGCCTGGCGCGCGACGAGGCGCAGCGCCCGGTCGACAGTGAGCCCGGCGCCGACGAGCGTGCCGAACTCGCGCAGGAAGGCGACGCGGGCGGCGTCGTTGACCCGGTCGCGGCCGAAGAGGTCGCGGCGCCAGAACGGCGCCGGCCCGGCCGCCTCCGGCTCGATCGCGTAGACCTGGAGCCCGTCGGCCCGCAGCAGCGCCACGGCGCGCTGGCGCGTCTCGGCCTCGATCCGCCCGGTGCGGGAGCGCCCGTCCTCGGCATAGGCCCGGTAGGCGAAGCGCGGCATCTACAGCGTCCCCTCCAGCACCCGGCCGACCTCGTCGAGAGTGGTGTCGCCGGACAGCACCCGCGCCCGGGCGCTGTCGCCGAGGCCGGTCATGCCGGCGGCACGGGCCTGGGCCGTCAGCGTCTGCTCGTCGGCGCGGCCCGCGATCAGCCCGCGCAAGGAGCCGTCCAGGGTCATGATCTCGGAGACCACCATGCGGCCGCGATAGCCGGTGCCGTTGCAGGCCAGGCAGCCGCGGGCCCGTTTGAGGCTCAGCGGGACTTCCGGGGCGATGCCGAGGCGCAGCCGCTCCTGCGGCGTCGCCGGGGCCGGCTCGGCGCAGGCCCCGCACAGCCGGCGCACCAGCCGCTGCGCAACCACGCCATTGAGCGTCGCGGCGATCAGGTAGGGCTCGATCCCCATGTCCATCAGCCGGGTCACGGTGGCGGGGGCCGAGTTGGTGTGGAGCGTCGAGACGACGAGATGGCCGGTCAGCGCCGCCTGCACGGCGATGTGGGCGGTCTCCCCGTCGCGGATCTCGCCGACCATCACCACGTCCGGGTCCTGGCGCAGGATCGAGCGCAGGGCCGCCGCGAAGTCGAGGCCGATGCCCGGATGGGCCTGGACCTGGTTCACCCCGGCCATCCGGTACTCCACCGGGTCCTCGACGGTCACGACCTTCAGGTGCGGGCCGTTGATCCGGCGCAGCGCCGCGTAGAGCGTCGTGGTCTTGCCCGAGCCGGTCGGGCCGGTGACGAGGACGAGGCCGTTCGGCCGGCCCGTCATCGCGGCGATCGCGCCGATCGCCGCCGCATCGAAGCCGAGCGCCGCAAAGTCCTCGACCCGGCGCGAGCCGTCGAGGACGCGCAGCACCACGCTCTCGCCGTGGGCGGTCGGCAGGGTCGAGACGCGGATGTCGACCTCCTGGCCGCGGTCGGGGGCCTGCATGCGTCCGTCCTGGGGCAGGCGCCGCTCGGCGATGTTGAGGCCGGCCTGGATCTTGATGCGGGTGGTGAGCGCGAGCTGCATCGAGCGCGGCAGGCGCTCGGCCTCGACGAGCACGCCGTCGACGCGGTAGCGCACCCGCATGTCGGCTTCCTCGGCTTCGAGGTGGATGTCGGAGGCCGAGAGCTCGAACGCCTTGCGCACCAGTCGGGCGGAGAGCCGCACGATCGGAGCTTGGCTCGCCACGTCGGCGAGGCGCGCGAGGTCGTCGTCGCCGGCCGCCTCGCCGTCCGCGGGAAGGTCGCCGTAGACGGCGCGGTGGGCGCGCTCGAAGCTGCCCGGCCCGATGAGGCGCAAGCTCACCGGCCGGTCGACGAGGTGTGCGAGGGCGTCCGCGACCTCGGCCTCGAACGGATCGACCACCGCGACGACCAGGCGGTCCGCCTCCGCGGCGAGCGGCAGCACGCGGGCACGGGCGCAGTAATCGGGGCCGAGGAGATCGGGCAGCACCGGCTCGCCCGGCAGGTCCTCCTGGCGCAGGATCGGCAGGCCGGTCGCCTCCGACAGGGCGGTGACGAGCGTCGCCTCGTGGACGAGGCCGAGTTCGGTCAGGAGCAGGGGCAGCGACCGACGGCCCGGACCGTCGAGGGCGGCGAGCGCCCGCTCGTGGCCGGCGGCATCCAGCACGTCGCTCTCGGCGAGGCGATCGACGATCGCGCGCAGGTCGTCGCCGCGGCGGCGCGGCGCGTCCCGGCGATCGGCCTGCGCGCGCCGCGGCCGGGTCTTGCTCCCCCAGATGCTCAGCATCGCCCCACCCCGGAGGAATCCCCGGCATCCCGGCCGGCACCCGACATTCTCGCGTCGCATCCTTAAGCGGACGGAAACACCGCGGCGCTAGACCGGTCGGAGACGCCCGGACGACACCCGGGCGCCGGAGCCGACCCCTTGCGCGCGCCATCCGTCCGGTCCGCGGACCGCCCGTCCCCCGTCCAGACCGCGTTCCGGCAGGGGCTCGATGCCGTCTCGCACGCCCTCGGCTTTACGGAGGCCCGCATCGACCGCGACCCGGCGCAGCTGACGCTGCGGCTCGGGGCGCCGGGCGAGCCCGGCCTCACGCTGATCGACCGGCGCGACGGGCAGGACCGGACCTACCGCCTCGACGGCGCGGCCGACGACCTCGCCGACCGGCTCGCGGCGATCCGGGGCGGCCGTCCAACGCTGCGGGCGAAGGTGATCGTCGATCCCGCTGCCTGCTTCATCCGCACCCTGGAGCTGCCGAGCGCGGCGCTGCCGCGGATGCGGGCGGTGCTGGCGCAGGAACTGGAAGCCGCCACCCCGTTCAGCGCCGATCAGGTGTTCAGCGACTGGTACGTCGAGGGCGAGGACACCGAGACCCGCATGCTGCGGGTGCGTCAGGTCGTGCTGAAGCGCGCCCGTCTGGCCCCGCTGCTGTCGGCGCTCGCGGAGGCGGGGCTCACCGTGGGCATCGTGACGGTCGGGGCGGGCGAGGACCGGAGCATGCCGGTCGACCTGCTGTCGGGCGGGCACCACACCCTGCCGGGGCTGCGGCGCGGATCCGGCAACGCTCTGCTCGCGGCCGCCGCCGCCCTGTTCCTGCTCGGGGCCTTCGTCGGCCTGCGTCAGCATCAGGCGGCGACGCTCGCCGCCCTCGACGAGGCCTTCGCGGGCGCCCGGCTGGCTGCCGCCGCGGGCCGGCCGCCGGCGGTCCAGGCCGGCACGGCCGCGATCCTGGCGGAGCGCGGACCACCCCTGACCCGGACCTGGGACGCGCTGGCGGCGGCGCTGCCGGCTGCGGTCTCGGCGCAGGTCCTGCGCGTGACCGCCGCCGGGCTGGAACTCACGCTGCTCGCGCCGGACGCCGGCACGGCCGTCTCGGCCCTGGCCCGGCTGCCGGGCTTCGGCGCGCCCGTCCTGCGCGAGGCGGCCCCGGCGGAGGGCGGACAGCGCGTCGTCGTGGCGCTGCCGCGCCTGCGCGACGGGGCGCGGCCATGATGGCGGGGTTTCCCGCCGGCGGAAAACCGCTGCTGCTGGGTCTGGCCGGGCTCGGGGTCGCGCTCGTCCTCGCGGTCGGGCCGGTGCGCGACGCCGTCGAGGCGGCGGAGGCGATCGGCGTCGCCCGTGACCGCCTGGCCCGGGCGCGCGCCGCCGCCGCGGCGCCGGCGCCGGTCCCGCTCAGCGCCGCGGACGAGGGCGCTCTGGTCGCCGCCTTCCAGGCCCGGCTCGACGCCCTCGCGGCCGAGCACGTCGCCGTGGTCGACGGGGCAGGCCTGCGGGCCGACCCGGACCGCCCGACCCTGCCGCGCCTGTCCGCCTCCCTGCGCGGCAGCGCGGAAGGGCTGCACGGCCTGATGCAGGCGCTCGAGACGCAAGGCCCGCTCGTCGTCCCGGAGGAGGCGGAACTCAGCATCGAGCGCCCGGCCGATCCCGAGATCGGACGCGCCACCGTCCTGCGCCTGAACCTGACCGTTCGAGGCGTCCTCCTTCAAGCGCCTGGCCCACGGAGCGCCGCGCCGTGACCGAGATCCGGCATCGTCTGCGCGCAGTTCTGGCGGGGACCGGACGCGGGCCGCGCGCGGCCTGCGGCCTCGCGGCCGCCGCGATGGTCGCCGCCTTCGCTTGGCCGATCGATACCGGCCCGACGCCGGCGCCACGACCGGCCGCGCAACCCGCGCCGGCTCCGGACGGGACCGCGCTGGACCGGCCGCTCTTCGATCCCGGCCGGCGGCCCTGGACCGCAAGGGGTCCGCGCGAGATCCTGGCGGGCGACCCGCCGCGGCCGGTGCTGACCGTGCGCGGCATCCTGCTCGACGGCGCTTCCGCCCGCGCGCTCATCGACGACGGCGGCGGCACGCCGGTCTGGCTCGCCCGCGGCGAGGGCCGGGGCGACTGGCGCGTCGCGGCGGTCGAGCACGACCGGGTCGACCTGGTCCAGGGCGGACGCCGCTACGTGGCGGTCTTTCTCGGCCCGCCCGCGACCCTGCTGCCCGTGGGCGCCCGCCCTGCGCCGGAGGCGGTGCCGGCCCTGCGCCGGTAAGGACCAGCCCTCAATCCAGCATCCGGCGCAGGATGCCCTGGGGTCCCTCGTGGGCACTCGGCATCGGGGCGGGCGGCAGCACCGGGCGGACCGGCATCATCGCCTTGAACTGCTGGCGGAAGTCCTCGGCGATGCGGTCGGCCTCGGCGGTGCCTCGGATCACCCGCGGGCGGATGAACACCAGGAGTTCGGTCCGCACCCGGTGATCGACCCGGTTGCGGAAGGCGGAACCGATCACCGGCAGGTCGCTCAGCACCGGCAGGTTCTCGTTGCGGATCTGCCCCTTCTCCTGCACCAGTCCGCCGATGGCGAGGCTATGCCCGTCGCTGACCGCGACGCTCGTCGCCACCCGGCGCTGGCGGATCGTCGGCGAGTCGATCTGCGAGGTCGTGGTCGGCACCACGTCGCTGACCTCCTGGTTGATGTCGAGCACGACGAGGCCGTTCTTGTTCACCCGCGGCGTGACCGAGAGGATCACGCCGGTGTCCTTCATCTCGATCTGGTTGAGGATCGGTGCGCCGGCGGTCAGCGCGCTCTGGCCCGATTGCTTGATGATCGGCACCTGATCGCCGATCTGGAGTTTGGCGGTCCGGTTGTCGAGGACCGTGATGTTGGGCGACGAGATCACGTTGATCCGGGTCACGCTCTGGAGCGCGTTGAGCACGACGTTGAAGTCGGCGGCGCCGAGCAGGTAGTTGAAGCCGGGCACCCCGCGGGCCGCCGCGGCGATCAGGCCGCCGGTGCCGCCGACGCCGACGCCCCTGGCCGCGTTGACGGTGTCCACGCTGCCGAGGTTGAGGCGGCTGCCGCGCTCCTTGAGGAACCACTGCACGCCGAAGGCAAGTTCGTCGTTGAGCGTCACCTCGGCGATGACGGTTTCGAGCAAGACCTGCGTCGGCATCGCGTCGAGGCGGCCGAGGATGCGCAGGATCTTGTCGTACTGGTTGCGCGTCGCCGAGATCACGAGGCTGTTGTTGGCGTCGTCGGCGACGATGCCGATCGCGTCCCGCCGCATCCCGCCGGCGGCCGGGTAGGCCGGATCGAACCCTCCGCCGTACCCGCCGCCGCCGGAGCCGCCGTACCCGCCGGCGAGCAGGCCGCCCGCGCTGGCGAGCGCCGGCGACGCGAGCCCGCCTCCGGCGCCGCCCGCTCCGCCATAGCCCGCACCGGCAGACCCTGGGTCGCCGGCGCCGGCCGCGGCCCAGCCCGAGCCCGCGGAGGCGGCGCCGCCCGCGGTTCCGCCGGCCCAGTGTCCGCCGCCCGAGGCTCCGCCTGCCGACGATCCGGCCCCGCCGGGTCCGCTGCCCCCGAGCAGGCCCGTCCCGAACCCGCCGGTCGCCGCATAGCCGCCCGACACCGCCGAGGCCCCGCCGCCATAGGCGCCGAAGCCGCCGCCCATTCCGGCCAGGCCGGAGGCGCCCCCCATCTCGGCCATCACGACGCCCTGCAGCACGGCGGCGAGGTCCTTGGCCGAGCGGTTCTGGATCCGGTAGACGAAGAGCTGGCGCTCGCGGTCGGCGGCGAGGGATTCGAGCTGTTCGAGCAGCGCGCGGGCGCGGTCGAGATAGACGGCGCGCGAGCTGACCACCAGGACCGCGTTCAGCGCTTCGTTGGGGATGAAGCGGATCACGTCTCCGGTGCCGGCGGTCTCGCCGCCGAAGATCTGCGTCAGGTCGCGGGCGAGCACCGCCGGGTTGGAGCTGCGCACCGGCAGCATCGCGGTCGACATGCCGCGCATCCAGTCGACGTCGAACACCGCGATGGTCTGGCGCAGCGTCCGGATCTGCGCGGCATCGCCGGAGAGGATCAGCAGGTTGCGCGCCCGATCGGCCCGCAGCACCACCTCGCGGGGCGCCACGGAGGACAGGATCGACTGCATCTCCGCGGCCGAGATCCATCGCAGCGGCACCGCGACCGCGCCCGCTTCGGCGCCGGGTGCCCGGACCGGACGGATCTCCTGGGTACCGCCCACCGGTCCGATCTGGACCATCCGCCCGGTGCGGCGCAGGGACAGGCCGCGGCTCGCGAGCGCGGCCTCGAACATCTGCAGAAGCGCCTTGCGGGCGATCGGGCCGCCGGTCTGAAGGGTGATCGTGCCGGAGGCCCGCTCGTCCAGGGTGTAGCCCCATCCGAGCGTGTCGGCGAGGACGGCCTTGGCGGCGACCGGCAGCGGCGCCTCGACGAGGTCGAGGCGCACCGGACCGCCCGGGATCGGCGCGCGGACGGGCTCCTCGCCGCCGATCAGGCGGTCGGTCCCGCGCAGAACCAGTCCCCGCGGCCCCCGGGTCCCGATCTCGCCGATCGGTTCGGCGCCGCGGGCGAACAGCGGCCAGCCACAGATAAGCGCCAAGGCGAGGACGGGCGCACCTCTAGCCACCACCTCGCCGTCCCCTGTGACCGTCCACGCTGGCCGAACGGTATCGGCGGTATGGTTAACGAGAGGTTGAAGCGCGTCAGACACCTGGGGAAGATTTCCGCGATCCCAAGGGAAGAGCGTGAAAGACGCTACGTGAGATGAGGCACGCAGGCGACCGATCTACGGTCGGGCGGACGCGGGAGATCGCGCCCGCTGGACATCTCGATCGTTCGGCGCCGGATCAAGGATCCGATGAGGAATCCAGAACCGGCTTTCATTGGATAAGGACCGCCGGTCTCAGTTGCTGGCGACGTCGGCATGATCGCCCTGGCCGCCGGCCCGCCCGTCGGCGCCGAGGCTGTAGACCTCGAACGGGGCTCCTCCCGCGCCCGGAGACCGATAGAGATAGGCGTGCCCCCAGGGATCGGTCAGGCCCCGCGCATCCCGCACGTAGGGGCCGCGCCACGCCGGCCCGGTCGGCTGCACCAGCGCCTGAAGGCCCTGCTGCATCGACGGATAGGCGCCGAGATCGAGGTAGTACAACTCGACCGCCTGCGCGATGTTCTTGACCTGGATGCGAGCCGTCTCGCCCTTGGCGCGGCCGAGATAGCCGAGCACTTGCGGCGTCACCATCGTGGCAATCATGCCGATGATCGCCAGGACCACAAGCAGTTCGACCAGCGAGAACCCGGCTTCCTTCCCCTGCGGCTTCCTAGAGGCCCTGGTGTTGATGGACATCGTGCGGCCCTCGGACGAGCGTGAGATCCCCGGCACGATGGCGTCTCTTCGTAAAGAAGCCCTGACTGCATTCGCGGCAGGCGACCCTGACGCAGAGGGATTGGGAAATCGTTATGGATTCTTCCCCAGAGTGAGGCGCTGACGCGACGAGGTTCTCCCACCAGCAGGAACGGCGCATGCACCGGTCGACCACACACCCACCACGTGCCGGCTTCGGCCGCCGCGCCCTGGCGGCCGGGGCCGTGGCGCTCGGTCTCCTCCCGGCCCTCGGCGGCGTCGCAGCGGCCGACCCGCTGGTGGTTCCGCTGCCGGCGCCGTTCCCGCCGATCCGCATTCTGACCGTGCTCACCGGGCTGCACCTCCTCGGCCTCTGCTTCGGCCTCGGCGGCGCCACGATGCTCTACTTCTGGATCCTGCGCTGGCTGCGCTGGGGTGCCCTGCCGGTCGAGATCCGCCGCACCTTCCTGTTCGTCAGCAAGGTGGTGTCGGTCGGCCTCGGGCTGCTGTGGCTCTCGGGCCTCGGCTTCCTGGCGGTCTACGCCGTCGATTCGCCGGAGAAGTTCGATAATCCGAAGCTCTGGGCCAAGGTGGTGGTCGTGCTGGTGCTGACCGTCAACGGCCTCGTGGTGCACGGCGTCATGTTGTCGAGCGTGCTGCGCGACGTCGACCGGCCGTTGCTGGTGGAAGTCTCGCGCCTGCGGTCCGCGATCGTGCTGATCTCCGGCGCCGTCTCCGGGGTGTCGTGGTACACCGCCTTCGCCCTCGGTCTGATGCGCGAGTTGAACGGCCGCGTCGCCGCGGCATGGCTGCTCGGCCCCTGGCTCGCCGGAATCCTGGCGGCCGCCCTCGTGGCCTTCCTGTATTGGTGGTCCCGGCTGCGCGAGGCGAGGCTCGTCCCGGCCGCCGGGGCCGCGCGGGCACCCCTGCCGCCCACCGAGATCCAGACCCCGGTGTCTCTCGCGCGGATTCCGCCCGACCAGATCCTCGCCCTGGCGCCGATGCAGACGTCCGGGGCCGGCCCGGTCGGGCGCGCGTGATGTCCGCCGCCTTCCTCGTCACCACGGTGCTTCCGGTCCTGCTCCCGCTCCCGCTCACGCTGCCGGCGAGCCTGATCGACCTGCGCCGCCGCATCATCCCGGATGGGCTCAACCTCGCGCTCCTCGTCCTGGGTCTGGCCGTCGCCGCCGGGGCGGGCGGCGCCCCGGCGGCGGGGTCGAGGCTCGCCGAGGCCGGTCTCGCCTTCGGGCTGGTCTGGGCGCTGCGCGCCCTGCACGCCCGTCTGAGCGGCCGGATCGGCCTGGGGCTCGGCGACGTCAAGTTCATGGGCGCCGCCACTGCCTGGACCGGCCTCGCGGGCCTGCCGGTCCTCATCCTGGGAGCCAGCCTCTCGGCTCTCGCACTCGTCGGTCTCGGCGCCCTCGCGGGGCGCCGGATCGAGCGGGCCACCGCCCTGCCGTTCGGTCCCTTCCTGGCGCTCGGCCTGCATGCGGCCCTCCTCCTCGGAGCGCCCGGCTGATGGCGGCGGGACCGGGACAGGATGGATTCAGCTTCGTCGAGATGCTGGTGACGCTGGCGATCCTCGCCATGGCGGCCACGGTCGCGTTCCAGTCCCTTGGGCCCGGGGCGCTCGACCGGCGGGCCGTCCTGGTCTCGGAGACGGTCGCCGCCGAGATCGGCCGCCTGCGCGCCGAGGCGATCCGGACGGGCCGGGCCGGACGCCTCGCCTACGAGCCGCAGGCGGCCCGCTTCACCAGCTCCCGCCCGGGCGCGGCCCCGATCCAGGTGCGCGGCGTCGCGGTCGCGGTCGAGGCCGGCCCGGTCGGCCGGCCGGTGGACGGCGAAGTCCGGCTCCTGCCCGACGGCAGCTCCACCGGAGGCCGGATCATCCTGGCGGCGGGCGGGTCGCGCCGGATCCTCGCGGTCAGCGCCTTGACCGGTCAGGTGCGGCGCGAGGATGGGACGTGACGGAGCGGCGTCCCGCCTCCCCTCGGGGCGAGGCCGGCTTCACCACCGTCGAGGTTCTGGTGGCGTTCGGCATCGCCGCCGCCGCCACGCTCACGGCGTTCGAGATCGCCGGCACCGCGGCGGTCGCAGTCCGGCGCCTCGACGCAGCCCGGGTCGCCGCCGACGAGGCGGAGGGTGTCGTCCTGCGCCGCCTCGCCGACGGTCCCCTCGCGCCCGGCCTCGTGCACGGCACCTTCTCGGACGGCAGCCCGTGGGCGCTCAGCATCGTCGACCTGCGGCCGCGCCTCGGCCTCGGTCGCGCGCCGCCGCTCTGGCAGGTCCGGGTGACCCGGTCCGACCCCACGGCCGTGCCGCTCTACGCGACGCTGATCGCCGGGAGGATCGAGTGATGCGGCCGTCACCCGATCAGGTCCGGGAACCGCAACACGTGCGTGCGCGGCGCTCGAGCGAAGCCGGGCCCCGCATCGGGACCGCGCCCGCGCGCCCTCGTCCGACGCGAGGCATCGCAAGCCGTCGCAGCCGCCGGCCGCGATCTGGCGCCGCGGCGCGGCAGGCCGGCTTCACCCTGGTCGAGACCCTGGTCTGCCTCGCCCTGGCGGGACTGATCGGTGTCCTGCTGCTCAATGCCGTTCGGGTCGCCGGCGGCGCCTCCGCGGCGGCCGGGCGCGCCGTCGGCGCCGAGGATCTGCAATCGGTCCGCGACCACCTGCGGCGCACCCTCGGCA
The DNA here is from genome assembly GCF_022179325.1 of Methylobacterium isbiliense. Lineage (GTDB taxonomy): Bacteria > Pseudomonadota > Alphaproteobacteria > Rhizobiales > Beijerinckiaceae > Methylobacterium > Methylobacterium isbiliense. The sequence continues at coordinate 196,506 of NZ_BPQQ01000031.1, read as the reverse complement.
GTCTGGCCCAGCGGCGTCCCGACGGCAGCCGGCCGACCCTGCGGGGCGGCCCCGACGGCCTCGTCGCGGTGGTCGCCCCCGACCAGACCCTGGAACGGCCGACGGAACTTGTCGTCGCGCTGGCGCGGGTTCCCGGCCGGGACGGCGCCGACGACCTGCTGGAGCGGCGCACCGAGGCGCAGGCGCTGCCCGGACAGCCGGCGGTCGCACGCAGCGAGGTCGTCCTTCGGCGGATCGCCGGCCTCGGGATCCGCTACTTCGGCGCGCCGTCGGAGGGCGCACGGCCGCTCTGGCACACGGCGTGGTCGCGGCCGGACCGGCCGCCGGTCCTGATCGAGATCCAGATCGCCTTTCCCCCCGCGGACCGCCGCCGATGGCCCCCTCTCCTGATCGCCCTCGACGGCAGCCCGTGACCGGTCCCGGCGCCCCGGACCGTCCGGCCGCCGGCGACTGTAACGGCGAGGCCGGTTTCGTGCTGCTGTCGGTGCTGGCGATCTTCGTCGTCGTCGGTTCGGTTCTGGCGGCGGCGATCCTCCAGGTGCGCTCCGCCTCCAGCCTCGTCCAGGCCCGGGCCGATGCCGTCCGGCTCCAGGGCGCGGCGGACGGGATCGCGCGCCTGCTCGCCTACGATCTCGGCCTCCGGCGGACCGCCCGCCGGACCGGCTTCACCCTGCCGGAGGACGGCACCGTCACCGCCTGCCTGTTGGCGCCGGGCCGTACGGCGCGCATGTCCCTTCAGGACCAGGGCACCCTGATCGACCTCAACACCACGCCGCGGCCGGCGATGGAGGAGGCGTTCCGCCTGCTCGGCGTCGCGGACAGAGACGTGCTCGCCCTCGGTGCCGAGATCGTCGACTACCGCGATCCGGACGACGCGCCGGAGCCGAACGGCGGGGCGGAAGACCCGCAATACCGGGCCCGCGGCCTGCCCTGGGGGCCGCGCAACGGGCCGTTCGCCAGCGTCGACGAGATCGACCGGCTGCCCTCGATGACCCCGGCGATCGCCGCCCGCCTGCGTCCGGTGCTCACCATCCACAACGAGGGCGGCCGCTTCGACCTCGCCGCCCTGGTGCGGCGGGTCAACCCCGCGGCGATCCGCTCGCTGCCGGGCGCGGCCGGGCCGGAGCCGTCGCCGCGGCAGGTTTTCCGGATCTCGGTCGTCGTCGAGGAGAACCGCACTCGGAGCGGACGCACGGGGATCGTCAATCTGGGCGGTGCCGGCTTCATCGTCTGGCAGCAGACCGTCGCGGCGGACATCCTTGAGGGCGCCCCGCATCCCGCCTGCGCCGCGATCGCGGCGGCGCTCTCGGCCGGTCCGGCGCGGCCGTGAGCCGCCGGACCGGGCCGATGGCGTCCTACTGCGACAGGAAGGTCTGGTTGCCCCCGCCATGGCAGGTCCACCCGATCGTTCGGGCGCCGGCCTGGGTGGAAGCGGCTGCGATGTCGAGGCAGAGGTTCGCGTTGACCGACACCAGGGCGTTGCCGCCCGACTGCGCCTTCGCCGTCCAGGCCTGATTGGTGCCGCCGTGGCAGGCCCATTGGTAGACCGTCGTCCTGGGCCCGGCCGGACCCTGCGCGAGGCTGATGTCGAGGCACTTGCCGGAGGCCTTGTTGACGTAGGCGGTGCCGCCGTTGCTCGGCGTGCTCTGCCAGGTCTGCTCCGCGGAGCCGTTGCAGGCCCGCTGCGTGACGGCACCGCCGTCGCTCCGGTCTCCCGCCGCGATCGACAGGCAGAGTCCGGAATGCAGCGCCTTCAGCAGCGGAGGACCGGCGACGCTCGGATCCTGCGGCGGGGCGGCGCAGAACGAGGCGTCCTGCTTGAAGCCGTCGCTGCCATCCAGCTTGTCGATGTAGAAGCTGAAGTTCCGGTGGCGCACGTAATAGCCGGGCCAGTCGACCGATTCGTAGGACGAGCAGGTGCCGGTCGTGCAGCCGCAGGTGCCGGCGAGGGCGGCGCGCTGGAGGAAGCTCGCGCCGCGCTTGAAGACGTCGCCGCCGTCGCTGGTCTGCTGCAGGATCTGGTAGTTCTGGTTGCGCAAGTATTGGTTCGCGCTGGTGGCGGAGGCGAACGAGACGCCCTGGCCGGCGAGACCGGGCACCATGCGGAAGGTCGCCTGCTGCCTGTCGGTCGCATTGGCCGGGGTGACGAGGCGCGCGGTGCCGTTGACGGCGGTGAGGTAGCTGCCGGTGTAGTTGCTCGCCTGCAAGCTCACGGGCGTGCCGGCGGCCGCGCCCGTGCCCGTGCCCGGCCCCGTGCCGCCGCCCGGCCCGGTGCCGGTGCCGCCTCCGGTCGAACCGCCGGGGCCGCCGTTCTGACCGGTGCCCGCGTCGCCGGCGACGAGGGCCGCCACCTGGCTCGGGGCCGCGAAGCCGCCCCCGAGGGCGATGATGACGCCGGGCGAGGGCACGCCCTTCTGGTCGATGGCGACGAGCTGATAGTAGCCGGGCGGCGCGAGGTTGCCCGAGGCCGGCGCCTGGACCGTCACGGCGGAGCCGTTCTGCGTGAATCCGGCCACGTAGCGGCGCTGGGTCGAGTTGAAGCTGTGGGTGGTCGCGCTGAGCCCGACCAGCACCACCTGCGCGAGACCGTTCCGGGAGGTCAGCTCGAACTGCAGCGACTCGCCGTGCGCGAGCTGCGCCGTGCTCAGGCTGACGATCCGCGGTCGCGGGGCCAGCGCCGCCTTCCCGTTGAGGGTCGTGAACAGGTAGGGCGGGTAGAAGACCTCGGCGTTCTGGTTCAGCACCGGGCCGGGCGCGCCGCCGCCGGCGATCAGCAGGGCGCCGTTCTGCATCAGGATCGCGCCCGAATGATAGCCGCGATAGACCGAGCCCGAGGCGCCGACCGACCAGCGGCCGGTCGCCGGAACCCAGGTCTCGGCGTGCAGCACGGTGTCGCCGTCGGCCGCGTCGTTATACTTGCTGCCGCCGGTGACGACGACCTGACCCGTCGGCAGCACCGTCGCGTTGGCCCAAGCGCGGCCGACGCTCATCGGCGCCGTCTCGGTCAGCACGGCGGCTCCGCTGGTGATGTCGACGACGGTGGCCTGGCTGCTCGACAGGAACCCGTTGCCGTTGTCGTAGCTGTTGCCGCCGACCTGCAGGATCTTGCCGGTGTCGTACATCACCGCGGTCGAGACGGGGCCGACATTCGGCGCGTCGACGGCGGAAAGGGCCTCGCGCTGCGGCTCCTTGAAGTTCGAGACCCTCACCGAGCCTTTGCCGGCCGGATCGAGGAACCACATCTTGTCCGACGCGATGCCGAACACCTTGCCGTTCGGGGCGATCCAGGCGCGCGGATACCAGAACCGGCTGTTGTCGGGCCCGAACGCGTCGCGGCTCCTGGCGCCGAGCAGGCTCCTCCACCGGGTGCCGTCGTACACCTCCGGGGTCATCCCGGTCATGTAGCCCCTGTCGATGCTGCCCTGGGGATCGAAGAAGCCGCCGAGATACGGGTAGGAGCCGCCCAGGATGAGCTGCTGACCGTTCGGCAGCGTCACCATGGTCGAGTAGTAGCGATCGTTGGCGAGCATCGCGGCGGTGGCGGTGACCCCGGTGGCGGTCGGGTTGAGGACGACGCTGCCCTTGTTCTTGCCGTTGTCGAAGATGCCGCCCGAGATCAGCATCGACCCGTCGGGCCGGAACGCCTGGGCGGCGCAGAAGCTGTTGACGCCGGTCACGCCCCTGAGAGTGGTGTGGCCCTGCGTCAGGCTCCTGCTCGGATCCCAGATGTCGAAGGTGCGCCCGTCCTGCGTGCCCGGGTCACCGTTCGCCGTGCCGAACGACACGATCTTGCCGCTCGGCAGGAGGCCGAGGGTGATGGCGTTCATCGGCCAAGCCTGCAGGCCCGACCACAGGCCGGCGGTCGGCGCCGTATCGGGGATCGTCAGGCCGGACAGCAGCGGGTCGGGGATCTGAGTCACGACGATCCCGAACTGCGCGGCTTCGGCCGGATGCAGGAGGCCCGTCGCCAGCATGGTGGCGGACAGGAGCGCGAGATCGAGCCGGCGCGACGGGCGCCGCGGCTCGGTGGAGTGCACATCGGTCATGATCGGAACCCCGGTCGGTGTCTTCGTGAGGAGTGGAGACGTGCGCGAGCCCGCCTCTGCGGAACGGCGTGAGTTGTTTCTGCAGTGACTCTCGATTTTGCATGATCTTCGCCGCCGAACCGGTCGTCGGTTCGGCGAACGATGCTTAGCCCGGCGGTGCGTCCAGGCCCTGCGCGAAGGTGTCGAGGACGGCGATGTCTTCCGCGAGCCGCGGTTGGTCGAGCCGCTCGCCACCATACGCCATGGCGATTCCCCCCTGCCGATCGAACAGGAGGATCTGCGGCGGGGGTTCCGGCCGATGGCCCCACGGGTAGCGCAGCATCGCGGCGATGGCGGCGCTCCGGGCCGGGTCGGTGGCGACGAAGTGCAACGGCGTATCCGCTCCGACCACGCCTTCGCCGAAGGTGCGCAGCGACCCGTTCTCGACGGGCGCGTCGGACAGGGACACGGCGAGGAACGCCACGCGACGCCGCAGCCTGTCCGGCAGCGCTCTGGCGACCTTGTCGAGGTCCATGGTTCTGACGACGCAGACGATGGAGCAGTCGGGCGCCACGAACGACACGACCGCGATCCGCCCGCGCAGCGCCGCAGGAGTCAGCACGGCACCATGATGGTCGGCCGCTTGCCGAGCGCCGGCCGGCCAGAGCAGCGCCTCCAGATCATTCGATCGTAGCGCGGGCGCTATCGTTCGGTTCTGCGCGCTGGCATATCCGCTCGGACCGGCCATCGACGCAGCCACAATCAGAGATGACAGCAACGACCAGCGCCAAATCATGAGCATGACTTCCGTTCCGATGCGACCGCATCCTTGTGCCCGTTTAGCAAGGCATGTGTTTACATACGGTAAGCGACAACGGATAACGACCTTTTACGAGCACATAGGCAAAGCTTTTAGTACGTAAGCAAAATTCCGTGACGCCATGACGCAAGGTCGGTGCATTCCTCAAGCATGGATGGTCTGGCGGATGCTGCCGGTGTGCCGGCCGACGGCGAGCGTGGCTGCGCTCGTGGCCCACAGCAGGGAATGTCCGGCCGGCCGCCCCGGGCCGGACGGTGCGTCACCGGGGCGATCATGCCCTCGACCCGCGTGCACCGAACGGTGGCACAGGCCGCCGTATCGATTGCGAGCGGGCCAGACGAGAGCGGCTGCGGGGCGGCTCGACTGCGCGAGAACAACCCAGGGTCACAGCTTAACGGAGAGCAGGTGCAAGACGGCGTGTCTCTTCACCTTTCGGCAATGCTTGAGCGCCATCTTTGCACTGGGAGCGCCAAGGATTAGGCAATGACGAAACGACTGGGCACGTCGACGTTCGCCCGTGGATTCGGGCTGCGTGGCCAGATCGCGGCGCTCGGCATCGGCGGAGTCCTGCTGCTCGGGCTGATCTACACGCAGGGCGCACGCACTCAAGCGGCGCTACAGCAGGTTGCCGACGACGGGGCGCGGCTGCATGCGGCCGTCAGTGCCCTCGACCGGCACCTGATCGACGCACACCGCATCGAGACGGAGTTCCTGCTGCGGCGGCGCGAGCAACTGATCGCCGAGCGTGAGGCGCTGATCGGCCAGATGGGCGAGCGATTGGCCGAGGTGGAGAAGGACGTCGCAAGCCTCCCGGCCGAGGATGCGCTGCGGCAGGCCGAAACCCTGCGGGCGGGGCTGAACCTCTACGCCACCCGGTTCCAGAACGTCGCGGCGGCACAACGCACGCTCGGCTTCGACGAGAAGCAGGGTCTGCAGGGCCGCCTGCGCGAGGCCGTGCACCGGGTGGAGAAGCGCCTTTCCGATTTCGACCAGCCGCGTCTCTCCGTGCTGATGCTGATGATGCGCCGCCACGAGAAGGACTTCATGCTGCGCGGCGATGAGCGCTACGGGACGGAGTTGCGTGCCCGTGTCGAGGCCTTCCGCCCCGCGCTTGCCGCGAGCCCGCTTCCGGACGGCGTCAAGGCCGAAGTGGCGGAGCTGATGACGGCCTACGAGCGCAGCTTCCTCGCCTACATGGCGGGGGCGGATGCGTTGAAGGAGGAAGCCGACGACCTCGGGAGCATCTTCGCGCGCTTGCAACAGGGAATTCAGGCGACGCGAGAGGTTGCGGCGGCCCGCCACGCCGAGAGCCAAGCCGCCATGGCCGCCTCGCGGCTGCGCACGACGCAGGCGATGTGGTGGGCGATCGGCCTGACGATGATCTGCGCCGGCCTGCTGTCCGTCTGGGTGGGGCAGCGCCTGTCGGCGCCCCTCGCCATCATGGCTCGCGCCATGGAGCGGCTCGCCTCGGGCGATCTCGACGTCGCCGTGCCGGTGCTGAAGCGGCGCGACGAACTCGGCGCCATGGCTCTCGCCTTCGGGGTCTTCCACGCCAAGATGCTGGAGAACCGCGATCTCACCGCCGAGCAGCTCGCGGCGCGTCTGCGGACGGAAGCCGAGCGGCGTGCGGCCATGCTGGCGCTCGCCGACCGTCTCGAAGCCGAGGTCGGCCAAGCCGCCGCAGACCTGTCGAGCGCCGCCGCGCGGATGCGGGCGGATGCCGCGACCGCCTCGGCGGCGGCCGGCCACACCCGTGCGCGCGTGGCAGCGGTCGCCGGCGCAGCCGAGGAGACCTCCGCCAACGTCCAGATGGTGTCGGCGGCGACCGAGGAGCTGACCGCCTCCATCAGCGATATCGCGGCCCAGGTCACGCTGTCGACCGGGACGATGCAGCGCGCCGCCCGAGACGTCGAGCGCACCAGCCGCACCATGGACGACCTCGCGAACGCGGTGCAGCACGTCGGCGATGTGGTCGGGTTGATCGCCACCGTCGCCGATCAGACGAACCTGCTCGCGCTCAACGCCACGATCGAGGCGGCGCGGGCAGGCGAGGCCGGCCGCGGCTTCGCGGTGGTCGCCACGGAGGTCAAGGCCTTGGCCGGTCAGACCGCGCGGGCGACGAGCGACATCCGCGCCCACCTGACGCGGATCCACGCCGTTACGTCCGAGGCGTTGCAGGCGGTCGCGGAGGTGCGCGGCACCGTCCAGGAGATGGAGGCGGTGACGGCCAGCATCGCGGCGACCATGGGCCAGCAGCGTGCCGCGACGCAGGAGATCGCCGGCAACGTGGTCCAGGCGGCGGGCGGCACGCAGACCGTCTCGGCGACGATCGCGGGTGTCGACGGGGATGCCGAGCAGGCGGCCGGCGCGGCGGCGGGGCTGGCGCAGGCGGTGAGCGGGATCGCCGCGCGCTCCGAAGCGCTGTCGAGCACAGTCGGCCACTTCCTGGCCCAGGTCCGGGCGGCCTGAGCGGCCGCCCGGATGGCCCGGATCGTGAGCACGACCCGGGGGCAGTGATCGCCGCGCTGGCGCGCCTCATCGGCGACCGCCGCAACCCCAGCGTCGCCGCCTCGTGCGATCTCGCCTTCACCCTCGCGCCGGGCCGCGGCGGCGCGGTCACGCCACCGAGACCTCGCCCCGCTCGATCTCGATGGTGGTGTCGACGAGCGCCCGCAGCAGGTCGGGGCTGCTCTCGGTGATGAGGATCGCGACATCGGGCAGCGCGGCGCGCAGCCGCGCCAGCGCCTCGGCGTAGCGCAGGGCCAGCGCCGGGGCCAGGCCCTGGAACGGCTCGTCGAGCAGCACGGCCCGGGTGCCGACCATCAGCGCGCGGCCGAGCGCCACCATCTTGCCCTGCCCGCCCGACAGGCCCGCCGCCTTGCGCGGGCCGAACTCCTTGAGTTCGGGCAGCAGGCCGTAGACGGCATCGAGCCGGCGGGCGATCTCCGGGCCGGCGAGGCCCAGCACCTGGGCCGGCAGCAGCAGGTTGTCGCGCACCGTGAAGCTGCCGAAGAGCCGGCGCTCCTCGGGCGCGTAGCCGATGCCGAGCCGCGCCCGGTGATGGGCCGGGACGTGGGTGGCGTCCTGCCCGTCGAGCTCCACCCGCCCGGCGCGCAGGGGCAGGAGACCCATCAGGGTGCGCAGGGTCGTGGTCTTGCCGGCGCCGTTGCGCCCGATCAGCGCCACGCGGCCCCCCGGCGGAACCGTGAAGGACACGCCGCGCAGGACCGTGACGCCGGCGATCTCGACCGCCGCCCCCTCAAGCCGGAGCATGGACGCCTCCCGCCGGCACGATACCGATGACCGTGCGCTGCACCTCGGGGTCGTTGAGGATCTCGCGCGGCGGCCCCAGCGCGGCGATCCGCCCCTGGCCCCAGACCGCGACCCGGTCGGCGAAGCGGCCGACGACATCCATGTCGTGCTCCACGAACACCGCCGTCACCCCGGCCCCCCGCAGCACCCGCACCAGGGTCTCGACGATGGCCATCTTCTCGGAGGCCGCGACGCCGCTCGTCGGCTCGTCCATCATGATCAGGCGCGGGCGCAGCGCCACCGCCATGGCGATGTCGACGAGCTTGCGCGTGCCCTCGTTGAGGGCGTCGGCGCGCGCCTCTGCGACGCCCGAGAGGCCGAACCGCCCGATCAGCTCCGCCGCCTCGTCGCGGAAGGCGCGGCGCAGGAGCGGCGCCATGAGCGACAGCCTCCCCTCGCGGGCGGCGACCGCCAGGGCCACGTTCTGCAGCACCGTGTGCTCGGTGAAGAGCTGCGGCAGCTGGAAGCTGCGGGCGATGCCCAAGGCCACGATCCGCCGGGGCGAAAGACCGAGGATCGGCTGCCCGTCGAAGCGGATGCTGCCGCCCTGCGGCTTCAGGTAGCCGGTCGTCATGTTGATGAAGGTGGTCTTGCCTGCGCCGTTCGGGCCGATGATCGCCAGGAACTCGCCCCCCTCGACGTCGAGGTCGATGCCGTCGGCGGCCTTGAGCCCGCCGAAGGCGAGGCGCAGGTCCCGCGCTGAGAGCAGGACGCTCATGCGGCTCTCCTTCGGCGGGCGATCAGGCCCCACAGGCCGCCCGGCGCGAACACGATCACGCACAGGAGCACGATGCCCAGCACCGCCTGCCACGCATTGGCGACGAGCGCCGCCGCGTAGACGCGGGTGAGCTCGTAGGCGGCCGCACCCAGGAACGGCCCCAGCACGCTGCCGGCCCCGCCCAGGATCGCGATGAAGACGAGTTCGCCCGAGGTGGTCCAGTAGGCGAGCGCCGGGGTGACGTGGCGCGTGGTCAGCGCGATCAGCGCCCCCCCGCAGCCGGCCATCACGGCCGAGGCCACGTAGGCGATCAGGAGCACGCGCCTGGGCGAGACGCCCATGAAGTCGAGCCGGGTCTCGCGGGTCTTGATGCCGGCCAGCGCCTCGCCCCAGGGCGAGGCCAGCGCCACCCGCACCAGCGCCCCGAAGCCGAGCACCAGGACGAGGGCGAGACCGAGCACCGTCCATTCCGCCGTCTCCCCGGCGAGGGGTAGGCCGAGGAAGGTGACCGGGCCGAGGCGGATGCCGTCCGCCCCGTGGGTGATCGCGTAGAACTTTTCCAGCACCGAGTAGAACACCATGCTCAGCGCGAGGTTGAGCATGCCGAAGAAGATCTCGCGGTAGCGCACCACGAACAGCCCGATCACGAGGCCGACGAGGCCGGCGAGCAGGCCGGCCGCGGGCACGAGCAGCAGCGCCTCCGGCACCACTGCGGTGCCGAACGCCACCGCGTAGGCGGCGAGCGCGAGGTAGAGCGCGTGCCCGAAGCTCACCTGCCCGGCACGCAGGAGGAGCAGGATGCCGAGAACGGCCAGCCCCTTGGCGAGCGCGATGGTTAGCACGAAGCGCAGCCAGGGCACCGCGTAGGCGAGGCCCACCACCAGGGCGGCGCCCGCGAGCGCCAGAAGGGTTTCGGCGCGGCGGCTCATATCCGGCGGGTCTCCGCGACGCCGAACAGGCCCTGGGGCCGGAACAGCAGAACCGTCACCATGATGGCGTAGGGCACCACCACCTCGAATTCGGGGGCGACGTAGACCGCGAAGGAGCGCCCGAGCCCGATCAGCAGGGCGGCCACGGCCGCGCCCTCGATCTGGCCGAGCCCGGCCGTCGCCACCACCGCGAAGGAGAGCACGATGGTCGAGGCGCCGACCCCGGGCACCAGCGACACGGTCGGGGCCGCGAGCGCGCCGCCCAGCGCCGCGAGCGCTGCCCCCGCCGTGAAGGTGAGCAGCGTCACCTTCGCGGCGTCGATCCCCATCGCGCGGGCGGCCTCCCGGTCCACCGTGACCGCCACCACCATGCGGCCGACGAGCGTGTAGCGCAGCACCACGGCGAGAATCGCCAGCGTCGCGAGCGCCACGCCGGGCAGCACGTAGAGCTGGTAGGCGGTGAACGGGATCGCGTCGGCGCCGAAGGGGACGTCGACGGTGCCGAGCCACTTCAGCGGCGCATCGAACACCACCGGCTGCACGCCGAAGGCGAGCTTCTGCAGGTCTTCCAGGATCATGAACAGCGCGAAGGTGACGAGGAGCTGCAGCACCGGCTCCTGGTCCTGCATCCGCCGCAGCAGCAGCCGCTCGATCAGGGGCCCGAGGAGGGCGCCGACCAGCACGGCCGCGGCGAGCAGCACCGGCAGCCCCGCCCAGGGCGGCGCCCCGAGCGAGGCCACGAACAGCCCGAGCGAGGCCGCCGCATAGCCGCCGATGGCATAGAGGCTGCCATGCGCGACGTTGAGCACCCGCATGACCCCGAAGACGAGGTTCAGCCCCACCGCCACCATGAACACGGCGGCGGCGTAGGAGAGCCCGTCGAGGAGCGCGAGGCCGACGAGGAGGCCGTTCTCGGCAAACCACGACATCGCGGGCGCCTACCGGAAGGCCAGCGCCTGCGGCAGCTTGGCCACCATCTCGGGCGAGAGCGTCTTCAGCCAGTCCGCACTCTTCTGCCCGACCGGCGTCGTGACGCTCTCGGCCGGAAACACCACCATGTCGGTGAGGACCGGGAAGGGATAGCGGTCGCTGTGGAGCGTCGTGCCGATGAGCTGGTTCTCCAGTCCCTGCCCGTCCTCGCGGATCCGCACGCTCGCGGTCGGCGAGGGGAATTCCAGCCCCTTGAAGGCGGCGGCGAGTTCGGCGTCGGTGGGCCAGCCGCCGCCCTTGGCGGCGACCGCCTTCTCGATGCCGGCCTTCATGGCCGAGACGGCCTGGGCCATGTGGAAGCAGGGATAGATCGGGTAGGCGTTGAAGCGGCTGCGGTAGCTCTCGGTGAAGCGCTTCAGGCGCTCCGGATCGGCGGGGGACGGGTGCAGGAACCAGTGGTCGCCCCGGGCGCCGACGATGTGGCCGGCGGGCAGCGCCTTGCCGACGCGCTGCAGCGACGATTCGGCGAGCGGCATGACGAAGGTGGCGCGCTCGAACAGCTTGCGGTCGGAGGATTGCCGGATCAGCGCGTCGAGGTCGCCACCCCAGGAGGTGGACAGGACCACGTCCGGCCGCAGGGCCAGCACGCGGGTGACCTCGGTCGAGAAATCCGTGGCGCCGAAGCGCGGGAAGAGTTCGGCGGCGACCTTCACGCCCGGCTTCAGGGTGTTGAGCGCGGTGCGGAAGATGTCCCAGGAATCCCGGCCCCAGGCGTAGTCCTGGTTGATGACGGCGATCGACTTGAAGTCGGGCTTGACCTTCAGGAGGTAGAGCAGCGCCGCCAGGATTTCGGGCGTCGCATTGGCCTGGGTGCGGAAGGCGTAGCTGTAGCGGTTGTCCTCGAAGATGCGCTGGGTGCCGCAATCCCACAGCAGGGTCGGCCGCTTCAGCTCGTCCGCCAGCGGCGCGCAGGCGAGGCAGTCGGCCGAGGAGATCGCCGCGAAGACGAGATGGACGCCCTCGTTCTGCACGAGGCGGCGGTACTCGCCGACCACGTGGTCCACCCCCGGCCCCTCGTCCACGAAGATCGGGCGTACCTTGATGCCGGCGATGCCGCCGGCCGCGTTGATCTCGTCGAACAGCATCTCGGCCGTCTGCCGCCCGGGCACGCCGAACACGCTCGCGGGTCCCGACAGGTAGGTGGCGATGCCGACCTTGATCTCCTGGGGCTTGGCGCCCTGCGCTTGGGCCAGCCGGCCGGAGAGGGCGAGCCCGCCGACGCCGATCGTCCCGAGGGCGGCCCGCCGCGTCAGCGACATGCGCGTGGCGTCGCAATCCTTCATCGCATCCTCCCGTGATCTTGTCGTTCGCGCGGCGCCGCGCCGCACGCGTGGAAGCTTATCGGTTGCGCCGTTCGCGCACGACATCAATGACCGTGCCGTCGCGATATTCAACAACCGCGACGATGCGGCCCTCGCCCGTACCGGCCCGGGCCGGCGCACCCCCGGTCTCGCGGGCGGCGAGGTCGCGCAGGCGCGCGATGTCGACGAGCGGGAGGCCCGCTGCCGCGAGGCGATCCCGCAGGTCGCCGCGGCGCGGATTGACCGCGACGCCCGCCTCCGTGACCACGGCATCGATCGTCTCGCCCGGCGTGGTCACGCACTCGACCGCCTCGACGATCTTCGGGCTGCCGCCCGCGGAGAGCCGCGTCGTGACGAGGGCGAGCTTGGCGCCCGCGGCCGTGTCCGCGTGGCCGCCCGAGCCGCCGATGATCCGGCCCCCGCCCACCGCCGTTACGTTGACGTTGAAGGCGAGGTCGACCTCCGCGGCGCCGAGCACCATGCAGTCGAGGTGGTTGACGAGCGCGCCCTTGGAGGCCGGGTTGGCGTAGAGCGAGGCCGACATCGCCACGTGGCCCCGGTCCTCCCGGTAGGAGGCGACCGCCGCGAGATCGAAGCACTGCACGTCGAACAGGGTGCGGAACAGGCCCTGGCGGAACATCGCGACGATGCCCTGGTGGACGCCGCCCGCCGCGAAGCCGCCGACCACGCCCTTGTCGCGCATGATCGCGGCCACGTCCTGCGCCACGGCGAGCGAGATCCCGCCCGCCCCGGTCTGGAACGAGAACCCGTCGACGAGGAGGCCCGAGGCGTCGATGACCCGCGCGGCCGTGGCCGCGATGGCGAGCCCGACCGGATCCTCGGTGACGCGCGTGGTGCCGGACACGATCTTGGAGGTGTCCCCGATCGAGTCGACCGGGACGACGATGTCGACGCAGTCCTGGGCGATGTCGATCGCCGTGAGGGGATGGGCCGACAGGCCGTCGGTGATCGCCACCACGCGGTCGGCGTGGCGCGCGTCGACCATCGGGTAGCCGAGCGGGCCGCAGGCGGAGGGGCCGTCGACGCCGTTGAGGTTGCCGTGGAGGTCCGCGGCCGGCGCCGCCACGAAGGCGACGTCGATCGGCAACTCGCCCGCCTCGATCGCCCGCGCCCGGCCGCCGTGGGTCTGGAGCACGGCGGGCTGCGCCAGGTCGCCCGCGGCGATCGCCTCGGCCACCGGCCCGGTGACGTAGCTCGACACGATGCGGGTGACGACGCCGCTGCGGATGTGCTCCACCAGGGGCGCGTGCACCGGGAACAGCGAGCTTGCCGCCACCCGGATGTCGCGCAGGCCGAGCGCCGCGATCTCCTGCATCACCGCGCGCAGCACGTCGTCGCCGTTGCGCAGGTGATGGTGGAAGGACACGGTCGCGCCGTCCCTGAGGCCGCAGGCGAGAATCGCCGCGCGGATCGAAGGCAGGACCTTGGTCTCGCCGGGGTGCTGGGCGCGGATGCGGGCGCCGGCCCGGAGGCTGTCGCGCGGAGCCGCGAAGGCTCCGGCGAAGCGCCGGACCTCCCCGTAGCCCTCGATGAAGGAGGGAATCGACATCGGCTGACCCGCCCCGACGCTGGTTGAGTGGCGTCCGTATAGGCGCGCGGGCCGGGCCCGAAGTCCAATACGCGGATGGCCGCTCTTCGATAGGGGCGGCTTATGCCTGCGCCGCAGCCACGATCTCGGCTGACAGCGGATCGCGCATCGCCTCGTCCAGGCAGCGGATGAAGTTGCGCACCGCCGCCGTCATCAGCAGGTCGGCCCCCTGGACGAGGGCGAGCGAGGCCACCGGCGTCGGCGGGGCGAGCCGGACGTAGGCGACGCCCGGCGCCCGGATCTGCCGCATCGAGGCGGGGACGAGCGCCACGCCGACGCCGGCCGCCACGAGGTTGACCGTCGAGGCCATCTGCGGGGCTTCCTGGACGATGCGGGGGCTGAAGCCCGCCCGGCCGCAGGCCGCCACGATGGCGTCGTAGAGGAGCCGGCCGTTCGCCCGCGGGTAGACGATGAAGCGGTCGGCCGCGAGGTCGGAAAGGTCGATCCTCCCCTCCCCGGCCAGACGGTGCTTGACCGGCAGGGCGGCCCAGAGCGGTTCGTCGGGCAGCGCCGTGCTGCGCAGACCCTCCGTCTCATCGCCCGCCGCGCGCAGGAAGGCCAGTTGGATCCGGCCCTCGCGCAGGAACCGCAGCAGGACCGAGGTGACCTGCTCCTGCAGCGCCAGGTCGAGGCCCGGATAGGCATCGCGGAAGCGGCCGATGGTGCCGGTGACGATCGGGTTGAACGAGGCCGAGCTGGTGAAGCCGATGCGCAATTGCCCGAGTTCGCCCTTGGCGGCGCGCGTGGCCGCCGCCGCACCCTCCTCGGAGGCGACCAGCGCCGCCCGGGCATAGGGCAGGAAGGCGCGTCCGGCCTCGGTCAGTTCGACCCCGCGGGTCAGCCGGTGGAAGAGCTGCGTGCCGAGTTCGTCCTCGATCTGGCGGATCTGCTGGCTGAGCGCCGGCTGGGCGACGCCGAGCCGCTGCGCCGCGCGCGTGAAGTGGAGTTCCTCGGCCGCTGCCAGGACGTAGCGGAAATGCCGGAATTCCATAAGCAGGACGCATGCGTTCGGGACGTGCGCCTTATTAGACCGTATCGCCCGCCGGGGCTATGGTTCGCGTCAGGAAGAGCCGCCGCAGACGGCGCACCGAGGAAACGTCGTCGTCCGCGCAGCCTCGTCCCGAGGCGCGCGGATGCAGGCCGTCCGTGCGGCGAGGCTCGTCTTGCGAAGGAGCACGCTGCCATGTCCCGACCCTTGAACTTCATCGGTGGCGAGTGGACCCGGTCGTCCGGCGAGGCGGTCCTCGATGTCTACGAGCCGGCCACCGGCGCGGCCATCGGCACCATCGCCGACAGCACGCCGGAGGATGTCGACCGCGCCGTCTCGGCGGCCCGCGAGGCGTTCGACCACGGTCCCTGGGGCCGCACCACGGCGCTCGACCGCAGCCGCCTCTTGATCCGGCTCGGCACGCTGATCCAGCGCGACGCCGAGCGCCTCGCGGCGATCGAGGCCCGCGACACCGGCAAGCCCGCGAGCGTCGCCAAGGCCGACATCGTCGCGCTCGCCCGCTACTTCGAGTTCTACGGCGGGGCCGCCGACAAGCTGCACGGCGAGACCATCCCGTACCTCGACGGCTACTTCGTCACCGTGACGCACGAGCCGCATGGGGTGACCGGCCACATCCTGCCCTGGAACTATCCCGCGCAGATGTTCGGGCGCACGCTCGCCCCGGCCCTCGCGGTGGGCAACGCCACCGTGCTCAAGCCCGCGGAGGATGCCTGCGCGACGGCGCTGGCGCTGGCCGACCTCGTGAACGAGGCCGGGTTCCCGAAGGGCGCCGTCAACATCGTGACCGGCCGCGGTGCCGGTGCGGGGGCCGCGCTCGCCGCGCATCCGGGCGTCGACTTCGTGTCCTTCACCGGCTCGCCGGAGGTGGGGCAGATCATCCAGAAGCTCTGCGCCGACCACTTCATCTCCTGCACGCTCGAACTCGGCGGCAAGTCGCCCCAGATCGTGTTCGCGGATGCCGACCTCGACGCGGCGATCCCGGTGATCGTGAAGGCGATCATCCAGAACAGCGGCCAGACCTGCTCGGCCGGCAGCCGCATCCTGATCGAGCGCAGCGCCTACGACGCGGTGATCGGCCGGCTGAAGACCGCCTTCGCGGCGGTGCGGGTCGGTCCGCCCGAGATGGATCCCGATTGCGGCCCGATCATCACCGAGAAGCAGCGCAAGCGCGTCCAGGGGTTCATCGACCGCGCGGTGGCGGACGGCATCCCGATCCTGGCGCAGGCCGAGATCGCCGCCGGCGCCCCGGCCGGCGGCTACTACGTGCGCCCGACCCTGTTCGGGCCGACGCCGCGCGACAACGTCATCGCCCGCGAGGAGGTGTTCGGGCCCGTGCTGGTCGCCCTGCCGTTCGACGACGAGGCGGATGCGGTGGCGCTGGCCAACGGCACCGATTACGGCCTCGTCGCGGCGGTCTGGACCCGGGACGGCGGGCGCCAGATGCGGCTCGCCAAGCGCGTGCGCACCGGGCAGATGTTCGTGAACTGCTACGGCGCGGGCGCGGGCATCGAACTGCCCTTCGGCGGTTCGGGCAAGAGCGGCCACGGCCGCGAGAAGGGCTTTGCGGCGCTCCACGACTTCAGCAAGACCAAGACGACCGTGTTCAACCACGGCTGACGACGGGCGTCGGGGAGGACGGGCCATGCGGCTTGAGAACAGGACCGCCATCGTCACCGGAGCGGCGGGCGGCTTCGGCGAGGCGACCGCGCGCCTCTTCGTCGAGAACGGCGCGCGCGTGGCCATCGCCGACCTCGACGGCGAGAAGGCCGAGGTCGTGGCGCGGTCGCTCGGCGAGGACCGGGCGATCGCGGTGAGGACCGACGTCTCGTCGCGGCCCGACATCGACCGGCTCCTCGGCGAGGTCGGCCGCCGGTTCGGGACGCCGGACATCATCGTCAACAATGCCGGCACCACGCACCGCAACCGGCCGCTGCTGGAGGTGGACGAGGCCACCTTCGACCGGGTCTTCAACGTCAACGTCAAGTCGATCTACCACATGGTCCAGGCGGCGGCCGGGGCCATGCGCGACAACGGCGGCGGGGTGATCCTCAACGTGGGCTCGACGGCCGGCATCCGGCCCCGGCCGGGGCTGACGTGGTACAACGCCTCCAAGGGCGCCGTGAACCTGATGTCGAAGTCGCTCGCGGTGGAACTCGCGCCCTGGAAGATCCGGGTGAACGCGATCTGCCCGGTGATGGGCGTCACGGGCATGCTGGAGGACTTCATGGGCGTGCCGGACACGCCGGAGAACCGCGCCAAGTTCGTCGCCACGGTGCCGCTCGGCCGGCTCTGCGAGCCGCAGGACGTGGCGCAGGCCGCGCTCTACCTCGCCACGGCCGAGTTCATCACCGGCGTGGAGCTGCCGGTGGACGGCGGGCGCACGGTGTGACCGCGCGACGTCCTCCACCCGTCATCGCATGATCTCAGCCAGGAACCCCCTTCCGCACGGGAGGGGGTTCCCGCGCATGTCAGGAGAGCCAGCCCCATGCCCGTGATCCAGGCGGCCGATCTCACCGCCAGCGTCGCCGACGCGCTGCAATACATCAGCTACTACCACCCCCTCGACTACATCCAGGCGCTGGCCGAGGCCTATGACCGCGAGGAATCGCCCGCCGCCCGGGACGCCATCGCGCAGATCCTGACGAACAGCCGGATGTCGGCCGAGGGGCACCGCCCAGTCTGCCAGGACACCGGCATCGTCACGGTGTTCGTGAAGTGGGGCCAGGGCTGCACGCTGGCCGGTGGCGACAGCCTCCAGGCGGTGATCGACGCGGGCGTGCGCCGGGCCTATCTCGACCCCGAAAATCCGCTGCGCGCCTCGATCGTCGCCGACCCGGCCTTCACGCGCAAGAACACCCGCGACAACACCCCGAGCGTGCTGCACGTCGAGATGGTCCCGGGCGACACCGTGGAGGTCACGGTGGCGGCCAAGGGCGGCGGGTCGGAGAACAAGGCCAAGTTCAAGATGCTCAACCCGTCCGACTCGCTCGTCGACTGGGTGCTTGAGACCGTGCCGACGATGGGCGCCGGCTGGTGCCCGCCCGGCATGCTCGGGATCGGGATCGGCGGCACGGCCGAGAAGGCCATGGTGATGGCCAAGGAATCCCTGATGGCGCCGATCGACATGGCGCAGCTCAAGGCCCGCGGGCCGGCGAACGCCACGGAGGCCCTGCGCATCGAACTGCACGACAAGGTGAATGCGCTCGGCATCGGCGCGCAGGGGCTCGGCGGCCTCACCACCGTGCTCGACGTCAAGATCCTCGACTGGCCGACCCACGCGGCCTCGAAGCCCGTGGCGATGATCCCGAACTGCGCCGCGACGCGCCACGCCCACGTCGTGCTCGACGGCTCGGGTCCCGCCTTCCTGCCGGCGCCCGATCTCGCCGCATGGCCCGCCGTGGAATGGGCGCCGGACCGGAATGCCCGCCGGGTCGACCTCGACGCGCTCACCCCGGCCGAGATCGAGACCTGGCAGGCCGGCGACCGGCTGCTCCTGTCCGGCCGCATGCTTACGGGCCGGGACGCCGCGCACAAGCGCATCCAGGACATGCTGGCGCGCGGCGAGACGCTGCCGGTCTCGTTCGAGAACCGCGTCATCTACTATGTCGGCCCGGTCGATCCGGTCGGCGACGAGGCGGTGGGGCCTGCCGGTCCGACCACCGCGACCCGCATGGACAAGTTCACCGACACGATGCTCGGGCTCGGGCTGCTCGCCATGATCGGCAAGGCGGAACGCGGCCCGGCGGCGATCGCGGCGATCAAGGCGCACCGGCGCGCCTATCTCAGCGCCGTTGGCGGCGCGGCCTACCTCGTCTCGCGGGCCATCCGGTCGAGCCGCGTCCTCGCCTTCGCGGATCTCGGCATGGAGGCGATCTACGAGTTCGAGGTGAAGGACATGCCCGTCACGGTCGCGGTGACGGCCGACGGCGACAGCGTGCACGCCTCGGGGCCGCGGGCCTGGCAGCGGCCGCCGATCCGCGCGGTCGGCGCCGGCTGAACCCGGATCCAGCGCCGTCCGGAGAAGGTGGAGCCTGAATGCGGCAAGCCTCCTCGGGAGAGAGGGCCTCGCGCCCATCGGTCTCCGGGATCGCCGCGCACGCGGCCGTCCGGCACGGAGCCGGGCTCAGCTGCGCGGCACCGTCTCGCGCACCGAGGGGCGGTCGGCATGGGCGTCACGCAGGGCCGCGATCCGCGGGGCGATGCCGCGCCAGTCCTGGTCGGGGAAGCGGAAGATGAGGTAGTCCAGCGCCGTCACGGCCGCGATGGCGGAGAGGTCGAAGGGCCCGGAGGCCGGCAGCGCCGCGTCGAGCCGGGCGAGCCCCTCGCGCATGGTCCGGTAGCGCTTGGTCCCCACCATCCCGGCATCGAAGTCCGGCGCCGACTTGCGCCCGATGATCACCGCCACGGCGGCGTCGAACACGCCGACCGCGAACCCGGTGCAGGAGAGCGCCGCCGCATTCCCGGTGAACACGACCGGCTCGGGGCGCAGATCCTCCAGATGGCGCAGGATCAGCAGCGCCTCCGTGAGCCGGGCGCCCTCCCGGGTGACGAGGGCCGGCACCCGGCCGGCCGGGTTGGCGTCGAGGTGGGCCGGATCGTCCGCCCAGGCATCGACGAAGACGGTCTCGACCGCCTCGTTCAGGCCCTTCTCGATGAGGGCCATGCGCACGATGCGCACGAACGGCGAAGTCGGGTTGGCGAAGAGCTTCATCGGCGGAACTCCAGGGAGCGGCCTCCGCCGCGAGGTGGAGGCCGGTTCGCCGCGGGCAACGCGGCAGGATCGAAGCCGGGCGGGATCCGTTCGCGGCGAACGGATCCCGGTGCCGATCAGCCGGCGGCCAGCGGGCAGCCGCTCTTCTCGGCCGGGGTGAACAGCGTCTCGCCCGGGATGGTTTCGACGATCCGGTACAGGTCGGCCTTGCTCTTCGACTCCTTCGGGCTCTTCACCTCGACGAGGTACATGTCCATCACCACGCGGCCGTTCGCCTGGATCCGCGGGTTGCGGTAGATGCCGTCCGAGATCGGCGTCTCCTTCATCACCTTGTTGACGATGGCCGCGTCGTCGGTGCCGGCCTTCTCCACCGCCCGCAGGTAGTGCAGGGTCGAGACGTAGGTCGCGGCGTGGCCCATGGTCGGCACCACGTTGCCGTTGCGGGCCATCAGGCGCTTGGCGAAGGAGCGGCTGGCGTCGTTCGCGTCCCAGTAGAAGTTCACCGCCATGCGGATGCCCTGCGCCACGTCGAGGCCGAGCGCCACGGTGTTGTTGGTGAAGACCAGCATCGCCACCACCTTCGAGGTGATGCCGAACTCGCGCGCCTGCTTGATGGTGTTGACGAGGTCCGGCCCGGCATTGGCGAGCCCGATCACGTCCGCTCCCGAGGCCTGCGCCTGGATGAGCTGCGAGGACAGGTCGGTCGCGCCGAGCGGGTGTCGGATCTCGCCGAGCACCTTGCCGCCGGCGGCCTTCACGGCCTTGCCGGCGTCGGCCGCGAGGCCGTGGCCGAAGACGTAATCCGCGGTGATGAAGTACCACGACTTGCCGCCGGCCTGGACCACCGAGGCCGCGACCGCGTTGGCGAGTTCGCCGGTGGAGGGCACCCATTGCGTGCCGTAGGGCGAGCAGTTGGGTCCGGAGAACGGCGAGGCGTAGCCGCCGGTCACCAGCGTGGTGATCTTGCGGTCCTTCGCATAGGATTGCACCGCAAGGCCCACCGAACTCGCGCCGCCCAGCACCAGGGCGGAGACGCCGCGCTGGTCCACGAGCTGGCGGGCCAGCCCTGAGCCGATATCGGGCTTGTTCTGGTGGTCGACGCCCGTGACCTCGATCGGGCGCCCGAGCACCTTGCCGCCGAATTCCTCCGCGGCGAGCTGGGCGGCCAGCACCATGTTCGGGCCGCCATTGCCCGAATACATGCCCGACAGGTCGTCGATCACGCCGATGCGGAACGGCGTCTGGGCGCCCGCCGGCGCGGCGAGGCAGGTGGCGAGAAGGCCGGCGACCGCGAGGCGGCGCGTCCAGGTCGTGTGGGGCATCGGCGTTTCCTCAGGCTGCATCGGTCCTTGCGAGCCCGCTTGAGGGCGTCGGCGCGATGCTGGTGGATCGCCCGGATTATCGTGATGCGGCGCAGTCGGGGTCAAATATCCGCCGCCCGCATTGTCCATCGCTGCTGCTTATGGATCGGCGTGGTCTTGCACGAGATGAGCCATCCTCTCCCTCCTGCGCGCCATACTCCCCGATTATGGGTTGTGGCTGCGGATTGTATTGGACGCAGGCGCCGCTTCCCTTCACCACCGAGAGACAACCAGCCGGCCCGCGCCGCGCGGGAGCCGAAGAGCTCCCCGCCTTCCGAGGAGACGCCCGCATGATCACCAGCTTCTACATGCCGACCCGGATCGTCGCCGGGCCGGGCGCGCTCGCGACCATCGGCACGCTGGCCCGCGACCTCGGGATGAGCCGGGTCCTCGTCGTGTCCGATCCCGTCATCTCGGCCCAGGGCTTCCACGCCGAGGCCCTCGCCGCCCTCGCGGAGGCCGGGATCGCGGTCGCGCGCTTCGACGAATGCGGCATCGACGCGCGCTGCTCCTACATCGACCAGCAGGGCGAACGGGTGCGCCGCGAGGGCATCGACGGAGTGGTGTGCGTCGGCGGCGGCTCGGTGATGTGCACCGGCAAGGGCATCGCCATCGTGGCGACGAACCGCAAGCCGATGGCGGAGTGCACCGGCGTCGGCCGCTTCGACCGCAAGGCCCTGCCGATGATCATGGTGCCGACCACGGCGGGGTCGGGCTCCGAGGTGTCGCAGTGGACGATCGTCAAGGACGAGGAGCGCCATCTCAAGCTGCTCGGCGGCGGTCCCCTGAGCTTTCCGGACGCCGCCCTCCTCGATCCCGCCACCCTGCGGTCCCTGCCGATGCACGTCGCGGCGCTGCCGGCCGTCGACGCCCTCACGCACGGCGTCGAGGCCTATCTCAGCGGCATCGCCTCGCCGCTCACCGATGCGGTGGCGCTCGCGGCGGTGCGGCTGCAGCAGGCCTCGCTGCGGGCCTCGATCACCGCGGACGACGACCGCGCCCGCGCCGACAACCTCGTCGCCTCCTGCATGGCGAACATCGCCTGCGGCAATGCCCGGCTGGGCCACGGCCACGCCCTGTCCCTCCCCCTTGAAGGTCAGCTCGACCTGCCCCATCCCTACGGCGTCGGGGTGCTGCTGCCGCACGTGATGAGCTTCAACCTCGCGGTGCTGCCCGAGAAGGTGCGCCCGCTCGCCGAGGCCCTCGACGTCGAGACCGCCGGACTCTCTCGGCAGGAGATGATCGCGGCCTGCGCCGAGGCGGTGCGGGCGCTCTACGCCGACATCGATTTCCCGGACCGCTTCACGGCCGAGCAGCTGCCGCGGGACCGCGTGCGCGAGATGGCGGCCCGCGCGGTGCCCGGCCTCTATGCCGGCATCGCGGCCCAGGGCTTCGATCCGGCCACCGCGCACGACCGGACCGTCATCGCCAGTCCGGCGGCGCGCCGGATGACGGTGCGCCAAGCCGAGGAGATCTTCGAGCGCTGCCTGTAGGAAGCCGGCCTGCCGCGGAGCCGCGCCTCAGGGTTCTCACCCGCCGGCATGCGGGTTCTCCCCGATGGGGCCGACCCGGCCCGTCGGCTAGCCTCCCGTCGACCTACTCGGGAGGAGAGCATGATGCGGCTGAGACTGTTGTCGCTCGCGGCCCTGGTGCTCGGCACGTGGCTCGGGGCGGGCTCGCTCGACCAGGGCCGGCTCGGACCCGCCACCGCGATGGCGGCGGGAGGGTGCGGGCCCGGCTTCCACCGCGGGCCTTACGGGGGGTGCCGGCCGAACGTCTATGGCGCACCGGGCTACTACGGCTATCGCGGCGGCGGGGTCTACGGCTACCGGGGCGGCGCCGTCTATGGCGGGCGCGTGTACCGGGGCGGCCGGGTCTATGGCGGGCGCGCCGTCTATGGGGGCCGCGCCGGCGTCTACCGGGGCGGCGGGTACCGCGGCGGGCGGGGCTTCGCCGGCGGCGGCCGCGGCTTCCGCCGCTGACCGGCCGGCGGATTCACGCCTCGTCCCCGCGCACCGGCACGGTGGCGGTCACGCGCACGCCACCCTCGCGCCGCGTGACCGCAAGCCGGCCGCCCAGCGCGTCGAGACGGCTGCGCATGCCCCGGATGCCGGTCCCCTCGACGAGGGGGCTCGCGCCTTCTCCGCCCATGGTCGGGCGCACGGCTCCGTGCGAGACCGACAGTTCCAGCCGCCGCCACGGCAGGAGCCGGAGGGTCAGGCGGGCACGCGTCGCGCCGGCATGCCGCTGAAGGTTGGTGAGCGCCTCCTGCGCCACCCGGTAGAGCGCCAGTTCGATCTCGGGCAACCAGCGGCGCTCCGCCAGGTCCGGGGCGACGGCCACCTCGACGCGGATGCCCGCGCGCCGCTCGAACCCGTCCGCCAGCGTCGCCAGGGCGACGATCAGGCCGGCCTCGTCCAGAAGCGGAGGGTGCAGGAGGTAGGACAGGGTCCGCAGTTCAGCGACGCTGGCGTCCAGCAGCGCCCGCGCCTGCGCCAGGGCAGCCCGGACCTGCTGCGGCGGATCCGGGATGCCGCGCTCGACGATCCCGAGTTCGTAGCCGGCCGCGATCAGGTTCTGCCCGGTCGTGTCATGCAATTCCCGCGCGATCCGCCGACGTTCCTCGTCCTCCTGGCGCAGGGCGCTCTCCACGGCGCCGAGCCGCCGCTCCGCCCCGCGACCCGCACTCATGCGGCCCCGCTCGTCGTCCCGTCGCGCTCGACCCGGTTCCATTGGCGCGCCTCCGTGCCGGACGGCCTTCCGTCATCGGCCCGCACGGCAGCGTCCCGCGAGCGTAGTCGCGATGGCGGCCTCATCGACCGCTGGCTTGAGCATCGATCGAAACCGCCGGAGTCTGACGCAGAACACCGTCGGCGGCCCGGGCGGAACGCCTTATCCCCTTGCGAAGGGTCAATCGTATCGGTGCTGCATCGGGTGCCGCATTAACAATGTGTCGGGGTTTCCCGTCGGCCCGCCTCCGGGTTCGCCCTGAGACCAAGCGGCATCCCGATTTTCAGGAACTTTCTCTGAACAACCTGGGGTTTTCCCCGATAGGTCCAGGGCCGATCCACCTCTACCGTAGCGCAGGTTAATCCCGACCTGCGGGTGCCGTTGGGGAGCGGGGGGCGACGCCCGAGCGCACCGGAAGCGACGGTGCGGCGTCCTCGTCGCGCACCGGCCTTCCGGCTCCCTCCCTGGCCCGGAGGACGGATCGGCCGCGCCGACGCCGGAGGCGCCTGGATGCGCCGCGTCCCGCCGCCGGTCCCGTCGATGACCTGCCGCTCGCCCGCGCGACGAGGAGCGACCGATGCCGGGTGCGATCCGTCCCTCTTTCCCTCCCCCGGCGAGCGTGCCGGGTGCCGGGGCGGGGCTTTGTGGCGGGGCGCGCCGGCGCCGCCCGCCCGGCCGCGGCTCGGTCCTCGCGCTCGCCGCCTGCCTGCTGTCGCCGGAGGGTGCGGGCGCGAGCGATGGCGGGCAGATCCGGATCGTCTACGATCCCCCGAAGACGGCCGCCCACCGCGAGATCCACGACGCGATGCGGCAGGGCCGCGTGCTGGAACGGGTCGGGGCCATCGTCGGCCTCGTCCGCCTGCCGACCCGCCTCACCTACCGGCTTGAGGACTGCGCGGGCGAGCCGAACGCCTGGTACGCGCCGGAGAGCCGCAGCGTGACGGTCTGCTACGAGCTGATCGCCAGCATCGTTCGCGCCGCGCCCCGCACGCAATCGGCCGCCGGCATCACGCGCGAGGACGCCATTCGGGGACCGATCGTCCAGATCCTGCTGCATGAGAGCAGCCACGCGCTGTTCGACCTGCTCGACGTGCCGATCCTCGGTCGCGAGGAGGACGCGGCCGATCAGGTCGCGTCGTTCATCCTGCTGCACCTCGCCCCGGCGGATGCCCGCAGGGTGCTGGCCGGCAGCGGCGCCTTCTTCGCCACGCTCGGCCGGCACGAGATCATCGACCGGAGCGCCTTCGCGGATGTGCACGGCCTGTTCTGGCAGCGCTTCTACAACCTCGCCTGCCTCGCCTACGGATCGGACAAGCGACGCTACCGGGTCATCCTCGCCGCGAACGATCTGCCGAAGGAGCGGGCCGCCGGCTGCGAGGAAGAATTCAGCCAGGCGGCCTTCGCCTTCCGCAAGCTCATCGCGCCGCATCTCCGGATGCAGCCCCTCGATGGCGAGCGGCTGCGGCGCGCCTTCCGCGCGGCCTTCCGGTCGTGACGGCGCGCGCCCACCAGCATCCGGCCGCCACGCCGGGACTACTTCGTCTCGAAGCGGGCCTGCACGGAGTGGCCGTGGATCCTGCTCGTCAGCACCAGCTTGCTGCCGACGGCCAGCGGGGCCGCGACGGTGCCGACCAGACGATTGGGCGCTGCCGGCGCCAAGGTGACGGTTTCGGTCTTGCCGCCGGACTGCACGATGGCGCGGGCGGTCAGGCCCCTGGTGTCGAGCGGCTTGCCGTCCTCACCGATCACGAAGAACGTGATCTCCCTGTCCCGGCTCACGAACTCGATCGGGTGGCCGTCCGCCACGGTGGTCTGGCCGCCGTGGGGTCCCGCCGCCTGCGCGCGAGCTGGGCCGGGGGCCGCCACCGCCAGCAGGATCGTGAGAGCGAGGATTCGCATCGGACCGTCTCCATGGAGAAGGGAAGGACCCGGACAGCCGCCGGGACGGCATCAGAACGCCGTGATGGCCGGTGATGGCGCGCCATCCGCCGGGATCGGCCGGTGGGCGGCGCGCAGCCGTTCCAGGGGGGCGCGGCCGAAGCGCAGGACCAGCACCGGCGTCAGCACGGCGTCGAGCAGCGTGGCGCTGACCAGCCCGCCGAAGATCGTCACCGCCACCGGGTGCAGGATCTCCTTGCCGGGCGCGTCCGCCCCGTAGAGCAGCGGCACCAGGGCGACCCCGGCCGAGAGCGCGGTTATCAGCACCGGGGTGAGCCGCTCCAGGCTGCCGCGGATCACCAGTTCCGGCCCGAACGGCAGCCCCTCGTGCAGGGCGAGGTTCAGGATGTGGCTGATCTTCAGGATGCCGTTGCGCGTGGCGATGCCGGCCAGCGTGATGAAGCCGATCATCGAGGCGACCGAGAGCGGCTGGCCGGAGAGCCACAGCGCCGCCACGGAGCCGATCAGCGCGAGCGGGATGCTGCCGAGGATGACCAGCGTGAACACCGCCGAGCGGTAGCGGCTGTAGAGGATCGCGTAGATCAGCGCGAGGGACACCAGCGACAGAACCCCGATGGTGCGGCTGGCCTCCGCCTGCGCCTGGAAGGCCCCTTCGAGGCTCGCGCTGGTGCCCTCCGGCCAGGGCGTCGCCGCGATCTGCGCCCGGATGGCCGCGACGATCCCGGCCATGTCGGTCCGGCCGTCGGTGTTGGCGAACACCGCGAGGCGGCGGCGGGCATTCTCGCGCAGGATCTGGTTGGGGCCGTCGGTCTCGCGAATGTCGGCGATCTGCCGGGCCGGCACCCAGCCGGAGGGGGTTTCGATCAGGAGGTCGCCGAGGCGCTGCGTAGTGCGCAAGGCATCCGGCAGGCGCATCACCACGTCGAAGCGGCGAGACCCGTCGACCACCCGCGAGACCACGCTGCCGTTCGACAGCCGGCTCAGCTGCTCGACGAAGGCGGCGGGCTGAACGCCGTAGAGGGCGGCCCGGCCGTAATCGACGCGGATCTCCAGCTGCGGGATCAGAACCTGCTTCTCGACCTGCAGGTCGGCGAGGCCCGGGATGCCGGCCATGCGGCGGCGCAGGTCCTCGCCCAGGCGCCGCAGGGTGTCGAGATCCTCGCCGAAGATCTTGAGGACGATCTCGGCGCGCACGCCGGAGAGCATGTGGTCGAGCCGGTGGGAGATCGGCTGGCCGACATTGACCAAGACCGGCAGCACCGCGAGGCGGTCGCGGATGTCCGCCACCAGCTCTGTCTTCGGCCGGGCCCCGGGCTTGAGCGCGATCTCCAGGTCGGAGGAATGCACGCCCTCGGCATGCTCGTCGAGTTCGGCCCGGCCGGTGCGCCGCCCGACCGACCGCACGTCCGGCATCGCGAGGAGCAGCGTCTCGGCGATGCGCCCCACCCGGTCGCTCTCGGCGAGCGAGATGCCCGGGTTGAAGGTGATGTTGACCGTGAACGAGCCCTCGTTGAAGGGCGGCAGGAAGGCGCGCGGCAGGATCGTCGCGGCGGCACCGGCCGCGAACACTGCCGCCGCTGCGGCGGTCATCACCGTGCGGGGATGGCGGAAGGCGCCGGCCAGCAGCGCCCGGTTCGCCCGCTTGAGCAGGCGCACGAGGGTGCTCTCGTGCGCGTCGAGGCGCTTGAGGCCGGGCAGCAGGTAATAGGCCATCACCGGCGTCAGCGTGATCGACACCACGAGGCTCGCCAGGATCGAGATGATGTAGGCTTGGCCGAGCGGCGCGAACAGCCGGCCCTCGATCCCCGAGAGCGCGAACAGCGGCACGAACACCAGCACGATCACCATCGTGGCGTAGACGATGCCGGAGCGCACCTCCTGGGAGGCCGACACGACCACGGCGAAGACCTGGCGCGGGTTGCCCTGCTCGCGGTTCTCGCGCAGGCGCCGGAAGATATTCTCGACGTCGACCACCGCATCGTCGACCAGTTCGCCGATCGCGATGGCGAGCCCGCCGAGCGTCATCGTGTTGATCGACAGCCCGAGCAGATGGAAGACGATCGCCGTGACGAGGACCGAGACCGGGATCGCGGTGAGCGAGATCACGGTCGTGCGCAGGTTGAGCAGGAACGCGAACAGCACCACGGCCACCACCACCACGGCCTCCATCAGCACCGTCGCGACGTTGCGGATCGAGGTCTCGATGAAGTCGGCTTGGCGGAAGATCAGCTCCTCGGCCTGAACGCCCCTGGGCAGGGCGGTGCGCAGCTCCCTGAGGGCGGCCTGGACGGCCTGCGTCAGGCGCACGGTGTCGACGCCCGGCTGCTTCTCCACCGAGACGATCACCGCCGGCCTGCCCTGGTAGCCGGCCTCGCCCCGCTTCACCTTCGCGGCGAAGGACACCTCGGCGACCTGCCGCAGCAGGATGGGCCGGCCGTTCACGGTCGCCACTACGAGGTTGCGCAGATCGTCCAGGCTGGTGGTGCGGCCGATGTTGCGGATCAGGTACTCGCGGGCGTTCTGGTCGGTGAAGCCGCCGCCCGCATTGGTGCCGAACTGGGCCAGCGCCCGCTCGACCTGATCGTAGGTGAGCCCGAGCGCCCGCAGGGCGGTCGGCTGCGGGGCGACGCGGAACTGGCGCACCTCGCCGCCCATCGGGATCACCTGCGCCACGCCCGGAAGGGTCAGGAGCCGCGGGCGGATGGTGAAATCCGCGATCTCGCGCAGCTGCATCGGCGAGACGGTGTCGCCGGTGACCGCCACCATCACGATCTGCCCCATGATCGAGGAGATCGGGCCGATCATCGGCGAGACGGTGGCGGGCAGGAGCGGGCGCACCATCGCGAGGCGCTCCGCCACCTGCTGGCGGTTGCGGTAGATGTCGGTGCCCCAGTCGAACTCGACGGAGGTGACCGACAGCCCGACGCCCGAGACCGAGCGCACCCGGGTGACCCCCGGCAGCCCGTTCATCTGCGTCTCGATCGGGAAGGTGACGAGCTGCTCGACCTCCTGGGGCGCCAGCCCCTCGGCCTCGGTCATGATGGTGACGGTCGGCCGGTTGAGATCGGGAAACACGTCGACCGGCAGCCGGGTGACCGCGAAGGCGCCGTAGACGACGAGCACGCCCGCGATGGCGAGGACGAGCAGGCGGTTCTGCAGCGAGCGGGAGACCAGGAAGGTGAACATCGCCCCGGCTCCTCAGCGCACTTGATTGAGGAGTTCGGCGCCCTGGGTGACGATCCGCCGTCCGGCGGAGAGCCCCGAGAGCACCAGCACGCGCTCGGCGTCGAGCGGTTCGACGCGCACCTCGCGCGGCTCGAACCGCTCGGGTCTGGTGTGCTCGTAGACGATGGACTGCCCGTTGCCCCCGCGCACCACGCTGGCGCGCGGCAGGGCGAGTCCCTCCTGGGGCGTGCCGGTGGCCGCCAGCACGGTGACGAACTGGCCGGTGCGCAGGTCGGCCCCGGCCTCCGAGATGGCGAACTGCACGGGCACCGCCTGGCTGCGGTCGGCGAGGCCCGCGCCCCGGTAGGCGAGCGAGAGCGTGCGGCCGTCGGCGAGGCGCGCCGTGGCGGTCTGGGCGGGCGAGAGGGCATCGAAGCTCAGCGCCTCGACGAACAGCCGCCGGGGATCGACGATCAGGAAGACCTGCGCGCCGGGGCCAGCCATCTGTCCCGTCATGGCGTTGATCTCGGCGACCACCCCGTCCACAGGCGCGACCAGCGCCTCGGGCTCGCGGCGGATCCGGTCGAGGGCGGCGCGCCGGTCGCGCAATCCCTTGAGTTCGTCCAGGGCCTCCTCGAGCTGCACCTGGGCGACGGCGCCGCTGACGGTGAGCTTCTGGTAGCGCTCGACGCGCCGCTGGACGATGGCGATCTGCTGATCGAGTTCGCCCTGGCGCTGGCGCATGTCGGACACGTCCACCGCCTGCACGGGCGGGGTGACGTAGGCGAGCACCTCGCCCTGGCGCACCCGCGCGCCGAGGCGCGGGAATCCCTGCTCCGGCGGCGACAGGCGCCCGCCGACCGAGGACTGGACGACGCCGCTGGCATTCGGGTCGGGGATGACCCGGCCGGGAAGCTCGACGGTGCGCGGCAGCGTTGCGCTCGCGGTGACCGCGGTGCGGATCGACAGCAGGCGCTGCGTCGCCTTCGGCACGAACACGCCGCCGTCGGGCAGGCGCTGGGCGAGGTCGCGGCTGCCCGGCGCCACGAAGGCGGCGTTCTGGCCGCCATGTCCCTCGTGCGCGAAGGCGGAGGTGGCGAGGACCAGTCCGGCGGCGAGCGCCAGCACGGCCAGGACCGGAATCACCCGGCGCCGGTGCAGCAGCAGCATCACCGCGCCGCCTAGCACGAAGCCGCCGCCGCCGATCAGCAGCGCCACCGGGTCGCGCTGCATCAGGTGCTGGCGCACGTCGTGGGCGACCGCCAGGGTCGCGGTCCAGGCCGCCAGGGCCGGCGTCGGCGCAGGCGGGGCGGGCGCGTGGACGTCGATCGTCACCGGAAAGACGTCCGATGCGCCGTCGGCCGTCACGGTGAACACCACCTCGTGCTCGCCAGGCTGCTCGGTCCACGGCGCGTCGAGCCGGTAGCTGCCGTCCGGCTGCGGCGAGGCCGACGCGGCGCCCGCGGGCGTGTCGGCCTGGATCACCGCATCCGTCACGGGCGCGTTGGTGGCCGTGCGGTCGAGGTAGATCGTCAGCACCCCGTGGCGCGCCACCGCGACCAGCTCGAAGGCCTCCGAACTCGAACTGCCGCGCGGAGCCGGCGCGGCGATGGGGGATGCGGCCTCGCCGCCGTGGTCGTGCCCCTCGTGGGCCATGGCGCCGCCGGCCCACAGGCCGAGGGCCAGGACCGCCCCGCGCAGGGCCGCGGTGAACGTCGTACGCATGGGTGAATGGGTCCTTCGCCGCGACAGCCCGCCGTCGAACCGACGGCGGCGGTATCAGGCGCGCAGGCGCGCGCGTCTCACGCGACGAATCGGGGCGGTCGGGGCAAGGCTTCCGACAGGGCGTCCGGACGGGCCGGATCGGCGGGCCGGCTGCCCGGCCGGGCCGGGTGCGCGGCGCGGACCGGGAGACCGACCGGACCGGCCAGCACGGCGCAGCACGGGCCGGCGCAGCAGCAGCCCGCATGGGCCTTGCCGGGCTGGGACGGACCGGACTCGGTGTGGAGGTCGCCGTCCGACGGTGCCGTGAGGTCCACGGCCGCGGCGGCCGGGCTCGGCGCAGTGCTGGCGACCGGGGTCATCCCGTGGGCGTGACCGGCATGAGCGTGAGCGGCATGAGCATGCCCGGCATGAGCGTGCGCGTCCGACAGCATGGACCCGGCGGCGATCATCACGATCGCCACCAGCACCTGCAGAAGGGGGCGGAACCGGGTCATGGCCCCAGTCTAGCATGGCCGGCCGCAGCGTCACCAGGGCGCATCGCCGGCCCAGGGGCGGGAAGCCGGATAAATCAGCCGCGCCGGCCGCCAGGCAACGCTTGCGCGCCACCCGGCATCCGCCCTTCTAATCCTCGTCGATGTCGGCCGGTGACCCGGGGGGCAGCGGTCCACCGTCATCGACGCCGTCGTCGAACAGGCCGGGCGGTCCGTCGAAGCCGACGACACCGTCGGGATTGTCGGGGGTCACGTTCGGATCGACGGCGGGCGGGCGCTCGCTCCGCAACCGGCGTTCCAGCCGGCGTTCGCGTTGCAGGTCGCGCCCGATGGGAACCTCGTTGGGCGCCTGGCCCCAGGCCTGCGTGCCGGCGCCGAAGAGGACGAGGGGAATCGCAGCGATCACGGCTTTCATCGGTGGCCTCCGCAGCGCGTGGCATCCTGGCCGCGCCACCATAGCGCATTCTCGCAGCCGAGCCCGGCCGTCCCGCGCGGGACGCGGGAGGAGACCTCCGGCGTGACGGCTCCCGACGGGTCGCAATCGTCCACCAGAAGGTCGAATGCGATAGCAGGAACCTCCACCCGCCCCGAAGCTTTTCCCTGGTCATCAGAGGCTGGAGGAACACGCCATGAAGGCATCTACATTGATCGGTACGGCGGCCATCCTGACCATGACCGCAGGCGCTGCGCTCGCCGGTCCGTGCGATACGGGTTCGACCAAAGGCAAATCGCCTGATCAGCAGGCGATGAACCAGCAAAGCTCGGATGTCGACCGTGGCAGCAAGAACCTCGCGGGCGGCCAGCAGCCGGCCTCGCCCGGCACCGTCGGCGCCATGAACAACGTCGGCGCCAACCAGGGCGTCGGCAACACCGGCCCCACGACGGGCGACCGCACCGACCCCGCCGCCAAGAACCTCGCGGGCGGCCAGCAGCCGGCCTCGCCCGGCACCGTCGGCGCCATGAACAATGCCGGCGCCAACCAGCAGGTCGGCAAGCGCGACGATTGCTGATCGGTCCCCCGGACCGGGCACCACCGCCTCGCCGCCTTCGCGCGATCCGCCCGGCAGGGGACGCTCCCCTGCCGGGCGAGCTACGCGGTGCTGCTCGCCGGCATCACCGCCATCCTGGTCCTGTTCGGGACCCTGGCGAGCCCGGGCGACGGCCTGCACTTCGCGGTCTATCGCTTCCTCGAAGTGCTCACCGGCATCGTCGTCGGCTGCGGCGTCGAGTACGCGATCGGCAGCGGCGCGGGCGCGGCCGCGGATGCCGAGAAGCCCGGCATGTTCGCCCGTCCCATCGACGCCGATCTCCTGGCCGTGGCCGTCACGGGCGGCATCGCGGTGGCGCTCATCCCGGATGTCTGGGAGACCTTCCAGCTTCCGGGTTTCGCCCAGACGCCGATCACCGCCTTCGTCATCGTCACCGCCAGCCGGCACGAACCGGACCTGAAGGCGATCAACCGGATCCTCGGCGGCCTCCTGGGCGGACTCTACGGGCTACTCGCCATGGCGCTCGTGGCGGACGACCTGCTGGCCTGGGTCGCGGCCCTCGCCGCCGGGCCGCTTCTCGCCAGCATCGTCCTGCATGGGCGGGGCGACGCGTCCTATGCCGGCCAGCAGGCCGCGATCGCGGTGCTGCTTGCGATGGTGCAGGGGCCCGCCGCCACCACGGATATCCTGCCGGCCATCGACCGGCTCGCCGGGATCCTCGGCGGCATCGCCTTCGTCCTGGCGCTCGACCCGCTGCTTGCTCCCCTGCGCGTCGCGATCGGGTCCCGGCTGCGCGGCGCCGGGTGAGGTCAGTGCCGCGCCGCCGGTGCGAAGACCCATTCCGTGAGGGTGGTCGGCAGCGCCAGCTGACGGATATCGAGGCCGCAGGAGGGCTTGTAGGTCTCGCCGTGGATCAGGCGGTCGAGCGCCGCCTCGGCCGTCTCGTAGCAGCCCAGCGCCTCGCCTTCGTAGGACAGCACGACGCGATCCCGGCCGGCCCAGCGCGTGAGCACGATCCGGAACTCGCCCTGCATGGTGTGGCAGAACCAATACCCGCCCATTGTGTCCGTCCCTCCTGTTCGTTTCTTGATTGATGCCGCCGAATAATCGGCTGTTCTCGCGGTGGCAAGTCCTGGGTCGACATCCCAAGAGCAGGATCCCGGACCGGTGACCTGCGATCTGCCGCGCCGCTCCGGCGCCCGGCGGGTCCGTGGAGAGCGGGGCGGGGCCGGCAGCGCCCTGCCCCGATTCCATGCCGATGCCTCGCAGAACGGCAGGATGCACAAGGGAGATGCAAGCCGAGAACGAGACCTAAACTCACCTGCATTGATCGAGGCCGGCACCTTTAAGCTCTTTCTTCGCATTTCGGCAATTTTATTAACTTTTTGCGTCGTATTCCGCACTGGCTCAATCAGTGAGACGTGACGATGCGCAAAGGGATTTGGCTCGCGCTGGCATTCGCCGGGATCGGTGCGACCGTGATGAGCGGCACCGCCGAGGCGCAGGAGCGGGTGCTCCGGCTGGGGTATCTATTCTCTCAGGGCTCGCAGCTCGGCGCCGGGGCGCAGCGCTTCGCCGCCGAGGTCGCGAAACGGACGGGCAGCGCCTACCGGATCGAGCTGTATCCGAACGGCGCGGTCGGCGGCGAGGTCGAGATGGCCGAGGCGCTGCGGATCGGCCATCTCGACATGGCCTTCATCACGAGCGCCCCGTTCTCCGGCATCATTCCGGATTTCGGCGTCTTCGACATTCCGTTCCTGTTCCGGGATGCCCGCCACGCGCACGCGGTGTTCGATGGGCCGATCGGACAGGACTACCTGAGGAAGTTCCAGCCGAAGGGTTTCGTGGCGCTCGCCTTCGGCGAGAACGGGATGCGCCACATCACTAACGGCAAGCGGCCGGTGGCGAGCCCGGAGGATCTCAAGGGCCTGTCGATGCGCGTCCCGCAATCGGACGTGATGCTGGCCGGCTTCCGCGCGCTCGGCGTCAAGGCGGAGCCCCTCGCCTTCCCGGCCCTGTACGGCGCGCTCCAGTCGGGCCAGTTCGACGGCCAGGAGAACCCGATCGCCGTGATCACGGCCTCGCATTTCGAGCGGGTGCAGAAGCATCTGACGCTGAGCGGGCACATCTATTCCTGGGCCGCGATCCTGATCTCGAAATCCGCCTGGGAGACCCTGGGCGCCGCCGAGCAGAAGGCGTTCGTCGAGGCTGCCCGGGCCGGCGGCCAGGTCTCGCGCGAGGTGGCGGGACGCGCCGAGACGGAGGGCGTGGACGAGCTGCGCCGGGCGGGCATGACCGTCGTGGCCACCGTCGACCGCGCGGCGTTCGAGGCCCGCCTCGACGCGACGACCGCCGAGTTCGGCAAGCGCTTCGGCGCCGACCTCATCCAGCAGATCAAGTCCGTCCGGTAAGACCTCGCGAGGCTCGTCCGATGCTCCTCCATCTTCGTCCCGACCGTCTCACGGTCTCGCAGCGCATCCTGGCCGGCTTCGGCGTCGTGCTGCTGCTGCTCTGCGTCTCAGCGCTCGCCACCTTCCGGGGCGTGAGCGCCCTGACGGCCGGGGTTGCCGAGGCCGGCGCCCGCGTCCAGGCGGCCGAGAGCGCCAGCACGTTCGAACTCATGCTGAACAACACCCGGCGGCTCGTCCTCAACTACGCCCGCACCGAGCAGGGCGAGATGCTCGCCGAGCTGAAGGCCGGCCTGCGGACGCTGACCGCCGAGGGCGAGCGCGTCGGTCGGACGGGCGAGGCCGAGGGCTTGGCGATCCAGGCACGGGTGCAGGACTACGTCTCCGGCGCCGAGGCGCTGATCGGGGCGATGCAGGCCCGCAAGGCGGCCCTGGCGGACGTGGTGAAGCACGGTGCGGTACTGTCGAATGCCGGCTACGCCGTCGCGGAGCGCAGTGCCCGGGCGCCCGATCTCGCCGCCGCCGCCTTCCGCGCCGACCGCGCGCTCCAGAGCGCCATGACGGCCGTCGCGCTGTTTCGCGTCGGCGCCAATCCGGCGGATGCCGACACGGCCGCGGTGGAGGCCGCCCGCTACGCCCGCGAACTCGCCGCCCTCGCCCGACTCGACGGTGAGGGCGCGCTCCAGGCCGCGCTCAAGCTCATTCAGGCGAAGCTGCCCCCGTTCAAGGTGGCCCTCGACGGCGTCGTCGCCGGGTCGGCCGAGGTCGACCGCGCCTTCCTGGCCCTGAAGCAGTCCGGCGACGCGCTGGTCGCGCTCGGCAGCGAGGCGCGGGTGGGCGCCGTCCGCCAGCAGCAGCACGTCATGACGCGGGTGAGCGGAGAGGCCGGCGACCTGCGCCTGTTCGTGCTCGGCATCGGCGCGGCTGCCCTGGCGATCGGCGGGGTGCTCGCGTGGCGCGTCGGGCAGGGCGTGGCCCGGCCGCTCGCCGCGATGACGCGGGCAATGCAGCGGCTCGCCGCGGGCGATCACGGCGTGAGCGTCCCGGCCCTCCGGCGCCGGGACGAGCTGGGCGAGATGGCGCGCGCCGTCCAGGTCTTCCAGGACGCCCTGATCGCCAAGCAGGCCGCCGACGAGCAGGCGGCCCTGGAGGCCGACGCGAAGATGCGGCGCGCCGAACGGCTCGACCGCGTCACCCGCAGCTTCGAGCAGAACGTCTCGGTCCTGACCCAGGGGCTGGCCGGGGCCGCGACCGAGATGGAGGCCACCGCCCAGGCGATGACGGCCACGGCCGAGCACACCGCGCGGGAATCGGCGACCGCGATGGGGGCGGCCGCGCAGACCTCGGCCAACGTCCAGACGGTGGCGGCGGCGAGCGAGGAGATGTCGGCCTCGATCCGCGAGATCGGCCAGCAGGTCGGCCAATCTGCGCGCATCGCCCATCAGGCCGCCGAGGAGGCCGACCGCACGGATGCGCTGGTCGGGCGGCTCGCCGCCGCGGCCGAGCGGATCGACGCGATCGTCGGCATGATCAGCACCATCGCCGGACAGACCAACCTGCTGGCGCTCAACGCGACGATCGAGGCGGCGCGGGCCGGCGAGGCGGGCCGCGGCTTCGCCGTGGTGGCGAGCGAGGTCAAGGCGCTGGCGAGCCAGACCACCCGCGCCACCGAAGAGATCGCCAGCCAGATCCGGGCGATCCAGGAGGCGACGCACCAATCGGTCGGCGCGATCCGCGGCATCGGGCGGACGATCGCCGAGATGGCGACGGTCTCGGCCGCGATCGCGGCGGCGATGGAGGAGCAGGGCGCGGCCACCGAGGAGATCGCCCGCAACGTGCAGGAGGCCGCGAGCGGCACCCGGCAGGTCACCGGCAGCATCGCGGATGTCCGCGAGGCCGCCGGCTCGACCGGCGCCGCCGCGACCCAGGTGCTCGGCGCCGCCCAGGATCTGGCGCGCCACTCCGAGAACCTGACCCGCGAGGTGAGCGCCTTCCTGGCCGGGGTGCGGGCCGCCTGAGCGGCAGGCCCGGCACCGCACGGGTGGACGACGCGGTGCGCGGGAGCCAGAATGCGGGCGGGCGCTGCGGTGCCGGCCCGCAGAGAAAATCGCGTGCGGCGCGGCGGCTGCCCGAGGGTGGTGGCGCGATGATCGCCGATTCAGCCACATCCCCGCCCCGCGCCTCACGCCGGCGCGCCGCTGCGGTGCGGCGGCGCGCCGTCGTCGCGTGGCTCGGCGGCGCAGCCGCGTATCCATCGCGGGCGTTCGGGCAGGAAGCGGCGCTGCCCGTCATCGGCTATCTCGGATCGGAATCGCCCGAACGCTACGCCAGCCGGCTCGCGGCGTTCCACACGGGGCTGGCGGAGGCCGGCTTCGTCGAGGGGCGCAACGTCGCCGTCGCGTATCGCTGGGCGGACGGCCAGTACGGCCGCCTGCCGGCGCTCGCCGCCGATCTCGCCGCGCAGGGCGTCACGGCGATCATCGCGCCGGGCGGAGCCGAGGTCGTGCTCGCCGCGAAGGCGGCCAGCGCGACGATCCCGATCGTGTTCGAACTGGGCGGCGACCCGATCGCGCTCGGCGTGGTGGCCAGCCTGTCGCGGCCGGGCGGCAACCTCACGGGCGTGTCGAGCCTCAGCGTGGGGGTGACGCCCAAGCGGCTCGAATTCATGCACGAGTTGCTGCCGAAGGCCCCCGCGTGGGCGGCGGCCGTGAACCCGACCAGCCCCACGTCGCGATCGCAGCTGAAGGATCTGCAGGCCGCGGCGGCGAGCCTCGGCGTCCAGCTCCATGGGCTGCGGGCGAGCGCCGAGGAGGAGTTCGACGCCCTGTTCACCGAGACCCGCCGGCTCGGGGCGGCCGGCCTCGTCTTCTCGTCCGATCCCTACTTCGCCTATCGCAGCCACCGGCTCGCCGAACTCGCGGTGCGCCATGCCGTCCCCGCCATCACGCAATCCCGCGACTTCCCGCTCGCCGGCGGTCTCATGAGCTATGGGGGCGATTTCGAGCAGTCGCACCGCCATACCGGCCTCTATGCGGGGCGCATCCTCAAGGGCGAGAGGCCCGCCGAACTGCCGGTCCAGCTCGTCACGAAGGTGGAGCTGTTCGTCAATCTCGCGGCCGCCGCCCGTCTCGGCCTCGCCGTCCCGGCCTCGATCCTGACGAGCGCCGACACGGTGGTCGAGTGATCCGGATTCGTGCCGCGCGGTTCCCCGTCGCTCAGGGCGCGCCGGGGTCCGTCGCCGGGCCGCGTCGCGCCACCGCGAAGACCGGGATCCGGTCCGTCAGGCCCTTGAGGGGCTTTTCCCCGAGCGGCGTGACCTCGGCCCAGGCCGGCGCCTCCCCGGCGAGGGCGGCGTCGACCAGGATCTGCCGGTCCTCGGCGGCGGCGCAGAGCCGTGCCGCGAGGTTCACCACCGGTCCGATCGCCGTGTAGTCGAACCGGCTCTCGTACCCGATCCGTCCAACGGTCGCGGTCCCCATGGCGGCCCCGACGCCGAAGCCGATGGCATAGCCCCGGGCCCGCCACTCCACGACCAGCGCCTGCACGGCCTCCTGCATGGCGAGGGCGAGGGCGAGGGCGGTCCGGCCGGGATCGGGGCGGGGCACGGGGGCGTTCACCAGCACCATCAGGCCGTCGCCGGAGAACGAGATCAGGGTGGCGCCGTGGGCCGTGATGGCCCGGCCGAGCACCGCGAAGTAGGCGTCGAGGACGTGCAGCACCTCCTCGGGCGGCGTGCGGGCGGAGAAGCCCGTGAAGCCGCGCAGGTCGCCGAAGATCACCGCCACCTCCAGCCGCCGGCCTTCCAGCACGCTGTCGTCCCCGGTGCGGTCGACGAGTTCCGCCACCTCTGGCGCCAGGAAGCGCCTGAGCCGCGCGATGCGCTCCTGGCGGTCCCGCGCGAGCGCGAGTTCGCCCGCCATGGTGTTGAAGCGGGCGGCGAGCCGGCCGAGTTCGTCCGCGGAGCCGATCGCGATCCGGTGCTCGAAACGGCCGGCGCCGATCTGCTCGGTCCCCTGCTCCAGGAGGCGGATCGGGCCGGTCATCCGGCGGGCGAGCCAGATGGCGAGCACGCCCGCGAAGGCGGTGCCCAGGAGAAGCAGCGCCAGGGTGCGCCAGAGCGCGTCGTAGATCGGGCCGAAGGCCTCGCTGAGCGGCTGGCTGACGATCACGGTCCAGTCCACGCCCGGCACCGGCGCCAGCGCGGCGATGACGGCCGCGCCGCTCCCGTCCCGCCCGATCACCGAGCCGCCCCCCTCCGCCCGGATGACGTCGCGCAGCCGCGACAGGGGCCGGGACACCGCCTCGTCGTCTCCGCGCAGGACGAGGCTGATGTCGGGATGCGCGATGACGCGGCCGGGTCCGTCCAGGACGACGGCCTGTCCGCTGCGTCCGACGCGGATCGCCGAGATCACGTCCCAGATGAGCTTCAGGTTGATCTCCGCGACCGCGACGCCGACGGCGGCGCGGTTGCCGGCTACCGCGATGGTCATGAAGGGCTCGGACCCGCGGAAGTAGGTCACCGGCCCGTACCAGCGGCGCGCCGCCCTGGCGCCGACGACCGCCGCCTCCCCGGAACGGTCGATGCCGCTGCCGCTGCGGTTGAGCCCGACCCGTGAGACGTGCAGCCGCTCCCTCCCCTCCCCGTCCATCAGCGTGAGGCTCACGATGGCGGGGACCTGCCGCAGCAGGCGCAGCGCATCCAGCCGCTGGCGCTCCTCGGCACCGGGCGTCCAGGGCAGCTGGACCACCCATCCGAGCTGGTCCCGGATGCCGTCGATGAAGCTCTGGATGCGGGACGAGGCCGCCCGCGCCTCCACGCCCAGGAGTTCGTCCAGTTGCGCGCGCTGGTCCCGATAGCCGAACCACGCCTCGGTCGCGCCGTTCGCCACGAGGGGCACCACGACGGCCGTGAACAGCACGACGAGGTACTTGGCGAAGATGGATCGGCCGAAACCAAATCTGGTGAACGCGAGCTTGGCGAACGGGAAGCGGCGTGCGGGGAGCTGGCTCACGCTGATCACCTCGCCGGCGAGGTCCAGGGCCGTGCAGGCGGCCGATCCGCCCCGGTCGGGGCGCAGGATCCCGCGCGAGGTGCCTTGCCGCCTCAGGCCGGCTCACGGCCGCCCCCCATCGTCGCATTCGGACAAAGGCGCTGTCGAGGGCGCAAGCCACGCCGCCACGGCGACCCACGAGGGTTTGCGCAGAGCAGCAAGGGCGGGCGGCCGTGACCAGCAGGCAGGAGACCCGGTCGTCGACCGATTCGTCTACGCTGTGATGGGCTGTTCGCGAATGGCGGGAATTTTGGTCGGAGTGGCAGGATTTGAACCTGCGACCCCCACGTCCCGAACGTGGTGCGCGAGGCGAGAGTCTTCGATTTCTAACGGCTTTTCTCGTCTTTCGCCGCCTCAGATAGACTTTGGATGCGGTCCATTCGGTCCGCGATCCGGTCCACGCTCCTCCCTTGCCACTTTCTCCTCAATCGCCTCGCGGATGATGGTGGCCCTGATCGCGGAAGTCGGCGAGAGGAGCGGACGAAGGCGCTTGAGGCCGAGAACGTCCGGCTGCGGGAGGCGCTGGCGCCATTCGCCGCTGTGGCTCACCGGATGGGAGACCGCCTGCCAGACAACTATGAGCTGCCGACCACCAGCCTGACGATGGGCGACCTACGCCGAGCGCGCGACCTTGTGGGCAGTGGATGGGTGGATCAGGGAGGACGGCATCATTGCCGGCTGGATCTTGGGCGCGGCCACGGCTGACTACAATTTCTGGATCGGCACGTCCGGCAACAGCCGGCGCAAGGACAATACACTTCAGCGCGTTGCGACGAGCGCCGTGACGCCCTCACCGGGCATGGTCGCGCAAGCCGCCAAGCGGTAGCACAAGCGGCCCCGGCCGGCGTTGCACCGCTGACTAGGGCCTGACCACGCAACGCTGTTGAGGAGCGTCGCACGGCTTCGGCCAAGAGACGTCAGGATGAATGAAGAAACTGTTCCGGGGCATCTGTGTCTGATCCGCCCCCGCCGGCCGCGGGCACTCCTGCCGGGGAGGGCGTGATGCCCCACCGCACGACTTACACCAGCGATCGGCTCTGCGAATGGCTGTTCGTCATTATGGTAATCGCATGGGGCTGCTGGCTTCTCGTTCCTGAATGGCAGCCCTTCTCAGGGCCTCAATACGCGGTCCCGTGCGAGATCGCAGGCGAGCCGGTATGGGGCGTGTGGTCCATCGCAATTGGCGTGATCCGCTGCTCCGCCCTCTACATCAACGGGTCGCACTATCGAACGCCGGCCGTGCGTGCGGCCTGTGCTGGCCTCGGCGTGATCTGGTGGCTTGTCTTGGGCTTGCTATTCCTCAACACGCCGATGCCGAACCCGGCGGCCGGCTTCGCGTGGTATTCGCTGTTTGTCCTGTTTGAGGGCATGTGCGTTTACCGAAGCGCCCGTGACGGCGGCATACCCGAGCATTTTCGTCGCGGAGGCCCCGTGTCGCATGACATTCGAGGGTGCGGTGGCTGCCATCGTGGCGCTTGTGGGCGGCGGTGGCATCACATCCATCGCAGTCGCGTATCTCGGCTATAAGACGGAGGCGGCGAGGGGGCGAAAGATCTTAGACGGTGAAGCCCCGGCCATCGCGGTCGGCGGAGCAATGGCGGCCAAGAGCGACTTGGAAGCCCTCACGAATGCGCTCACCAGTCTGACCATACTCGTCGGCAAGCTGGTGGAGATGACCGAACGCCAGATGCGGGATAGAGCCGAGCGGGAGCACAAACGAGAGATTGAGGATGCGGCCCTTCGTGTCCTGCGCGAGGAAATGGCCGAGCAAGCCAAGCGAGAGGGCATCACCCCAACGCCCCGCCCCGGCCACCGCGACCCCCGCCGCTGAGATCAGCCCACCCAGCCCCGCCGCGGTGGTCCTTCTTGTCTTATCCCCCTTGCGTATCACACAATTTTCGTTTTTACGATATTTCTATCTATTGCCTTCCCGAAATAGACATCGAAATACGTATCCACGATGAGCGTCTGATCTAGCGGCACCCAAACACGCTCTGCCAACGAACTGTTCAGAGCGGCCGCCGCATCTTTCGCCGATTGCTCGTGTGAGGTTGGGATTTTGATCCCGCCGAAAGCGCGCCCCATGTGCATCAAATGAAAATTGTACTCCTCCGGTAGAACCCAAAACTTAGCGCCATTGCGGATGATGCAGTAAGATAATATTTCCTGATCACCGACGCGTGGATTTTCACTGGCTGCTGCATCAAACTGTTCTTGAAAGTCTGCGAAAACCCGGCCCATTACATCGGATTTGCGATATGCAAAAGTTGATGAGTTGAAAGTAGCTAAGCACTGAATATCGCCGTACTTGTAAACAGGCCCCCGGTGAACATTCAGCGATGCCCCGCAATCAAAAATATCTAGACACTTGAATATCTCGGAAAAATTGTCAAGCACGACAGTATCACAATCCAAATAGATTGTCTTTTCGTAAGGACTTCTCGACATAATGCGCGACTTGCTCCGGTAGGGTCGTTCGCTATCGTGGTCTATGTGGATAAATTGGTCAAAACACGGCCTGCCATTGACAATCGAACTGGGATCATTCGAGGCATAATCATAATCACATGCCAGGGTTACATTGATATCTGGCATATGCCGCCTGAGAGATTTAACTGAGTACAATGCCTGTTCGTAGTATGTGAACCCGCAGGCGAGATAAAGGATGCCCTCGTTCATGTATCAACTCTTCGTCTGGAATGTTTCGGCGGGCCTTATCGGGCCGAACCAACCCATAGCTCAAACGTGAAACTCGTGTCTAAGACCCATTCGGTCGAGGCGCGTCCCGACCGGGCGCTTGGTAGCACGGACCTATGGGAGGCAGCCGGCTATCTTGAGATGACGACAGAGACGCTAGGCCGTGGTGAGGACTTAACTGTTTGAGCCAGATGGTGATGGCGGCGAGCGTGAGGAAGCCTGTGAAGTTGCGGAGAAGCTTGTCGTAGCGGGTTGCGATGCGACGGAACTGCTTGAGCTTGGCAAAGCAGCGCTCGACCAGGTTGCGCTCCTTGTAGAGGATGCGGTCATAGGCGTGGGGCCGGCGCCGGCTGGGCCTGGGCGGGACTGCTGCGGCGTCCAGCACGGTGTCGTGGACGTGTTCGGCATCATAGGCGCGGTCGGCGATGACATGGTCGCAGGCAAGGTCCTAGATCAACTCAGCCGCGCGCAGCACCTCGCCCTGCTGGCCCGGTCCGGCCAGCAGGCGCACTGGATTGCCGAGCGCATCGCATACCAGATGGATCTTGGTGCTCAGGCCGCCGCGGGAGCGACCCAGACTCTGGGCATCAAAGCCCCCTTTTCCCGGCGTGCGCCGGCGGCCTGAGCGTGGGCGCGCACGTCCGTGGCATCGACGCAGATCCATTCCAGATCCGCCTCCCCGGCCAGAACGGCGAGGAGGTCGGTGAGAACGCGCGGGTCATCCAGTCGTCATAGCGCCGCTTGATCGTCCCGGCCTTCCCGAAGCGCTCGGGCAGATCCTTCAAGCGCCCACCAGTGCGCGTCATCCAGATCAGGGCATCGAGGAACCGGCGATTGTTCGTGCGCGGGCCGCGCTTGCCTTTGCAGCCTCCGGGCATCAGCGGCGCAAGGCGGGCCCACTGCTCGTCCGTCAGGGCATCCGGGTCAGGCTGGCACGAGAAGACGGCTCTCCCCAATAGCAGCCTTGAATCAGAACACGCCCAACCGCCGAAGAGCCAATCCTTAAATCCTCACCACAGCCTAGAGCGGATCTATGGGCACCACCTGGCGGACCACCAGAAACAGCCGGCGACGAACATCGTCAGCAAGCCAGCCGCCCCGTCCAATCGGTCCACGCGATGATGTGGCGTTCTGCAAAGTGTCGGGAAACATTGGTCGGAGTGGCAGGATTTGAACCTGCGACCCCCACGTCCCGAACGTGGTGCGCTACCAGACTGCGCTACACTCCGAAGCGTCGGCGGCGCCGACGAGGGGGCTTATAGCGACGGCTCTCGTGGGCTGCAAGCGGGCAGCAGGCGCGATTTTCAGGGAATTCCGCGCCGGCTCCGCCGCAAGGCGTGAGCGACCGATGGTCCCATAAGCAGACGCGCTCGTTCTGATGGGAAACGATCCTATATTCTGCCTGCGACGTAGGGGACGCCCCTCCCCGCGCGCCCTGCGCCCGGACGGGCGCCAGATGTCGGATGGATCAGGCCGGGTGCGGGATTGAGCGAGGACGAGCAGCCGAAAGAGCGTGCGGTCGGGCGCGAGGGGTTTCCGGCGCGGATGCCGGACGCCCTGCCGAGCCCGCATCGGCCCTCCGCGATCGTCACCCGCCCGGGCCTCGACGAGCGCGGAACCGTGTTCTTCGCGGCGATCGAGATGATCCGCA
This sequence comes from Methylobacterium isbiliense, assembly GCF_022179325.1. Taxonomy (GTDB): domain Bacteria; phylum Pseudomonadota; class Alphaproteobacteria; order Rhizobiales; family Beijerinckiaceae; genus Methylobacterium; species Methylobacterium isbiliense. The sequence goes on along the minus strand of NZ_BPQQ01000031.1, from coordinate 152,915 downwards.
TGCCGATGATCCTCACGGATCCGCGCCGGCCCGACAATCCGATCATCTTCGCCAACCAGGCCTTCCAGGATCTCACGGGCTACGAGGAGGCCGACCTCATCGGCCGCAACTGCCGCTTCCTGCAGGGTCCGCAGACCGACCGCGGCACGGTGGACGAGCTGCGCGACGCGGTGGCGGCACAGCGCGCCATTGCCACCGAGATCCTGAACTACAAGCGCGACGGCACACCGTTCTGGAACAGCGTGTTCATCGGACCCGTGTTCGATGACGCCGGCGATATCCTGTACTTCTTCGCCTCGCAGCTCGACATCACGCGGCGCTGGGCCTCCGAGCAGGCCTTCCGGCAGGCGCAGAAGATGGATGCCATCGGCCAGCTCACCGCCGGGCTTGCGCACGATTTCAACAACCTGCTGCAGGTCGTCACCGGCAACCTGGAGATGGCGGTCCAGTCGGTGGGCGAGGAGCGGCCGGCGCGCCAGATCGCCCGCGCCATCAAGGCCGCGGAGCGGGGCGCCAAGCTGACCACGCAGCTCCTCGCCTTCGCTCGCAGGACGCGGCTCGAACCGAAGGTGCTCGGCCTCAACGCCCTGGTGCTCGCCTTCGCCGAGGTGATCGAGAGCACGCTGGGCGACGCGATCGCGGTGAAGCTCGACCTCACGCCCGGGCTGCCCGGTGTCACCCTCGACCGCACGCATCTGGAGGTGGCGTTGCTCAACGTGCTCCTCAACGCCCGCGACGCGATGCCGAAGGGCGGAACCGTGACGATCGCCACTGATCGGGTGACCGTCGCGGGCGACGTCGTGGCGCAGGGCCTGCCGCCGGGCGAGTACGTGGCGCTGCGGGTGACCGACGAGGGCGAGGGCATGCCCCCTCACGTGATCGAGCGGGCGACCGAGCCGTTCTTCTCCACCAAGGGCGCCGCCCGGGGGACCGGCCTCGGTCTGGCGATGGTGCACGGCTTCGTGCAGCAGTCGCTCGGGCGGCTGGAGATCGCGAGCCGCGAGGGGCACGGCACCACGGTGTCGATGATCTTCCCGGCGACCGCCGCCGAGGAGGCGCCGGCGGAGAGCCGCCATCGCCCGCGCCGCGGCAGCGAGACGGTGCTGGTGGTGGAGGACGGCGACGACGTGCGCTCGCTCGCCAGCGAATACCTGGAGGATCTCGGCTACACCGTGCTTCTGGCCCGCGACGGGCAGGAGGCGCTGGCGGTGATCGAGGCGGAGCCGGCTCTGGACCTGGTGTTCTCCGACCTCGTCATGCCGGGCGGCCTCGACGGCCTCGGGCTTGCCGCGGAGGCGCGCCGCCGCCGGCCCGACCTGCCGGTGCTTCTGGTCACCGACGATGAGCCGCGCGTGGCCGACGGGCCGCGCGCGCCGACCATGGACGTGCTGGGCAAGCCCTACCGGAAATCCGAACTCGCCGACCGGGTGCGCGCCGCCATCGACCGCGGGGCCGGCCAGCGCGTCGCACCCGGCGAGCCGCCTCACGGCTGAGCGGGGCGCGAGGCGCGCCGCCGCTCAGACCCGACCGGCGAAGCGCTCCACCTCGTGCGCCAGCAGGTAGCCCGGCCGCCGGGCGAGGTCGCGCAGCGGGATGACGAAGCCGTCGAGGCGGCTCGTTCCGCGAAACCCCTCCACCGCGATGCCGTCCGGCGCGAGGCTCGCCCGGATGGTCCGGTGCGGGGTCGACTGGCGCGCCGCCGCCTGCGCGATCGCCGCGAGGCCGGCGCAGATCTCCTCCCCGCTCAGCGGCCCGAAGGCCTCCCTCTCGTCCATGTCGTCACGTCCTCCATATGAAGCCCGGCGCAGCGATCCCCCGGCTCCCCCGCGCCGCGCGGAGATGTGCCATGCCCGATCCGATCCCGCAGGCCGAGTACTGGAATGGCGAGGCGGGCGAGCGCTGGGCGCGGATGCAGGCCGAGCTCGATGCCGCCTTCGCGCCGCTCACGGATGCCTTCCTCGACCGGCTCGACCTGCGGCCGGGCCTGCGCGTCCTCGACATCGGCTGCGGGTGCGGCGAGACCACCCTTCTCGCGGCCGCCCGCATCGGCCCGGCCGGTCGCGCGACAGGCCTCGACCTCTCCCGCCCGATGCTGGCCCGCGCGCGCAGCCGCCCGTCGGAGGGCGCCCCGGTGGAGTGGATCGAGGGCGACGCGCAGACCTTCGGCTTCACGCCGGATCACGACCTCGTCCTGTCGCGGTTCGGGGTGATGTTCTTCGACGAGTCGCGGACCGCCTTCGCGAATCTGCGCCGGGCGCTGAAGCCCGGCGGGCGGTTCGCCGCGCTGTGCTGGCGGAGCCTGCCCGAGAACGAATGGGTGGCGCTGCCCCGCGAGGCCGCCCTGGGCATCGTGCCGCCGCCCGAGCCGCTGCCCGAAGGCGCGCCGGGGCCGTTCCGGTTCGCCGACGCGGGAGTGCTTGCGACGCTCCTTACGGAAGCGGGCTTCGCGGAGGTGACGGCCGAGCGGGTCGACCGCCCCATCACCATCGGGCAGGACCCCGACGAGGCGGCGCGCTTCGCCCTCACCATCGGCCCGGTCTCGGCCCTGATGCGCGACCTCGATGCCGACACGCGTGAGCGCGCCCACGCGGCCGTGCTCGCGGCGATGCCGCAGACCCGGCCGGTGCGCCTCACCGCCGCGTGCTGGCTGGTGACGGCGACGCATCCGGGCTGAGCCGCCCGGTCAGAGCGACCGCACCAGGATCGCCACGCCCGCCAGCGCCACCGCGGCCCCGGCTACGGGGGCCGCGTTCCGCAGGCGCCCGCCGACGAGGCCGAGGGCGAGACCGGCCGCGTGCAGGAGCGCGGTGCCGAGGACGAAGCCCGCGCCGTAGGCGAGGCCGGTGGCGGTCTCCGGCATCTCGACGCCGTGCGCATGGCCGTGGAACAGCGCGAAGAAGCCCACCGTCGCGGCGAGGCCCGCAAGCGGCAGGCCGGCGCCCGCCGCCACCGCCACGCCGAAGACCACGACCGAGACCCCGATCGCCCCCTCCACGTAGGGCAGCCCGACGCCCAGCGCGCCGAGGAGCCCGCCGAAGGTCATCATGCCCAGGAAGGCGAGCGGCAGCGCCCACAGCGCCCGCCCCCCGCGCAGGGCCGCGAGCAGGCCCACCGCCACCATCGCCAGCACGTGGTCGGCTCCGCCCAGAGGATGGGCGAACCCGGCCGCGAACCCCGTCGTCGCGCCGTGGCCGCCATGCGCGAGCGCGGCCTGCGGCAGGAGGGCGAGAGCGGTCGGGAGAGCGGCGAGAAGACCGGGGAGACGACGCGTCATGGGGGGCTCCGGATCGGATGGGCGCCGCGAGCTTAAGCATCCTTCGGCCACCGGTCACGGGGGCGTTGACGCCGGGTTCGCACCCCGCCTCAATCCTGACACGCTGGCGACCGACACGCAGGTTGCATCGGTTCTCTGTCCGGCGCCCCGCGTCGGTTGCTTTCGGCGCACGGGCCCAGCATGGTCGCCCCTCCCGATCGGCCACGCCACGCGGCCACGACATCCCTGCAGGAGCCATGGTGAAGCGCGCGCGTCTCGAATCGGCCGGGCACCCGCCACCCTCCTCCCGCGCCGGTCGGATCGGCGATCCCGGTCACGAGCCGCCCCTCAACCTTCTCGGCGCCGCCTCCCCGCAGGCCGACCGGCGCGACGTGAACCTGCGCTGGCTCGCGGCCTGCGTGCTCACCGGCATGACCGGGGCCGGGCTGATCGGCTCGGCGATCTACGTCGCCCTCCAGGGCGAGACGCATTTCGCGCAGGCGCCGCAGGTGGTCGCCACCACGGCCCGCCCGCAGCCGAGCGACGGCGGCAGCAACCTCGCCCGCAAGGCCGACCGGCTGGTGCGCAACCCGATGGTGGCGCTGGCCAAGCAGAGCTTCCGGGCGCCGGTGACCATCCGGGCGGGCGAGCGGGAGATCATCAAGGTCCGCCCCTTCGTGCGGATCGCCACCGCGCTCTCGGCCACGGCGGGCCTCGCCGCCACCGACATCCCGCCCTTCGATCCCATGCGGTTCTTCGCCGAGCCCGGCAACGGCGAGCGCGCCGCCGAGCCCGGCAACGGCGAGACGCCGGACGCCGACGTCTCGGTGGTCAAGCGCGACCTCGGCGAGGTGGTCGTGGGCGCCGGCGCGCCCGCGCTCGGCGACGACGACGTGGCGGCTCAGATCGAGGAGGAGCGGCGCCTCGCCGCCGAGGCCGGGCGCCTCGCCGCTCTGCCGATCGCCCCGCAGCTCATGCTCTCGCGCGCGCTGCGCAGCATCGCGACCCTGCCGGGTCTCGACGGAGCCGAGGCGAGCCGCGACCCCTCCCCGTTCAAGTCGATCGAGGTGCGGGTCCTGCGCGAGAACGTGACCGACCTGCCCAAGCTCGAAGCGCGCTCGCGCGAGGCGCCGCTGGTGGAGGAACGCGACGTCACCATCAAGCGCGGCGAGACGCTGGAGGCGGTGCTGCGCGCCCATGGCGGCCTCGACGAGCAGGTGCGGCCGATCCTGACGGCGCTCGGCGGCCGGGCCCGGGCCGGCACGGTGGGCGAGGGCCAGCAGATGCGGCTGCAGATCGGGCCGGGCGCGAAGCCGGGCGATCCGCGCCAGCTCACCCGGGTGATCCTGTACGGGACGGGCGGCGTCGAGGCGATCGCGGCCATGAACGACCGCGGCGTGTTCGTCTCGGTGGCGCCCCCGCCCACCGAGGGCAGCGCGCCCAAGGCTGATCCGGCGGCGGGCTCCGACGACGAGGACGAGGGCACCGGCGCGCGCCTCTATGCCAGCCTCTACGAGACGGCCGCCCGCCACGACCTGCCCCGCAGCATGGTCGAGGATCTCGTGCGGATCTTCGGCTACGACGTGGATTTCCAGCGGCGGGTGGCGAGCGGCGACAACCTCGAGCTGCTCTACACCTACGATGACGAATCCGGCGGCTCGGCCGAGCGCCCGGACCTGCTCTACGCGGCCCTCAGCGTCGGGGGCGAGACCCGGCGCATCTACCGGTTCCAGTCCCCCGACGACGGCACCATCGACTACCTCGACGAGGGCGGCCGCTCGCTCAAGAAGTTCCTGATCCGCAAGCCGGTCGCGGACGGCATCATGCGCTCCGGCTTCGGCTATCGCCGCCACCCGGTGCTGGGCTACGCCAAGCTCCACACCGGCGTGGACTGGTCCGTGCCGATCGGCACCCCGATCGTGGCGGCGGGCAACGGCACCGTGCTGAAGGCCGAGTGGGATTCCGGGTACGGCCGCCGGGTCGAGGTCCAGCACCTCAACGACTACGTCACCACCTACAACCACATGTCCCGGTTCGGCCGCGGGATCGCGGCGGGCAGCAAGGTGCGCCAGGGGCAGGTGATCGGCTATGTCGGCTCCACCGGCCTCTCGACGGGCGCGCACCTGCACTACGAGGTCATCATCAACGGCCACTTCGTGGACCCGATGAAGATCCGCGTGCCCCGCGGCCGGGAACTCGACGGCCGGGCGCTCGCCGAGTTCCGACGCCAGCGCGAGCAGGCGGACGGCCTGCTCCAGCGCTCCACCAGCGGCGGTCCCGCGCTGGCGCAGCGCGAGGCGATGCGCTGAGGCCCCGGCCGGGCAGGCCCGGCCGCCCTCGCCGCGATCAGAACGGGCCGAGCCGCGCCACGATCGCCTCCCGGGCGGCGCGCGATCCTGCGAAGCGGGTCCGCGCCTGCGCGACGATCTCGGGCGGGGCCTCGCGCGGGGTCCCGGCCCGGAAGGGCGGCTCGGGCGCATATTCGAGCATCAGCTGGATCGTCTCGGCCTCCTGCCGGCCGAGCAGCGCCGCCACCACGGCGAGCCCGAAATCGATCCCCGAGGTCACGCCGCCCGCGGTGATGAGGGTGCCGTCCTGAACGATGCGCGCCTCGACCGGCTCGGCCCCGAAGCGGGGGAGGAAGTCGAGGGCGTTCCAGTGCGTCGTGGCCCGCTTGCCGGCGAGGAGGCCGGCGGCCCCCAGCACCAGCGCCCCGGTGCAGACGGAGGTGACGTAGCGCGCCTGTCCGGCCCGCTCGCGCAGGAAGCGCAGCACCGCCTCGTCCTCCATGAGCGCGTTCACGCCCGCGCCCCCGGGCACGCAGAGCACGTCGAGGGGCGGACAGGTCTCGAAAGTCGCGGTCGGGACGAGCGGCAGGCCGGTGGCGGAGACGACGGGGGCCACGTCCTTCCAGACGAGGTGCACCCGCGTGTCCGGCGCCGAGGCGAAGACCTCGTAGGGGCCGGTCAGGTCGAGCTGCTGCACCTGCGGGAAGACGAGGATGCCGACATTCAGGGTCATGGGGCCTCTCCCGGGTTGACCGGCCCCTGCTTACGCGATCACGATCTGGCGCATAGGCCAAACACCCCTCGGATCATGCCAAACGCCGCGCGCCGCATCGTGATCCTGGCCTTCCCGGGCGTGCAGATCCTCGACGTGACGGGGCCGCTGCAGGTCTTCGCCTCGGCCAACGATCTGGCGGGCGGCGCGCCGCCCTACGATCCGGCCGTGGTCGCCGCGCAGACGCCGGTCGTGTCGAGCGCCGGGCTCGCCCTGGAGGCCGGGCCGCTCGAGACCGGCGCGCCGCATACCCTCGTGGTGGCGGGCGGACGCGGCGTCGATGCGGCGTGCGAGGACCCGGCCCTCCTCGCCTGGATCCGCGCGCGTGCCGCGGGCGCCGGGCGCGTGGCCTCGGTGTGCAGCGGGGCCTTCCTGCTCGCCGCGGCGGGCCTGCTCGACGGACGGCGCGCCGTGACGCATTGGCAGCGCTGCGCCCAGTTCGCGCGCCGCTTTCCGGCCGTGCGCCTCGACCCCGAGCCGATCTTCGTGCGCGACGGCGCCGTCTGGACCTCGGCCGGGGTCACGGCGGGCATCGATCTCGCGCTCGCGATGGTCGAGGAGGATCTCGGACGTGCGGCCGCGCTCGCGGTCGCACGCCAGCTCGTGGTCTTCCTCAAGCGCCCCGGCGGTCAGGCGCAGTTCAGCGCCCTCCTGGCGCTCCAGTCCGGCGACGGGCGCTTCGACCGCCTCCACGCCTGGATCGGCGAGAATCTCCGAAGCGACCTCTCGCTGACGGTCCTGGCCGAGCGCGCGGCCATGAGCGGGCGCAGCTTCTCGCGCCGCTATCGGCAGGCCACGGGGCGCACCCCCGCCCGGGCTGTGGAGGAGATCCGGGTCGAGGCGGCGCGCCGCCTGCTCGAACAGGGCGTGGCGGTGACCGCGGCGGCGACCCGCTGCGGCTTCGGCTCCGAGGAGACCCTGCGGCGCGCCTTCCTGCGCCTCGTCGGGACGAGCCCGCGGGCCTACCGGGAGCGGTTCGCGGAGGGCCGGGCGTGAGGCCGCCTCAGGCGAAGCCGAGCCGGCGGCGGATGTCGTCCGCGGTGACGCCCTGCGCCCGCAGGTCGGCAAGGGACGGCGAACCCCGCGACTTGGCGAGCTTCTCCCCATCTGGATCGCGCAGGAGCGCGTGGTGGTGGTAGCGCGGGCTCGGCAGGCCGAGCAGGCGCTGGAGCAGCCGGTGCAGGTCGGTGGCGGCATCGAGATCCTGCCCCCGCACCACATGGGTGACACCCTGCGCCGCGTCGTCGAGCACCACCGCGAGATGGTAGCTCGTCGGCACGTCCTTGCGCCCGAGCACCGCGTCGCCCCAGCGCTCGGGCTCGGCCGGGCGGCGGCCGGGCGTGCCGGCGGCATCGGCCGTGTGGACGCAGAGCGGCTCCGGGCAGGCGGCGCGGGCCGCCCGCATGTCGAGCCGCCACGCATGCGGCGTGCCCGCGGCGAGGCGCGCCGCGAGGTCGGCGCGCCCGCGGCAGGTCCCCGGATAGAGGGGCGCCCCGTCGGGGTCGCGGCCGATGCTCGCCTGCGCGATCTCCCTGCGCGAGCAGAGGCAGGGATAGACGAGACCCCGCGCCTGCAGGGACGCGAGCGCGGCGGCGTAGGTCGCGAGGTGCTCGGACTGGCGCCGCACCGGCTCCTCGAAGCGCAGACCGAGCCAGCGCAGGTCGGCGAGCATCGCCTCCGCCAGGTCGGGCCGGCAGCGGGTGGGGTCGATGTCCTCGATGCGTACGAGGAGGCGCCCGTGCATCCGCCCGGCCATCTCCGCGTTCAGGAGAGCCGAGTAGGCATGGCCGAGATGCAGGCGCCCGTTGGGGCTCGGGGCGAAGCGGAAGACCGGAGGGCGGGCGGACATGGGGCGCAGCAGGCTTGAGCCGAAGATGGGGACGGCCACGCGCGCCGTCGATGGCGCCCCGCCCGCGCGGCTGCTCGATTCGGAGGAGGTGCTGCGCGAGGGCGTGGCGGCGCTCGTCGCCTGCGATCCGGTGATGGCCCGCATCGTCGCGCAGGGCGCGGTGCCGCCGCTGCGCAAGCGCCCGCCGGGCTACGAGGGCCTCGCCGCCATCATCGTGGCCCAGCAGCTCTCCACCGCGAGCGCGGGCGCGATCTGGGCGCGGCTGAAGCAGGCCCTGCCCATCCTGGACGCCGAGACCCTGGCGGCGGCGGACGACCCAACCCTGCGGGCCGCGGGCCTGTCGGCGCCGAAGATCCGCACCCTGCGGGCGGTTGCCGAGGCGGTCGCGGCCGGCAGCCTGCCCCTCGGGGCGCTCCACGCGCTGCCGGCCGACGAGGCCCACCGGCTGATGGTGGCGGTGCGCGGCATCGGCCCCTGGACCGCCGACGTCTACCTGCTGTTCTGCCTCGGTCATCCGGACGCCTTCCCGGCGGGCGACCTCGCCCTGCAGGAGGCGGCGCGGCTCGCCGACGGCCTGGCGGCGCGCCCGAGTGCCGCGGCCCTGGCGGCGCGCGCGGAGCCGTGGCGGCCCTGGCGCGGGGTCGCCGCCAAGGTGCTCTGGGCGTATTACCGGGTCGCCAAGGCGCGCGACGCCGCGCCCGTCCAGCCCTGAGACCCGGAGCCCACGATGACGACGCTCACCGGCCCGCGCCTGCCGCCCCGCTCCGGAGGGGCACCGCGTCAGCTCGTGGTGCTGCTGCACGGCTTCGGCGCCGACGGCAACGACCTCATCGAACTCGGCCGCGCGTGGCAGCCGCTCCTGCCGGATGCCGCCTTCGTGTCGCCCCACGCGCCCGAGCCCTGCATCCAGGGCTTCGGGCGGCAATGGTTTTCGCTCACCTTCCGCGACCCGCACGAGCGCTGGCGCGGGGTGAACCGGGCGGCGCCGGCCCTCGACGCCTTCCTGGACGCCGAACTTGGCCGCCTCGGGCTCGACGAGAGCCGCCTTGCGCTGGTGGGCTTCAGCCAGGGCTGCATGATGGCGCTGCATGTCGGCCTGCGCCGGCCGCGCCGGCTCGCCGCCGTGGTCGGGCTCTCGGGGCTCCTCGTGGTCGAGGAGGGCAAGGGGCCGGACAGCCTGAGGCAGGCCATCCGCTCGGTGCCGCCGATCCTGCTGGTGCATGGCGACCAGGACGACGTGATCCCGGTGGAGGCGCTGTTCCTGTCCACCGACCTTCTCGCCGGGGCCGAGGTGCCGGTGGAGTGGCACCTCTCGGCCGGTACCGCCCACGGCATCGACGAGGGCGCCCTGCACCATGCCGGGCTGTTCCTCGCCCGCGGCCTGACCGGCCGGTCGTCCGCCTAACCCGCGCCTATCCCCGGGCCTCCTTGAGCGCGGCCTGCACGCCGGCGCGCAGCAGCGCCACGTCGCTGGCCAGCGCGATCAGGTCGAAGCCCTGGCCGGCGAGTTCGCGGGTGCGCGGCCCGGTCTGCGAATAGACGCCGATGCGCTTGCCCGCCGCGCGGGTGCGGGCGAGCGCGTGGTCGAGGGCCGCCCGGGTCACGGCCCCGTCCGGATCGAGGCCGGCGCCGCCCGAGAGCGCGATCGACAGGTCGGAGGGACCGATGAACACGCCGTCGATCCCCAGCACGCCGAGGATGCCGTCGATGGCATCGAGCGCCGCGCGGGTCTCCACCATCGCCAGCGTCAGGCAGAGCCCGTTCGCCTCCTTGAGGTAGTGGTCGGCCGAGAGGCCCGAGAGGGCCAGGGCCGGAAGCGGGCCCCAGCTCCGCTCGCCGAGGGGCGGGAACTTGGCGAAGCTGGCGAACAGCCGGGCATCCTCCACGCTGTTGACCATCGGGGCGATCACCGCCGAGACACCGGCATCGAACAGCCGCGAGACCGTGCTGAAGGCGCCCACCGGCACCCGCGCGATGGTCGGCTTGCCGCGGGCGGCGACGAGCGGCACCGAGCGGGTGACGCTGGCGACGTCGTGCGCGCCGTGCTGCATGTCGAGCACCACCGCATCGAAGCCGGGCTCGCCCGCGAGGATCCCTGCCACGGCCGGTTCGGCGATGCCGCTCCAGGCCGTGATCAGCGGCCGACCGTCCCGCAGCCGCGCCGCCAGCGCCGCGACCGCTCCACCTCGTTCCGCCATGCGCATCCTCCCCCTGGTATCGCGCCCCGGCGGCCGGTTCCGGCACGGCGGACCGGCCGTCGGGACCCGGGACCTTAGGTCGGCCGGCCGGAGGCGTCGAGGCGCGCGGATCGCGCGATTCCTGCAGAATTCCCGACGATTCTTGAATCCCGGACCGGCCGGGACCACATTCGGGGCTTCGATCGGCACGGACGGATGGCGTCCCCGATGTCACTGTCGCGCGGCCCGGCAGGCATCCCCTGCAGGCGGGCTAACGCGTTGTGCTGCCTTCTCGCTTCGGGTAGTTTGCGACCGGCTGCAGGGACGATCGGGTTCGAGTCGTCCCTCGCCCGACCTGATTGCAGGTCGCCGCGCCGCGGGCCTCACACGTATTCTGGAGCCACGGCCCCATGGATTTCCTCAAACCACGGTACACGCCTATGAACCGCCGCCGTCGCATCTACGAGGGCAAGGCGAAGGTCCTCTACGAAGGTCCGGAGCCCGGCACGCTCATCCAGCACTTCAAGGATGATGCGACCGCCTTCAACGCCAAGAAGCACGAGGTGATCGACGGCAAGGGCGTGCTGAACAACCGGATTTCCGAGTTCCTGTTTCAGCATCTCAACGACATCGGCGTGCCGACCCACTTCATCCGCCGCCTCAACATGCGCGAGCAGCTGATCCGCGAGGTCGAGATCATCCCGCTCGAAGTCGTGGTGCGCAACGTGGCGGCCGGCTCGCTGGCGACGCGGCTCGGCCTGGAGGAGGGCACGCAGCTCCCGCGCTCGATCATCGAGTTCTACTACAAGAACGACCAGCTCAACGACCCGATGGTGTCGGAGGAGCACATCACGGCGTTCGGCTGGGCGACCCCCCAGGAGATCGACGACATCATGGCGCTCGCCATCCGGGTCAACGACTTCCTGTCGGGCCTCTTCCTCGGTGTCGGCATCCGCCTCGTCGACTTCAAGATGGAGACCGGGCGCCTCTGGGAGGGCGACCTGATGCGCATCGTGGTGGCCGACGAGATCTCCCCGGATTCCTGCCGGCTGTGGGACATCAAGAGCCAGGACAAGCTCGACAAGGACCGGTTCCGCAAGGATCTCGGCGGCCTGATCGAGGCCTACACCGAAGTGGCGCGCCGCCTCGGCATCCTGGGGGAGAACGAGAAGGTCCAGAGCGGCGGTCCGCGCCTCGTCCAGTAGGCGCGCGAACCACGTCCGACCACCCGACGGGGCTGCCTCACCGGCAGCCCCGTTCTGCTATCAGCGCAGGGCGTCCGGGACCGGGCCGCGCCGCATACGCGCATAGGCTCCGGCCTGCGGGTCGAATCCCGGATGGTAATGCGGGTCGGCGGCGAGCGCTGCGCCCCAGCGCTCCCGCAGCCGCGCCACCTCGGCCTCGTGGCGCGCGCGCGCCTCCGGCGTCCAGCGGCGGCTCGCCGCCTCGCGGTGGTGCAGCACCGCGCCCGGCGCCAGAAGGGTGCGGTAGCCGGCCCGGTCGAGCCGCAGGCAGAGGTCGACGTCGTTGAAATCCACCGCGAAGGCCTGCGCGTCGAACCCGCCGACGGCCCGGAACTTGTCTGCCTCAACCGCCAGGCAGGCGGCCGTGACCGCCGCGACGCGGTGCGTCGCACTCAGGGCATGCAGGTAACCCGGCGCGTCGCCCGGGAAGTGGCGGTGCGCGTGCGTCACGAGTCCGCCCGTCCCGAGCACGATCCCGCCGTGCTGGATCCGCCCCTGCGCGTCGAGCAGCTTGGCGCCCACCGCCCCGATCCCGGGCCGCAGCGCCTCCTCGGCCATGCGGCGCAGCCAGTCGTCCTGGAAGGCCTCGACGTCGTTGTTGACAAAGACGAGCAGGCGGCCGCGGGCCAGGGCCGCCGCGGCGTTGTTCATCGCCGCGAAGTTGAACGGACCCGGGCAGGGCAGCACCCGCACCCCCTCCCGCTCGATCGCGCGCAGGTAGGCCAGGGTCGCGGGCTCGCGGCTCTCGTTGTCGCAGACGATGATCTCCCGCGCGGGCCAGTCGGTCCGTGCGCGCAGGCTGTCGAGACAGGTCCGCAGCAGGTCGAGCCGGTCGCGCGTCGGCACGATCAGGCTGGCGAGGGGCAAAGGGTCCGGCAGCGGACGGCGCAGGGTGAGCACGCCGTCGCGCCCCGTCTCGACCGTCCCCCCCGGCACCGCCGCGCAGGCGAGCGCCCGGCGCGCCTCCCGGCTGCCCTCCGCCGGAGCCGGCACCGCGAAAGGCCGCCAGAGCGAGAGGAGGGCGGGCAAGTGACGCACCGCCCCCTCCCCGCCCGCGTCGTGCAGGCGCAGCAGCAGCGCGGGGAGGTCGGCCGCGGCCGGCTCGCTGTCGAGCGCGGCCCGGCGCAGGGCCACGACCGGGCCGACATAGTCCACGGCGAGGAGGTAATCCGGATCGAAGGAGGGCCGGAGCAGCGGCAGCAGCGGACCGTCGCGCGGGCCGAGCACCAGCGCATCGCCGTAGAGGGCGAGGAGGCCGGGATCCGCCGCGAAGGCGGCGGCGATGCGCGCCTGGGCGCCCGCCACCAGGGCATGCCCGGGTGGGCGGAGGATCAGCACCCCGGCCATGTCCTGGGCGGGCTCCTCCGGGGGCGGAACGGGCGGGCGCAGGCGGTGGTCGTCGCCCAGCAGCGCCACCGCGAGGTTGCGCGCCCGCACCCGTCGCCCGGCGAGCCATGCCCGCCCGACGGCCAGAGCCGCGGCCGGATGGCGCCACAGCATCGGCAGCGCCGCGAGGTGGCGCAGCGGCGAGCGCCGCAGCGGCTCGGCGAAGCGCAGCGCGTCGAAGGCGGTCCCCGCCGGGAAGGACGAGGGATGCTTCATGCGGCCATATCCGCCGCGAAGCCCGTCCGGCGCGCCGGCATGCTCACTCCAGATCCTCCCCGAAGGTCGTGACCGACAGGGCCGGGTGATAGTACGGGTCGTCCCGGATCACCGCGCGCCAGCGCGCCGCGAAGCGGTCCGCCTCGGCGTCGAACCGCTTCCGCGCCGCGCCCACGGCCGGACCGCGGCTCACCGATTCGTGGTGTGCCAGCACGGCGTGCGGCGTCCAGAGGCTGCGCAGGCCCGCCGCACCGAGGCGGAGGCAGAAGTCGATGTCGTTGAAATCGACCGCGAAGGCCTGCGCGTCGAAGCCGCCGACGCGGTCGAAGGCAGCGCGGCTGACCGCAAGGCAGGCCGCGGTGACGCCCGCCACCTCGTGCGCGACGCGCAGGCGCCCCAGGTGGCCCGGCGTGTAAGCCGGACGGTTGCGCAGGATGTGGCCGGCCCGGCCGCCGAGGCCCACCACGACGCCCGCATGCTGGAGCCGGCCGTTGCCGTACAGGAGCTTCGCCCCCACCGCCCCGATACCGGGCCGCACGGCCAGCCGCACCATCTCGGCGAGCCACTGCGCCTCGCGCACCTCGACATCGTTGTTGAGGAGCACGACGACGGCGCCGCGCGAGGCCGCCACCCCGTCGTTGACCAAGCCCGAGAAGTTGAAGGGGCCGGGCCGGTCGAGGCGGCGCACGCGCGGGTCGCCCGAGAGGCGCGCGTAGAGATCGGCCACCTCCGGGTCGGTCGAGCCGTTGTCGACCAGCACGAGTTCCAGGGCCGGGTACGCGGTCTCCTCCAGCACCCCCCGCACCGCGACGCGGAGCAGGTCCGGCCGGTCGCGGGTCGGGATCACCACCGACACCAGGGGGGCGGGGTCGGGCAGCGGCCAGAGCAGGTCCGGGGTGCCGCCCGCGCGCAGGCGGGCCGGGGAGCCGGCGCGGACCAGCGCCTCTTCCAGATTCGTCGCCGGCCCGTCCTCCTCGGGTCCGGCCGTGCGGCGGCAGAGGATGTGCGCGACGTGCCGGACGCGATCGGGTGCGACCGCCAGGGCGGCGGCGAGCGGCAGGGTTCGGGCGCCCTCCTGCGGGGTCCAGCGGCTGCGCGCGGCGAGGTCGCGCGCGATCAGCGTCGGGCGGCCGGTATAGCCGGTGGCGAGCGCGAGATCGGGGCTCCAGGTCGGCTTGAGGCGGGGAACGAGTCCGCTCGCGGTCGCGACCTCCTCGTCGGCGTAGACCATCTCGGGGCGCGAGGGATGCGCGAAGGCGGCGGCGAGGAGCGCCAGCGCGTCCGGCGCCAGCACGTCGCCCGGATGCAGCACGCCCACGACATCCGCATCCGGCACGACGGGCGCGTCGGCCACAGACACGCGCGGGTCCGGCGGCAGGTCGGCGGGTGCGCCGCGCCACCGGACGCCGAGGCGCCAGTCGCGGTGGCTCTGCGCCAGGAGCCCCCCGAGGCTGCGGCGCAGGGCCTGAGCCTCGTCCGATCCAGCCTCGATCAGGAGGCCGATGCGCAGCGATCCCCCGGGCGGCGGCCGGTCGAGGGCGGGTTCGAAAGCGCGAACCTGCCGGGCCTTCCAGGCGGGATAGGCCGCCATCGGCATCACGCCGGCGGCGATCCGCAGCGCGTTGTGGAACCGCCGCCGGTCGCCCTGCGCCGCGTAGGACAGGGCGAGCGCGAGCCGGTCCGGCCGGCGGGCCGCGCGGGCGAGCACGGAAGGCAGCCGCAGGAGGCGCGCCGTCTCGATGCGCAGGCCCGTCTCGGGCGCGGCGAGGAGGATGGCGGCCGTGTCCCGCGGCACCGGCCCGATCCAGCCGGCCCGGCCGAGCACCGGCCCGGGCAGCAGTGCCTCCGTGGCGCTGCCGTCCGCCGCCACGAAGCGCAGCATCGGGCGGACGGGCCGGTCGAAGCGGTTGGCCGCGTAGGTCAGGGCGAGCCAGCGCCCGCCGGCCGGGCGGTCGAGGACGAGCCTGCGGCTGAAATCCGGATCGCCCGGGTTGGGTTCGAGGCGAAAGCCGGCCATCGCGGGGCGCGGCCGCCTCCGGCTCAGCCCGATTGTCCGCCCGCCGGCTTGCGCGGGCGCCGGGCGGGCTTGCCCGCCCCTGCGCCGAGCCCGACCTCGATCTCGAAATCCTGGGCATGGGCGGCCGGGACCGTGATGCCCTCCTCCACGAACGCGAAGCTGGCGCTCGCGGAGCCGGGCGGGATCGTCACGGCGGCGCGCCGGCTGCGGCGGGCAAAGACCTCGCTGCCGCGCTTCACCGTGACGGTCACCGGGGCCTCGAAGCGGCCCGGCGCACCGCCGGGGCCGAGGAGCGCGCGCCCCTGCACGCCGACCCGCACCAGGGTCGCGCCGCCCCCGGCCGCCGTGCACTCGCGGCTCACCTGGCCGAGGGAGATCTGGCTGCGCACCCCGCCGCTTCCGTTCTGCAGCAGCGCGGCGCCCCCCTCGGTGACGTCGATGGGCGGGCAGTAGACGTCGTCGGGGTTCGGCGGCGCCTCGGGCGGCTTGGTGGTGCCGCCGTAGAGCAGCAGGTTCATGAAGGGGTTGCCGCCGTCGCTCTGGGCCGCGGCCGGTCCCGCCAGCCCTGCGGCGCAGATCACGAGCGCGGCGCTCCGCGCTGCCCAACCACCGTTCGTCATCGTCGCGACCTCGTTCGCGGATCGGATCTCGCTACTGCAGGTGATCGAAGCCGGGGCCGAACCCCTTGAGCGACAGCGGGATGCCGACGCCCTCCTCGGGCGTCTGGAAGACGATGAAGGTCGCCTGCTGCCCGGTGCGCAACTGCTTGATCAGGTTCTCGTCCATCACCACCTCGGCGACGCAGCCGGTGGAGAGGCAGCGCACGAACAGGGTGCGGCCGATATCGGTCTGGTCGATCTTCAGGCCGAGGCCCGAGGGCAGCAGGATGCCGAGCGGCGCCACCACCCGCAGCAGCGTGCCGCGGTTGTCGGCCGTCTTGAGCACGATCACCACCAGGGTGAGGTTGGGGCGGTCCTCGGCGGCCACGTACTGCACCAGCGCGCATTGCTCGGCCTTGGCGCCGGCCGGCGTCTCGCATCGCAGCTGCCAGTCGTCGAAGGTCTGCTTCACCGCCCCCTGGGCGGCGGCCGGAGCGGCCTGGATCCCCGCGGCGAGCAGGATGGCCGTCAGGAGGCCGGCCCGCAGGCGCCATCCGGCCCGTCGCACTTGGTCTCGCACGCCTCGTCCCGCTCCGTTGCGCGCCGCGCCCGCGGCGGACATCCGGGCGCGTTCGGACCACGAGCACCCGCCCCTGTCAAGCGACGCCAGGATCGGCCGCAGGGCAATCGGGTGAACCCGATTGCCTCTGGATCGGCCGCAAAGCCACAAGCGCGGCGGAAACGCGGGCCGGCCCGGGCGCTCCCTTTCGTCCGACCCCTGCCCTACCTAAGATCGGGTCCGTCCGTCTGTCCCGAGTCAGCCCATGAGAGCCGTTCTCCTCGCCGCCCTTCCCCTGGTCCTGGCGGCAGCGGGTGCCACCGCCGCGGAGCCGCTGCCGGTGGAGGAGACGACCTATGTCGAGCGCTCCCTCAACCGCTATGCGCCGCTGACGATCGAGCACCCGCCGGTGCCGCGCAACCCGCGCGGGCGCCGCGCCTCCCGGTCGGCCGAGATCGCCGGCTTCTGCCGCGACGGCGGGCTGATCCGCCGCTACGACGAGGCCGGTGCGGTGATCGTGCGCCAGCGCGAGATCTGCGACAACATCGCGCCGCGCACGCTTGCCCCCGGCACCGTCGATCCGCGCCCGACCTGGCCGGCGGTCAGCCGCGTCGTCGTGCGCTCGAAGGGCTGAGCCGGCGGCCGCTCAGCCGTAGCGGTGCAATTCCGTACCGTGGCGCTTGAGCCAGCGTTCGGCCTCCTCCACGCGCGGATACAGCCCTTCCAGCACCCGCCAGTAGCGCTCCGAGTGGTTCATCTCGGCGAGATGCGCCACCTCGTGGGCGGCGAGGTAGTCGAGCACGAAGGACGGGGCGAGGATCAGGCGCCAGGAGAAGTTGAGGTGGCCGCGGGCCGAGCAGGAGCCCCAGCGGCTGCGCGTGTCACGGACCGTGAGGCGCTTGGGTGCCCGCCCGAGCGTGCGGGCGTGGCGCGTGACCGCCTCGACGAGGTCGCGGCGTGCCTCGACCTCCAGGAAGTCGCGCACGCGCCGGCCCACATGCGGGGCTTGGCACGAGACCGCGATGACGGGCGCCTCCTCGCCGTCGCGGGTCGCGACGGTCAGGCCCGAGGTCACCGACCAGTGCAGGATGCGGTGGGGCACGCCGCGCAGCGGCACGACCGCGCCGTCCTCCAGGGTGATGCGCGCCGGCACCTTCGCCACCCGGCCGGCGATCCAGGCCGAATGCGCGTCGGCGAAGCGCTGGGCCGCGGAGACGGCGGTGCGCTCGGGCAGCGTCAGGACGACCTCGCCGGTGGCGCTCGACACCCGCAGGGTGATGCGGCGGGCGCTGGCCCGACGGCGCACGGCGACGCGGAACGGCGTTCCGTCGTGGACGACGGTCAGGTGGGTGGGATCGGGCGCCGAGCGGCGCAGCAACACGACGGGCATGACGGCAGTGTACCAAGCCGGCGGGGTCCCCCGCCAGCTTGTCCATCATGCCGCCGGGATCAGACCGCCTGCAGGAGCGCGATCGGCTGCGTGCCCTGCATCTGGTGCATGAAGGCGGAGATGCGCGGCAGGATCTGCGACCGGAACTTCGAGCCGTTGAACACGCCGTAATGGCCGACGCCCTGCTGCAGGTGATAGAGCTTGCGCTCCGCCGGCAGGTTCACGGTGATGTCGAGGGCCGCCTTGGTCTGGCCGACTCCCGAGATGTCGTCCTTCTCGCCCTCCACCGCCATGATCGCGCAGCGGCGGATCGCGGTCGGATCGACCAGGGCACCGTGGTGGCGCATCTCGCCCTTTGGCAGCGCGTGCGCCACGAACACCGTCTCGACGGTCTGAAGATAGAATTCCGCCGTGAGATCCATCACGGACAGGTACTCGTCATAGAACTCGCGGTGCTTCTCGGCGGAATCGCCGTCGTTGCGCACGAGGTGCTTGAACATGTCCCAATGCGCCGTCAGGTGACGGTCGAGGTTCATGCCCATGAAGCCGGAGAGCTGGAAGAAGCCTGGATAGACCTCGCGCCACGTGCCGGGATAGCCGGGGGGCACCACGGTGATGCAGTTGCGCTTGAACCATTCCATGCCGCGCTCGGCAGCGAGCAGGTTCACGGCGGTGGGCGAGCGGCGGGTGTCGATCGGGCCGCCCATCAGCGTCATGGAGGTGGGCACGCCGGGTAGGCCGTCCCCCTCCATGCGGGCCACCGCCGCGAAGACCGGGACGGCCGGCTGGCACACCGCCATCACGTGGAGGTCGGGGCCGAGGTGCTGGAAGATCTCGATCAGGTAGTCGATGTAGGTGTCGAGGTCGAAGCGGCCCGCATCGAGCGGCACCATGCGGGCATCGGTCCAGTCGGTGATGAAGACCTCGTGGGCCGGCAGCAGCGCCTCCACGGTGCCGCGCAGCAGCGTGGCGTAGTGGCCCGACATCGGCGCCACCACCAGCACCTTCGGCTGGGGCTGGGCGGGGGTGCGCTTCAGCGCCCGCTCGAAGGCGACGAGCTTGCAGAAGGGCCTCTCCCACACCACCCGCTCGTAGACGGCGGCCTCCACCCCCTCCACCACCGTGGTCGGCAGCCCGAAGATCGGCTTGCCGTAGCGGCGGGTGGTGCGCTCGAACATCTCGCAGGCCGCCGAGACGGTGCGGCCGTACGGCGTGTAGGTGATCGGGTTGACCGGGTTCTTGAACACGAGCTGGGTGGCATCGGCCGCGACGCGGGCCGGCGTCAGCATCCAGTGAGCAGCTTCGTACCAAAAGTAAGAGAGATCCATGACGCTACCGCTCATTCCGGATTCAGCAGCGCTTCGGCGCCGCATCTGACGCCAGCTGCAAACTTATTGAACGAGACTAAGGTTCCCGCCCGCGAACACAATGGGCGTGGATCGCAGGAGAGCGCCGCTGCCTTCGAATGCGCTTGGCTGTGCTCTTTTCGTCGCATCAACCTGCCCATTTTCGCGCCAACTGCCCTCAAGGCAGGGAGCGGCCTCCCCCCAAAGAACGGGCGGTCTCACCCCGAAGTCTGACGCGCCGGCGGGCGGAGCGCCGTGCCGGTCCGCACGTCCGGCGGTCGCGGTCCCGGATGGGCGGCGCGGGCCGCCGCCCCATTTCTGCTGCCATGAAGGATCCCTCGCCGATCGACCTCGTGCACGACGCCCGGCACCTGCGCCTCGACACGCTGGTGCGGCTGCGCTGGCTGGCGGTGGCCGGCCAGGGCGCGGCGGTCGCGGGCGCCCATCTAGGCCTCGGGCTGCCCCTCCCCTTCGGCTGGTGCTTCCTCGTCATCGCGACCTCGTCCTGGCTCAACCTCGCATTGCGGGTGCGCTACCCGGCGAGCCACCGGCTCAAGGACGAGGCGGCGGCGGCGCTGCTCGCCTTCGACATCGTCCAGCTCGCGGCGCTGCTCTTCCTCACCGGCGGGCTGCAGAACCCGTTCGCGATCCTGTTCCTGGCCCCGGTGCTGATCTCGGCGACCGCCCTGCCGCCGGCCCACACTCTGGCGCTCGGCCTCCTGGCGGTGGGGCTCGCGACGCTGCTCGCCCTCGTCCACCGGCCCCTGCCCTGGTTCGCCGCCGAGCGGCTGGAGCTGCCGTTCCTGTACGTGTCGGGGGTCTGGACCGCGATCCTGCTCGGTACCGCCTTCACGGGCGTCTATGCGTGGCGTGTCGCCGAGGAGGCGCGTCAGCTCGCCCAGGCGCTCGCCGCCACCGAACTGGTGCTCGCGCGCGAGCAGCACCTGTCGCAGCTCGACGGGCTGGCGGCGGCGGCGGCGCACGAACTCGGCACGCCGCTCGCCACCATCACGGTGATCGCGAGCGAACTCGATCGGGCGCTCGGCCCGCTGGCGACGCCAGCGGTGGCGGACGATCTGAAGCTGCTGCGCGATCAGGTGGAGCGCTGCCGCGGCATCCTGTCGAAACTCACCTCGCTCGACGACGACCAGTCGGGCTTCCTCGAAACGATCTCGCTCGGGCACCTCGTGGAGGAGCTGGTGGCGCCGCAGCGGGCGCTCGGCGTTATCCTCGACGTGACGGTGCGCGGCGACGGGCCCGAGCCGCATTGCCGGCGCAATCCCGGCATCCTGTACGGCCTGTCGAACATCGTCGACAACGCGGTCGACTTCGCCGAGAGCCGGGTGATGATCGAGGCGCGCTGGAGCGCCGACCGGGTCACGCTGGAGATTCGCGACGACGGCCCGGGCTTTGCGCCCGAGGTGCTGCTGCGCGTGGGCGAGCCCTACGTGACGACGCGCGGCGCCCGCGGCGGCGGCGAGGAGAGCGGTTCCGGCCTCGGGCTCGGGTTGTTCATCGCCAAGACGCTGATCGAGCGGTCGGGCGCCCAGATGACGCTCGCCAACGCGGCCGATCCGTCGACCGGAGCCGTGGTGCGGATCGCATGGCCCCGTCACGTTTTCGAGAGGGACGTGGCTGCGCGAAGAATCCTCGGCACGAGCAGCGCTCCGGCCCTGACGCCGGCCCGCGACGTTCCTATATAAAGTGCTGAAGAAACAGAGCGAATAGCGAGGAGCGTCTCTTGATGACGCAATACGGAACCCAGAGCCCGCCGACCGTCGGCATCCTGCCGGACGGCGACCCGCTGGCGGCCCACGCGGACCGCAGCCTCCTGATCGTGGACGACGACAAGCCGTTCTCCACCCGGCTGGCCCGGGCCATGGAGGCGCGCGGCTATCAGGTCCAGGTGGCCGAGAGCGTGGCGGAGGGCGTGTCCCTCGTGGATGCCCACCCGCCGGCCTTCGCGGTGATCGACATGCGGCTCGCCGACGGCAACGGCCTCGACGTGATCGCCCGCCTCAAGGAGCGGCGGCCGGAGGCCCGCGGCGTGATCCTGACCGGCTACGGCAACATCGCCACGGCCGTCACGGCCGTGAAGCTCGGCGCCTTCGACTACTTGGCCAAGCCGGCGGACGCGGACGAGATCCACGGCACCCTGATGGCGCAGCCGGGCGAGCGGGCCGACCCGCCCGAGAACCCGATGTCCGCCGACCGGGTGCGCTGGGAGCACATCCAGCGCGTCTACGAGCTGTGCAATCGCAATGTCTCCGAGACGGCCCGGCGCCTCAACATGCACCGTCGTACCCTGCAGCGGATCCTGGCCAAGCGCGCGCCGCGCTGAGCCAAGTCCGCACTGAGCCAAGTCCGCACTGAGCCAAGTCCGCGCAGCGTCAGGTGCGAGCCGCGCCGGGAACCCGGCGGCGCGAAACACCCCTCTTCCGGCGAAGAGGGGTGTTTCGTGCGCGTCAGATCCCCGCCGCCCCGCCATCTGAGCGCGGATCGTGCGTCGCCTCGATGCGCCCGTTGCCGGGATGGCGCACCAGCAGCCCGGCATGGCCGAGGGAGTCGATGTAGGCGCCGCCGAGCTCCTCGATCTCGTGGCCGTAGCGGCGCAGGGCGGCGATGCAGGCCGGGTCGAACCGGTCCTCCACCTTCACGGTCATCGACTCGGCGCCCCAGGTGCGTCCGAACAGCAGGCGCGGCGCGTCGACCGCCTCGGCCACGCCCATCCCGTAGGTGGCGTAGCGGGTGAAGACCTGCGCCTGGAATTGCGGCTGCCCGTCCCCACCCATGCTGCCATAGGCGACGACGCGCCCGTCATCGAGCACCGCGAGCGCGGGGTTGAGCGTGTGGAACGGCTTGCGGCCGGGCTCCAGCGGGTTCACCGCCTTCGGGTCGAGCGAGAAGGACGTGCCGCGGTTCTGCCACGCGATGCCGGTGGCGGGCAGCACCAGCCCCGAGCCGAATTCCCAGTAGACCGACTGGATGTAGGACACGGCGAGCCCGCTCGCATCGATCGCCCCCATCCAGACCGTGTCGCCGTCGCCGAGCGGGCGCAGCGGATAGGGCGCGGCGCGGTCAGCGCGGATCGCCGCGGCCTCGCGATCGAGGAAGCCGGGGGTGAGGAAGCTCGCGGGATCGTGCCGCAGCCGGTCGAAATCGGTGACCACCGCGTCGCGGACCCGGAAGGCCCGCTTCGTCGCCTCGATCATGGCGTGGCACCAGGCGGGGCTCTCGGGCGGGAGGGTCCCCAGCCGCTCGACCAGCCCGAGGATCATCAGGGCGGCGAGGCCCTGCGTGGGCGGCGGGCAGTTGTAGGCCGTGGCGCCCGAGAGCCGCACGGACAGGGGCGCGCGCCGCACCGCCCGGTACCCTTCGAGATCCGCCCGCGTCACCGGGCTGCCGGCCCCCGCGAGATCGGCTGCGACCTCGCGCCCGACGTCGCCCCGGTAGAAATCGTCGAGGCCCGCCCGGGCGAGCTGCTCCAGCGTGGCGCCGAGCGCCGGCAGCGCCCGGAGCGCGCCGGCCTGCGGCGGTCGGCCGTCGATCAGGAAGGTCTGGGCGAAGCCCGGCTGATCGTAGAGCGTGTCGAGTTCCTTCGGCACGTAGCGCGCCTCGGAGGCCGACACCGCCACGCCGTCCCGCGCGTGCCGTATCGCCTCGCCGAGCAGCACGGCGAGCGGCAGCCGCCCGCCGAGCCCGGCCGCGAGCTGGTGCGCCGCGCTCCAGCCGCCCACCGCGCCCGCCACCGTCACGGCGGCATCCGCCCCGCGCGACGGGATGACGTCGTACCGCTTGTCGCGGTAGCGTCGGATGGTGGCGTTCGCCCCGGCCGGACCGCAGGCTTCCAGCGCGTGCAGGCGTCCGCCGGGCTCGCGCACCAGCCAGAACCCGTCGCCGCCGATGCCGTTCATGTGCGGGTAGACCACCGCGATCGTGGCCGCCATGGCGAGCATCGCCTCGATGGCGTTGCCGCCCTCGGCCAGGACGGCGCGGCCGCTCTCGGCGGCGAGGCTGTGGGGAGCGGCGCAGGCGGCGCGCGGGAAGACGGGCGTCTCGGGCATCGGGCTCGTTCGGGCAGGATGGCGGGCAGGATCGGCGGAGCGGGCGCGCGAGGTTGCGCCGGAGGGTCCCTTCAGGCTACTGCCCCCTGGCGCCGAACGGAATACGGTGCCGCCTCCCGTCCGCGATCAGAAGGCTCCTCTCGTGGCTCCCTCCGGATCCCTCAGCACCCGCAACCTCGTCACGCTGGTCAGCATCATGGTGCTGGTGGGCACCGAGGTCTTCGGCGTGGCGATCGCGGCGGGCTGGGCCATCGCCGGCCTGTTCGAGCTCGGCGATCTCATCGGCTACGTCCTGATGGGGGCGTTCAGCCTCCTGGCGCTCTGGATCATGGTGAATCTCTGGCAGCGCGCGACCAGCATCGAGCCGATCCGCACCCGGCGCTGACGCCCGCCATGATCGATCGCCGCACGCTGCTCTCCGGGGCCGCCCTCCTGCTCGGCGCCGGCCCGGCCGTTCACGCCGCCGCGCTGCCGCTCGGGGCGCCCGCGCCCTTCAGTTTCGACGCCCTCAAGGACCGGGCTCGCGACCTCGCGGCGAAGCCCTACGCCGCCCCGGCGGTGCCCGACCGCGAGGTGCTGCAGGCGATCGACTACGACGCCCACGGCAAGCTGAAGTTCAAGCCCGACCACGCCCTCTGGGCGGACGGGCCGAGCGCCTTCCCGGTGACCTTCTTCCATCTCGGCCGCTTCTTCCAGAAGCCGGTGCGCATGCACGTGGTGGAGGGGGGAGCGGCGCGCGAGATCGTCTACGACCCGGCCGCTTTCGAGATGCCGGCGGACAGCCCCGCCCGGCGCCTGCCGCCGAACCCGGGCTTTGCGGGATTCCGCTTCCAGGAGCGCCGCGGCGGCGCGCTCGACTGGCGCCGCAACGACTGGGTCGCCTTCCTGGGCGCCTCCTACTTCCGCGCCATCGGCGAACTTTACCAGTACGGCCTCTCGGCCCGGGGGCTCGCCCTCGACACCGTGATGCCGGACCGGCCCGAGGAATTTCCGGACTTCACCCATGTGTGGTTCGAGACGCCCGCGCCTGAGTCGGACACCGTAACGGTCATGACGCTCCTCGACGGCCCCTCGGCCGCAGGGGCGTTCCGGTTCCGCATGCGGCGCACCAAGGCGGTGGTGATGGAGATCGAGGCGCAGCTGCACCTGCGCCGGGATGTCGGCCGCTTCGGCCTCGCGCCCCTGACCTCGATGTACTGGTTCTCCGAGACGGCGAAGCCCGGCGCGGTGGATTGGCGGCCGGAGGTGCACGATTCCGACGGGCTCGCCCTGTGGACCGGCACCGGCGAGCGGCTGTGGCGCCCCTTGCGCAACCCGCCCCGCACGATGGTCTCGGCCTTCTCGGACGAGCGGCCCCGCGGCTTCGGGCTGATGCAGCGCGACCGGCTGTTCGACCACTACCAGGACGGCGTCTACTACGACCGCCGGCCGTCGCTGTGGGTCGAGCCGCTCGGCGATTGGGGCCGCGGCAGCGTGCAGCTCGTCGAGAACCCGACCGACGACGAGATCCACGACAACATCGTGGCGATGTGGGTGCCGGCGGAGCCCGCCCGGGCCGGCACGGTGCACGACCTCGCCTATCGCCTGCACTGGGTGGCCGACGAGCCCTACCCCTCGCCCTTCGCGCGCTGCGTCGCCACCCGCGAGGGCAACGGCGGACAGGCCGGCACCGACCGGCCGAAGGGCCTGCGCAAGTTCGTGGTGGAATTCCTCGGCGAGCCGCTGGCGCGCCTGCCGGCCGGCGTGCGGCCGGAGCCGGTTCTCACCGCCTCGCGCGGCAGCTTCCCGCTCGCCCGCACCGAAGCCGTGCCGGACGACGTGCCCGGCCACTGGCGGGCCGAGTTCGACCTTGCCGTCACCGGCCCCGAACCGGTGGAACTGCGGCTGTTCCTGCGCCGCGGCGACGAGGTGCTGAGCGAGACCTGGACCTACCAGTACATTCCGCCGGGCTGATTGTGCGTCTGCGGAGCCGGCAGGCCCGCGCAAGTGCTCGTGGCACCGCCAGGGTGACGCCCGACGAGGCGATCCACATGACGGCGGGCCATTGCGGCGACACCTTGCCTGCTTCTCCGTCGATGCCTGATCGGTGAAGAGCGAAGCGACGGCCTTAAGCCTCCGTCAGCTCGGACAGCGGCACCGGGTAGGCGTGCGGCCGTCGGGCCAGCATGCTGTCGATGAGCGCCAGCACCTCGGTCCGGCCGGCATTGGCGGCCTGCTCGAAGGGCGTCCAGGTCTGCGTGAAGTCGAGCGGCGCGAACACCTCGCGATAGCGGCGCAGTTCGGCCGGCGTCAGGGGCACCCCGCGCACGAACGCCTTGTGGGCCGAGATCGTGCGGGCGCGGCGCGGGTTCCCGGGGTCGAGCTCGAACTTGAGGGCATCGCCGCAGAACAGGATCTTGCGCGCGCGGTCGTAGAGCACGGCGTGACCGTCGAAATGGCCGGCCGTGCGGTGCAGTTCGAGGCCGGGCAGCGGCTCCAGGTGATCGTCGTAGGGCCACGAGACCTGAAGCGCGGCGCTCCACGTGAAGTCGGCCGCCGGGAGCGCGAGTTCCGGGTCGAACCGGTCCTGCAGCTGCGCCAGCGCCCCGTAGCTGTGGGGGTGAGAGGCAGACAGCACCGCCATGCCGCCGAGTGCCGCGATGTGGTCGAGCGCCGCCTCGCTGAAGACCGGGCAGGCCTCGAAGCCCATGTTCCCGGCCGCCGTGACGATGAGGTAGGCGCTCGGGCCGATGCCGGAGACGGGCTCGTTCCAGAACCGCCACACGCCCGGCTCGACCTCGGCCCAGTGGCAGGGAAAGCGCCTCTGCGCCTCCGCCACGCCGTGGAAGCACCAGCCGTCCTGCGGCACCACGTGGCGCGCATCGAGGCACATCGGGCAGGCGGGCGGGACCGCGAAGTGACGCTGCCAGAACCCGCAATTGTCGCAGATGAAGGCCGGGAGCTTGAGCGCGCCCGCGAAGGGCAGGTAGCCGGGCAAGGCAGGGATTCCGGACAGCCGAGCCGGGACGGCTCACCGGCGCCATATAGGCAGGGTGAGCCGCAAGGTCGATGTGCCGGCCCCCTCGGTTTCGCTCCGGGGGGCTGCGCCTCGCGCGGGGACGCCGCGGCGCCTAAGCAGATTTCGCAAAAGTGGTCGCCGGTTTTGCGATCAAAATCTGCGACGAAACAAGAACCTAAGCGGACGAAGCGTTGGCTTGCCAACGCAAGTCTGCTTAGGCGCCCGGCCCCACCCGCACCCGCCAGATGTCCTCGGCGTATTCCCGCATCGTCCGGTCGGAGGAGAACCAAGCGGTCCGGGCGGTGTTGAGGATCGCCGCGCGCCACCAGCCGTGCGGACGGCGCCACGCGGCGTCGACCGCGCGCTGGGCGCGCCAGTAATCGTCGAAATCCACCGTCAGGAGGTAGCGGTCCGGTCCAGTCACCTCGTCGAGGAGCGGCCGGAAGCGATCCGGCTCGCCCGGCGAGAACCCGCCCGAGGCGATCAGGTCGAGGGCCGCCTTCAGGCGCGGCGAGGCCGCGATGGCGCGGGCGGCATAACCCGGCTCGGCCTTCGTCGCCTGCACCCCGGCCGCGTCGAGGCCGAAGATGAAGATGTTGTCGTCGCCGACATGCTCCTTGATCTCGATGTTGGCGCCGTCGAGCGTGCCGATGGTGAGCGCGCCGTTGAGGGCGAGCTTCATGTTGCCGGTGCCGGAGGCTTCGAGACCGGCGGTCGAGATCTGCTCCGAGAGGTCGGCGGCCGGGATGATCGCCTCGGCGAGGCTGACCGAGTAGTTCGGCACGAAGGCCACGGTCAGGCGCCCCGCCACCGCCGGGTCGGCGTTGACGCGCTTGGCGACGTCGCTGGCGAGCCGGATGATGAGCTTGGCCTGGTGGTAGCTCGGCGCCGCCTTGCCGGCGAAGATCTTCACCCGGGCCGGCCAGTCGCGGTGCGGCTCGGCCAGGATCGCCTGGTAGAGCGCCACCGTCTCCAGGATGTTGAGGAGCTGGCGCTTGTACTCGTGGATGCGCTTGATCTGGACGTCGAACAGGGCGCCCGGATCGAGCCGGATCCCGGTGCGCTCCTTCACCACGCGGGCGAGCGCCTCCTTGCGTCCGCGGCGGACCGCCGCGTAGCGGGCCTGGAAGCCGGCATCCTCCGCGAACGCCGCGAGCCCGTCGAGCGCGCCCGGATCGTCGAGCACGCGCGCGCCCACCGCCTCGACGGCGAGCCGGGTGAGCCCAGGATTGGCGTTGTGGAGCCAGCGCCGGAAGGTGATGCCGTTGGTCTTGTTGACGATCTTGTCGGTGTCGAGGGCGTGGAGCGGCGCGAACACGGTCTGGCGCATCAGCTCCGTGTGCAGGGCCGAGACGCCGTTGACGCGCCGCGCGCCCAGGAAGGCGAGGTGCCCCATGCGCACGCGCTTGCCGTGCGTCTCATCGATCAGCGAGACCGCCGCGAGGCTGCCCGCATCGACGCGGCCGTGCTTCGACAGCGATTCGAGATGCATCCAGTTGATGAGGTAGATGATCTGCATGTGGCGCGGCAGCAGCCGCTCCATCAGCTCCACCGGCCAGGTCTCCAGCGCCTCGGGCAGGAGCGTGTGGTTCGTGTAGGCCAGGGTGTGCGTGGTGACGTGCCACGCATCCTCCCAGGACAGCCCGTGCTCGTCGACGAGGAGGCGCATCAGCTCCGGCACCGCGATGGCCGGATGGGTGTCGTTGAGCTGGATCGCCGCATGGTCGGGCAGCGAGCGCAGGTCGCCGCGCTCGGCGACGTGGCGCCGCACGAGATCCTGCAGCGAGGCCGAGGTGAAGAAGAACTCCTGGCGCAGCCGCAGCTCGTGGCCGGCCGGCGTGCTGTCGCTGGGATAGAGCACGCGCGAGATCGCCTCGGCGCGGCTGCGCTCGGCCACCGCGCCGACATGGTCGCCGCCGTTGAACCGGCCGAGATCCACCGGCTCCTCCGCCCGCGCCTGCCACAGGCGCAGGACGTTGACGTGCTTGGCCCGCCAGCCGAGGACCGTGGTGTCGTGGGGCACGGCGCGCACCGTCTCGGCCGGGCGCCAGACCCGGCGGATCGACCCGTCCGGCTGCACCGTCATGGCGACCTCGCCGCCGAAGCCGACCGAGCAGGCCGCCTCGGGCCGCTCGAACTCCCAGGGGTTGCCCTCGGCGAGCCACGTCTCCGGCACCTCGCGCTGCACCCCGTCCTCGATCAGCTGCCGGAAGAGGCCGTGATCGTAGCGGATGCCGTAGCCGTAGGCCGGGATCGCGAGGCTCGCGAGGCTCTCCATGAAGCAGGCGGCGAGGCGCCCGAGACCGCCATTGCCGAGCGCCGCGTCGGGCTCCGCCCCCGCCACCGCGTCGAGGTCGACCCCGAGCTGCGCCAGGGCGGCCCGGGCGGTGTCGGCGAGGCCGAGATTACCCATCATGTCGGACAGGAGCCGGCCGATCAGGAACTCGGCCGAGAGGTAGTAGACCCGCTTGTTCGGCACGGCCGGCGCGGGAGAGGCGAGGCAGGCGTCGACCACCCGGTCGCGCAGGGCGAGCGCGGTCGCGGCGAACCAGTCGCGGTCGCGGGCCGTGGCCGGCGTCCGGCCGAGCGCGTAGGCGAGCTTGTTCAGGATCGCGTCGCGCAGGAGCGTCACCGCGTCCTCGCTCGGCGGCACGGCCGGCGCCGGCGGCACCCGGAACGTCTGCCGGTCGTCCGCGTGCGTGGCGCCGCTCCGCCTGTCGCCGGCCAGTAGATCTTCGTTCAGCACCTCAGAACCCCCAATCGTTGCCAAGGGTCATGTCTTTGCGGCGGCGCGTTCTGACGTCGCGTTGAATGCCGCAAGACCGTTGGCCAACCGCAGCATGGTGTGGCCAAGTCGCTCACGTGTCGAGACGGACGAAGCCTCCTGCACGGAGTCTTCCGGCGTGTGTCCTTCACGACACGTGACACCGAAACTGGACCTGACTGTGTCCGTTCCGGCCTGAAGCCCCCATGAACGCCATCCTCTCGGGCATCGGGACCATGGGGAAAGCGATGATATCCGCGAAAACCCGCCTGCCGCTATGCGGTTCCGCACCGGCAGGGAACCCGCGGCGCGGTTCCGGCTTGCCTGCCGGAGGGCCGCGCGAGCGTGGCCGCAGACCTCACCCGCCCTCACGGAGCCTGGCATGCCCGGTGAACTCTGGTGGAAGACCGGAACAGTGTACCAGGTCTATCCGCGCTCGTTCCAGGACACGAACGGGGATGGCGTCGGGGACATCCGGGGTATCACCGCCCGGCTCGACTACCTCGCATGGCTCGGCGTCGACGCCGTCTGGCTCTCGCCGGTCTGCCGCTCGCCGATGGCCGATTACGGCTACGACGTCTCCGATTACCGCGACATCGACCCGCTGTTCGGGACGCTGGCGGATTTCGACGCGCTGGTGGCCGAGGCCCATCGCCGCCGGCTCAAGGTCATCATGGACTTCGTGCCCAACCACACCTCGGACCGGCATCCCTGGTTCGTCGAGAGCCGATCCTCGCGCCACAATCCCAAGCGGGACTGGTACATCTGGCGTGATCCGAAGCCCGACGGCGCGCCGCCGAACAACTGGGTGAGCAATTTCGGCGGCCCGGCCTGGACCTTCGATCCGGAGACCGGGCAGTCCTACTACCACGCCTTCCTGCGCGAGCAGCCCGACCTGAACTGGCGCAATCCGGCCGTGCGCGAGGCGATGTACGACACGCTCCGCTTCTGGCTCGACCGCGGCGTCGACGGCTTCCGCGTCGACGTGATCTGGCACCTCATCAAGGACGAGGCCCTCCGCGACAATCCGCCGAACCCCGACTACCTGCCGGGCGACGCCGAGATCAACTCGCTCTCCCCCCTCCACTCAGCCGACCAGCCGGAGGTGATGGAGGTGGTGGCCGAGATGCGCGCCGTGCTGGAGGAATACGACGAACGCGTGCTCATCGGGGAGATCTACCTGCCGCTGGAGCGGCTGATGGCCTATTACGGCGTCGATCTCTCGGGCGCCCACCTGCCGTTCAACTTCCAGCTGATCCAGACGCGCTGGCACGCCGAGACCGTGGCGGCGCTGGTCGACGAGTACGAGGCGGCGCTGCCGCCGGGCGGCTGGCCGAACTGGGTGCTCGGCAACCACGACCAGCCCCGCATCGCGGCGCGGGTCGGCCAGCCACAGGCCCGGGTGGCGGCGGTGCTGCTGCTGACGCTTCGCGGCACGCCGACCCTGTACTACGGCGACGAGATCGGGCTCGCGCGCGTGCCGATCCCGCCCGGGCGCGAACGCGATCCCTGGGAGCGCAACGAGCCGGGCCGCGGACGCGATCCCTCGCGCACGCCCATGCAGTGGGAGCGCGGTCCGCAGGCCGGCTTCTCGACCGCCGAACCCTGGCTCCCCCTCGATCCCGATGCCGGCCGGTGCAACGTCGAGGTCCTGCGCGACGATCCGGGCTCGATCCTGACACTCTACCGCCGCCTGCTCGCCCTGCGCCGCGAGCACCCGGCCCTCGGCCTGGGCGCCTACAGGGCCGTCTCCGTCGAGCAGGACGTGCTCTGCTTCGAGCGGCAGCACGAGGCGGAGACGGTCCGCGTCGTGCTGAATTTCGGGCACGAGCCTTGCGTGGTCCCCCTGCCCTCCGGCCGCGACTGGCGGGTGCTGCTGTCGAGTTCCGGCAGCCGCATCGGCGAGCGCCCGTCCGGCGATCATCTCGCACTTGCGGGAGACGAAGCCCTCGTCCTCCTGAACGATCCCGTTTCGTCTGAAGCTGGACAAACCGAAGCGGCCGAAAATCTCACCGATTGATCGCTCAGCTCAGCCGTATCCTTGCGTCGGCAAGCACAATCGGACGAATTCTCACGATTCTGCTTGCCGAATCGGTTTTTGGGTTTATTGTGCAGTGCAGTGGAACCCGGGGCGCATCCGCGCGTTCGGGTCAGGATGAGCGGCGTAGCGGTTCCAACGGTCCGCACCTTGCAGCCGCGTCTTTGGGGGTCCTCGATGATCGGATCGGCATCGGTGCGCTCGCTCTCGGTTGCGCCCGCCGATCCGTCCCCACCTCCCCGGCCCCGCTCCCCCCGCCATTCCCTGCGCCAGCGCATCCTGTTCGCCACGCCCGAGATGGCGGACTTTCTCAAGACCGGCGGCCTCGGCGAGGTGGCGGCGGCGCTGCCGCGGGCGCTGCGCCAGCACTACGACGTGCGGATCCTGATCCCCGGCTACCGGCAGGTGGTGGAGCGCTACGCCGACATCCCGATCGTGGCCCATCTCCCGGGCCGCGACGGCCTGCCGCCGTCCGCCCTCGGCCTCGTCGAGACCGGCGACGGCCTGCCCGTCTACGTGCTCCTGAACGCCGACCTCTACGACCGCGCCGGCTCGCCCTACGGCGACCTGGGCGGCGACTTTCCGGACAACGACCTGCGCTTCGGTCGCCTCAGCCTCGCGGCGGTGGAACTCGCGCAGGGGGTCGACCCGGACTGGACCGCCGACCTCCTCCACCTCAACGACTGGCAGACCGCGCTGGCCCCGGCCTACCTCGCGTGGCAGGGCCTGCGCGTCCCGACCATCCTGACGGTCCATAACCTCGCCTATCAGGGCCTCTTTCCGCGCGAGAACCTCCCCCGGCTCGGCGTGCCGGAGAGCGCCTTCCACATCGACGGCGTCGAGTTCTACGGCAAGCTCTCCTTCCTGAAGGCCGGCCTGTTCTACGCCTCGCACGTGACCACGGTCAGCGAGACCTACGCGCAGGAGATCACCACGCCGGAATTCGGCTGCGGCCTGGAAGGATTGTTGAGCACCCGCGCCCGGCAGGGGCGCCTCGCCGGCATCCTCAACGGCATCGACGAGATCTGGGACCCGCGCACCGACCCCCACCTCGCCACCGCGTTCGAGGCCGACGACTGGAAGGGCAAGCGCGCCAATGCGGACGCGGTGCGCCAGCGCTTCGGCCTCGGCGTCTCGCGCGGGCCGCTCTTCGCCATCGTGTCGCGCCTCGTGCACCAGAAGGGGGTCGACCTCACCCTCGCGGCCGCCGAGACCATCGTGGCGGAAGGCGGACAGCTCGTGGTCACCGGCCAGGGGGAGCCGCGCTTCGAGCACGCCTTCATGGACCTCGCGCGCCGTCACCCGGGCGCGGTGGGCGTGCGCATCGGCTTCGACGAGACCGACGCGCACCGGATGTTCGCGGGCAGCGACTTCCTGCTGATGCCCTCGCGCTTCGAGCCCTGCGGCCTCGCGCAGATGTACGCCCAGCGCTTCGGGTCCCTGCCGATCGCCCACCGCACCGGCGGGCTGGCCGACACCGTCGAGGACGGCGTCACCGGCTTCCTGTTCGGCGAGGCCTCCCTGCGGGGCCTCGCGGGCGCGGTGCGCCGCGCCCTCGACACCTTCAGGTCGAAGCGCCAGCTCAACATCATGCGCCGCACCGCGATGGCCCGCACGTTCGGCTGGGACAAGGCGGCGACGAGCTACAGCGCGCTCTACGCGCGCACGATGGGCAACGGCGAAGTGGTGCGCTTCCGCGCCGCCTGAGCGGCGCGCATCACGGCCGCGCCGCTCGGTCGCCCGCACGGGATCAGTCCCCCCACGCGCCTACGTCGGCAGGTTCTCGTGCCACGTGCGCCCGTCGCGCTCGATGAGGGCGATGGCGGCGGTGGGTCCCCAGGTGCCGGCCGGGTAGGGCCGTGGCGGTTCGGGGCGGTCCGCCCAGGCCTGCAGCACGCCGTCCGCCCAGGCCCAGGCGGCCTCGACCTCGTCGCGGCGCATGAACAAGGTGGCGTTGCCACGGACCACATCCATCAGCAGGCGCTCGTAGGCATCCGGATAGCGCTGGTTGAAGGTCTCCTCGAAGCTGATGTCGAGGCCGGTGGGGCGCAGCCGCATGCCGCCCGGGCCCGGCTCCTTGGTCATCATCTCGAGCTTGATGCCCTCCTGAGGCTGGAGCCGGATGACGAGGCGGTTCGGCTCGCGCGCGAAGGATTCGGGCGGGAAGATGCTGAACGGCGAGGAGCGGAACTGCACCACGATCTCGGACATCTTCTGCGGCAGCCGCTTGCCGGTGCGCAGATAGAACGGCACGCCGGCCCAACGCGGCATCATCAGTTCGAGCCGCAGGGCCACGAAGGTCTCGGTGAGGCTGCGCGCCCCGGTGCCGAGATCCTCCGCGTAGCCCGGCACCGCCTGGCCGCCGATCGCCCCCGGCCCGTACTGGCCGCGCACGGTGCGGGCCGGGATCTCGTGGGCCGGAATCGGCTTCAGCGCCCGCAGCACCTTCAGCTTCTCGTCGCGCACCGCGTCGGCGTCGAGCGAGAGCGGACTCTCCATCGCCAGCAGGCAGAGGAGCTGCAGCATGTGGTTCTGCAGCATGTCCCGCAGCGCGCCGGAGGTGTCGTAGTAGCCGCCGCGTCCCTCGACCCCCACCGTCTCGGCGACCGTGATCTGCACGTGGTCGATGACGTCGGCGTTCCACAGCCGTTCGAAGATGGTGTTGGCGAAGCGCAGCGCCAGCAGGTTCTGCACCGTCTCCTTGCCGAGGTAATGGTCGATCCGGAAGATCTGGCTCTCGGGAAAGACCCGGCCGACCTGGTCGTTGATGGCGCGGGCCGAGGTCAGGTCGTGGCCGATCGGCTTCTCCAGCACCACGCGCGACTGCGGCGTGATCAGGTCATGGGTGGCGAGGTTGCGGCAGATCTTGCCGTAGAGGCTCGGCGATGTGGCGAGGTAGTAGGAGCGCACCTGATCCGGCCGCTCGCCGAGCAGCCGGGAGAGATCCGACCAGCCCTCCTCCCCCGCCCCGTCCACCGCCACGTAGGTGACGAGCGAGAGGAAGCCCGCGATCGTGTCGGCGTCGAGATCCGCCTCGGGGACGTGGCGGCGCAGCGCCGCCTCCGCCATGCCGCGGTACTCCGCCTCCGGATGATGGCTGCGCGCCGCCGCGATGATCCGGCTCGTCTCGGGGATCTGCCGGTCGCGGAACCGGTAGTAGAGCGCCGGCAGCAGCTTGCGCATCGTCAGGTCGCCGGTCGCGCCGAACACGACACCATCGAACGACGCGACGGGAATGATCTTGGGCATGAAGGATCAGGTCTCCCGATTCATCGCGGCGACGCGATGCAAGGGCACCGCCAGAATCCGGCCGTCGGATCGGTCGCTGCGCCTGGGTTCAGGTGCCGGACGACGTCCCAGGCTCCGGTGACGCTTGCATGAAGGCCGCGAAGGCGTCCTTGTGCGCCGGATGCCAGCGCGACAGTGCCGGGCGGTTGCGCACGATGTCCTCGGCGGCCCAGCGGATGCGCTTCTCGTCCTGCGCCCGCGTGGTCTCGTTGTCGGGGCAGAGGATGTAGAAATCCCCGGCCGCCATCCCGGAGAAGAGCATCTCCACCGTCTGCTCGGGCGTCCAGGCGCCTCCGGGCTTCTCGGCGACGCCCCGCGCGCGGGTGAGGCCCGTATAGACGAAGCCCGGGATCAGGAGATGCGCGCTCACCGCCGCGCCGCGCTCGCGCAGCTCGTGGGCCAGCGCCTCCGTCACCACCTTCACCCCCGCCTTGCTCACGTTGTAGGGCGTGTTGCCGGGCGGCGTGGTGATGCCCTGCTTCGAGCCGGTGACCACCACGGCGGCCGGCGAACCGGCTTCGATCAGCCCCGGCACGAAGACCTGCAGGACGTGGATGACGCCCCACAGGTTGGTGTCGAGGATGCGATGCCACGTGGCCTCGTCCGAGAAGAAGCGCCCGCCGGCCTCGATCCCCGCATTGGCCATCACGAACGAGACCGGTCCGAGCGCCGCGGCCTCGGCCCGAAGTGCCGCGACGGCCTCGCGCGAGGCGACGTCCGTCGCGACCGCCCGCACCTGCGGCGCCCCGGCGCTGCGGACGGCGCTGGCCGCCGCCTCCAGCGCGTCGCCGGCGAGGTCGGCCAGGACCACGCTGAGGCCGCGCGCCGCGCAGCCCTTCGCGGCGGCGAGCCCGATGCCGCTCGCCGCCCCGGTGATCACGGCGACGCGGCCCGGCGCGAGGGCGGGATGATCTGTCATGCCTGGATTGCCTCGTGGAATGGCCATCGCCCGCCAAGTAGGGCGCCCCGCCGGCCCGGACACCGGGCCGCTCCCGGGCGGCCGGCACTGCACGCCGAAGTGGCACGGATCTTGGAAACACACCGATCGCGCGTCCTGCCACGGCGGGACGGCGGCCGGGGGGACGACGACCATGCTGCGGGTCCTGAGGATGCGCGCCGACAGCGACGGCCCGTCCGGCTTCGACGCGATGCTGCAGGAGGTCCGGGCCGCGGCCGCGCGTGACCTCGCTCCCCTCGTGCGCCGCATCGACGAGGAGTGTCTCTACCCCGAAGCGCCGCTGCGCAGCTTCGCGGCCGCAGGGGCCTTCGCCACGCACCTGCCCGTGGCGGGTCGGGCGGATCTCGGCGGCGCGATCCGGGCGGCCGCCGAGGCCGGCGAGCATTGTCTCTCCACCGCCTTCTGCATGTGGTGCCAGGGGGCGCTGGCCTTCGCGGTGGCCTGCTCGGACAACGCGGCCCTGCGGGCCGATCTTGGCCCGCGGCTCGCCTCGGGCGCGGTGCTGGGCGGGATCGCGCTCGCCAATCCCCTCAAGACCTTCGCGGGGCTTTCGCGCCTGAGCCTCGCGGCGGAGCGCGTGGCGGGCGGCTACCGCGTCTCCGGCTCCCTGCCCTGGGTGTCGAATCTCGGCCCCGGTCACCGCTTCGCCGCGGTGTTCGAGCGCCCCGCCGGGCGTGTCGCCATGACGGTTCTCTCCTGCGATGCCGAGGGCGTGCAGCTCGTCCCGCCGGGCCGCCTCCTCGCCCTCGGCGGCACGCGAACCTACACGGTGAAGTTGCAGAACGTGCTGGTGGCGGACGAGGATCTGCTGGCCGACCCGATCGAAGCGCATTTCCGGCGGATCCGCGCCGGACTGCTGCTGCTGCAGGCCGGGATGGCGCTCGGCCTCGGGCGGGCCTGCCTGCGGCTGATGCGCGATGCGGCGGCGCCCCGCAGCCTCGTCAACGGGCAGCTCGCCCTTCAACCCCGGGCGCTGGCCGATCGGCTCGATGCGCTGGAGGAGGAGGTGTGCCTGCTCGCCGCGACGCCGTTCGAGACCGATCCGGTCTACTGGCGCCGCGTGCTGGAGGTGCGGCTCGCCTTGGGCGAACTCGCGGTCGAGGCCGCCCAGAACGCGCTGATGCATTGCGGCAGCCGTGGCTTCGTCGGCGACGGCGAGGCGCAGCGCCGCCTGCGCGAGGCCGCCTTCCTGGCGGTCGCGGCACCGGCGGTGAAGCACCTGCGCTGGATGCTGGCCGAGCTGCAGTGCTGACCGGGGATGCACGCGAACCGCTTCCGCGACGGGTCCCTCGTCTGCTGAAGGGCGTGCCGACCGTCGTCACGACGGTCGCCGCACGCCCAGCGCCTTGATGCGGGAGGCGAGCGTGGTGGGCTTCACGCCGAGCAGGGCCGCCGCCCCGTCCGGTCCGAAGACGCGGCCGCCGCAGAGCCGCAACGCCTGCTCGATATCCGCCCGGTCGCGGGCGCGCCGCTCGGGCTCCGTGAGAGGACGCGGGCGGGCCGGTTCCGGCACGGCCGGCTGCGGCACGGCGGCCTCCGTCTCCGGCAGGTCGAGGCGCAGGCGGCCGCGGGTCGACAGGATGGCGGCCCGCTCGATGACGTTCTCCAGTTCGCGCACGTTGCCGGGCCAGCCATAGGCGAGGAGGCGCCGCAGGTCGGCCTCCGTCAGGCCGAGGTCCGGGATGGCGAGCTTGCGCGTCACGCCCCGCAGCACGTGCTGGGCGATGAGCGGGATGTCGTCCGGCCGCTCGCGCAGGGGTGCGGCCTGGATCGGGAAGACGTTGAGGCGGAAGTAGAGGTCCTCGCGGAAGCGGCCCCGCCGCGAGTCCGCGCGCAGGTCGCGGTTGGTCGCCGCGATGACCCGCACGTCCACCGCGCGCGTGCGCTCCTCGCCCACCCGCTCGAACTGCCGCTCCTGCAGCACCCGCAGGAGCTTGCCCTGCAGGTCGAGGGGGATCTCGCCCACCTCGTCGAGGAAGAGCGTGCCGCCATCCGCGAGTTCGAACCGGCCGATCCGGTCGCGCAACGCCCCCGTGAAGGCCCCGCGCACGTGGCCGAAGAACTCGCTCTCGAACAGGTCGCGCGGCACCGCGGCGCAGTTCACCCGGATCAGCGGGTGATCGCGCCGCCGGCTGGCCTCGTGGATCGCCCGCGCGATCAGCTCCTTGCCGGTGCCGGATTCGCCCGTCACCAGCACGGTGGCGTCGGTCTGCGCCACGAGGTCGATCTGCTGGCGGATGCGCTCCACCGCGGGGCTGCGCCCGATGATGCCGAGGTGGCGGCTCTCCTGGCGGATCTCCTCCTTGAGGTAGGCGTTCTCGCGCTCCAGCCGCTCGCGCAGGGAATCGACCTCGGCCAGCGCCGCGCGCAGGCGCTCCTCGGCCTCGCGGCGCTGGCTGATGTCGCGAAAGACGATCACCGCGCCGAGCAGGCGTCCGCGGTCGCGGATCGGCGTGGAGGTGTACTCCACCGGGAACGACGAGCCGTCGCGGCGCCAGAACACCTCATCCTCGACGTGGTGCACGGCGCCGTCCCGGAACGCGGCGTAGATCGGGCAGTCGTGATGCGGGTAGTGGCTGCCGTCGCGGCGGCTGTGGTGCACGGTGGCGTGCATGTCGCGCCCGACGAGGTCGCCGGCCGCCCAGCCGAGCATGCGCTCGGCCGCCGGGTTGACGAAGGTCGTCACCCCCTCGGCATTGACGCCGTAGATCCCCTCCCCGGCCGCCCGCAGGATGAGCTGGTTCTCCCGCTCGATGTCGCGGAAGATGCGCTCCATCCGCTGCCATTCGCTGAGGCCGGCGCGCATGTGCCGGTCGGCCTCCGCGTCGACGAGGCGGCGGCGGCGCTCGTCGAGGTCGGCGAGGCAGACGAGCAGGGTCCGCCGCCCGTCGAGATCGAGCACGGAGGCCAGCGCCTCGACCGGCACCGCGTGTCCCTCGGCATGGCGCGGCGTCAGCGCGTGAGTCCAGGTGCGGCCCTTGGCGAAGGCGGCCTCGGTGAACACCACCAGCGCCGCCAGCTGGCCCGGATGCAGCGTGCTCGCCCGCAGGCCGCAGAGGGCATGGCGGGCATAGCCGAGCAGGGTCTCGGCCCGCGGGTTCGCGGCGAGGATCAGGTCCTCCGCCGGGTCGAGGAGGATCATCGCCTCGGGCGCGCCGTCGAAGACCGGGCCGAGCTGCAGCCGGCCGGGTGCCGCGTCCATCCGGTTCCTCCGTCGATGGCAACGAGATCTCGTAGCGCGTCTCACGATATGTCGTAAATCACGATTTCTCGTGATCGCCCGACCGCGCACAAGCCTTTCCACACCCTCTCGTTTTCACGGTCGCGCGCCTTGGCACGCCGCTTGCCAATCGTACGGCATACCCCTCGGCCGCGGGAGCCCACGATGGCTTTGTTCGACAATCCCTTCGACGCGACACGGCGCCTGGGGCGCGGCGGCTGCTCCTGCGGCGCTCATGCGAGCCAGGCCGCGCACGACGCCGCCTGCTGCGACGAAGGTCGGGCCGAGCGGCTGGTCGAGGGGGCGGTGATGCGGGCGCTGTTTCCCCGCGACGCGACGCGGCGGGCCTTCCTCTCGGCGGTAGGCGTCGGTGCGGCCACGGCCGCGCTGCAGGAGGTTCTGCCGATCCGCTTCGCCGCCGAGGCCTTCGCGCAGGCGGGCGCCCCCGAGAAGAAGGACCTCAAGGTCGGCTTCATCCCGATCACCTGCGCGACGCCGATCATCATGGCGGCGCCGATGGGTTTCTACGCCAAGCAGGGCCTGAACGTGGAGGTGGTGAAGACCGCCGGCTGGGCGGTGATCCGCGACAAGACCCTGAACAAGGAATACGACGCCGCCCACATGCTCGCCCCGATGCCGATCGCGATCTCGCTCGGCATCGGCTCGAACCCGCAGGCCTACACGATGCCGGCGGTGGAGAACGTCAACGGGCAGGCGATCACGCTCTCGGTCAAGCACAAGGACAAGCGCGACCCCAAGGCCTGGAAGGGCTTCAAACTCGCAGTCCCGTTCGACTATTCCATGCACAACTACCTGCTGCGCTACTACCTCGCGGAGCACGGCATCGACCCCGACACCGACGTGCAGATCCGGGCGGTGCCGCCGCCCGAGATGGTCGCCAACCTGCGGGCCGACAACATCGACGGCTTCCTGGCGCCCGATCCGGTCAACCAGCGCGCGGTCTACGACGGGGTCGGCTTCATCCACGTCCTGTCGAAGGAGATCTGGGACCGGCATCCCTGCTGCGCC
The DNA here is from genome assembly GCF_022179325.1 of Methylobacterium isbiliense. GTDB lineage: Bacteria > Pseudomonadota > Alphaproteobacteria > Rhizobiales > Beijerinckiaceae > Methylobacterium > Methylobacterium isbiliense. The sequence continues at coordinate 113,460 of NZ_BPQQ01000031.1, read as the reverse complement.
TTCGCGGCCTCGCAGGCCTTCATGACCGAGACGCCGAACACCTACGCGGCGCTGCTGCGCGCGATCATCGAGGCGACCGCCTATGCGTCGAAGCCGGAGAACCGCAAGGAGATCGCGGCGCAGATTGCCCCGGCCAACTACCTCAACCAGCCGGTGACGGTGGTGGAGCAGGTGCTCACCGGCACCTTCGCGGACGGGCTCGGCCAAGTGCGCAAGGTGCCCGACCGGATCGATTTCGACGCCTTCCCCTGGCAGTCCTTCGCGGTCTGGATCCTCACCCAGATGAAGCGCTGGGGGCAGATCAAGGGCGATGTCGACTACAAGGCCGTGGCCGAGCGGGTCTATCTCGCCACCGACGCCGCCAAGCTGATGCGGCAGGCCGGCCTGACCCCGCCCTCGGCCACCTCGAAGACCTTCTCGGTGATGGGCAAGAGCTTCGATCCGGACAAGCCGAAGGAATACCTCGACTCCTTCGCGATCAAGCGCGCGAGCTGAACATGCGCGCCTCGCTCTCGCTGCGCGCCGGCCTCGTCTCGGCGCTGCTCCTCCTGGCGTTCCTCACCGTCTGGCACGTCGCGGTCGGCGGCACGGCCAAGACCGAGGCCATGGACCCCGAATACGCCGCCCTGATGGGGGCGAGCGCGACTACCGGCAAGTCGGCGATGCCGGGACCGCTCGACGTCGCGGTGACGATCTGGCGCCACCTCAAGGACCCGTTCTACGACCGCGGCCCCAACGACAAGGGACTGGGCATCCAGCTCGCCTACTCGGTGGGCCGGGTGGCGCTGGGCTACCTGTTCGCGGTCCTGGTGGCGATCCCGATCGGATTCCTGATCGGCATGTCGCCGCTGATGAGCCGGGCGCTCGACCCGTACATCCAGGTGCTCAAGCCGGTCTCGCCGCTCGCCTGGATGCCGCTCGCCCTCTACACGATCAAGGATTCCGGGCTCTCGGCGATCTTCGTGATCTTCATCTGCTCGCTCTGGCCGATGCTGATCAACACCGCCTTCGGGGTGGCGAGCACGCGCCGCGAATGGCTCAACGTCGCCCGTACCCTGGAGGTCGGGCCGCTGCGGCGGGCCTTCACGGTGATCCTGCCGGCGGCGGCCCCCACCATCCTCACCGGCATGCGCATCTCGATCGGCATCGCGTGGCTCGTCATCGTCGCGGCCGAGATGTTGGTCGGCGGCACCGGCATCGGCTACTTCGTCTGGAACGAGTGGAACAACCTCTCGATCACCAACGTGATCACCTCGATCCTGGTGATCGGCCTCGTCGGCATGGTCCTCGACCAGTTGCTCGCCCGCGCGCAGCGCCTCGTGACCTTCCCGGAGTGAGCGCGATGGCGACCCTGCTGCCGTTCCGCTCCGCCCCCACGCCTCCCGGACTCCCCATGGCCGACGACAAGTACCTCTCGATCGAGGGGATCGCCCGCCGCTACCCGGCGCCGGGTGGGGGCAGCACCACGGTGTTCGAGAACCTGTGGCTGCCGATGCGGCGCGGCGAGTTCGTCTGCATGATCGGGCATTCCGGCTGCGGCAAGACCACGGTGCTCAACATCCTGGCCGGGCTGGAGGCGCCCTCGGAGGGCGTCGTCATCGCGGACGGGCGCGAGATCACCGGCCCGAGCCTCGACCGGGCGGTGATCTTCCAGGGACACGCGCTGCTGCCGTGGCGCACGGTGCTCGGCAACGTCGCCTACGCGGTGTCCTCGCGCTGGCGTTCGGCCCCGCGGGCGGAGGTGGAGGAGCGGGCGCGGCGGGCCATCGCCACGGTCGGGCTCGCGGGCGCCGAGCACAAGCGGCCGGCGGAGCTGTCGGGGGGGATGAAGCAGCGTGTCGGCATCGCCCGCGCGCTCGCCATCGACCCAAAGATGCTGCTGATGGACGAGCCCTTCTCGGCCCTCGACGCGCTCACCCGCGGCACGCTGCAGGACGAGGTGCGCCGCATCTGCGTCGAGACCGGCCAGACCGTGTTCATGATCACCCACGACGTCGACGAGGCGATCTACCTCGCCGACCGGATCGTTCTGATGACGAACGGTCCGCAGGCGAAAGTGGCCGAGATCGTCGAGAACCCGCTGCCCGCCGACCGCGACCGGGCGGCCCTGCACCACGCGCCCGGCTACTACGCCCTGCGCAACCACCTGATCGACTTCCTGGTGACGCGCAGCCGCACCTTCCGGGACGACCCGCCCGCCGGCTACGACCCGCGCCATCCGCCGGTCGTGCGACCGACCCTCTCCGACGCCGACGCCACGGCCATCGCGGCCGCGCGGCGCGCCTGATCCTGTCTTTACAAGGGAGACTCCGATGAAGCGCGAAGACCTCACCGAGAAGCTGCTCGACATCAAGCGCGAGAAGGGCTGGACCTGGAAGTACATCCAGGACGAGATCGGCGGCGTGTCGCCGATCCTGATCACCGCCGCCTGCATGGGCCAGATGAAGCTGCCGAAGGCGCAGGCCCGCAAGGCCGCCGAGCTGTTCGGCCTCAGCCAGGCCGAGGAGCGCCTGCTCAATGAGGCGCCCTACCGCGGCTCGATTCCCTCGCTGCCGCCGACCGACCCGCTGATCTACCGCTTCTACGAACTCGTCATGGTCTACGGCACCACCTGGAAGGAGCTGATCCAGGAGGAGTTCGGTGATGGCATCATGTCGGCGATCGACTTCAACATGACGATGGAGCGCGAGCCCAACAACAAGGGCGACCGGGTGAAGCTGTCGATGTCGGGCAAGTTCCTGCCCTACAAGTACTACGGCAACGAGGAAGGCGTGCCGGAATACGGCTTCAAGGAGGCGTGAGATCGCGCACGGCGGCGTCTCGCCCGATTCTGCACCCTCCTGGTGAGACAGCCCCTCACGCAGGAGTGGACGAATGAGTGCCAAGACGACGCCGTGCAAGACGACGCAGTGCCTGATCGCCCTCGCGCTCGGCGTCACCGCCGCCGCCGCCATCCCGGCGCAGGCCCGGTCCGGGTCCTACGGCGGCCACGGTCAGGTGGGGGGCTGGACCGGGGGCGGCCATGGCGGTGTCCATCGCCCGGTCGAGTACGGCCGCGGCAGCGGCGGGAAGGTCTGCTACAACATCGTCGGCAAACCCTACGTCCTGAAGGGCCGCGGCCGCTGCCCGATCAGCTGACCTCCGTCGTCCGGAAAGATCCGGCACGGCGGAGCGTCGGCGAGCGGAAGCCCCGCCCGCCGCCGCGTCGGGCGGCCGTCAGGCCGCCTGCCCGGCCTGCAGCGCCGCGTCCTTCTCGCGCACCCGCGCCACCGCCGGGCGCTGCATGTGCCGGCCGACATAAGCCGTGATCTCCGGCGTCTCGGGCACCAGCTTGAACATCGTCGTCCAGGCGAGCGCCGCGCCCCACAGCACGTCGGCGGCGGTGAAACGCTCGCCGAGGAGGTAGGGGCCGCGCCGCAGCTGGGCGTTGACGAGGTCCATCACCGCCTCGTAGCTGCCGTAGGGCGACATCGCCTGCGGGGCGGGTTCGCCGCCGCGGGCCTTGTCCACCACCGCCGGCTCGAACGCGCTGCCGTAATAGACCATCCAGCGCAGGTAGGGGCCGCGCAGCGGATCGTCGATGGCCGGCGCGAGGCCGGCCTGCGGGAAGAGGTCGGCGAGGTAGAGGAACACCGCCGCCTGTTCGGTCACCAGCGCGTCGCCGTGGCGGATCGCCGGCACCTTCCCCATCGGGTTGACGGCGAGGTAGGCCGGGGCCCGGTTCTCGCCCGCCTTCATGTCGAGCACGTGCAAGTCGTAGGGCGCGCCGAGCTCCTCCAGCAGCAGCAGGGCGCTCGACGAGCGGGTATTCGGCGAGTGGTAGAGCGTGACGCGGTCCTGGCTCATGCGAGCGGCCTCCTGGCGCCCCGATTCGGGGCAGCGCCACGGTTGGACCGCCGCGGGGCGAGATCAAGGCCGGGTGCGCGCGAGGCGAGGGGCCGCCTTGCCATCCGGGGTCCGATCCGATAAAGCGCCCGCCATCCCACACGCGGAGCCGGCCTCATGCAGCAATGAGGCGTTTCCGGTGGCCGGCTCTCTGCCGGCTGCACCCTCCGCGGCGGATCGAACCGGAGAGAGTAAACGTCATGGCCCTTCCCGATTTCTCGATGCGTCAGCTCCTCGAAGCCGGCGCGCATTTCGGTCACCAGTCGCACCGCTGGAACCCGAAGATGCAGTCGTACATCTTCGGCACCCGCAACAACATCCACATCATCGACCTCGCCCAGACCGTGCCGGCGCTCTACCAGGCGCTGCAGGCGGTGAGCGACACGGTGGCCAAGGGCGGCCGCGTGCTGTTCGTCGGCACCAAGCGGCAGGCCGCGGACGTGGTGGCGGACTCGGCCCGGCGCTCGGCCCAGTACTTCGTGAACTCCCGCTGGCTCGGCGGTACGCTCACCAACTGGAAGACCATCTCGGGCTCGATCCAGCGCCTGCGCAAGGTGGACGAGATCCTGGCCGGCGGCGGCCAGGGCCTCACCAAGAAGGAGCGCCTGATGCTGGCGCGCGAGAAGGACAAGCTCGAGAAGGCGCTCGGCGGCATCAAGGACATGGGCGGCGTGCCCGACCTGCTGTTCGTGATCGACACCAACAAGGAGCAGCTGGCGATCAAGGAGGCCAAGCGCCTCGGGATCCCGGTGGCCGCCATCGTCGACACCAACTGCGATCCGGACGGGATCACCTACGTGGTGCCGGCCAACGACGACGCGGGCCGCGCCATCGCGCTCTACTGCGACCTCATCGCCCGGGCGGCGATCGACGGCATCTCGCGCGGCCAGGGCGCGATGGGCGTCGATGTCGGCGCCTCCGAGGAGCCGATGGCCGAGGAGCTGCCGGCGAACCTCAACGAGCCCGAGGTCGCGCCGGTCGACATCTCGGAGCCCTACGTGGGCGAGCCCTTCGAGCTGCTCGCCGCCCCGCGCGGCGCGCCCGACGACCTGACCAAGCTCACGGGCGTCGGCCCGCAGCTGGTGCAGAAGCTCAACGACGCGGGCATCTACCACTACTGGCAGGTGGCCGCGATGACCCCCGAGGACGTGGCCAAGGTCGATGCCGACCTGAAGCTCAACGGCCGCATCGACCGCGACGGCTGGCTCAACCAGGCCCGCGCCTTCGTCGAGGCCGCCGCGGCCGCGTAAGCGGCCGGCGCGCCGCGCGGGGCGCCTGCGCGCGCCCGACACGTTGACGGATTGACAGCCCGGCGCTGGCGCAGCGCCGGGCTCCCTTTATCGGTGGAGTGGAAAGGACGTCCCATGGCCAACATCACGGCTGCGATGGTCAAGGACCTGCGCGAGAAGACCGGCGCCGGCATGATGGACTGCAAGTCCGCCCTGAACGAGACGGCGGGCGACATCGAGGCCGCGGTCGACTGGCTGCGCAAGAAGGGTCTCGCCAAGGCCGCCAAGAAGGCCGGGCGCGTGGCCGCCGAGGGTCTGGTCGCGGTGGAATCCGCCGGCCGCCACGCGGCGGTGGTCGAGGTGAACTCCGAGACCGACTTCGTCGCCCGCAACGACGGCTTCCAGGCCTTCGTGCGCGAGGCCGCCAAGATCGCGCTCAACACCGAGGGCGGCGTCGAGGCGCTGGAGGCGGCGCACTTCCCCGGCTCGCAGACGACGGTCAAGGACCGCCTGCAGGAGCTCATCGCCACGATCGGCGAGAACATGACCCTGCGCCGGACCGCGCGGCTCGCGGTCGAGAAGGGCGTGATCGCCTCCTACGTGCACGGGCAGGTCAGCGAGGGCCTGGGCAAGATCGGCGTGCTGGTGGCGCTGGAATCGGCGGGTGATGTCGCCTTCCTGAGCACGCTCGGCCGCCAGATCGCCATGCACGTCGCGGCGACGAACCCGCTCGCCCTCGACGCCTCGGGCATCGACGCGGCCACGGTCGAGCGCGAGAGCAACATCCTGCGCGAGAAGAACGCCGGCAAGCCGGACCACGTGCTGGCCAAGATCGTCGAGAGCGGCCTGAAGAGCTACTACAAGGAGGTCACCCTTCTGGAGCAGCCCTTCGTGCACGACACCTCCAAGACCGTGGCGCAGGTGCTCAAGGAATCCGAGGGCAAGGCCGGCGGCCCGGTGAAGCTCGCGGCCTTCGTGCGCTACGCGCTCGGCGAGGGGATCGAGAAGGAAGAGGGACCGGACTTCGCCAGCGAGGTCGCGGCCGCCGTCAAGGGCTGAGGACCGGCGGGCGCCCCGGCGCCTCCGGCTCGTTCCATTCCGCATCGGGCAACGGCCCGGGACGTCCGCGTCCCGGGCCGTTGCCGTGATGGGCGCCTCGACGGGCCGGGACGGGCGGGGTAGAACCCCGCCGCACCCATACCGTGCCAGGAGGCTCCATGTCGGAAACGACGCCGATTCGCCGCGTGCTCGTGAAGCTGTCCGGCGAGGCGCTCGCGGCCCCGGATGGCTACTGGCTGCACCCGCCGACCCTCGCGGCGCTCGCCGACGACATCGCGCGCGCGATCGGGTCCGGCTTCCAGATCGCCCTGGTGGTGGGCGGCGGCAACGTCATCCGGGGGGCGCGGGTCTCGGCCGCGGGCTGGATCGACCGCGCCACCGGCGATTCGCTGGGCATGATCGCCACGGTAATGAACTCCCTGGCGCTGGAGACCGCGCTCAACGCCGCGGGCGTCACCGCCAGGACCATGTCGGCGGTGTCGATGCCGACCATCTGCGAGACCTACGCGCGCCAGCCCGCCCTGCACCATCTCGACAAGGGGCAGGTCGTGGTGCTGGCCGGCGGCACCGGCAACCCCTACTTCACCACGGACACCGCCGCGGTGCTGCGCGCCGCCGAGCTGAAATGCGATGCGGTGCTGAAGGCCACGCAGGTGGACGGGGTCTACTCGGCCGATCCCAAGCGCGACCCCGAGGCCGTGCGCTACGACCGCCTCACGCACGACGAGGCCATTGCCCGCGACCTCAAGGTAATGGACACGGCGGCGTTCGCGCTGGCGCGGGAGAGCCGGCTCTCCCTGGTGGTCGGCTCGGTCCACGCCCCGAGTTCGGTCACGGCGATCCTCACCGGTGCGGCGCCTTCGACCCGGGTGGTGCCGTAATCCCGGGTCGTCTCGCGGCCGGGGTTCCGGTGTGCTGCTGCGTCGAATGCCCCTGTGTTCGATCGCATTAAGCCTTCTGGCTGCTGCAGGATGGCCGCAGAAGGCTATGTCTGCCGCAACGGACGTGGTAGCGAGAGTGCGGGGGCACTCATCCATCGACCGAAGGGCGATCGACCGCTCGCGCATTGATCGCCATGCTGACCGAGCCGCCGTTTCGCCGTCCAAGGCGCCGGTGTGAGTCACGCGACGACGTCCGCGCCAGCGGACCGGATGTGAGGGGATTGGACATGCCGGCTGAGCCCAGGCGAAGCGATGCGATGCCGCTCGACCCCCTCCCCGATCTGGGACGATCCATGCGGTTCGAAGTGGAGCGGAAGTTCCTGGTGGCGAGTGACGACTGGCGCCGTGCGGCCACCGGGCGCCGGCGCCTGCGCGACGGCCTGATCGTCCAGGCCGGCGGGGGCAAGGTCCGGGTGCGGCTCGACGAGACGCGGGCGTGGCTGACCGTGAAGGGACCGCGCGACGGACTCGGACGGGCCGAGTTCGAGTACGAGATTCCGCCGTCCGACGCCGAGGCGATGATGGAGGCGGTCTGCCCCGGCGACCAGATCCAGAAGGTGCGCCACAGCGTGCCGCATGCCGGCCTCGTCTGGGAGGTCGACGTCTTCGAAGGTGATCTCGCCGGCCTGATCCTGGCCGAGGTCGAGGTGGCGCACGAGACGCAGCCGCTGCTGGTCCCGGGTTGGGCCGGCCCCGAAGTCTCGGCCGACCCCCGCTTCCGACAGAGCGCCCTGCTGCGCCTGCGGGCGGAAACCGGACGACCGCTGACGCTGGACGACGTCCTGGCCGGCACGCCGACGAAGGCCTGACCTGGCTCGGCCGAGGCCACCTGCGCGCGCGATAAGGCCCCCCGACCCCTCCGACGTCACGGCCCGACCCGCCACGCCCTGCGCCTGGGCGGCCGGGCCGATCCGGCTGCCTTGCATGATACCATCGCCCCAGGATGCTGACGCATCGATCTCGATCCCGGGCAAGCCCGGGATCGACGGGGCCGATGACCCATCTCACATTTTCGATGCCAAGCCAGAGGCTTGGCGAGACTTCGAGAACGGAACCAACGGTCGTCTTCAACGACCGTTGGTATGGGCCGGACGGCAGCCGACGCGGCGCGTGCCTCAATAGGGCACCTGCGGTGTGGGCGCCGGCTGGATCGGCAGAGGCTCGCGCGCCGGGGCGGGGCTCTGGCGGGGCGGCGCGGCCGGACGAGCACCCGGCGGCCCGGCGGGACCGCGTGGGCCTGGGGGGCCGGCCGGACCGCGCGCACCGGGCTTGCCTGCCGGACCCGCCGGGCCGGCCTCGCCTGACGGACCCGCAGGTCCGCGTGGACCTGCCGGGCCGGCCGCACCCGGCGGCCCGGGCGGGCCGACGGGGCCGGGCGGCCCGCTGTCACCGGGCTGGCCGATCGGGCCGGCAGGTCCCGGCTCGCCCGGGGATCCAGGCGGGCCGATCGGTCCGGGTTCGCCCTTCGGCCCGACCTCGCCAGCGGCACCGGTCGGGCCGGCGGCGCCCGTCTCTCCTCGCTCTCCGACCGGACCGGCGGGTCCGGTCTCGCCGCGCGGGCCCGGCGGTCCGGCCGGGCCGATCTCGCCCTTCGGTCCCGGCAGGCCGGACGGCCCGGTGTCACCCGGAGGGCCGGGCGGCCCGGCAGCCCCCTGCTGGCCAACTGGGCCCGCCGGGCCAGCCGGTCCCGGAGGCCCGGGCGGCCCGGGCGGGCCGGCGGCCCCCGCCTGCGCGGCGCTGCCGTCCTCGCCCTTCGGACCCGGCGGCCCTTGCGGCCCGGGTGCTCCGGCGGGTCCCTGCTGCCCGCACTCGCCGACCACGGCGCTGCGCTCCTGGCGCCGCGTGCGCAGGGTCACGATGCAGGTGGGCGGGTGGTAGACGATGCGGAACTCGAACTGGCCCCGGCCGTCCGTTCTCGCCGCGAAGCGCTCGTCCAGGGTGATCTCGGCATTCGGCTCATCGGCCGAGCCGAGGACCCAGAGTTCGCCGGCCGCGATCTTGGCCGCGAGGATCTGGATCTCCGCGCGGGCCGGCGGCGCGACGAGGCAGGCCGGCGCGGCTGCGACCAGCAGGAGCCGCTTGATCATCCAATCCGTCCCGACCGGCGCCCTCACGCGGGCGTCGTCCTCGCAGCTTGACGGGTTTCGCACGGGCAGGGAAGCGGGCCGACCTGCCCGCCAACAGCGCAATGGCGCGCGCCGACGGCGCACGGAGCCGGACGCCCGCCGATGCCGCTACGACACGCCCGCAGGGTCGCCGTGCGGGATGGCCGTAGACGCGGTGGCCGAGCCGCCCGCGCCGGCCCGTCTCTCCGCCGGGACCGGAAGGCTCGATGCCCAGGCCGCAAGCAACGCCGCGCGACGTCCCGATGTCGCGGCAGTCTCGGCGCCGAACCCGTGACGGCTCGGAGCGACGATGCTTGCGCCCGATTGGCCGCTGCCGGGACCGGTGCTTCCGCCCCCTTGCGGCACGGCCGGCGAGTTTCTATCAGGCTATACGGTATTTCCTTCTGCATTGTGCTGCCACAGACGCACAGAATGTTTGAATGTGCTGTGCGGAAATGCGCGAAAGAGTAGCAAAGCATTAGATTATCGGCGTCAAGCTGCAGCCTCCACAGCTAGGCAGGGATGGCGCATGTCCATCAGGACACGCATTTTCGGCGGCTTCGGCCTCTCTCTCTTGATGACGCTCGCGGTCGCACTGGTGGGCTGGCAGAGCCTCACGGGCTTCGCCCGTCGGGTCGATGCGGCCAGCGGGGCGCAGGTTCTCGCAGGCGAGATCGGCGAGCTGGCGCTCGCCGCCGATCGGGCCCTCAAGAGCGACGACGGCCGGCACGACGCCGCGCTCACGCGCACCATCGGGCAGGTGCGCGCCACCGCCCGCAGCGTCGCCGAGCGGCTCTCCGGAGAAGCCGGGGCGACCGGCATCGACGGGTCCTTGTCGGCCTTCGAGGAGGCGGTCGGAGCCTATGGCCGCCAGAAGGCCGAGAAGCATGACTTGCAGCAGAAGCACACGGTGCTGCTCGACGAACTGCGGGCCGCCGTTTCGGTGATCGGCGCCGGCCAGGAGCGCCAGCTCACCGAAGCCGGCCAGGCGCTTGAGCGCGGCCTCGCGGACCAGAAGGCGGCCGGCAGCACCGGCATCCTCGTCTCCTTCGCCATGCGCTCGGCGCTGGAGCTGCGGGCGCTGCAATACGGGCTGATGTCCGACCGCGCCGGCGTGACCCGGTCGCAGTTCGAGGCCAAGGCCTCCTCCGTCGGCATCCTGGTCAAGCGGCTCAGCGCCATGACGAGCGACCTCGACCTCGCCCAGGCCGCCGGCAGCCTGCTCGACCGCTATCGCGAGGCCGTGGAGGCCGCGGTGGGTGCGGGAGAGACGCCGGCCGAGCGCCTCACCGAGATCACCGCCGTGTTCGACGACCTCGTCATGACGCTGCGCAAGCTCGAGCAGGCGCAGAACAACGTGCAGTCCGGCGCGCAGACGAAGCTGCGCGAGCAGCAGGACCGCCTCGGCTACGGCATGGCGCTGCTGGCCGCGAGCCACAAGGCGATCGACGCCGTGCGCGACGCGCAGGCGCTCGAACTGCGCCTGCTCGCAGGCCGCGACGACGCGGCGGCGCCCGCCCTCGACGCGACGGCGGGCGTGCTGCTCGAACAGGCGCAGGCCATCCTGTACGGGATGAGCGACGAGGCCACCCAGGCCTCCCTGCGCACGTTGACCGGCAAGGTGCAGGTCTTCCGCGACAGCATCCCGGCCATCGTGGCGGCGAACACCGCGCAGGCCCGCATCCTGACCGACCTCGACCGCCGCGTGGCCGACCTCGTGAGCACGGCACGCCGTCTCGGCGCGGACGAATTGCAGCACCTCGCCACCGAGCGCCAGCGCGCCGTCCTGCTCCTCCTCGCCGGGGTCGCGCTCGCGGCCGCCTTCGGGGCGATGCTGGCGCTGCTGATCGGGCGCAGCGTGGCCGGGCCGGTGGTGGCGCTCGCCGGGGCGATGCGGGCGCTGGCGGGAGGGCATCTCGCCACGGCGGTGCCGGCTCAGGGGCGTCGGGACGAGATCGGCGTCATGGCCCATGCGGTCGAGGTGTTTCGCAACGCCCTCGTCGCCAAGGCGCAGGCCGACGAGGCGGCGGCGCGCGAGGCGGCCGTCAAGGCGCAGCGCGCCGAGCGCCTGAGCGCCGTCACCGATGCCTTCGAGGCCAAGGTCGTCACCCTGACGGAGGATCTGGGCCGCGCGGCCCAGGGCATGAAGGAGGCCGCCCGCACCATGACGGCGGCCGCCGAAACCACGAACGGACGCTCCGTCGAGGTGGCGGGCGCCGCCGCCCAGACGCTGGCCAACGTGCAGATGGTGGCCGCGGCCAGCGAGGAACTGTCCGTGTCGATCGGTGGCCTCTCCGGTCAGGTGGCGCAATCCGCCGACATCGCCCGCAGCGCCGTGGAGCAGGCGCGCCGGACCGACGCGGCGGTGCAGCGGCTGACCCGGTCCGCCGGGCAGATCAGCGACATCGTGGCGCTGATCAACGCGATCGCCGGCCAGACGAACCTGCTCGCGCTCAATGCCACCATCGAGGCGGCGCGCGCCGGCGAGGCGGGCCGCGGCTTCGCGGTGGTCGCCACCGAGGTCAAGGAACTCGCCGGCCAGACCGCGCGGGCGACCGAGGGCATCGCCCAGCAGATCCGGGAGATCCAGGACACCACCGGCGGCGTCGCCGTGGCGATCGGCGAGATCTCGGGGATCATCACCCAGATGGCGGGCATCACGGACGGCATCGCGCTGGCGATCGACCAGCAAGGCGCGGCCACGCAGGAGATCGCCCACAACGTCCAGCACGCCGCCGCCGGCACGCAGACCGTCACCACCGGCATCGGCGACGTGCAGCGGGAGGCGGACGGCACCGGCGCCACCGCGGCCCTCGTGCTCGACGCCGCCGACCGCCTCGGCCGCTACGCCGCGGATCTGGAGCAGCAGGTCGGGGAATTCCTGGCTGGCGTGAAGGCGGCCTGACGGGCGGTTCGGTTCCGGCGATCCAGCGAAGGGGCCGCGCCTGTTCTCAGGCGCGGCCCCTCGTCAGTTCGGGGACTCGACTTCGCTTCGGGACTCGAGTGCGGTTCGAAACTTGGCCGGGGACAATGACGTCAGCCGCCGCTCCGGTGCGGGCTGCGGTGTGGCGGACCGCGAAACCCATTCCGATAAGGACACCCATTGCTGGATCAGCGCGCTGCCCTCTCGGAGCGCGGCATATCCCTCCCCCGCTCGGGACCGGAAATCCTGCGCCTCTCCTGGGATCGGCCGGGCGTCATCGCACCGTCGCGACGATCCGGCTATCGCGTAACGATCTTGGCGCGGGCTCTACGTTGCGGGGTGTCGCGCCCTGCGTCAGGCCACCTTGCGCGGCACGAGGCGCTCGCTGCCCAGCGCCTCCTGCGCGCCGGACGGGCCGGCCTCGCTGTACTCGGCGTCTTCATTCACGCCCCAGACGTCGTAGAGGCGCCGGCCCGCCAGGATGTTCCGCACGGTCAGCATCGCGGTCATCATGGCGTGGTCCTGGTTGTTGTACTTGTGCATCCCGTTGCGGCCGACGAGGTGCAGGTTCGGGCAGTGCAGATCGAGGTCGCGCCGGATGGTCGCCACGGTGTCACGGTAGTGCTCGTCGTAGACCGGATAGGCCTTGGGCTGGCGCACCACGCAGGCATCGACAACGTCCTCGGGCCGGATCAGCCCGATCTTGGCGATCTCGCGCTTGGCGAGGTCGACGAGGTCGGCATCCGGCGCCGTCCACAGCCCGTCGCCCTCGAAGCAGAAATATTCGAGGCCGAGGCAGGTGTAGCCCGCGTCCGGCACCATCTCGGGCGACCACGAGCGGAAGTTCTGCACCCGGCCGACCTTCACGCTCGGATCGTGGATGTAGATCCAGTTGTCGGGAAAGTCCTCGGCCCCGCGGGCGATCAGCGCCACCGTGATGAAGTCGCGGTAGCCGAGCGAACGGGCGTGGAAGGTGCTGAGGGGCGCGGGGCGCAGCGCCCCGACGAGATCCTGGATCGGCGCGGACGAGATGACGTGCCGGGCCGTCACGGTCTCGCGGCGCCCGTCGCCGCGGCGGGCCCCGATCGTCCACAACCCGGTGCCCCGGTCGTAGGACAGGCTGTCGACGCCGTGGTCGAGCAGCACACGGCCTCCGTTGCGGCGCACCTTGGCGGCGGCGGCCTCCCACATCATGCCTGGGCCACGGCGCGGGTAGCGGAAGGACTCGATCAGGGTCTTGATCACCGGCTCGCCCGGTTTCGGCTTGGCCTTCAGGCGCAGCGAGCGCGCGAGCGCGTCGCGGATCGCCGCGCCGAGATCGAGCCCCTTGATGCGCTGGGCCGCCCAATCGGCCGAGATCGCGTCGCAGGACATGCCCCACACCTTCTCGGTGTAGGTCTTGAAGAAGATCGAGAACAGCCGCTCGCCGAACTGGTTGCGCACCCACTCGTGGAAGCTCTTCGGCTCCGGCACCGGCCGGGCGCGGGCGTAGAGATAGGAGGCGATGCAGGCCGCGCTCTGCAGCAGGCCGAGGTTGCGCAAGGCCTCGAACGCCTTGAGCGGATAGGCGTAGTAGCGGCCCTTGTAGTAGATCCGCGACAGGCGCGGCCGCTCGATGAAGTCGTGGGGCAGGATCTCGTCCCAGAGGTCCACCACCTCCTTCGACTTCGAGAAGAAGCGGTGACCGCCGATGTCGAACAGGAAGCCGTTGTGCTCCACGGTGCGGCTGATGCCGCCGACCCGCACCGGGTCGCGCTCCAGCACCACGACGTCGCGCCCCTCCTTGGCGAGGAGGTAGGCGGCGGTGAGACCGGCGGGGCCGGCGCCGATCACCAGCGTCTCGGTGTGAAGGCTCATCGGGGGAAAGCTCCGGGGACGACGGACGCCGCCGGGGCCGATCCTAGGCGCGGGAGGGTAAAGAAGGCTTCATTGCCGAACGCGTGCGCCGGTCTTGCGCTAACCGTGGGGTAAGGCCGGCATGCGACGCCTGGGCGTCAGCCCCGGGACCGTCATGATCGCCGCCTTCCAGGCCCTCGTCCGCCCGAACCCTTCCGCACGCTCGCTCCTCGACAACCCCCTGGTGCTCTGGGGCCTCGTCCTCGTCGGGATCGGCGGCATCTACGGCCAGGCCGCCATCCTGGGAATCGTCCGCGACCTGCGGCTGCCCGACACCGACGACGCCATGCGCCTCGTTCAGGTGCGCGACCTCCTGGCCGGGCAGGGCTGGTTCGACCTCGCCCAGCACCGGCTGCCGCCGGAGGGGGCCTCGATGCACTGGTCGCGCCTCGTGGATCTGCCGATCGCCGCCCTGATCCTTCTGCTCCAGCCCCTGGCCGGTGCGAAGGCCGAGGCCGTCGCGGCCGCCCTCTGGCCGGCCCTGGCCTTCGCCCTCTACGCGGCGATCCTGCATCGCGGCGTGCGCGACCTGTTCGGGCGCCGCGCCGCCCTGCTGGCCCTCTTCGCCGCCACGCAGACCATGCTGATCGGCGCCCTGTTCGCGCCCGGCCGCATCGACCACCACAACCTGCAGATCTGTGCGGTGCTCGGCGTCGCGCTGTGCCTGATGCAGCCCCGGCCGGGCCTGCGCGAAGGCCTCGCGGCGGGTGCGCTGTCCGCCCTCTCCCTGGCGATCGGACTCGAATCCCTGCCCTTCATCGTGGCGGCCGGCCTGTTCACCGCCGGTGCCTGGATCGTCTCGGGCGAGCCGGCGCGCCGCCTCCTCGCGGGATTCGCACTCGCCCTCGGCGGCGTCGCGCCCGCGCTGTTTGCTGTCCAGACCGCCCCCGCGGCGTGGGGCGCCACGGCCTGCGATGCGCTCTCGCCGCCCTGGCTGTGGCTCTGCGCGGCGGCTGGCCTGACCGGGGCTGCCGCTTGCCTGCTCGGGGACCGTCTGTCGCACCCGGCGTCGCGGCTCGCGCTCGCGGCCGGCGGCGGCGTGGTCGCGTCGGCGGGGTTCTGGCTGATCGCGCCGTCCTGCCTCGCGGGTCCGTTCCCGGACATGCCGGAGGCGGTGCGCCGGGGCTGGCTGGAGCAGGTGCGCGAGATGCAGCCGCTCTGGGCGCTGCTGCGGGAGCAGCCCGCCGTGGTGATGGGCACCTACCTGCCGACCGTCGCGGCGGCGGTGGCCGCGCTGGCACCCGCGGTCGCCGGGGGCGCCGAGCGCCGTCGGGCCTGGGGCCTTGCGGGCGGGTTCCTGTGCGTCGGCCTCGCGGTAGCGCTGCTCCAGTTCCGCGGCCTCTACGTGACGACCGCCTTCGTTCCCCTGGTGGCGGGTCCGCTCCTCGACCGGGCCGTGGCGCTGCTGCGCGAACCGGCCGCGACCACGCGGACGCGCCTCCTCGCGCTGCTCGCCGGCCTCGCCACCTTCGGCAAGATCTGGCTCGTCCTCGCTGCGGTGGCGCTTCCCGCCGACCGGAACGGGGCGTCCGACGATCTCGCCGCGTGGTCCGCCTGCACGGGCAGGCCGGCGATGCTGCGCCTCGCCGCGCTCGCCCCCGGCACGGTGCTCGCGCCGATCGATCTCGGCCCGAGCCTCCTCCTCAACACGCCGCACCGGGTGGTGGCGGCGCCCTACCACCGCAATGGCGTCGGGATCGCGGCGGGGCTCGCGGCATTCGGCAACGAGGAGAGCCTGCGCGGGGTGGCCGCGTCACGCGCCGCGGACTACATCGTGCTCTGCCAGGGTGCGGAGATCCCGGGCGGGGACGCGTCGGTCGTCGGACGGCTCCTCGACGGCCGCTTCGCGCCGTCCTGGCTCGAACCGGTGCCGATGCAGACCATGCTCCCGAAGCCGATCGACCTGAGGGTGTGGCGGGTGCGGCCCGACCGATGAGGCGCCGGGCGGCCGGCGCGGCGCTGGCGCTCGGGCTCCTGACGCTCGCGGGCGCGGTCGTGGTGGCGCGGGGGGAGGAGCCGGGCGGCATCGACGACCTCTGGGTGCGGCTCTTCGGCCCGCCCGATCTTGGGCCGGTGGATTTCGCGACCCTGCGGCGCTCCCCGCACGACGCGCTGGCCTGCCCGCCCGACATCTGCCCGAACACCCCGGCCGATCTCGTCGCGCCGGTCTACCCGGTGGCGGGCGCGGCGCTGCGCGAGATCGTGCGGGCGGTGGCGCAGCAGGAGCCGCGCACCGAACCCGTCTTCACCGACCGGTGGGGGGAGCAGGACCGCTACGTGGCGCGGTCCCGGCTGATGCGGTGTCCCGACACGATCACGGTCGAGATCATCGGCCGCGGCGAGGGCGCCTCCACCCTCGCCCTCCACTCCCGCAGCCAGATCGGCTACGGCGACTTCGGCGAGAACCGGGCGCGGCTGGCGCGCTGGCTCGCCGCGATCGGGACACGGACGCGATGAGACCAGCGAGACCCGATCACGCCCGCTTCAGGCCGAGCGTCAGCCCGCGGCTCGCGCCCCTGCCGCGCACACCGGACGTGGTGGTGGTGGGGGCGGGCGCCGCCGGCATCGCGGCGGCGCGCCGCCTTCTCGCCCGCGGCCTCGCGGTGGCCGTGGTGGAGGCGCGCGACCGGGTCGGCGGGCGCACCGTCACCACGCTGCTGCGCGGCCATCCGGTCGATCTCGGAGCGCATTGGCTGCATGCCGGGCCGATCAACCCGCTGGTGCGCCTTGGGCATTCCCGCGGCGAACCCCTGCGCCGGGCCGCGCAGGAGAGCCACCTGATGGTCGGGCGGCGTCGCGCGCGGCGCGACGAGGAGGCCGCCTACGGCCGCGCCTTCGCGGTGGCCGACCGGGCGATGACGGCCAGGGCCGGCAGCGGGCCGGACCGGCCGGCCGCCGCCGTCCTGCCGCCGGGGCTCGGGCCGTGGGGGCACCGGGTCGCGCTCGTGCACGGTCTGGTCTCGGGACGGCCCCTCGCGGAAGTGAGCCTGCACGACTTCCCGAGCATGGAATACGGCGACAACTACTTCATCGCGGGCGGCTACGGGGCCTATCTGGCGCGCCTCGCGCAGGGGCTGCCGATCGCGCTGTCCGCCCCCGTGCGGTCGATCGCGTGGTCGCAGGCCGGCGTCGCGATCGAGGCCGAGGGTTTGGGCCGCCTGCAGGCCCGGGCGGTGCTCCTCACCGTGCCCGTGATGGTGCTGCAGGACGAGGACGCGATCCGCTTCTCCCCTGCCCTGCCGGCGGCAACGGGCGCGGCGATCGACGGCTTCACCCAGGGCATCTACGAACACGTGGTGCTGCACTGGCCCTCTGCGCCGTTCCGCGGGCGCGACCGGCTCGCCGGCCTCACGGGCGGGCGGCTGCAGCCGCCGGGTCTCCTCACGCGGGTCGACGGCACGCCGTTCCACTTCTTCGAACTCGACGCGCCGCTCTGCGCGCGGCTCGATGCGGCGGGGGCGGGGCCGGACGGGGCGCGGCGCCTCGCCCGGGCGATCCTCGCCGAGTATGTCGGGGCGGGACGGCTTGCCGACCTCGCGGTGCCGGCCGTGAGCGAGTGGCGCCACGATCCCTGGTCGCGCGGGTCCTGGGCGGTGGTGCCGCCGGGCCATGCGGCCGCGCGCGACGCCCTCAAGGCGCCGGTGGCCGAGCGGATCTGGTTTGCCGGCGAGGCCCTGTCGCGCCTGCAATGGGGCACCGCGGGGGGCGCCTACGATGAGGGCGAGCGCGCCGCCGATGCGATCGCCGCCGTGCTGGCCGCCCCGCGCTGAGTGGGGGGCCTCAGCCGCGCAGCCGGTCGAGATGCTGGCGGATATGCGCGGCCTCCGCCGCCGTGGTGGCCAGCGCGATCGCCCGGTCGAAGGCGGTGCGGGCCTCGTCCGAGCGGCCGAGCTGGCTCAGCAGCGCGCCCTTCACGCCGAAGAAGTAGAAATAGCCGGAGAGCCGCGGTGCCAGCGGCTCGATCAGCGCGAGCGCCTCGGCCGGCCCGCGCAGCTTGGCCACCGCCACCGCCCGGTTGAGGGTGACGACCGGCGAGCCCTGCATGATCTCCAGCGTGGCGTAGAGCCGGTCGATCTGCGCCCAGTCGGTCTCCTCCGCCGCCGGGCTACGGGCGTGCAGGGCCGCGATCGCCGCCTGGACCTGATAGGGGCCGGGCGCGCGGTGGCGCATCGCCTTGTCGAGCAGCGCCAGCCCCTCGGCGATCATCCGCCCGTCCCACAGGCGTCGGTCCTGGGCGTCGAGGAGCACGACGCTGCCGTCGGGCGAGAAGCGCGCGGCCGCACGGGCGTGCTGGAGCAGCATCAGCGCCACGAGGCCCATGATCTCCGGCTCGGCCGGAAAGAGGCGCAGCAGCAGGCGTCCGAGGCGGATCGCCTCGTCGCAGAGCGGCGCCCGGGCCGGGCTCGACTCGCGATCGGCCGAGTAGCCCTCGTTGAAGACGAGGTAGAGCATGGCGGCGACGGCCGCCACGCGCTCGGCCCGCTCGACCGGACCCGGCGCCTCGAACGGCACGCGGGCCTGCGCCACCCGGGCCTTCGCGCGGGTGATGCGCTGCTCCATCGCAGTCTCGCCGACCAGGAAGGCGCGGGCGATCCGGCGCACGCTCAAGCCCGAGACGATGCGCAGCGCCAGTGCGATCTGCTGCGTCGCCGGCAGGTCGGGATGGCAGCAGATGAACAGGAGGCGCAGGATGTCGTCGCGGTAATGCGACTCGTCGAGCCGCTCCGTCAGGGCCGCCTCGGCGTCGTCGAGGTCGGAGAGGACCTCGTCCGGCGGCAGCGGGGTCTCGCGCCGGCTGCGGCGGCCGGCATCGAGCGCGACGTTGCGCCCGACCAGGATCAGCCACGCCGCCGGATCCCGCGGCGGTCCCTGCCGCGGCCAGTGCGTGAGGGCGCGCAGGCTCGCCTCCTGAAACGCCTCCTCGGCGGTGTCGAGGTCGCGGAAGTAGCGCAGCAGCGCGCCCACCGCCCGCGGCCGGGCGCCGGCGAGCGCCGCGTGCATCCAGTCGAGATCCGTCACGGCGTTCCGCCCCCGGGCTGGAAGTAGGCGATCGGCCGGATCTCGTAGGCGCCGCCCGGGTTGGCGCGGCCCAGCTCACGGGCGGTATCGAGGGCCTGCTCCAGGTTCTCGCACTCGACCACGTAGAAGCCGAGCAGCTGCTCCTTGGTCTCCGCGAACGGCCCGTCGAGGACGATCCCCGGCTCGCGGTCCTTGCGCAGGGTCGTGGCAGCGGTGGTGGGCAGCAGGCGCGCCACCGGCCCGAGCCGGCCGTCGCGGGCGAGCCGCTCCTGCACGACCGCGAGCTTCTCCATCACGGCCGCGTCCTCCTCCCGGCTCCAGGATCCGACGACCTCTTCCGCGTGGTAGCACAGGATGGCGTAGAGCATGCGGGCCCCTCCCCTTGCCGGACACGACGTCCGGACGCGGGCGCAGCCGACAGGCCCGCGGTGAAAAAACTGTGGCGAAGCGGGTCAGGGCCGCGCGGCCAGCGCAGCCCGGATCGCCGCGCGCACGCGCTCGGGTGCCTCGAAGGGCAGGAAATGCGTCGTGCCCGGCAGCGTCTCGACCGCGATCCCGGGCGGGCGGCTCTCCGTCAGGCCGCAGGTGCTGCCCCGCTCCGCGCGCAGGATCACCGCCGGCCGGGCGAGGCGGCGCAGGGCCCCCCAGCTGTCGTGACCCTGCGCGAGGTAGTTCGACGCCTCCCATTCGCCCGTGCAGGCGAGCTCCACCGTGCCGTCGGGACGCGCGCGGAAGCCGTCCGCCACGTAGTCGGCGAGCGGCGCCTCCGGCCACGTGCGAAAGGCCCCGCGCCCGCGATAGGCCGCGAGCGCCGCCTCGCGCGATGGAAACGACGCGCGCCGCCTGAGCGCGCCTTGCGCGAGGGGCGAGTGGCGCCGGTAGAGGCGGGCCAGGAGCGGAATCCGGGCGCCGAGCGCGTAGGCCCGGGACAGGATCACCGGATCGAGCAGCACGAGGTTGCGCACGCGGTCGGGCCGGCGCGCGGCGGCGAGCAGGGCGGCGGTGCCGCCCATCGAGTGTCCGACCAGGGTGAGCGGCGGGCCGTCGAGGCGGTCGAGCACCGCGATCAGGTCGGAGGCGACGTCGGTCCAGCTCCGGCGGCCCCGGGGCTCCGCCGGCAGGGTCGAGGCGCCGTGCCCGCGCTGGTCGTAGGCGACGATGCGGTATTCGCGGCCGAGCGGTTCAATGAGCGTGCGGTAGGCGCGCGCGTTGAAGCCATTGGCGTGGAGCATCAGGGCGTCCACCGGGCGGTCCGCCGGCCCGAAGGCCAGGGCCGCCACGCGGCCGCCCGGCAGATCGACGGTCTCCCGGGTCCAGGTCCGGCCCTCCGCAAGCGGGCTCGCCTCATGCTGCATGGAAACGCCTCTTGGGCCGCGCCGCCCAGGTGCCGACGGCGCCCGCCGCCATCAGGAGCGCGGTGCCGAGAAACACCGAGCGCATGCCGAAATGCCCGCCGGCGAATCCGCCGAGCAGCGGTCCCGCCACCTGCCCGGCATATTGCGACGAGGTCGAGTAGCCGAGCATGGTGCCGGCCACCCGGTCCGGGACGCTGTGGCGGATCACGCTGGCGATGCAGGGCAGGAGCCCGCCGAGGGCCAGCCCCATCAGGAACCGCAGGGCGACGAGCTGCCAGTCGGCGACGACGAGCGCCTGCGGCACGAGGAGCAGGGCCGAGACGGCGAGGCTGCCGGTGATGACCGGCCACGCGCCGATCCGGTCGGCGAGCCGCCCCAGCCGCGGGGCGGACAGGATGCTGCCGAGCGCGGTGGCCGACATGGCGAGGCCCGCCACCAGTGTGACCCGGGCGGGATCGCTCACGAGTTCGGCGACGTAGACCGTGATGATCGGCTCGATCGACATCACGGCGAGCATCAGCAGGAGACCGGTGGCCAGCATGGCGAGGGCCGGCCCCTTGTCGGGCACCTCCGCCCAGCCGCCCGAGGCCCTGCGCCCCTCGCGGGCTGGTCTCGGCGCCTCGCGGATCAGCGCCAGCGTGGCCAGGAAGGCGCCGAAGATCACCGCGCCTGCGGCGAAGAACGTCGCCCGGATGCCGATCAGCGGCGGCAGCACGCCCCCGACGAGCGGTCCGACGAGGTTGCCCGCCATGATGCCCGCCGACAGCACGCCGAGTGCCCAGGCGGAGCGGTCCTTCGGCGTCTGGGTGGCGACGAGCACCATCGAGCCCGAGGCGTAGCCGCCGAGCAGCCCCGCGAGGAGCCGCAGCCCGACGAGCTGCCAGACGTCCTGCGCGAGGCCGATCAGCGACATCGCCACCGCCATGCCGAGGCTCGCGCGCACCAGCATCAGCTTGCGCCCGTAGCGGTCCGCGAGCCGCCCCCAGAGCGGCGCCACCAGCGCGGCGGAGAAGAACGTCGCCCCGAAGGCGATGCCGGACCATTGCACGATCGCGGCCTCGTCCCTCACCCCGAGGTCCCGCACGTAGAGCGGCAGGAACGGCAGGAGCAGCGTCATCGCCACGATGGTGGTGAAGGAGCCGAACACGCAGACGACGAGGTTGCGCCGCCAGTGCGTCTCCGCCGCCATGCCTTCGCTCATCCCGCTCCTCCCCGGCCCTTCGTGTAGCGCGCCGCAGCCGGCGGGCGAAGCCGCCGAGGGGCGCGCACGGCATGTGCGCCGGACATGGCGGGCGGCGGAGGCGGATGTGGCGCAGGGAACCCCTCTCCCGAGTGGGAGAGGGGAGCCCGCGCACGTCCTTCGACGCGGGGGCCGACACGACCTGTGTGTGGCGCAGCGGGCGACGGTCCGCTTCGTCCGGGCGCCCCGTGTTGCCGGCGCGCAGCGCCGGCCGGGCAAGCGCGCCGCAGGCCCGCCGCGGCTCTTGCGCCCGGCGCGCCGCCGGTCCCAGGGTGCGCCGCATGGGCCTCGCGATTCCGCTCCGCCGCGGCCGGTGCGCCGCGGCGCTCGCCGGCCTCCTCGTCGTCCTGTCGGGCGCGGGCGCGCTCGCGCAGAGCGTGACGGTCGATCTGGGCCCGAGCGGCGGCGTCACCGAGCGGGCGCTGCAGCTCGTCGCGCTCATCACCGTGCTGGCGCTGGCGCCCTCCGTGCTGGTGATGGCGACCTCCTTCACCCGCATCGTGGTGGTGCTGTCGATCCTGCGCTCGGCGCTGGGCACCCAGACCGCCCCGCCCAACGCCGTGATCGTGAGCCTCGCGCTGTTCCTCACCGCCTTCGTGATGGCGCCGACCGCCCGCGAGGCCTACCGGGCCGGCATCGAGCCGCTGGTGGCCGGCCAGATCACGCAGGCGCAGGGCTTCGAGCGGGCGGCCGCGCCCTTCAAGACCTTCATGCTGCGCACCGTGCGCGAGAAGGACCTCCAGCTCTTCCTCGACCTGTCCAATGCGCCCCGCCCCGCCACCCCGGAGGCGGTCGGGCTCGAAATCCTCACCCCCGCCTTCATGATCTCGGAACTGCGCCGGGCCTTCGAGATCGGCTTCCTGCTGTTCATCCCGTTCCTGATCATCGACCTCGTGGTGGCCTCGATCCTGATGTCGGTCGGCATGATGATGATGCCGCCCGCGACCGTCGCGCTGCCCTTCAAGCTGATCTTCTTCGTCCTCGTGGACGGCTGGACGCTGGTGGCGGGCTCGCTGGTGCAGAGCTACGGCGGCTGATCCGGCTCACCCCGGCGGCGCGGCGCCGCCGGCCTGCGCGTTCGTGCCGGGCGCCGCCTCCGCGGGGGCTGCGGGGCGCTGCGGCACCGCGCTCTCCGGGTAGCGCTCGCGAAAGGCCTTCAGGAAGGCGGTGAGCGTCTCGGCGCTGATCGCCCGGCCGGCGAGGTCGCGGAAGGCGGCGGTCGCGGTGGCGCCCGGCGCCGAGAGGAGGCCGAAGGCCCGCGCATCGGCGCTCTCGGCCATCTTCGGCATGGTCTTGGTGCGCAGCCGGTCGAGGCTCAGGGACTCGTCGGCGAGCGCGTAGGCGATGGCCGCCCGCATCACGTCGGCGCGCTCGGCCTCCGTGAGCGGCCCAGGCTCGCGCCAGCGCGTGCCGAGCAGCGCCTCGTGCGCCTCCCCGGCCTCGCGCCAACGCCGCGCCCCCCACAGGATGTCGGCGCGCAGCCGCGCCGCGTCCGGCCCCTCCATGCCGTCGAGGAGTTCGAGCGCGAGATCGGTGCGCGACAGGTCGGAGAGCGCCCGCGCTTCGAGCAGCATGCGCGCGTCGCGGATGCGGGCGGGCAGTTCGGGCAGGCGCGTCGCGTGCAGCACCTGCAGGGCCTGGAGCGGGCGCTCGTCCATCAGGCGGATCGCGGCGAGCCGGGCCGCGACGCTCGCCCGGGCCGCCCCGGTGAGGCGCTTGTCGACCTGATGCTGGAGGAGTTCGCCCGCGGCGTCGAGGAGGTCGAGGCCGACCAGCCGGTCGACCAGACCGCGCACGATCTCGTCGCCCTGCCGGTTGACCGGCGTGAACTCCTTGAAGTCGAAGTAGAGCGCCAGGGCCTCGACCCGCCCGAGACTCCCGCCCTTGTCGGTGAGGAAGAGGTCGGCGAACAGGCCGACCATCTCGGGGTGCAGGGAGCGCGTCGCCGGGTGGTCGGGAAACAGGCGGTTGGCCTTGCGGGCGGCCACGAAGGCGTCGCGCCAACGCCCGGCCTCGGCGTAGAGGTGGCTCAGGCGCGCCAGGGTCTCGGCCTCAATGTCGCCGCCGTGCCACGCCACCGCGAGCTGCTCCAGCCGGTCGAGCGCCTCCGCCCGCGCCAGCGTGCCGGCGCCGCGGCCGAGATCGACGAGATGCAGGATCGCCTCGGCGGCGACCGGGCGCTCGCCCGCTTCCGCGAGGCGCTGGTACTCGCGCCGGGCCGCGCCGGTCTCGCCCAGGGCCCCGGCGAGGCGGGCATTGAGCAGCGCGACCTGATCGCGGGTGAGGGCCGAGTCGACGATCGGGGCCGCGGCGGCGAGCGCCTGCTGCGCCGTGGTGAGGTCGCGGGCGTCGAGCGCCACGCCGGCGGTCGTCAGCAGCAGCGGCAGCTGCAGCTCCTCCGGATAGGCCTCGATCACCGGCATCCCGGCCTTGAAGGCGGCGAGCGCCAGCGGGCCGGCGCCCGGCCGGCTGCGGGCATCGAGCATCGCCCGCCACAGCCGCGCTTCCGGGTCCTGCCCGAGCTTGGTGTCGCCGCCGAGAATCGCGGCCGCCTGGGCGTCGCGCCGCAGCCGTACCGCCGCGATCGCCGAGAGGATGCGCGTCGGCCGCTCCACCGCCGTCACCGCATCCTCCTTGGCGGCGAAGGCCAGCACCGTCGCGGCCTCCGCGTCGAAGCCGTTGGCGAGCAGCACCCGGGCGAGGTCGATCCGCGCGGCCGAGCGGCCGGGCCGGTCCGCCCGGGCGATGGCGTCCTGCGCAGCACGGATCCGGGCGCGGACGTCGCCGCGGCGGTCCTCGCGCCAGCGCTCGGGCTGCACCACCAGGCTCGCGCCCGCGAGCGGCGGCGCGGTGTCGGCCCCATCGGCCGGCACCGGGCTCACCGCGACGCCGCCCGGCCGCGAGATCACCACGGCGGCGAGGCCCGGGCGCACCACGAGGTCGTCGGCGAGGGCCAGCACGGCAACGCCCTGGCGGCTCGCCAACAGGTCGAAATCCACGAAGCGCCCCCGCTTGGGCACGCCAGCGATCCGCGGACCCTGGGCCGTCACCACGGCGATGCGCTCCCCGTCGCGGTCGAGCCAGAGCACCTGCCCGGGCCGCGCGAGCGGGAGCGCCACCGCGGGCCGACCCGCGCCGTCCGCGATCCGCCGCGGCGCGAGGAGGTCGCCCGCCGGCACGCCGCCGTCGCCGAAGACCAGCGTCCAGCCCTGCCCCTCCCCCACCGCGAGCTGCGCGAGCAGGCCGCCGTCGAGGGCGAAGCGCAGCACGGTGTGGCCTCCCTCGTGGCGCGGGGCTTCGGCGAGCCGCACGGCACCCGTCGCCAGCCCGGTGGGATCGAGGCGCAGCGGCGCGGTGCCCTCGAAGACCAGGGTGGCGATGCCGCCCCGCTCGAACAGGGCGGCGGCGGGGCGCTGGGCGAAGGGAAAGACGATCCGCACCGCCTCCCCGGCCCGGGTGATCCGCGCCTCGACCGGCCCGGACGGGAGCGGCGCGACCGGGGGTTCCATCCGAACCGGCTCGGGGCGGGCGGGTTCGGCCTTCGCCGGGGCGCCCGGCGTCTCCGCGACGGGTGCGCGCGCCGGCTCGGCCTTGGCGGCGGCCGGCAGCGGTTCGGGGGCGCGCCGCTCGCCGGGCTTGAGGATGTCGAGGGTATAGCCGTCCTCGTCGCGATAGCTCTCGGCCTCGTGGCCCTCCGCGAGGGTGAGGGCGAAGCGGGCGGCCTCCGGCGTCGTCTCGGCGCTCAGCGCCTCCACGGCCGGCTTCAGGCGGGCGCGGGCCTCGCCGATCTGCACCGCATAGGAGCCATCGACCCGCAGGCGCAGGTCGCGGCCGGCCCGCTCCAGCGCCACCTCGGCGCCCGGCGGCAGCCGCAGAGTGAAGCGCGTCAGCGTCGGCAGCTGCGCCACCTCCAGGGGCAGGGGCAGGACGGGCTTGGCGGCGCGGGCGGCCTCGCGGCGCAGCCGCGCCTCGGCCTCCTCGGCCCGGCGGGCGAGGTCGGCCACGACCTCGGGCGGCAAGGCCGGGAGCAGGCCGGTCCAGGATTCGGGCACGAGGTCGATGAACACCCGCTCGGCCGCCTCCAGCACGTTCACCCGGTAGGGCTTCTGCAGCGCGAGGCGCAGGCCGGTGCCGTCGGGGTCGCGGCGCACCTGGGCGATGTAGGCGGGCATCTCGGCGGCGAGGCGCTCGCGCAGGAGGCCGGTCGCCGGCTCGCGGAAGCCGATCAGCAGGACGGTGCCCGAGACCTTGGCGGTGACCTTGACGCTCTGGTCGAAGGTGAGCGCGATGCGCCCGTAGGCGCGCTGCTCGCGGCCCTCGACGGCGACGAGCTTCGCGGCCGCGGCGCCGACCGTGCCGGACAACAGCGCCGCGAGCGCGAGGAGGAGCCTCGCCCCCCGCCGGCCTGTGCCCGTCCGCCCCATCCGCAGCCAATCCCCCTGCCGGCTGCAGAGCGTGGCACGGGCGCGGCTAACGCGGCCTTAATCATGGCGGCAGTCTCGGGCCGCGAGGCCGCGGCACCGCCCGCCTCATGACCTAGCGGCCGAGCGCGCGGATGCCCCTCGCGCGGCCGGGTCACTCGGCCGGAACGTGGCCCGAGCCGTCCGGCGCCCGCGATGCGTGGCGCCGCCCGCGCCGCAGTGAGAGCACGAAGCGGCTCGTGCCGGTCGCGAGGCGGTCCATGTAGATGTAGAGGACGGGCGTGATGTAGAGCGTCAGCAGCTGCGACACGAGGAGGCCGCCCACCACCGCGACGCCGAGCGGCTGGCGCAGCTCCGCGCTGGCGCCGTGCCCGATGGCGATCGGCAGGGTGCCCATCACGGCGGCCGCGGTCGTCATCATGATCGGCCGGAAGCGCAGCGCGCAGGCCTCGCGGATCGCCGCGGCGGGTGTCCAGCCCTGCTCGCGCTGGAGCACCAGCGCCACGTCGATCATCATGATGGCGTTCTTCTTGACGATGCCGATCAGCATCAGGACGCCGATGATCGCGATGACCGAGAGGTCCATCCCGAAGAGTTCGAGGGCGCCGAGCGCGCCCACCGCCGCCGCCGGCAGCCCGGTCAGGATGGTGAGCGGGTGGATGAAGCTCTCGTACAGGATGCCGAGCACGAGATAGATCGTCAGCACCGCGGCGGCGAGCAGCAGGCCCTGGTTGGCGAGCGCGTCCTGGAACACCTGCGCGGTGCCCGCGAAGGTGGCCGTGATGGTGTTGGGCACGCCGAGCGAGGCCTTGATCTGCGCGATGCGGTCGACCGCCTGACCGAGCGCCACGCCGGGCGGCACGTCGAAGGAGATCGTCACGGCCGGCAGCAGGCCCGCTTGGTTGAGCGAGAGCGGCCCGGGCGTGCGGGTGATCGACGCGAAGGCCGACAGGGGCACGAGCTTGCCGTTCGACGAGCGCAGGCGCACGTCGTCGAGCCGGTCGGCCGTCCATTGCAGGCGCGGGTCGAACTCGGTGATGACCTGATAGCTGTCGGTCTGCCCGTAGATGGTCGAGATCTGGCGGGTGCCGAAGCCCGTGTAGAGCGTCTGGCGGATCTGGTCGGACGAGATGCCGATGGCCTGCGCCTTGTCGGTGTCGACCGTGATCCTGGCCTGGAGCGCGGCGTTCTGGAGATCGTTCGTCACCCCCGTGAAGGTGGCCCGGTCCTGCGCCATCGCGTCGGTGATCCGGATCACCCAGCGTTCGAGTTCCGCCCGGTCGAGACCCTGCACCACGTACTGGTACTGGCTCTTCGACTGGCGCCCACCGAGCCGCAGGTTCTGCACCGGCGTGATGAAGGCCGCGAGGCCCGGCAGCTCGCCGAGCTGCTGGCGCAGCTCCGCGATGGTCTTCTGCAGGGGCGGCCGTTCGCTGCGGTCCTTGAGCTCGACGAAGAAGGCGCCCTGGTTGAGCGTGCCCGTGAAGCCGTTCGAGCCCGCGCGGTTGACCACGTGGTCCACGGCCGGGTGGCGCGCCAGCACCTGCTCGGCCTCCGCCTGGAGCGCGGTCATCGCCTCGAACGAGATGTCCTGGCGCGCCTCGGTGGCGATCTGCAGCTGACCGATATCCTCGGAGGGGAAGAAGCCCTTCGGGATCGCGGCGAACATGTAGGCGGTGAGCCCCACCGAGACGAGGAAGGACATCAGCACCGAGATCTTGTGGCGCAGGCACCAGTCGAGGCCGCGCTCGTAGCCGGCTTGGAGGCGCGCGAAGCCGCGCTCGAACAGGTTCTTGTTCGCGCCGTGGCCGGCCGCGTCCGCGGGCAGGCGGGCAGCGAGCATGGGCGTGAGCGTGAGCGAGATCACCGCCGAGGCCACGATGGCGATCGACACCACGATCGCGAACTCGTTGAAGATGCGCCCGACCACCCCGCCCATCAGCAGCACGGGGATGAACACCGCGATCAGCGAGACCGTGATCGACAGGATGGTGAAGCCGATCTCGCCCGCCCCCTTGAGCGCCGCCTCGAAGGGCTTCATCCCCTCCTCGACGTGCCGGACGATGTTCTCCAGCATCACGATGGCGTCGTCGACCACGAGGCCGACCGCCAGCGTGAGGCCGAGCAGCGAGATGTTGTCGATCGAGAAGCCGAGCAGGTACATCGCCCCGAAGGTCGCGATGATCGAGATCGGCACCGCCACCGAGGGGATCAGCGTCGCGGCCAAGCGCCCCAGGAAGAGGTAGATCACCATCACCACGAGGCCGATGGTGAGGACGAGGGTGAACTGCACGTCCTCGACCGCCTCGCGGATCGAGACCGAGCGGTCGTTGACCACCGCGATCGTGCCGCTCGCCCCGAGCTGCTCCTGAAACTTCGGCAGCATGGCGCGCACGCGGTCCACCACCTCGACGGTGTTGGCGTCGGGCTGGCGCTGCACGGCGAGCACGAGCGCGCGCTTGCCGTCCTTCCACGAGGCGATGCGGGCGTTCTCGACCGAATCGATCACGCGCGCGACATCGCCGAGGCGCACCGGGCGGCCGTTGCGCACCGCCACGATGATGTCGCGGAACGCATCCGCGTTCATGAGCTGCGTGTTGGTCTGGATGGTGAGGTTCTGGCCCCGCCCCTCCACCACGCCGACCGGCGTCGAGGTGTTGGCGTTGGAGATCGCCTGCTGCACCTCGTCCACGCCGATGCCGCGGGCGGCCAGCACGTTCGGGTCGAGCTGCACCCGCACGGCGAATTTCTGGCTGCCGTAGACCAGCACCTGACCCACGCCCGTGATGGTGGAGAGCGAGGGCGAGATCACCGTCTGCGCGAAGGCGTCGAGGGTCGGCAGCGGGGTCGTCTCGCTCGACACGGCGAGCAGGATGACCGGCGCATCGGCCGGGTTGAGCTTGCGGAAGCTCGGCGGGATCGTGAGTTCGATCGGCAGGCGCCGCAGGGTCCGGGTGATCGCCGCCTGGATGTCGGCCGCCGCCTGATCGATGTTGCGCGACAGCTCGAACTCGATCGTGATCGAGGTGAAGCCCTGGTAGTTCGTGGCCGAGATCGTGGCGATGGCCGGAACGGTCGAGAATTCCTTGATCAGCGGCGTCGCCACGGAGGCCGCCATCGATTCCGGCGAGGCGCCGGGGAGCTGGGCGGTGACCGAGATGGTCGGGAAGTCGACGGTGGGCAGCGCCGCCACCGGCAGCAGCCGGTAGGCGAACAGGCCCGACAGGGTGAGCGCCAGCGACAGCAGGATCGTGGCGACCGGGCGGCGGATGAAGGGGGCCGAGATGTTCACCGTGCCGGTTCCCCTACTCGATCAGCGTGCGGCGCACCTGGGGACCGGCGGCCTGGGCCTCCGGTGCGCTCGACTGAGGGCGCTCGGTGACCGGCTGGCCGTGGCGCACCCGCACCTGCCCCTCCACCACCACGCGCTCGCCCGCCGCGATGCCGCGGGTGAGCGCGGCGCTGCCCGCGCTCGCGGACAGCACCTCGACGCTGCGGCGCTCCGCGATCCCGTCCGGCCGCACGACCCAGACGAAGCTGCCGTCCTGGCCTGGCTGCACCGCCACCTGGGGCACCGTCACGGTGTTCGGGCGGCGGCCGAGATCGACCTCGACGCGCACGTACTGGCCGGGCCACAGGCGCTCGTCCTCGTTGGGAAACAGCGCCCAGGCGGTGACGGTGCCGGAGGCCTGATCCACGCTCGAATCCACGAAGGAGAGCCGGCCCGACGCCAGAACCGTGTCGGTGCCGCTCGCCGAGACCCGCACGGTGGCCGGCTCCTTGCGGGCGAGCGCCGCGCGCAGGAGATCGAGTTCCCGCTCCGGCAGCGAGAAGGTGGCGCGCAGGGGCTTCATCTGCGTGATGGTGACGAGCCCGGTGCCGGTGGATTCATTGCCCTTGACGAGGTTGCCGGTGGTGACCCGCACGGTGCCGAGCCGGCCGGAGATCGGCGCCCGGATGGTCGTGTAGTCGAGCCGGACCCGGTCGGCCTCCAGCGTCGCCTGGGAGGCCGCCACGTTGGCGCTCGCCACCTTCGCCTCGGCGGTGGCGATGTCGAACTGCGCCTGCGAGGCGGCGCTGCGCGAGAGCAGCTCCGTCACGCGCCGCACGTCGTTCTGGGTCCGGGTCTGGGTGGCCTGGTCGCGGGCGAGCGCGGCCTCGTTGCGGGCGATCTGGGCGCGCAGCTCGCGGTCATCGAGCCGGTAGAGCACGTCGCCCGCCTGCACGGGCTGGCCGTCGCGGGCCATCTGCTCGGTGATCACCCCGTCGATGCGCGGGCGCACCACCACGGTGGCGATGGGCTCGATCCAGCCGACCGCCGTGCGGGTGATCGGCAGATCGGTGCTTCCTGCCGCGACGGTGCCGACCACCGGGCGGGGCGGCACCGCCGGCGCCTTGGGGGCGGCGGGCGCCGCGAGGGCGAGCGGCAGGTGCTCGGCAAGGCGCGGGGGCAGCGCCGAGCGGACCTCAGCCCAGGCGGCCTGCCGGTCGCCCGCATGGCGATGGAGGAGGTAGCCGGCCCCACCCGCGAGCACGGCCGCGACGAGGAGAAGGAGGCGGATCATGCGACGGCTCCGAGCCGCGGCGCCGCGCGGCGCGTCATCGCGCCGGCCCGCAGGCCGTTGAGGAAGAAGGCGGACATCGCCGCGGGCGAAGGAGCCTGCCGGCCGGTGCCGTGTGCGGCCATACGGATGCCGCCGAGGATCATCATCACGGCGAGGTCCACGTCGTCGACGTCGAAGCTGCCGGCCGCGACGCCGTCGCGCAGCAGGTCGGCGAGGGCCCCGCGCAGGCCGTCGAAACCCTCGCGCAGCACGCGCCGGCTGCGCTCGCCGCACTCGCTGCCGCGATTCTCGATCGCATGCAGCGCGGGCGAGAGGCGCCCGACCCGCTCGAGCACCAGCGCCACCGCGGCCTCGACCCGCGCGGCCGGGTCCCGGCGCGGCTCGCGCGTCGCGCCGATGGCCTCGCGCAGATCGGCGAGCGTCCAGGCCAAGCCCTCGATGAACAGGGCTTCCTTGGTGGGGAAGTAGCGGTAGAGGGTGGGCTTGGCCACGCCGGCCGCGGCCGCGACCGCGTCCATGTGGACGTCGGAATAGGGCAGCCCGGAGAACAGCCGCATCCCGGCCTCAAGGATGCGGCGGCGGCGCTTCGGATCGGGGGGACGGGCAGGATCGCTCATTCGCGCACGACTGAACTCGCCAGTTCAGTTGCGCGGATGCGGGAGGCCAATGCAAGCGATGCCAAATGCGGCAGGCTGCCGCATGCTTTGGTGCGGAGCCTCGCGAATTGTGGGTGCGCAACCGCGAATGCAACCATCGTCTGCAGCCGCGGGGCGGAAGGTTACGCCGGGTCCGGCCGCAGACTTGTCGGCCGCACCCTGACCGCAGAACCGGACTCACGCGGAAGGCGATCTGCGGCCCGATTCCTATCCGCGGCCGGCCACGACCACGAGGCGGCGCACCTCGCCCCGCAGGAAGGCCTGGAGGAAGCGGTTGTAGTCGCGGAACGACACGCAGCCGTTCGACTGGCCGCTCGGGCCGAGCATATAGGTGTGGGCGAGCAGGCCGGTCCGGCCGTGGATCGCGCCCGGGCCGCCCACCGGGTTGAGACGGATGGCGCGCACCCCGTGGAAGAGGGCCTCGCGCTCGGTGAGGTCGTAGATGCCGGGCGGCGTCGCGCCGTGCATCCGCACCTGCACGAAGCGGGGATCGTCCATCTTGGGGCCGAGGCCGGAATGGGCTTCGAGCCGCTCGCCGCTCGGCAGCGTCACGGTGCGGGCGGTGATGTCGTAGACCGCCGTGCCTCCGGCGAGGAACGGCGACGGGCTGATCGCGGGGCGCGGGGATTCGGCCAGGGTGCCGTTGCCGGTCGACGCGTAGGCCAGCGCCGGCTGCGGGTCGGCGGGCTGCCCGAAGAGCTTCTCGAAGAACGAGCGCGTATCGGCCATTGCGGTGGCGCTGTCGGCGGCGCGGGCACGCCGCGGCGACAGGCGCAGGGCGAGGCGCGGCGTCTCGGGTCCGCGCGCGAGGCGGAACTCGGTCGGGCGCGGAACCGGCAGCGGCACCGGCTGGATGACCGGCCGGGCGTCGAGGACGAGCGGCGCCGGGGCCTCCGCCAGCGCGGCGGGCGGCGCGGGTGCGGGGATGGGGGCGGGCTCCGCCGCGGCAAGCCGCGACGGCGCAGGCGCCTCGCGTCGCCACGTGAGCCGGGCCGGGTCCATCGACGGGGTGGGATCGAACAGCCACGCATGACGGGCGGGTTCGGCGGGAGCCGGGGCGGACGCGGCCGCCTGGGGCACCGGAGGGGCCGGCGGCGCGGCCGGCAGCAGGAGATCCCGGTTGGACCAGCCGAGCCAGACCGCGCCCGAGAGGGCGAGCAGGCTGCGGATCAGACCGCGGCGCGGCGCCGGCCAGCGCAGACGCGACGCCGGGCGAGCGGAGGGGTACGCAGACTCGGGCATGGGCACGCAACTCGGAGACGCGCTCCCCGCCTCGACGCCGCCGCGACCGCACCGGCGCGCGCCAGCACGGGCTGGCGCGGCACGGGTTCATGCCGCCGCGAAACGGTCGTTGACTGCGGGAAGTGCCGTTTTCGGCTGCGTCTTTTCTCGCAGGTCTTGGTTAAAACTCGCTGAAGGCCGCGTGGGACCTGCAAGAGAGGCTGTATTCAGCGCTGCGGGTCGAGGAGCGGCGACCATGTCGGGTCGGACGCGTAGGAGGGCGTCGGGACCGGCTGCTCGACGCGGCCGGTGATGTCGACCATGTAGAGCTTGCCGCCGGCCTGTCCGCCTGGATCGCGGAAGAACATCACGTACTGCCCGTTCGGCGCCCAGGTCGGCCCCTCGTTGTGGAAGCCCTCCGTCAGCACCCGTTCGCCCGAGCCGTCGGGCTTCATGATGCAGATCGCGAAGGAGCCCTTCCGCTGGCGCGTGAAGGCGATGTAGTCGCCCCGCGGCGACCATGCGGGCTGCGAGGCCGAGCCCTCGCCGAAGGAGATGCGGCGCGCATTGCCGCCGTCCGCGCCCATCACGTAGATCTGCTGCTGCCCGCCGCGGTCGGATTCGAACACGATCTCGCGCCCGTCCGGCGAGAAGGAGGGCGAGGTATCGATGGCGTTGGCGTTGGTGATGCGGGTCTGCGCCTTGGAGCCGAGATCCATGACGTAGATGCTGGCGTTGCCGCCCTCCTGGTCGCTCATGACGAGGCGGCGCCCGTCCGGCGAGAACCGGGGGCTGGTGCTCATCTCGGCATTGGTGGGGATCACCTGCCGGGCGCCGGTTTCGAGGTTGATGACCTGCACCCGCGGCTGCTGGCCGGTGGTCTGCGCCATGTAGGTGATGTCCTGCGTGGCAGGGGAGTAGCGCGGGGCCACCACGGCGGCCTCGCCGCTCGTCAGGTAGCGCACGTTGGCGCCGTCCTGGTCCATGATGGCGAGGCGCTTGCGGCGCCGCTCCTTGGAGCCGGACTCGTCCACGAAGGCGATGCGGGTGTCGAAGAAGCCGCCGATGCCGGTGATCTTGGTGTAGACCGAATCCGAGATCAGGTGACCCATGCGCCGGGCATTGGCGGCATCGCCCGCATATTGCTGGCCGATCATCTGCTGGCCGGCGAGCACGTCCCAGAGGCGGAACTCGGTCTTGAGGCGCCCCGACCCGTCCCGGGTGACGCGCCCGGTGACGAGGCCCTGCACGCCCGCCTCCTTCCAGGCGGAGAAGCGCGGGGCGGCGTCGAAATTCGGCGTTTCGGGAAACTGCGAGCGGTCGAGCGGCACGAAGTAGCCGGAGCGCCGCAGGTTGCTGGCGACGATCCCCGAGACGAGCGGCCCGAGGGACGCATCGCCGGAAAAGTCCGCCACCGCGATCGGCATCGGCTGGAACGCGCCGCCGGGTCCGACCCGCAGGTTGAGCTGCGCCTCGGCCGGCCGCACGAGGACGACGAGGAGGCACAGGAGCGAGGCGAGCGCGCAGGGCCAGCGCACGAGAGGGCGTGTGGGCATGGTCATGTCCGTCAGGTGGTCGGTCACGCGGCGGGGTGGGAGGCCCTCACGCCCGCGGCAACTCGAACTCCGCGTTGATGATCCGCCAGTCGTTGTAGAAGGGCGCGAACTGGGCGGGGATGCGGTAGGGAGCGCAGCGGCGCACCGCGCGCACGGCGGCCTCCGCGATGGAACGGTCGATGGACGAGCCGCCGGCGCGCAGGATGCGCGGGTCGGCGCCGAGGGTGCCGTCCGGGTTGAGGCGGATGTCGAGCTGCGGCAGCACGATGCCCTGCTGCGCCCCGGGCGGGGCGGAGTAGCAGCGCTCGATCTGCTGCTGCAGCAGGCCCACCAGCGCGTCGCGCTGGCTCGGGTTGAGCCGCGCCGCCGTGCCGGTGGCGGTGCCGAGCGCCGCCGTGCGCTGCACCTCGCGGCCCGTCGCCCCGGTCGATTGCGAGGGGCCGTGGGCGTTGAGCGCGTCGCGGATCGAGCCCGCGTTGAACCGGTCGGCCAATTCGGCCTGCCGCCGCGCCCTGGCCTCCGCGGCGGCCTTCGCCTCCGCCCGGGCCTTCGCCTCGGCGGCGGCCTTCGCCTCCGCGATCTTCTCCTCGCGGGCCTTGGCGTCGGCCTCCGCCTTCGCCTCGGCCTCCTCGCGCGCCTTCTCCTGGCGGGCCTTGGCCTCGGCCTTCGCACGTGCCTCCGCCTTGGCCTTCGCTTCGGCGGCAGCCTTTGCTTCAGCGGCAGCCTTGGCCTCGGCGGCAGCCTTGGCTTCGGCCTCCTCGCGGGCGATGAGCTGCGCCAGTTCCTCGCGGCGGGCGGCCTCCGCCTTCTCGGCCGCGGCCTTGGCGGCGGCTCTGGCCGCGGCCGCCTTGGCGGCCTCCGCGGCCTTGGCCGCCTCGGCGGCGGCCTTCTCGGCCTGCACCTTCTCCTCGCGGGCCTTTTCTTCGCGGGCCTTTTCTTCGCGCGCCTTGGCCTCCGCCTTCGCGCGCGCCTCGGCCTCGGCCTTCGCCTGGGATTCGTCCGGACGCGGGGGCGGCGCGGGCTGTTCGAGGGCCGGCCGCAAGGGCGGCATCGGCGGGTCCTCGGCGCTCGCCACCTTCATCTCGGGCGGGCGCGTCGGCGGGGTCGGCACGTCGGTCTTGGCCTCGCCCGGGTCGTTCTCGCGCTGCCGCTCCGCGATCTTGTCGGCCCGCGGCGTGCGGGCGGGCGCGTCGCCGTCCCGCTGGCCCTTGGTGATCTCGGAGAACTGGTTCTCGGTCAGCACCTCGACCGGCACGCCCTCCTCGGCCTGCGGCAGCTCGTGGGCCGCCGCCGCCATCAGGGCGACACCGAGCAGCGCCGCATGCGCGACGCCGGAGATCCAGAACCCGGGCTCTGAGCGTTTGAGGAGTCGCACGGCTGCTCCGCCCGGTTCAGCGCTGGTCGGGCTCGGTCACCAGGGCGACCCGCTTGAAGCCGCCGCCGGTCACGATCCCCATCACCTGCGCGACGCGGCCGTAATCGACGCGCTTGTCGCCGCGCACGAAGACGCGCTCCTCGAACCCCTCGCGGGCCGTGGCGGTCAGGCGCGCCACGATGGCGTCGTCCGTCACCTCGTCCTCGCCGAGGAAGACCTGGCCGGTCTGGCGGATCGACAGCGTCACCGGCTTGGCGTCGGAGTTGAGGGGCGCGGCCCGGCTCTGGGGCAGGTCGAGGGGCACGCCCACCGTCATCATCGGGGCGGCCACCATGAAGATGATGAGGAGCACCAGCACGACGTCGATGAACGGCGTCATGTTGATCTCGTTGATGACGCCGCTGCGTCGCCCGCGCCGGCGGCGTCCGCCGCCCTGTGCCGCTCCGGCCATGCCCATGATGCGTCGTCCCGGGAGGTGGTCGGGTCAGGCCGCGAGCGCGATGCGCTCGTCGATCTGGCGCGAGAGGATGGCGGAGAACTCGTCGGCGAAGCCTTCGAGCCGCCCCTGCGCCTTGGCGACCGAGGCCTGGAGCTTGTTGTAGGCGAGCACCGCGGGGATCGCGGCGAACAGCCCGATGGCGGTGGCGAACAGGGCCTCGGCGATGCCGGGCGCCACCACCGCGAGGCTGGTGTTCTTGGAGGCGGCGATCGACGTGAAGGCCGTCATGATGCCCCAGACGGTGCCGAACAGGCCGATATAGGGGCCGGCCGAGCCGATCGAGGCCAGGAACAGCAGGCGGGATTCGAGCCGCTCCACCTCGCGCTGGATCGTGACGTCGAGCACCTTGTCGATGCGCTGGCCGAGGCTGTGGATCGAGCGGCCCGAGCCCTCGAAGGAGCGCTTCCACTCGCGCATCGCCGCGACGAAGACGGCGGCGAGGCCGGTGGGGGACTTGTCGTTGAAGGAGCGGTAGAGCTCTTCGAGCGAGCGGCCGGACCAGAAGGATTCCTCGAAGGCGTCCATCTCGGCCTTGGTGCGGCGGAACAGCAGCGTCTTGTCGACGATGATCGCCCAGCACCAGACCGAGGCGCCGATCAGCCCGAGCATCACCACCTTGACGACGAAGTGGGCCTGCCAGAACAGCCCGAACATCGTGATCTCGTGGACGGGCATCG
Source organism: Methylobacterium isbiliense (assembly GCF_022179325.1). GTDB lineage: Bacteria > Pseudomonadota > Alphaproteobacteria > Rhizobiales > Beijerinckiaceae > Methylobacterium > Methylobacterium isbiliense. The sequence goes on along the minus strand of NZ_BPQQ01000031.1, from coordinate 76,838 downwards.
CCTGGACGGCATCGGCGGGGTTCATGCAGTCGTCCTCACCCTCGAGGCGGCGCGCGGCGGCCCCTGGTTTCCCTGCAGATTGAGCGGTTTTGACTTCGATCGCGCTCGAATCTGTCGAAAGTAAGGGCCGGCCCACCGCGAGCGGATGGCCCACCCGCTCCGTTTAGGCCGTCGTCAGGGTTAAGGTTCGGTTGAGGCGGTGCCGAACCGGACGGTCAGCCCCGCCCTTCGAGGATCGCCCGCAGGGCGTCCGGGAGCCGCGCCGGGCGCCCGCCGGCCAGCGCCGCCACCCGCACGTCGGCGGTGAGCAGCACCTGCGCGTCCCGCAGGATGCGCTGCGCGATCACGATCGAGGCGCCCCGCACCTCGGCGGTGCGGGTCTCCACCGCCAGCACATCGTCCATGCGCGCCGGCACCAGCCAGTCGATCGTCATGCGGCGCACCGCGAAGAACAGCCCCTCCCCGCCCGCGTGCAGCACGGACTGGTCCACGCCCGCGGCGCGCAGGAGTTCGGTGCGTCCCCGCTCCAGAAAGCGCAGGTAGCTCGCGTGGTAGACGAGGCCCGAGAAATCCGTGTCCTCGTAGTAGACCCGGACCGGGAGGAGATGCGGGGCGCTCATGCGGCGGCCGGCTCGCCGAGATCCACCACCACGATCTCGGGCGGAATGCCGAAGCGGATCGGCGCGATGCTGAGCCCCAGGCCCGCCGACACGATCAGGTCGCTCTGCTCGCGGACGTGGCCATAGGCGTAGCGGTTGCGGTAGCGGGATGGCACCACCGGCGCGTAGCCGAACAGGCGCACCTGCCCGCCGTGGGTGTGGCCCGACAGGGTCAGGGCCACGCGGGCGGGCACCTGCGGGAAGATGTCGGGCTCGTGGGCGAGCAGGATCACGGGCGCGTCCGGCGGGACCTTCGCGAGGGTGGCCGCGAGGTCGTCGAGCCCGATGCGCGTGCCCGCGACGCCACGCGTCCGGTGCATCCAGCGATGGCGGGGGAGCAGCGCGAGCTGGTCGGCGAGCCCCGCCACCCAGACCGGCCCGCCCCGCACCGGCAACGCCGCCGCATCGTTCTCCAGCACCCGGATGCCGGCGGCGGTGAGCGCCGCCCCGGCCCGGGTCGGCCCGCCGGCCCGGGCCTGCGCCGCCTCGTCCTCCCACCAATCGTGGTTGCCGAGCACCGCGTAGACGCCGAGCGGCGCCTTGAGGTCGCCGAGCGGCGCGGCCCATTCCTCCGCCGGCAGGAGCCGGGTGACGAAGCGCTGGCCGGCCACGTAGTCGCCGAGCAAGACAATTACGTCCGGCTTGAGGGCGTTCGTCGCCGCGACGAGGCCGGCGATGCGCTCGGCGCTCATCCAGGGCTCGCAGGCGTGGATGTCCGCGAGCGCGGCGATGCGCAGCCGCAAGCCCGCCGGCCAGGGCGCGCGCGGGCGCAGGTCGTAGCGCGTCACCACCGACCAGAACGGCTCGATGCCGGTGGCGTAGGCGCCGGTGGCGAGGCCCGAGAGCGCGAGCGCGCCCGCCCCCCGCACCACCTGCCGGCGGGTCGGCCAGGACCGCTGCGCCGGGCTCACCGCCTCACTCATCCTCGCCGCCCGCGAAGAGGCCGAATTGCAGCGCCGGGTCGCGGTTCGGCTCGGGCAGCCCGAGATGCCGGAAGGCGTGCGGCGTCAGCACCCGCCCGCGCGGCGTGCGCTGCACGAAGCCCTTCTGGATCAGATAGGGCTCGATGATCTCCTCGATGGCGTCGCGCGGCTCGGAGAGCGCCGCCGCGATGGTCTCGACGCCCACGGGCCCGCCGCCGAACGAGTTCGCGATCAGGCCCAGATACTTCCGGTCCATGGTGTCGAGGCCGGCCGGGTCGACGTCGAGCAGGCGCAGCGCCCGGTCGGCGATGGCGCGCGTCACGGTGGGCGCCTCCTCCACGATGGCGAAGTCGCGCACCCGCCGCAGCAGGCGGCCGGCGATGCGCGGCGTGCCCCGCGCCCGCTTGGCGATCTCGTTGGCGCCGTCCGGCGACATGCCGATGCCCAGCACCCGCGCGCCGCGCGTGACGATGCTCTCCAGTTCGTCGATCTCGTAGAATTCGAGCCGGATCGGGATGCCGAACCGGTCGCGCAGCGGCGTGGTGAGCAGCCCGGCCCGCGTGGTGGCCGCCACCAGCGTGAATTTCGGCAGCTCGATCTTGACCGAGCGGGCCGCCGGCCCCTCGCCGATGATCAGGTCGAGCTGGTAATCCTCCATCGCCGGGTAGAGGATCTCCTCCACCGCCGGATTGAGGCGGTGGATCTCGTCGATGAACAGGACGTCGCGCTCCTCCAGGTTGGTGAGCTGTGCGGCGAGGTCGCCCGCCTTCGCGATCACCGGGCCGGAGGTCGAGCGGAAGTTCACCCCGAGTTCGCGCGCCACGATCTGCGCCAGCGTGGTCTTGCCGAGGCCGGGCGGGCCGACGAACAGCACGTGGTCGAGGGCTTGGCCCGTCTTGCGGGCCGCCTCGATGAAGATCTGGAGATTGGCCCGCGCGGCCCGCTGGCCGGTGAAGTCGGCGAGGCTGAGCGGGCGGATCGAGGCGTCGATGTCGTCTTCGCGGCGCTCGGGGTTCAGGAACGGTCTTGGCTTGCTCACGGGGCACTCGGGCGGGTCGGTGCGGACGGCGCGGCCGCTCCTCGGGGATGTAGTGGTCCTGACGCGGCGCACAACGCGACCGATCGCGCGGCGTCGGGAGCCAGTCTGGCCGCGAAATCCGGCAATTCCAGAGCAGGAAACGGGCTGCGCCGCGGGGCGTCCGGGTTATGGGGAGGGACCGCGTGGAGCCCGCCCGATGCCGCCTCCGATCCTCCGCATGACCTCCGGCGACTGGGGGCTGCTCCTCGTCCTCTCGGTGCTGTGGGGCGGCTCGTTCTTCTTCACGGGCGTCGCGCTCGGCGCGCTGCCGCCCCTCACCCTGGTCGTGCTGCGGGTCGGGCTCGCGGCCCTGGTCCTGCATGCCGTGGTGCGGGCAGCCGGTCTGCCGATGCCGCGCGCCGCCTCGGTCTGGGCGGCGTTCCTGGGCATGGGCCTCCTCAACAACGCCCTGCCCTTCTGCCTGATCGTCTGGGGCCAGACCCGGATCCCGAGCGGGCTCGCGGCGATCCTGAACGCGACGACGCCGCTCTTCACGGTGGTGGTGGCGCATGCGCTGACCACGGACGAACGGATGACGCGCGACCGCCTCGCGGGCGTGCTCCTCGGCGTGTGCGGCGTCGCCGTGATGGTGGGCCCCGCCGTGCTCACCGGCCTCGGCCGCGACGGGCTCGGGCAGCTCGCGATCCTGGCCGCCGCCCTGTCCTATGCCTGTGCGGGCGTCTACGGCCGCCGCTTCCGGGAGATGGGCGTGCCGCCGCTGGTCACGGCCTGCGGGCAGGTGACGGTGTCGAGCCTGCTCATCCTGCCGCTCGCGCTCCTCATCGACCGGCCCTGGACGCTGCCGGTGCCGGGAGCGGCCGTCTGGGGGGCGGTCCTCGGTCTCGCGGTGCTCTCGACCGCCCTCGCCTACGTGCTGTTCTTCCGGCTGCTCGCGCGGGCGGGCGCGACGAACATCGGCCTCGTCACCTTCCTGATTCCGGTCTCGGCCGTCCTGCTCGGAACCCTGATCCTCGGCGAGCGCCTCGACGCGCGCCACGCCCTCGGCATGGCGCTGATCGGGTGCGGCCTCGCCGCCATCGACGGGCGGCTTCCCGCGGCCCTGCGCGCCCGCCTGCACCGTCCGGCCGCGCGCCGGCCGTGACCGGTCAGCGCCAGACCGTGTGCGTGTCGATCCAGTCGTCCGCGCTCGGGACCGTCACCTGCGCGGTGCCGCCGCAGACGGGCAGCCGGATGGTGATGGCGCTGACCTTGGTGTTGCTGCGGGAGGGGGCGTTGACGATGTAGATGTAATCGGTGGTGCGCTCGATCTCGTCGAAGTAGGACACATCGACGTTGCGGTAGGTCGGCACCTCGATCCAGTCCTCGCCGCGGCGCTGGAACGCACCGCCCGGATACATGTAGACGTCGGAATAGCTCAGGCAGTACGGGCGGCCCAGGAACCGGGTCATCCCGACCCATGCCGCCGGTCCGACCTGCGCCAGCACGACGCTGGCGGCGAGGATGCCGCCGGCGATGTAGGTGTGCCGGCTGCGCAGCACCGCGCCCGCGGCGCGCAGACCCCGCCGCCAGCCGAACCGCCGCCCCCGCATCGCTGCTTCGCTCATTCCAGCCTTCCGATCCGCAGGCTGCCCGAGCGCACCCTCGCAAGACCAGATTAGGCGGACACGTCACACGAAGGCGCCAAGGCAAACGTTAGAATTCGCGCGTTCGGAATCGCTCAAACTGCAGGCGTCGCGGCGGGGCGAGGCCGCCGGGACCTCCCGGGGTGCTGCCCGTCGGGCGCCGAAACCCTTCTCCCACACGGGAGAAGGGGTCACCGGGCCTTACTCGGACACGGGCGCGGGGTCTTCGCGCCCGATCCGCCTCAGTGGCTGCCGCCCTCCGGCTCGATCTTGTCGAGGCCGCCGATGTGGCGCTGGGCGTAGAGCGGCAGGCCGATCTGCTTGATCAGCTCGAGCTGCGTTTCCAGGAAGTCGATATGGCCTTCCTCATCCGCCGCCAGATCCTCGAACAGCAGCTTCGACACCCGATCGTTGATCGAGTCGCAGTACTGCGCGGCTTCGAGGTAGAGCGCTCGGGCCTCATTCTCGGCCGCGAGGTCGCACTCGATGATCTCCTGCACGGTCTGGCCGATCCGCAGCGGGTCCAGCTCCTGAAGGTTGGGAAAGCCTTCGAGGAACAGAATGCGGTCGACGAACCGGTCGGCGTGCTGCATCTCTTCGATTGACTCCTTGCGCCAGTACTTCGCAAGGTCGACATAGCCCCAATCGTTCAACATGCGGAAATGCAGCCAGTACTGATTGACTGCGGTCAGCTCGCTGCGCAGGCCGCGATTGAGGTACTCAACAACCTTCGGGTCGCTCTTCATTCCCGATCTCCCGTCTCGGCGTCCGCCACCTGCAGGCGGCGCCGTATCCCTGCGGCACCCGGCCGATCGCCCGGCACGAAGGCACCACATGGCACGGACCTTCGTGCACGCCAAGAGCTAATTTAGAATGGCTACAAGGTAGATCAAGTCCCGGTCGAGGCGGCCTCGCGGATCCGGGCCTCGGGCTGCGGCGCACGGGGTCCCGCGCCGCCCCGCCGCGGCGGCTTGATGCGGTACCAGCCGACATAGAGCGCGGGCAGGAAGAACAGGGTCAGGAAGGTCGCCGCGATGATGCCGCCGATCATCGCGTAGGCCATCGGTCCCCAAAAGACCTCGCGGGCGATCGGCACCATGCCGAGGCTGGCGGCGGCGGCCGTGAGCAGGATCGGGCGCATGCGGTGGCAGGTGGCCTCCACCACCGCGTCCCAGGGCGCCATGCCCTCGCGCTCGTACTCGTCGATCTGCGTCACCAGGATCACCGAGTTGCGGATGATGATGCCGATCAGCGCGAGCACGCCCAGGATCGCCACGAAGCCGAGCGGCGCGCCCGAGGGCAGCAGCGCCGCGACGACGCCGATGAGCCCGAGGGGAGCCACGCTCGCCACCAGGACCATCTTCTGCACGCTCTGGAGCTGCACCATCAGCAGGAAGGCCATGACGAGGAGCATGACCGGCACCACCGCGGCGATCGGCCCCTGGCCCTTGGCGCTCTCCTCCACCGCCCCACCCACCGCGAGGTCGTAGCCGTCGGGCAGTTCGGCGACGAAACGGTCGATCGCGGGCTGGAGCGCCTTGACCACGGTGGCGGGCTGCGTCGCGTCGGTGATCGCCGCCCGGACCGTGATGGTGGGCTGGCGGTCGCGCCGCCAGACGATCGGCTGTTCGAGGTCGTAGCCGATCCGCGCGAAGGCCAAGAGCGGCACCGTGGCGCCGCTCGCCACCGGCACCTGCAGGCTCTGCAGGGTGTCGACGGAGCGCCGCTCCGCCGCCTCGGCGCGCGCGACCACGTTCACGAGGTAGATCGAGTCGCGCACCTGCGTGATCGTGGTGCCGCCGACCACGCCGTTGAGCAGGGTGGCGATGTCCTTCGAGGTCACGCCGAGCTGGCGGGCCTTGTCCTGCAGGATCTCGACCTTGAGCACCTTGCCGGGCTCGTTCCAGTCGAAGGTCGGCACGCCGAGGCTCGGGTTGGCACCGATCACGTTGGCGAGCTTCAGGGCCTGCTGGCGCACCACCTGCAGGTCCGGTCCGCCGAGCCGGTACTGGACCGGCCGGCCCACGGGCGGGCCGAGATCGAGGGGATGCACGAACACGTCGGTGCCGACGAAGTCCCGCCGGGCGAGGTCCTGCAGCCGCGCGATGGTCCGGTCGCGCGCCTCCAGCGACACGGTCTCGATCACGATCTGGCCGTAGAAGGCGTTGCCGAGCTGCTGGTCGAGGGGCAGGTAGAAGCGGATCGCCCCCTGACCGACGTAGGAACTCCAGTGGCGGATCGCCGGGTCGTCGCGCAAGGCGGCCTCGAACCGGTCCATCTGCGCCTTGGTCTCGCTGATGCTGGCGTTCTGCGGCAGCGTCAGGTCGACCAGCACCTCGCTGCGGTCGGAAGAGGGGAAGAACTGCTGCTGCACGAAGCCCATGCCGACGACAGAGAGCGCGAGCAGCCCGAAGGTCGCCGCGACCGTGAGCCAGCGCCAGCGCATGGCCGGCAGCAGCATCGCCCGGAAGACGGCCAGCATTCGGCTCGGCTTCTCGTGGTGGCCCTTCATGGCGGCGGGCAGAATCTTCACGCCGAGCAGCGGCGCGAACAGCACCGCCACCACCCACGAGACGAGCAGCGAGGCCGCCAGCACCACGAACAGCGAGTAGGTGTACTCGCCCGCCGCCGACCCGTTGAAGCCGATCGGCAGGAAGCCCGCCACGGTGACGAGCGTGCCGGTGAGCATCGGGAAGGCCGTCGAGGTGTAGGCGAAGGTCGCCGCCTTGTGCAGGCTGTCACCGGCTTCGAGCCGCGCCACCATCATCTCGACGGTGATCATGGCGTCGTCGACGAGGAGCCCGAGCGCGATGATCAGCGCGCCGAGCGAGATGCGCTGCAGCGTCACCCCCATCGCGTCCATGATCACGAACACGATGGCGAGCACGAGCGGGATCGACAGCGAGACGACGAGCCCCGCCCGCAGGCCGAGGCTGAGGAACGAGACCACCAGCACGATCACCACCGCCTCGACCAGCGCCTTGGTGAAGCCGCCCACCGCCTCCTCGACGATCTTGGGCTGGTCGGAGACGAGGTGGATGCCCACGCCCACCGGCAGCTCCGCCTCGACCTGGCGCATGCGGGCCTTCAGGTCCTGGCCGAATTGCAGGATGTTGCCGCTCGGCTGCATGGCGATGGCGAGCGCGATGGCCGGCTGGCCGTTGTAGCGGAACAGGGCCTGGGGCGGGTCTGTGTAGCCGCGGTGGATCTCGGCCACGTCCGAGAGCCGGAAGAAGCGGTCGTTGATCCGCAGGTTGATCGCCTCGAGGCTCGTCTCGTCGGCGAACTGGCCGCCGACCCGCACCGAGACGCGCTCCGGCCCGGCCTGGATCACCCCGGAGGGCTCGACCGCGTTCTGCGCCTGCAGCGTGCCGATCACCGCCTGCGAATCGATCCCGAGCCCGGCGAGCTTGCGGGTCGAGAAGTCGAGGTAGATGACCTCGTCCTGCGCACCCACGATCTGGGTCTTGCCGATGTTCTTGACCTTGAGGATGCGGGTGCGCGCGGTCTCGACGTAGTCGCGCAGCTGGCGCAGCGAGAGCCCGTCCGCCGTGAAGGCGTAGACGTTGCCGAAGACGTCGCCGAACTCGTCGTTGAACACCGGCCCCTGCACCCCCTGCGGGAAGCTGCCCCGGATGTCGCCGATGCGCTTGCGGACCTGGTAGAACAGCCACGGGATGGTCTTGGGCGGCGTCGTCTCGCGCAGCTGCACGAACACCGTGGTCTGGCCCGGGGTCGTGTAGCTGCGGGTGTAGTCCACCGCGTTGATCTGCTGGACCTCCTTCTCGATCCGGTCCGTGACCTGCTGGAGCGTGTCGCCGATGGTGGCGCCGGGCCAGCTCGCCTGCACCACCATGGTCTTGATCGCGAAGGCCGGATCCTCCTCGCGGCCGAGCTTGCCGTAGGACATCGTCCCGGCGACGATCACGACCGCCATCAGGAACCAGACGAAGGACCGGTGGGCGAGCGCCCATTCCGAGAGGTTGAAGCGGGTCATCGGCGCGTCCTGGCGCGGGGTGTGGTCGGGCTGGAATGGCGGCTCGGCGGCGTCGGACGGGGGCGCGGCCTCACAGGCCCGTCTCCGGCAGCCGCACCGCCTGCCCCTCCGCGAGGCTGTGGACGCCCGCCACCACCACGGCCTCGCCGTCCTGCAGGCCCGCGGCGACCAGGATCGCGTCGGCCTCGCGGCCCGCGACGCGCACGTCGCGCCGGGCCACCGCCTTGCCGTCCGGGCGCACCACCCACACGGCGGTCCGGCCGTCCCGCTCCAGCAGCGCGGTCGCGGGCAGGCGGATGCGCGGCTCGGTTGGCCGCTCCAGCGCCACCGTCACGGTGGTGCCGAGCCGGAAGGCGTCCGGCGGCGAGACGAGCGTCATGCGGATGCGCCGCGTGCGCGTCGCGGCCTCGGCGAGCGGACCGATCTCGCGCACCCGGCCGCGGGCGACCACCGACGGGGCGGCAAGCAGGCGGACGGTGAACTCGGCGTCCCGCCGCACCTCGCCCATCAGCGTGTCGGGGATGTCGACCACCGCCTCGCGCACATCCGGACGCGCCAGGGTGACGACGGCTTGGCCCGCCGGCACCACCTGCCCGACCTCGGCGCTCCAGGCCGTGACCACGCCGTCGAAATCCGCCGTGAGCGTGGTGTAGCCCCGCTCGTCCTCCGCCCGCTGGCGGGCGGCCTTCGCCTGCGCGAGGCGCGCCGCCGCGGTGTCGCGGTTGGCGACCGCGGCGTCGAGCTGGGCCTGCGTGACGTTGCCGCCCTCGAACAGGGTGCGCTGGCGCGCCTCGGTGGCGCTGGCGTTGGCGAACTGGGCCTCCGCATCCGCCACGTCGGCCCGCGCCCGCAGCAGCGCGAATTCCTGCACGGTCGGATCGAGGGCGGCCAGCCGCGCGCCCTTCGCCACGAGGTCGCCCACGAAGACATCGCGCGCGACGATGCGCCCGCCGACCCGGAAGCCGGCCTGGGTCTGGTAGCGCGGCTCGACGGTGCCGGCGAAGGGGCCGAAGGTCTCCGTCGTGCGGGACACCGCCGTGACGGTGAGCACGGGGCGCACCGGCGGGGGCGGCGCGGCCTTCTCCTCGCAGGCCGACAGCGCGAGGGCGAGGAAGACCGGGAGGAGCGTGCGGAGCCTCACGGCGTGCCCTCCCCCACCACCGCCACCTTCTGGCCGGGCCGCAGCAGCTGGATCCCGGCCGTGACCACCTGTTCGCCGGCCTCGACGCCGGAGGAGAGCACGATGGCGGAGCCGGCGTAGCGGGCGATCTCCACCGGCTTCGGGGTGACGGTGCGGCTCTGCGGGTCGAGCACCCAGACGGCCGGGGCGTCGCGCCAGCGAAACAGCGCGCTCCAGGGCAGGCTCACCGCCTCCTGGGGCCGGAAGCGCCCGCGCCCGATCACCACCGCGCCGAGGCTCACGCCCGGCGGGACGCTCCTGAGGCCGATCTTGACCCGCACCCCGCCCGAGGCCGGATCGACTGAGGGCGAGATCTCCCGCACCGTCCCGGTGGTGCGCACGCGCGGGTCGGCCTGCAGGGTGATCTCCACCTCCGGGCTGCCGGGGGGCTGCGCCAGCAGGCTCTCGGAGACGAGAAAGACCGCATCGCGCGGCCCGTCCTGCGCGAGGGTGAACACGGTCTGGCCGGACTGCACCACCTGCCCGGCCTCCGCGTTGCGTGCCGTGATGATGCCCGCCACCCCGGGCTTGAGGTCGGTGTAGGAGAATTGCTCGCGCGCGGAGCCGAGCGCCGCGCGGGCGGAATCGACGGAGGCCTGCGTGGTGCGCAGCTGCTGCTCGGCCTGATCGTAGGTGCTGCGCGTCGTGTAGCCGTTGCGCATCAGCGCCTGCTGGCGCTCGAAAGTGACCTTGGCCTGGGCGAGCAGCGCCTCGGCGGAGGCGAGCGCCGCCTGTGCGGTGTCGAGCGCGACCTGCTGCTCCTGCGGTTCGAGCCGGGCCAGCACGTCGTCGGCACCCACATGGTCGCCCACCTCGACGCGGCGCTCGGCGATCTTGCCGTTGATCCGGAAGGCGATGTTGCTGAGGTACTTGGCCTGGACGTCGCCGGTCAGCACCACCTCGCCGGCCACCGGCGTGCGGGTCGCCGTCACGGTCTTGACCCGCGCCAGATGAGGGTCCGCGCCCGGCTCGCCAGTCCGGGCGGCGGGCGGCGTCTCGGCCAGGGCCGGCGCTGCCGGGACGTGCGCCGCCAGGGCGGCCCAGACGGCAGCCGAGAGCGCAGCGAAGTGCCGGAGAGGGTGAAGCATCCTGACCTCGAAGGACGAGCGCGTCGCGGGACGACCGGGGGACGCGTGAAGGAGCGGCCGCGAGGGGGCGGGTGCGGCCGCTCCTTCCAGGCTCCGGGCCGGTGGCGCCGGCTCAGAGCCTGTGACAACGCCCGGCCGGGCGGCGGGGCAACGAAATTCCGGCGGCACGCGACCGATCCGACGCGGCATCGGCGTTACTCTTCCGATGCACCGGGCGCGGATCCCTTGCCGGAGCCGCCGCTCACGTACTAATTACTGACCAGTCAGTCAATAGGGAGAGCGATGGCCCAGGGTACGGCCAGGCCGCGGCAGCGGCGCAAAGAGGAACGGCCCGGGGAGATCCTGGAGGCGGCGTTCGACGAGTTCACCCTGCACGGCTTCGCGGCGACCCGGCTCGACGCCGTGGCGGCGCGCGCCGGCATCACCAAGGGGACGATCTACATCTACTTCCCGAGCAAGGAGGACCTGTTCGTCGCCGCCGTCAGCGAGCGCGTGCGGCCGGTGAACGAGCACATGGCGGCGCTCTCCGCCAACCCGCAGGGCTCCGCGATGGCGATCCTGCGACGGCATTTCGAGTTCGTGTACGCCCACATGGTGCACGAGCGCGGCGGGCGCGACCTGATCCGGATGGTGGTGGCCGAGGCGGGGCGCTTCCCGGACATCGCCGAGCGCTGGCACGACGCGGTGATTGGCCCCTCGGTCGAGATGCTGCGCCGGGTGGTGCGCTACGGCGTGGGGCGTGGCGAGTTCCGGGCGAGCGCCGCGGAAGAATTTCCCCACCTGCTGTTCTCGCCCGTGATGATGGCCGCGACGTGGTGCAGCCTGTTCGGCGCCGTGCGCCCGCTCGATCTCGACCGCTACCGCGCGGCGCATCTCGACTTGATGGAGCAGAGCCTGCGCGCCGGCCCCGAGCGAGCCTCGGACTGAACCCGCGGGCTCAGCCGTCGCGGGCAAGCTCCAGCGCCGCAAGGTCGCTTCCGGTCAGGCCCGTCAGCACCGCCATCGGGGACGCGGATCCCGGCACCGCCGGGACGCCCCTCGTCAGGACCGGCGCGCGGGCATCCGCTCGCCGAGCCCGTCCTCGACGTAGAGCCGGTCGAGCAGGACCTTCGCCACCGCCATCAGCGGCAGTGCGAGGGCCAAGCCCCAGAGCCCGAACAGAACCCCGAGCAGGATCTGCCCGGCGAAGATCGTCGCGGGCGGAATGTCGAGGGCGCGCTTCTGGATGAAGGGCGTGAGCACGTAGCTCTCCAGCGCCTGCACCACGAGATAGACCGCGAGGCCGCCGAGCGCGCCGGTCCAGCCCTGGGCGAGGCCCGCCAGCACGATGACGAGGCCGGCGACCAGCGCCCCGATGGTCGGCACGAAGCAGAACAGCCCGGCCTGCAGCCCGAGCACCAGGGCGCCGTCGAGGCCGAGCAGGGTCAGGCCGAGCCAGACGCAGACGAAGATCGCCGCCATGATGACGAGCTGGCCGAACAGCCAGTGGCGCAGCGTCTCGCCGAGTTCGTCCATGATGGCGCCCGCCCGCGCGCGGCGTTGCGGCGGCACGAAGTGCAGCAGGCCGTCGCGATAGGCGCGGGGATCCGCCGCCGCGAACAGGCCGAGCGCCAGGATCACGAAGACGTTGCCCACCGCCCCGAAGACCTGCACGGCGATGGCGGTCGCCTGTCCGAGCACGCTGCCGGCGTCCGACAGCAGCGCCCCGGGGCTCGGCAGGTTGCCGCCCGCGCCGGATTCGCTCGCGCCGCCCTTCCCCTCGTCGCCGAATCGGAAGGCGCGGGTGTCGACCCCCTTCTCCTTCAGCCAGTCGCGCACGCTCACGGCTTGGTTGCGCAGGGTCCGGCTGACCGTGTCGGCCTCCCGCACCAGCGTGGCGCCCCCGAACGCGACCCCGCCAAGGACTAGGCCGGCGAGCACGAGGCTGATTGCGGCGAGCGAGGCGCCATGCCCGAGCGGCACCACCCGGCGCAACGCGCGGGCGAGCCCATCGAGGAAGACCCCGAACAGGATGCCGGCGAAGATCAGCAGCAGCGTGTCGGCCGCGTGCCAGGCCAGCGCCAGGGCCGCCACGAACGCGACCGTGCCGATTCCCGCGACCAGGAGAGGCCGCGCTCCCGTGCCCTGCATGCCGCTGCCCCCGTTGCCGCGACCGCGCGAAGTTTCTCCCGCGGGCGTCACCAGCGATCCGCCGCCGCCGCGTCGTGGTCCGTCGCCTCGACCCAGCCGCCGACCGCGCCGTCCGCGAGGTGCTCGCGCTTCCAGAACGGGGCGCGGGTCTTGAGGTAATCCATCAGGAAGGTCGCGGCCTCGAAGGCGGCCGTGCGGTGCGCCGAGGCCGTGAGCACGAGGACGATCCCCTCTCCCGGCCGGATCAGGCCGTGGCGATGGATCACCGTCGCGGCGGCGAGCGGCCAGCGCGCGGCAGCCGCATCGAGCACCCGCCCGACCTCCCCCTCGGCCATGCCGGGGTAATGCTCCAGTTCGAGGGCGGCGAGGCGCCCGCCCTCGTCGCGGCACAGGCCGGTGAAGGTCACCACCGCGCCGATGCCCGGACCCGCCCGGGCCGAGAGCGCCGCGATCTCGGCCGCGACATCGAAGGGCTCGGGCTGGATGCTCAGGCGCAGGCTCATGGCGGCCTGCCTACCATGCCGCAGGCCCCCGCCGCCACGGCCCCGGGCTCGCACCGAGAGTCGGGCTTGACGCCGTCCCGTTGACGCGGCCCCCTTGATGCCGCCTCGTTGACGCCCCCTCCTTGGCGATGCCCCTGCGTCGGGTGCATGAACCGGCCGCGAACCGGAGACCCGCCCCGTGACGCCCGACCTGCTGCTCCCCTTCGCCGGCACCGCGCCGGATTTCGCGACGCCGCCCCTCTGGTGCGGGCGTGGCAGCACCGTGATCGGCCGCACGACGCTGGGGGCCGAGGCATGGCTCGGGGACGAGGCGGTGATCCGCGGCGACGGCCACGACGTGATCGCGGGGGACCGGCTCTGGCTCGGCGCGCGCGCGACGCTGCACATCGCGCAGGACATGTACCCCTGCATCCTCGGCGACCGGGTCACGGTCGGGCGCGACGCCTGCGTGCACGCCTGCACGGTCGGCGATGACTGCGTGATCGAGGACGACGTGGTGGTGCTCGACGGCACGGTGATCGAGGACGGGGTGCTGGTGGAGGCGGGCAGCACCGTCTTCCCGCGCTCGGTCCTGCCGGCGGGCTTCGTCTGCGCGGGCTCGCCCGCCGTGCCGGTGCGGCGGCTCGCGCCCAGCGAACTCGCCGCGCGCGCGTCGCGCCTGCGCGAGGCCGCTTCCCCGCCCCCGCCGCCCGGCGACGCGCGGGACGATCCCGCCTCGGTCTTCGTCGCCCGCACGGCCCGCCTGCGCGGCGCGGTCAGGCTCGAGGCCGGCGCGAGCGTCTTCTTCGGCTGCGATCTCGCGGCCGGCGCCGGGCCGATCGCTGTGGGCGCGAACGCGAACGTGCAGGACAACTGCGCCCTCCATGCGGCGGGCGCGGGCCTGGAGATCGCGCGGGACACCACGCTCGGCCACAACGTGCGAACGGCCGACGGGCGCATCGGCCCGCGCAGCCTCGTCGGCATCGGCAGCCGGCTCGCGCCGGGGACGGTGGTGGAGGAGGATGTGCTGGTCGCGGCCGGCACCGTGACGCAGCCCGGCCAGCGGCTCGAAACCGGCTGGCTCTGGGGCGGGCGCCCGGCGCGGGCCCTGGCCCGGCTGGACGAGGGCAAGCGCGAGATGATGCGCCGGATCGTCCAGCAATATGCCGGCTACGGCCGGGCCTACCGCAAGGCCCAGGACAGCCTCGCAAAGGCCCGCCCCGGCAGCTGAGCCCTCAGATGGCCGCGGCGGCGGGCGGAACGTCGCGGGCGCGGCGGGCGGCCTCGGCGGTGTCGAGGAGATGGGCGAGTTCGGTCGCCGCCGCCGCGACGCGCGCGGCGACGCGCGGGTCCGTCACCACCCCGTCCCGGATCTCGCCCTCGCCGGCATAGACGGCGGTCGGCGTGACATGGGCGGTGAAGAAGCCGAAGAGCGGCCGTAACTGGTGCTCGACCATCAGCGCGTGACGGGGCCCGCCGCCCGTCGCGGCGATCGCCACCGGCTTGCCGGCGAGCGCGGCGGGATCGAGGAAGTCGATCACGTGCTTGAACAGACCCGAGTACGAGCCCTTGTAGACCGGCGAGGCGACGATCAGGCCGTCGGCGCTCTCCATCGCCTCGATCAGACGGGCGGCCGGCAGCGGCAGCGCCTCGCGCTGGCTCACGCCGAGGCCGGGCCCGGCATCGACGAGGTCGAACACCTTGAGGTCGATGCGGCGCTGGCGCGCAAGATCCGCCGCGATGGCCTCGACCAGCGTCCGGGTGCGGGAGGGCCGGCCAGGATTACCCGAGAAGGCGACGATGCGGGGAAGTCTCACGACGCAACTCCGGTTCGCCGGACCGCCCGGCTTCGCTGGTGATCTCCTGCGGAGGCAACCCTGCCCGCCCGCTCCGGTTCGGCCGCGACGGCGCCGCACCCCCCGCGCCGCTTCGTGACACCCCTCAGTTCGGCATGGCAGGCGTCCGCGTCAAGCATCTCGTCCTGTCGGTACCGGGATCTTGAGCAGCGCTGGTTAAGTCGGTCGGAACGGGATCGTCATCCTCTTCGGCATGGCGAACTGTTCGTTTGCGGAGCCTCACGCGTCTTCTGCGTGATCCGCAATCAAGCCCGGCAGGCGGTGGAAATCGGTGAAGACGAGCGCGGCGCCGGCCGCGACGAGGTCCTGGGCCGCCGGATCGTGCCGCCAATGGCCGCCGCCCGCGAAGCCGAACACCCGCATGCCCGCGGCGCGCGCCGCCGTGACGCCCGGCACGCTGTCCTCGATCACGAGGCAGCGCGCGGGATCCGCGCCCATCCGCTCGGCCGCGTACAGGAAGAGGTCGGGATGCGGCTTGCCGCGCGCCACCATGCTGGCGCTGAAGACGTGCCCGTGGAAGAGGGGCAGCAGGCCCGTGAGGGTGAGCGCGTGGGTAAGACGCGCCGGGTCGCTGCTGGAGGCCACGCAGCGACGGTCCGGCAGGGCTTCCAGCACGTCGCCGGCCCCCGCGATGGCGGTGAGTTCCGCCTCGAAGGCCCGCAGCGTGTCCGCCCGGACCGCGTCCACGAAGCCGTCGGGGGCGGCGACGCCGTAATCGGCCGCGATATGGGCCATGATGGAGGTCATGCTGGTGCCGGTGAAGCGGCGCGCCACCGTGTCGAGGTCGATCGGGACGCCGATCCGCACGAGATTGGCGGTCAGACGCGCGAGGCTGATCGGCTCGCTGTCGATCAGCACCCCGTCGCAATCGAAGATCACCAAGTCCGGCCGCCGCTGTCCGCCCATGCCTGCTCCCATCCGTGAGCTCAGGCCCTGGCACGCCGCTGGCCGGGGGATCAAGGCGGCGCAGGGCCACGCTTGCGCCGGCCGGGAGGGCTGTCTACTGCGGACTCTCGCCAGACGACGGTGGTCGTCCGCCGCGCGGACCGGAGCCCCGCATGATCCGTTTCCTGGCCCGCTTTCTCGGGCTCCTACTTCTCGCCGCCGGGTTCGTCGGGATCGTCTATGACGGCGCGCGCTCGATCGCCAACAACACGGTGGCGGTCTCCTCGGTGAGCGAGGTGGCGTCGGCGCTGCTCAAGGACCGCGCCGCGAGCCTCCAGGCGGCGGTGGAGGGCAGCCAGCCGGCCCTGTGGAAGCTTCTGGGCGCACCGCTCACGGTGTTTCCGGCCGCCCCGATCGCCCTGGTGCTGGGCCTTGTGCTGCTGTGGATCGGCCAACCGCCGCGGGCCGGGATCGGCACCCTGATCCGCCCCTGAGGCGGGCCTCCGCCAGACGCAGGATCCCGGCCTGACGCTGGGGCGTCGCCCTGGAGCCGGACGGCGCGCATCCCCATATCCCGGCGTGGATGGTACGAGGCGGCCGCGTGGCCGCCCGAGACGGAGCGAGCCGATGCTTCTTTTCCGCAAGCGCGCCGAGATGCCGAGCCCGGACCGGATCCTGCCCGGCCGGCCGACGCCGCTCCCCACCGCCGAGCGTCACTTCGTCAACGGGCGGCCGCTGAAGGGCCCCTATCCCGAGGGGACCGAGACCGTGATCTTCGGGCTCGGCTGCTTCTGGGGCGCGGAGCGCAAGTTCTGGCAGCTCGGCGACGGGATCTGGGTGACGGCGGTGGGCTACGCCGCCGGGACGACGCCGAACCCGACTTACGAGGAGGTCTGCTCGGGCCTCACCGGCCACAACGAGGTGGTGCTGGTGGCCTACGACCCCGCCGTGATGCCGTTCGGGCGCCTGCTCCAAACCTTCTGGGAGAGCCACGACCCGACTCAGGGCATGCGCCAGGGCAACGACGTCGGCACGCAGTACCGCTCGGGCGTCTACCTGACCGATCCGCAGCGGCGGGCCGAGGCCGAGGCCTCGCGCGACGCCTACGCGGCGGCGCTCGCCGCGCAGGGCTACGGGCCGATCACCACCGAGATCCGCGACGCCGGCCCGTTCTACTTCGCCGAGGATTACCACCAGCAATACCTCGCCAAGAATCCGGGCGGCTATTGCGGGCTCGGCGGCACGGGCGTGGCCTGCCCGATCGGCACGGGCGTGCGCAGCGCCGCCGAGTAGGTCCTCTTCCTGGGCCTTCTACTTGGCCTTCAGCACCGCCCGGCAGGCCTCCGGCAGGCCCGCCAGGGTGATCGGCGGGCGCGGCTTGCCCGGGGGCCGCGGCGGCGGGTTGAGCACCGCGTCGCTGAACCAGTAGTCGAGTTCGCCGCTGCAGCCGTCGCCGCTCGGCGGCGGGTCCTGGTCCTTGCAGGCGCGCTCGCCCGACGGGCAGTCGAGCCGGATATGGAAGTGGTAGTTGTGGCCGTACATCGGCCGCACCTTGCTGAGCCAGCCCCGGTTGCCTCCCGCCTCGCGGCAGAGGGCGAGCTTGATCGCCGGGTTGACGAAGATCCGCGCCACCTCGGGCTGCTGCGCCACCATCTGGATCAGCCGGCCGTGTTCGGGGCGCCAGACCGCGGGGTCGATGTCGCGGCGGTCGGCGCGCACCACGTTGGTGGCCGACATCTCCTCGCGCTCCGCCCGCGAGAGGCGCCGGTCCGGCATCGGGGTGAGCCAGATGTCGGCGTCGAGGCCGAGCTGGTGCGAGGCGTGCCCGGTCAGCATCGGGCCGCCGCGGGGCTGCGAGAGGTCGCCGACGAGCAGGCCCGGCCAGCCCGCCTGCACCGGCGCCTTGGCGGCCATTTTCTCCACGAAGGCGATGAGGCGCGGGTGGCCCCACATGCGGTTGCGCGACAGGCGCATCACCTGCCAGGTCGGGCCATCGGTGGCGAGGGCCTCGGCCCCGGCGACGCAGCCGCGCGAATAGCTGCCGATCGCCTGCGGGGCCATCTGGGCCGCCGTGGTGGCGCGGCCGAACAGCGCCTTGGCGGGCGTTGCAGGATCGTCCGGGTTGGCGAGCGGCGGCAGCGGCTTCGGGTTGACGCTGCCGCGATCCTGGGAGAGCGCGGGCGGCGCGGAGAGGGCCAGGGCGGCGAGGATCAGGGCGAGGAGACGAATCGACATGGGCGGAGGCTAGACCGGCGCGGGGCCGCGCGAAACCGCCGGCCGGAACAGGGCCGTGCGGACCGCGTTGCTCGCGCATCAGTTTCGAGTCTGGAGGCCGCGATGACCACCGAAGCGCCGACCGTGGGCGACCGCTCCGACATGGGCAGCACGAGCACCAACGAGACCAGCGCGCTGATCGCCAGCGATCGGGTCGAAGGCACGGCGGTGCGCCGCCGGAACGGCGACAGCCTGGGGCGCATCGAGCGCCTGATGATCGAGAAGCGCAGCGGCCGGGTCGCCTACGCGGTGATGAGCTTCGGTGGCTTCCTCGGGATGGGAGAGGGCTACCACACGATCCCGTGGGGCGCGCTGACCTTCAACCCGGAGCTCGATGCCTACGAGGTCGACATCAGCGAGGAGCAGCTCCGCAACGCGCCGCAGCGCTCGGCCGAAGGCGGCGATCCCTCCTCCGACCGTGCCTGGGAGGAGCACGTCCACCGCTACTACAACGCCCATCCCTACTGGACGGTCTGACGTCCCGCTTCGGGTCTCCTCCGGGCCTCATTTGGCGGGCTCGGCCCAGCGGCACACCGTGCTGTCCTTCACGGTGAGGCAATCGTAGCCGGTGCCGCCCACCACCACGTGGTCGGCCACACCGCCGAGGCGATCCCGCGGCGTGGCGGCACAGCCGAGATGGTCGGCCTTCGGGTCGGCGAACAGGCGGGCGATGGCGGCGGCCTCGCCCTTGGTGTCGCGCAGGAGCATACGCAGATTGGCGAGCGACCCGCAGGTCACGACCGGCGGGCCGGATTTGGCCGCCGCACCCTTCTCGGCTGCCGCACAGGGCAGCGCGGTCAGTGCGGCCGCCAGCGCGAAGACCGCCCGATCGGCCCATCCGCTTGCCGGGCGCGACCGGCTCACAGGCCCCCCATCGCCCGCACGATCGCCCATTCGTCGTCCGTCACCGGCTGCACCGACAGGCGCGAATTGTTGACGAGGATCATGTCCTTGAGCCGGGGCTCGGCCTTGATCGCCTCCAGGGTGACCGGGCGCGGCAGGGCCGCCACCGCCTTCACGTCGACCATGCCGAAGCGGCCGCTCGGATCCGTATGGTCGGGATAATAGGTGCGGATCACCTCGACGATGCCGACCACCGCCTTGCCCTCGTTGGAATGGTAGAAGAAGCCCTGGTCGTGCAGGCGCATCGCCTGGAGGTGCTGCTTGGCGAGGTGGTTGCGCACGCCGTTCCAGAACGTGCCGGCCTCGCCCGCCGCGACCTGCTGCTCCCACGACCACGTCGACGGCTCGGACTTGAAGAGCCAGTGCGCCATCCCCTCGCCCTCCCCTCACGCCGCGGCGCCGCGCCGGACCCCGGCATTGTCGCGCCTCGCCTCAGGCCCTGCAGCCGGATCGGCGGCCGGGAGAGCCTGACTCGATGCGGCGTGTCGTCTCGCGCTGCTCATGCGGTCAGGCGTCCGTCAGCGGGTGGAGGTCGCGCACCATGCTCTTCAGGCGCTCGTCCAGCACGTGGGTGTAGATCTGCGTCGTCGAGATGTCGGCGTGGCCGAGCAGTTCCTGCACCACCCGCAGGTCGGCGCCGTTCTGCAGCAGGTGGCTGGCGAAGGCGTGGCGCAGCACGTGCGGGCTCACCCGGTCGGCCCGGATGCCGGCCGCCGCGGCGGCCAGCTTCAGGTCGCGCGCGAAGGCCTGCCGCGTCAGGTGCCCGCTCTCGCTGTCGGCGGGAAACAGCCAGGGTCCGCCCGCCGGCAGGTTCGCCTCATGGGCCGTCATCGCGGCGCGGGCGAGATCGGTGAGCGGTACCAGGCGCTCGCGCCCGCCCTTGCCGCGCACCACCAGACACCGCTCGCGGGTGCGCGCGGCGCTGCGCGGCAGCGCCACGAGTTCCGAGACGCGCAGGCCCGTGGCGTAGAGGAGTTCGAGCAGGCAGTGCAGGCGCGCGGCCCGGGCGGCCTCGCCGGGACCCGCTGCGGCGCCCGCCTGCTTGGTCACGGCGAGGAGCCGGTCGACCTCGTCGACCGAGAGCACCTTCGGCAGCGGGCGCCCGCGCTTGGGGCCGGCGACGGGCGCGGTGGGATCGCTCTCCGCCAGCCCTTCCGCGTAGAGGAAGCGGTGGAAGCCGCGGACGCACGAGAGGCGCCGCGCCGCCGAGGAGGCCTTGAGGCCCCGCTCGCTCAGATCGGCCAGATAGGCGCGCACCGCCGGCGGTGCCACCGATGCGGGATCGAGCCCCGCGGCGGCGAGGTGCGCGAGGTAGTCGTCGAGGTCGCGCCGGTAGGCCGCCAGCGTGTTGGCCGAGGCGCCGCGCTCGGCCGCCAGCATGTCGAGATAGGATTGCATCAGTCCGGCACGGGCCGCGCCGCCGGCCTGGATGCGCCCGCGGCTCATCGGTTCCCGGGCTGGAGCTTCGAGTTGGGGATCGTCACGGTGATCTCCCGCGGCGTCGGCTCGACGAAGGTGGCCATCGCGAACATCGCCGCATAGGCGAGCCCGGCCAGCAGCGCGACGACGGCCAGGAAGCGAAACAGGGTGGGCACGTCGGACGGGCCTCTCGGGGCTCTGGGTGACCGGAATGCGCGCGGTCGGTTGCGGTGCGGCACGGTTCGACCATGCGGCCGGGCCGGTGGCAAGGGCGCCCGGTGCCGCTCCCGCCCGAATGCCGGCGCCTGTTGCGCGGTGGACCCGCGGCCGGGATCGTTCCCGCCGCCTCGAAATCAGGCTAAGAACGCATCATGATTGAGCCTTCGCCCCCGGACGAACCGATCGAGGCCCGCGTGCGGCGCGGCGTCGGCCAGCGCTCGATCGTCCTCGTCGGGCTGATGGGCGCGGGCAAGAGCACGGTGGGCAAGCGGCTCGCCGGCCGCCTCGGCATGATCTTCAAGGACGCCGACCACGAGATCGAGGCGGCGGCGGGCCTGACCATCCCGGACATCTTCGCGATCTACGGCGAGGCGAGCTTTCGCGATGGCGAGGAGCGGGTGATCACCCGGCTGCTGCGCGAGGGGCCGATGGTGCTGGCCACCGGCGGCGGCGCCTTCATGCGGCCCGAGACGCGCGAGCGCATCGCCGCCTCCGGGGTATCGGTGTGGCTGAAGGCCGATCTCGACCTGCTGATGCGCCGCGTGCGCCGCCGCCCCGGCCGCCCGCTGCTCCAGAACGAGGACCCCGAGGGCACGATGCGACGGCTGATGGATATCCGCCACCCGGTCTACGGCGGCGCCGACGTGGTGGCGGTCTCCCGCGACGTCTCCCACGACCGCGTGGTGCAGGACGTGCTCGAAGCGATCGACGCCTACCTGTCGGGCGATCCGTCGAGCCGCGGGGTGGCGGCCCAATGAGCCTGGAGACCGTCCACGTCCCCCTCGACCAGGGCCGGGCCTATGACATCCTGGTCGGGCGCGGCCTGCTGGCGGAGGTCGGCGCGCGCCTCGCGCCGCTGGGCGCACGCGCCGTCGCCGTGGTGAGCGACACCACCGTGGCGGGGCTCTACGGCGAGGCGGTGCTGGCGAGCCTGCGGGAGGCCGGCCTGCGCGCCGCCCTCGTGACGGTGGAGCCGGGCGAGGGCTCGAAGAGCTACGCCACCTTCGCGCAGGTCTGCGACGGGCTGCTCGCCCACCGGATCGAGCGGCGCGACCTCGTGCTGGCGCTGGGCGGCGGCGTGGTGGGCGACCTCGCGGGCTTCGCGGCCGCCGTGCTGCGCCGCGGGGTGCGCTTCGTCCAGGCCCCGACCACGCTGCTGGCGCAGGTCGATTCCTCGGTGGGCGGCAAGACCGGCATCAACTCGGGCCTGGGCAAGAACCTGATCGGCGCCTTCCACCAGCCGAACCTAGTCCTTGCTGACAC
Organism: Methylobacterium isbiliense; assembly: GCF_022179325.1. GTDB lineage: Bacteria > Pseudomonadota > Alphaproteobacteria > Rhizobiales > Beijerinckiaceae > Methylobacterium > Methylobacterium isbiliense. Next base: position 54,899 of record NZ_BPQQ01000031.1, on the reverse strand, counting down.
CGCCGCGCTCGATTCCCTCTCGGCCCGCGAGATGCGGGCGGGCTACGCCGAGGTGGCGAAGTACGGGCTGATCGACGATCCCGGCTTCTTCGCGTGGTGCGAGGCGAACTTTTCCGAGATTTTTTCCGGCGGACAGGCCCGCGAGCGGGCCGTGGCGGCCTGCTGCCGCGCCAAGGCCGGCGTAGTGGTGCGCGACGAGCGCGAGGATGGCGAGCGGGCGCTGCTCAACCTCGGCCACACCTTCGCGCACGCGCTGGAGCGCCTGACGGCCTACGACTCCGCCCGGCTCGTCCACGGCGAGGCGGTGGCGATCGGGCTGGCGCTCGCCTTCCGCTTCTCGGCCCGCCTCGGCCTCTGCCCCGGCCAGGATGCCGGCCGCGTCGCCAACCACCTCGCGCTGGCGGGGCTGCCCACCCGCCTGCGGCAGGTCCCGGGCGGCTGCGGCGACGCCGACCAGCTCCTCGACGCCATGCGTCAGGACAAGAAGGTGCGCGACGGCGCGCTCACCTTCATCCTGGCCCGCGGCATCGGCCAGAGCTTCATCGCGCCGGGGATCGAGCCGGGGGCGGTGCGGGACTTCCTCGCCGAGGAGCTGGCGGCCTGACGCAGGCGCGGACTCCCCTCTCCCGCGTGCGACGGGGCCCGCGCTAGCCCGGCTCCGGCACGGGTTCCTGCGGTGCAGCCTCCCCCTGCCCCGCCATCATCAGCCCGAGCCGCGTGGCATCCAGCGTCTCGGCGGGCAGGGCCGCCGAGAGGCGCGAGCGGGCCATCACGGCGATGCGGTCGCTGAGCGCGAAGAGTTCGTCGAGGTCCTCCGAGATCAGCAGCACGGCGGCCCCGCGGGCGCGGGCGTCGAGGAGCCGGCGGTGCACCTCCGCCACGGCGCCGATGTCGAGGCCGCGCGTCGGCTGGGCCGCCACGATCAGCGCGGGCGCCCGGTCGAGGGTGCGGGCGAGAACGACCTTCTGCATGTTGCCGCCCGAGAGGAGCCGGACCGGGGTCTCGGGACCCGGGCAGCGGATGTCGTGGTCGCGGATCGCCGCGAGCGCCCGCGCGCGGATGGCCGCGAGGCGCAGGAAGCCGCCGCGCTGGAAACGGGTGCGGATCTCCTCCGCCGCCAGCGTCTCGGCCACCGACATCGCGGCGACCACGCCCTCGTGATGGCGGTCCTCCGGGATGCGGCCGATGCCGAGCCGCACGAAGAGGCCCGGATCGAACCGCCGGACCGCCTCGCCGCGCAGCCGCACGCGGCCGGCCGCCGGCCGCACGAGGCCGAAGAGCAGGCGGGCCAGCGCCGCCTGCCCGTTGCCGGCGACCCCGGCGATGCCGACGATCTCGCCCTCGCGGACGCTGAGGCTCGCCTCCTCCAGGCGGTCGCGGGCGTGGTGGCCGGCCACCGACACGGCATCGAGCGCCAGCACCTCGCGACCCGGCGGCCGGGCCGAGCGGCGCGAGGGCGGGACCGCGCGCCCGACCATCAGGGCGGCGAGCATCCCGCGGTCGGCGCCCGCGGTCTCGCGCTCGGCCACCTTGCGCCCCGCCCGCAGCACGGCGATGCGGTCGCTGGCGGCCATCACCTCGCCGAGCTTGTGCGAGATGAAGGCCACCGCGAGGCCTCGGTCGGCGAGCGTCCGCAGGGTCGCGAACAGCCCCTCGCTCTCGGCGGGGGTCAGCACCGCGGTTGGCTCGTCGAGGATCAGCACCCGCACGTCGCGGTAGAGGGCCTTGAGGATCTCGATGCGCTGGCGCTCACCCACCGTCAGCCGTCCGACCGGTAGGTCGAGATCGACCGCGAGGCCGGAGCGGTGCATCAGGTCGTCGAGCCGGCGGCGCGCCGGCCCGGTGCGGCGGCGCAGCCGCCACAGCGGCTCGGTGCCGAGCATCACGTTGTCGAGGCCCGTGAGCGCGTCCGCGAGCGTGAAATGCTGGTGCACCATGCCGATGCCGGCCCGCAGCGCCGCCCGCGGCCGGCCCGGCGGCAGCGCGACGAGGCGCCCCGCCCCGTCCGCCACGCGCACCTCGCCCGCATCGGCCGTGTAGTGGCCGAACAGGATGTTCATCAGCGTGGTCTTGCCCGCGCCGTTCTCGCCCAGGAGCGCCAGGATCTCGCCGGAGCGCAGGTCGAGGTCGATGGCGTCGTTGGCGACGAGCGCGCCGAAGCGCTTGGTGATGCCCCGCAAGGCGAGGAGGACGGGCCGGGGCTCGGGGGGCACGCGGGATCAGGCGGTGGATTTGGGCTCGGAATCGTTCACCGCCACCGTGAAGGTGCCGGCGCGGATCTCCCGCTCCTTGGCCAGCACGAGGTCGATCACGGCCTGGGGCACCAGCGCGGGATCGAGGGGCGCGAGCGAGCAGCCGCCCTTCGCCATGTGGCTCCACGGCCCGTAATCCTCGGCCGTGAAGCTGCCTTCGATGACCTTGCCCACGGTCCGGTCGATGGTGGGCTCCATGTGCCAGAGCGCGGAGGCGATCACCGTGCCCGGGTACTGCGCGGCGGTGTCGATGACGTTGCCGATCGCCTTGACGCCACGCTCCTTGGCGGCGTCCGAAACGCCGAAGCGCTCGGCGTAGAGCACGTCGGCCCGGCGCTCGATCATGGCGAGCGCCGTCTCCTTGGCCTTGGGCGGGTCGTACCAGGAATTGATGAAGGAGACGAGGAACTTGACGTCCGGATTGACGGAGCGTGCCCCCGCCATGAAGGCATGCATCAGCCGGTTGACCTCCGGAATCGCGTAGCCGCCGACCATCCCGATCAGGTTCGTCCTGGTCGCCTTGCCGGCCACGATGCCGGTGAGGTAGGAGGCGTCCTGGATGTAGTTGTCGAAGACCGATAGGTTGGGCGCCTGGGCCGGGAAGGACGAGCCCATCAGGAAGCCGGTGGACTTGTAGTCCTGCGCGATGCGGCGGGCCGGGCGCTCCAGCCCGAAGGCCTCGCCGACGATCAGGTCCTTCTTCGCCTCGGCATATTCGCGGATCACCCGCTCGGCGTCGGTGTTGGCGACGTTCTCGGAATACACGTAGGTGATGTCGCCCCGGCCCTCGGCGGCCTTGAGGGCGCGGTGGATGCGGCTGATCCACTGCTGCTCGATCGGCACCGAGGCCACCAGCGCCACCGCCACCGGCCGGGCCTTGGCGGCCCAGGCCGGCCCGCCGAGGGCGGCTCCCGCGAGCGACGCCGCTCCTCCCGCCAGCACTCCCCGCCGATCGACTCCCCGCCCGCCCGTCGTCATCCGTCCGCGCTCCCATCCTGCGCCCGCAGGCGACCACGCCCGGACGCGGGAGGCAAGCCGTTTCGGCGGGCAGACGGGCGCGGTGGAGGCCCGGACCGGCGACAGCAAGGGCGGGTCCGCGCCGCGGCACCCGCCTCAGGTCGGTCTCACCTCCCTCGCGAACAACGCCTGATCCGGCTCGGCAGCGGCGGCATGCGGAGATCGAACCGGCCGGCGACAACCCATGCGCGGAGGCCTGTCGGGTAGCCCTGATACTCGCGTCACGGGACCGCGTCCGCAAGCTTCACGACCGCGACAGCGCCGTTGCTCAGGGGAAGGAAGCCGATACCCGCCTCCTGCAGCGCCTCGGCGGCCAACCTGCGGTTGCAGGCGAGCACACTCTCGGCGTCCTGTTCGAGGCGGCGGACCGTCGAGAGCGAGAGCCCGCTGGCTTTGGCCAGATCGGTCATCGACCAATCGATTAGAGCACGGCCGGCGCGGAGGTGATGCCCGCACACGACCGCACCGAGATCGGTGATCGCCGGCCTCATGGTGATCCCGGCCGGCTCCCACGTCGCGTCGCTTTCGCCGGAGGCTCGGTCATAGCCTGCCTCGTTGCGCTCCGCGATCTGGGCAACGAAAGACCCGATGGCGCCGCATATCTCCATCAGGAGCTGTTCGACGGCGGCTTGGCGGTCCGGCGGCATGTAATATGTGGGATTTGCGAGCATGGGTCGACTGCGTATGGTTCTGGATGAGAAGGTCTCTGTTTCCTGATTTGCACGACCGTGCGGCCCGTCATGCACGGGTTGCAACCAGCGTGAAACAAAACACCTTTTCCCCCGAAGCGAATATTATCGCCACCACGGAGTGCGCGGGATGCGTATATTCCGCTGATTCGGTGGCGGCGACTGAGCTCTGGACGTGGCCATACTGAAGCTGGGAATGCGATAGTGTCAACGCATGCGGAAAAATGATAGAGTAATTCGCAAAAATGACTGCGACGCGCAGCCCGCACGTCGTTGCGGGCCGGCGAACACTCTGGACATCGTCAGGTCAAGAATGCCCCGTGCCGTGCGGCAGAGCGGCTTCGCGCGTCCGAGCGTCGCTCCCTGCGGTTCGGCTAGGCTGGGGGCCGACTTGTGCGCCGTCACTCCGTGGTCGCGTCAAACCGTCGTCCGGCCGCTTCTCGGCCTTGGCGTCGGGTTTCGGACGGCGTGCAGCCGAATTGCCGGCGGTAGCGCTGGCCGAAGTCACTCGCGTGGGCAAAACCCCAGCGCTTGGCGAGTTCGGCGATCGGCACGTCGAGGTCGCGGATATCGAGAAGGTCCCGGCGCGCGCGCTCCAGACGCCGGCCGATGATGAACTGGGTCGGCGCCTGGCCGACCTCCCGGTGGAAGGCGAGCTGGAGGGTCCGCACGCTCACGCCGGCCACGGCCGCGATCTCGGACAGCGTCAGCGGGTTCGTCAGGTTGGCTTCGATGTAGTTCAGGGCGAGACGCAGGTAACGGGGTGACGGGGTGGTGAGGGGTGCGGCCTCGCGCGGCGACCGGACGGGCCAAGCCGACAGCAGCTGGTAGCTCATGATCTCCTCCAGCAGCGGGAGGACGAGATCGCCGTGCCGGCCCGCCACCTGCATCCGGCGATGGATCTGCGTCACCGTGCAGGCCAGGGCCTTCATGCCCGGGCTCTCAACCTCGGCGATCGGCTTGAGATGCGGCAGCTGCGCGGTATCGTCCCCGGTCAGGGCCCGCTGGGCGCGCAGCAGGGTCGCGACGAGGATCGTCGCGCTGACGGCGGTGAAGCCCGGCGCGGCCTCCATCTGGCGGATGCCGTCGAACCCGATCAGCGTCGCGAAGGTCGGCGCCCCGAGGAAATCGCCGCCCTGGTGGCGGTAAAGAACGTGCCCGCCGGTCACGAATCGCATGGTGATCAGGTTGGCGTTGAATTTCGGCTGGCTCACGAACCCGCTCGGGGAATGCGTGTGCCACAGGGCGATCCCGTCCTCCTGGCTGCCGCTGATCTGGATCTCCGGCGAGGTCGCGCGCATGACGTCGAAGGCGACCGCGATCCCGCCGGAGTCGTTGAAGGACTGGAGCTGCTTGCGCGAGGCGATGTTCGCCAGAAAGCCGCTCTGGGGGCGCCAGATGCTCTCGTCCGGGTAGAATCGTCTCGTCATCGTGTCCGATCGCAGATGTCAGGTCCGAGGGTTCGGCATGATGAGTGCCGCCGAACTCTGCTGCCACGGCTTCACCTCTTGCGAAACCCTGGGGAGCACAAGAACCGCCCTGCCGTCCGGATAAGCACGCAGTCGGGATGTCGTTCGTTGGGCGATCCATGCGCAGGTGCGGCGAGTTGTGGATCTGCGCCGTCGTATTCCCGTCAGCTGATATCCGCTGGACCAGTTCACGACCGATCGGCCGCCGGCTCGTCGAAGATGATGCGATAGACCGAAGATCAGGAGCGGAATCCGATTGCACGCCACGGTAGACGACAGCGACGTGGTACAGAGGGCGCAGAGGCGTCGAAGGCTTCAGGGTGTCGCCCGCGAGACCTATCGCCCGGTCACTTCCGGATGACAAAGGGAGAAGCTTGACGCTGACAAGACGGTCCAACTGCTGCCCGCGGGTGCACGCAGGTGCTGCCCGCGGGTGCACGCAGGCGGCCCGGCGGCGGCGCGACGAGGCGCTCCGCCTCGTCCGCCACCCGCACCTCGCCCGCGTCGGCCGTGTCGTGGCCGAACAGGATGTTCATCAGCGTGGTCTTGCGGGCGCCGTTCTCGCCCAGGAGCGCCGGGATCTCGCCAGAGCGCAGGTCGGCTTCGGCAGGCAGACGGGCGCGAGGGCTCGCGCTCCGGTCAGATCTTCTTCACCTCGCCCAAGAACAGGCTGATCGCCGTTGTGATCGCCTCCATCTGCTTCTCCATCTTGGCGGTCGCGTGGATCGCGTCCTCGGCGGCGGCGGAGGAGGTGCGTGCGCTCTGCGCCACGGAGGCGATGCTGTCGCCGACAGTGGCGGTCTGGTCGGAGGCGATGCGGACGCTGCGGCCGATCTCCGCGACGGTGGCCGCCTGTTCGTCGGACGCGGCTGAGGTCGCCAGGGCGTTCTGGTTGACGGTGTTGATCACCTCGGCGATCCGGTTGATGGCCTCGACCGTCCCGGACGTGGCGCCCTGGATGCCGGTGATGTGCTGCGCGATCTCGGCCGTTGCCTTGGCGGTCTGGTTGGCGAGTTCCTTGACCTCGGCGGCGACCACGGCGAAGCCCCGCCCCGCCTCGCCGGCGCGCGCCGCCTCGATGGTGGCGTTCAGCGCCAGAAGGTTCGTCTGCCCGGCGATGGCCGAGATCATGCCCACGACCTCGCCGATCTTCTGGGAGATCACCGACAGGGCCTGGACGCTGGCGCGTGCCTGATCGGCCTCGACCACCGCCTGCTGCGTCGCCTGGCTGGTGACGCTCATCTGGCGGGCGATCTCGTTGTTGGCCGCGTTCATCTCCTCGACGGCGGCCGCGACCGATTGCACGTTGGCGTTCGTCTCGGTCGCGCCCGACGAGGCGCTGGCGGCCGACTGCGACGTCTCCGCGGTCGCGGCATGCACGCGCTCGGCGGAGCCGCGCAGGCCCTGGGTGGCATTGGTCATCTCGGCGAAGGCGGCTGCGGTCGACCGGTCGAAATCCTTGATGGCGTCCGCGAGCGTCGTCACGTCGCTCCAGGACAGCGCCGCTGCGAGGTACTCCCCGCTCGGCGAGCGGACCGCCGACACGTGAAGATCCAGGGTCTTGGGGCCGAGCGCGATCTTCGTGCGCCAGGGCAGCCGGTCGGGATTGCCGACGATCGCGCGCTGATGGGCGGGATTCCTGTGGAAGACGTCCATCGAGGTGCCGACCATCGCGTCCGGCCTCACGCTCGGCGGCAGGTACGCCTGCAGCGCCTTGAGCGTCTCGACGCTCTTCCGGTTCGCGTAGGTGATCGCCGCCGTCGCCGGGTCGAGGACCAGGACATTCACCGGCAGCGCATCCAGCAGGGCTTCGAAGGCGATCGGCGCCGCCGTTTCGGCCTTAATGACATCTACCCTCTTTGCACGCAGCGCTCTCAGCATTGGATATTCCCCCTCGATCTCAGATCATTTGCTTGAAATTTGTGAAAATTTCGTTAAGGACGCAGGGTAGTGTAGCAGATCTGGGAGATCCTGTTCTCTGAACTAGCTGCGTCAGCGGCCGGGCACGATTTTGCAACTGCCAGAACTTTGATGGTTGTTGATTGATATTGATTAGTTTAAGCTGCACACCTTGCAGAAGAAGGCGTTCAGACATTGCGGGAAAATTGTCCACAATTGAAGAATGGGCGGCTTAAAACGCGACCGGCGGTCCGATCGGTTCACAGTGGCGGCACGGCGGGTGCTTCCGGCAGCGATGGCTCCCGCGTGAGCCGAGGTCGCGCGTGCGCGATGCCGCGGGGCTCTTCAGGAACCCGGGCCCCCGACCGCTTCGCACGCCGGTCGTCGAACCGGGGACCCAGTCTTCGGTCGCTGCGCTACAGACCGCCGTCGCTGATCCGGTACCACGCGATTACCGCCGAGACGTAGAGCCGGTGCAGCCCGTGGAGGGGCAGCGGCGCGATGGGGCTCGTCGGGATCGGCAGCGCGTCGGCCGCGCCTGTCGCCAGATAGGCGGCGATCGCCCGGCCCATGCTCGTCTGCAGGCCGACGCCGCGCCCCTGGCAGCCGATATCGATGAGCAGGCCCGGGGCCGGTTCGTGCAGATGGGGCAGGAAATCCCGCGTGATGGCCACGCGTCCGCACCAGCGGTGGTCGAAGCCGACATCCGCCGCCTGCGGAAACAGCTTGGCGACGATCCGCTCCAGATGCGCCCAGTCGCCGGGGCCCTTCGGCTCGCGGAACGGGCCGCGCCCGCCCATCAGCAGCCGGCCCGTGTGGTCGAGGCGGAAATAGAGCAGGAGCTTGCGGGTGTCCGAGGAGACCTGTCCCTCCGGCAGGATAGAGCGGCGCAGGTTGTCGGTGAGGGGCGCAGTGGCGACCTGGAAGGAGTTCGCCGCGATGACCGTGCGGGCCAGGCCCGGCCACAGCCCGCCCGTGTAGCCGTTGGTGCAGATCACCACCCGCTCGGCGCGGATCTCCGGCCCGTGGGCGCTGCGCAGCACCCAGTCGCGGCCCTGGCGCGCGATCGCCGTCACGGGCGTGTCCGTGTGGATGACGGCGCCGGCGCGGAGCGCCGCCCGGGCAAGCCCGCGGGCATAGGAGAGCGGCTGGATCGCGCCGCCGCGCCCATCGAGCCAGCCGCCGCGATAGCGCGCGGTGCCGAGCAGCCGGTCCGTCTGAGCCTTGTCGAGCAGCCGCGTCGGCGCGCCGCGGCGCGCCCATTGCGCGGCGCGTCTCTCGGCCTGGACCAGCCCCTCGTCGGTGTGGGCGCCCTGGATCCAGCCCGTGCGCGTGTGGGGCACGTCCATGCGGTGGCGGTCGATCAGGTCGAACACCGCGTCCGCCGTCCCGCCCGCGAAGGCGACGAGGCGCTCGCCGCGCTCGGGCCCGAAGCGCTGCACCAGGTCGTCCGGGTCGTACTTGAGCCCCGGAATCACCTGCCCGCCGTTGCGGCCCGAGCCCCCGAAGCCGATCTCGCGCGCCTCCAGCACCACGGGACGCAAGCCCGCCTCGGCGAGATGCAGCGCCGTCGACAGGCCGGCGAAGCCCGCCCCGATCACCGCGACGTCGGCCCGGGTGGAGGCGCCGAGGGGCGCCGTGGCGGGCGCGGGCGCGGCGGTGCTGGCCCAGAGCGAAGGCTGGAGCGGAAAGGGTTCGGCCATTGCGACGCCCAGGCGGGTTGCGGGTCAAGGGGTACCGGTTTCCCGACGAAAACGCCGGAGAAACAGAGACCTAGAGCGGATGCAGCACCCGGCGCAGGAAGTCGCGGGTGCGCGCCTGCCCGGGATCGGTGAGGACGGCGCGGGCCGGCCCCTCCTCGACGATCACGCCGTGATCGAGGAACAGCACGCGGTCGGCGACCTCCCGGGCGAAGCCGATCTCGTGCGTGACGACCAGCATCGTCATGCCTTCCTCGGCGAGCGCCCGCATGACGCCCAGCACCTCGCCGACGAGTTCGGGATCGAGCGCCGAGGTCGGCTCGTCGAACAGGATCGCGTCCGGCCGCATGGCCAGCGCCCGGGCGATGGCGACGCGCTGCTGCTGCCCGCCCGAGAGCTGGGCCGGCCGCGCCGCCTCCCGGCCGGCGAGGCCGACGCGGGCGAGCAGCGCCCGCCCGCGCTCGGCGGCATCCGCCTTCGGCTCGCCCTTCACGTAGACGGGTCCCTCGATGACGTTCTCGAGCGCGGTGCGGTGCGGAAACAGGTTGAAGCGCTGGAACACCATCGAGACCTGGGTGCGCACCGTGCGGATCTCCCGCTTGGTGCGGTCCACGCGCGTTCCGTTCACCCGGATCTCGCCGCCGTCGTAGGATTCGAGCCCGTTGATGCAGCGCAGGAGCGTCGACTTGCCCGAGCCGGACGGCCCGATGACGCAGACCACCTCACCCTTCGCCACCCGCGCGGTGATGCCCTTGAGCACCGGCACCGCCCCGAAATGCTTGCGGACGCCGTCGAGTTCGATCATGGCCGCCCGGCCCGCTTCTCGAGGTGGCGCACGATCAGGATCAGGGGCAGGCTGAGCACGAGGTACATCAGCGCCACCAGGGTGAAGACGCTGGTGTTCTTGAAGGTCGCGGAGGCGATCAGCTTGCCCTGCAGCGCCAGCTCGGCCACCGTGATGGTGGAAGCCTGCGAGGAATCCTTCAGCATCATGATCATCACGTTGCCGTAGGGCGGCAGGGCGATCGTGAGCGCCTGCGGCAGCACCACGCGCCGCATGGTGAGGCCCCAGCCCATGCCGATGGTCTGGGCGGCCTCGATCTGCCCCTTGTCGATCGCCTCGATGGCGGCACGGAAGTTCTCCGCCTGATAGGCCGAGTAGGCGAGGCCGAGCCCGAGCACGCCGGCCTGCACGGCCGTGAGCGCGATCCCGAAATCCGGCAGCACGAAGTAGATGTAGAACAGCTGGACGATGATCGGGATGCCGCGGATCACGTTGATGAACAGAGAAGCCGCCCCCGACAGCAGCGGGATCCCGGAAACCCGCATCATCGCCCAGACGAGGCCGAGCGCGGTGGAGACGACGAGCGAGCCGAGCGTGATCAGGATGGTGAGCTGCACCCCTTGCAGCAGGATCGGCACGAACTCGCGGGCATCGGCGAGGAAGCTCTCCATCGCGCGGCGCGCCGGCTCACGACGGGTTCACGGAGGGCTTGAGGCCCCACTTCTCCAGGATGCGCGCGAGTTCGCCGCTCTCCTTGATCTTGGCGAGCCCGGCATCGATCTTGGCCTTGAGCGCCGCGTCGTCCTTGCGCAGGCCGATTCCTACAGAGCCCACCACCGTGGGCTTGTAGGATTCCACCAGCCGCACGTTCGGGAACAGGCCCTGCTTGAGGTTGTAGGCGAGGATCGGCCCGTCCGCGAAGCCGGCCTTCAGGCGCCCGGAATTCACGTCGCGCAGGACGTCGGGAATCGTGTCGTAGATCTTCACCTCGGGGAAGAGCCCGGACTTCTTCAGCGGCTCGACGAAGGCGGTGCCGACCTGCGCGCCCACCGTCTCGCCCTTGAGGTCGGCGAAGGCTGCGTAGTCGCGCCCGTCGGCCTTCGGCACGATCAGCGCCTCGCCGTAGGTGTAGACCGGTTCGGAGAAGTCGATCACCTCCTTGCGGGCCGGCGTGATGAACATCGCGGCCGAGATGATGTCGATCTTCTTGGCGGTGAGCGCCGCGATCAGGGTCGAGAATTGCAGCGGCTCGACCTGCACGGCGAAGCCCGCCTCGCGCCCGACCGCCGTGATGACGTCCACCATGACGCCCTGGATGGTGTTGGTCTTGGTGTCGAGGAAGGTGAACGGGATGCCGGTCGGGGTCGAACCGACCTTCAGCGTTGTCTGCGCCGTGGCCGGCGAGACGAGGCCGAGCGCGACGGCCGCCAGGGCCGCCTGAACGAGACGCTTCATCGTCGTGCTCCTGGTCGGGGCGGACCCGCTGGTGCCGGGACCCGCGGCGGAAATTTCATTGACATGAACATCTGGGCATAATCCACTCGCGAACGCAATCCAGATTTCATGCACATGAAACAGGCCGAGGACGGGCGACGGAACGGGCGGGCCGGGCCCGAGGGGATCGCGGCAGACCTCGCGGTGGGCCGTCGCGTGCGGGCGCTGCGGCGCGCACGCGGGCTGTCGCTCAAGGCGGTGGCGGCGCGCGCCGAGCTGTCGATCGGCTTCCTCAGCCAGGTCGAGCGCGGTCTGTCCTCGCCCTCGCTGCGGGTGCTCACGGCGATCGCCGACGTGCTGGAGGTCGGCCTCTCCGGCCTGTTCGGCGCCGCGGCGCCGGCCCCGGACGCGATCGTCACCCGGCCGCACGAACGGGCGGAGCTGACCCTCTGGCGCTCCGGCATCGCCAAGCAGTTGCTGACGCGTCCGGACGGCGACGGGCGGCTCAGCCTCTTCCTGATGCGGCTCTCGCCGGGCGCGAGCACCGGCGACGAGTTCTTCGCGCATGACGGCGAGGAGGCCGGGTTGGTGCTGGAGGGCCGCCTCGTCCTGGCGGTGGAGGACGCGACGATGCGGCTCGACGCCGGCGACAGCTTCCGCTTCGCCAGCCGCCGCCCGCACCGCTACGGCAATCCCTCCGAGAGCGACGAGACGGTGGTGCTGTGGGTGAACGCCGTGCCGGCGGCCGCCCGCGGCGAGGGCTGAGACCCCGGCGCACCGACCGCAACGGGCGATCGGAGGGCGCGGACCGGCGGGTCTCGTCGCCCGTCTCCGTCGAACGCGGCGCAAGATGTGGTGTAGTCGATCCAGCGCTGAGAAGAACGGCATTCTGACGCAGCAAACCGGCGCTCATGATGATTAAAAATTCCTGAGCTCAGCCTTTTCGCCGCCGGAGCGCGTCCACATGTTCCACTACTCGGGTGATGCCTGGGTCGATGGACGTGTCACGAATCGGACGAATGCTGCGTCGGGCGGTCGTCTCGGCGGGCGTGGTCGCGGTCCTGGCGGTGGCACTCGTGGGGGCCCTCGTCGCCCGGCGCATCGCGGCGCTCCCCGACGACCCGACCCTGCGGATGCGGCTGACCTCGGCCCACCTGCTCGCGGTGCCGCGGCCCGGCGATCCGGGAGGCTTGGACGTCCATTGCCATTGCCCGCTGCCCGTCCGGCTGGAGCAGGTGCCGCTCGACCTGCCCTATGCGGTGATCAGGCGGGAGGACCGCAGGTTCCTCAAGCACGGCGGCGTCGATCTCAAGGGCCTGCTCAGCGCGGCCAAGGACACCGTCCGGGGCCGCCCGCGCGGCGGATCGACCATCACCATGCAGCTTGCCAAGAACACCCTGCTGGACCCGAACGACCGCGGCCACGTCCGCAAGCTGGTGGAGATCTGGGCGGCGTTGCGCATCGAGCGCGTCCTCTCGAAGCGCGAGATCCTGGAAGCCTACCTCAACATCGTGCCCTTTCCGGGCAACCGGACCGGGATCGAGCAGGGCGCGCAGTACCTGTTCAACAAGAGCGCCGCGAGCCTGACGCAGGTCGAGGCGGCCGCGATGGCCGCGACGCTGCACGGCCCGAACCGCTACGACGTCTGGCGGCCGGAACCCCGGGGCTCGGCGCTGCGCCTGTCCGAGATCCGCCGGATCCAGGAGTACAGCCGGAAGGAACGGTTCGGGCCGGAGGGATGCGCGCGCTACAAGCGCGACCTCGAACGCAGCTTCCTCCGGTCCCGGCATCCCGGCCGCTCCTCGCTCGCGGAGCTGACCCGGGACGAGCGCCAGCCGCTGCTGGCGGCCTTCCGGCAGGTGAACGCGCTCAGCATCTGCCGCCGCCAGCGGCTGCGCGCCCAGACGATGCTGGTGCTCGACACCTTTCCGGCGCCCGCCACCCGTGCCGGGCGCGAGCAGCGCCGCGCCGGCCTCGACCGGCTCGTGACGTTGCGCCAGCGGCCCGCGGCCGAGCCCCCGCGCCTGGAGACGCGGTGGTACGTGGAGGTCGCCCTGCGCGAACTGGCCCGGCGCGGCCTCGTCCGCGAGGAGCGGATCGGCGACGCGCTGGTCTACCGCCCGGGGGCGACCGACCGGTTCCGCGCCTACCTCGCCCTCGGCGGGCGCCAGCAACGCGCGGCGGATCTCGTGGTGCAGCGCGCCGCGGCCGAGGACCGGGCCGCCGCCCTGGTCGATCTCACGCCGGACGGCTTCCTCGTGGCGCTGGCGAGCCGCGCCGTCTATCCGGACAAGGCCCACCTGAACCTCGCGAGCGGCGAGCCGCGCCCGATCGCGTCGCTGGCCAAGGCGGTTGTTCTCGCCACCGCGCTCGCCGACAAGCGCAGGCTCTCCTCACCCGCCTTCGATGAAGACAGCGCGGAATACGCCAACGAACGCTGCCTCGTGAAAGGCGGGCGCCGGCCGGCCGCCGACCTCGCACGGGCCGGCCGGGCCGAGGGGCGGGTCGACCTGCGCACCGCCTTCGCGGCCTCGCTCAACTGCGCCTTCGTCAACCTCGCTTTCGAGCCCGGCCGGGGGCGCAGGATCAAGGCGCTGTGGGGGGATCTCGGCTTGGCCGACATGGCCGCCGACAACCTGCAGTTGGCGCTGGGCGGGATCTCGGCCACCCCCCTGCAGATGGCCGCGGTCTACGCCACGCTGGTGCGGGGCGGGGCCCGGGTGGTGCCCAGGGCCGTTCGCGAGGTCGCCGGTCTCGACGGGGCCGCGATTCCCGCCCGCGCTCCGCCGCAGCCCGGGCCGTCTGTCATCGGCGCCGCCGTGGCGGCCGGCATGCAGGAGGCGCTGCGGCACGTCGCCATGATGGAGCCGACCCGCATCGGCGGCCACGCCGTGCACTCGACCGTGGCCGGCCTCTTCCAGCGCATGCAGGAGCGCAAGCGTCTGTTCGGAAAGACCGGCACCCATGACGGGCAGCACCGCTACGACCCCCGGCACGCGGCGTTCGTACGGGACGGCTGGTTCGTCGGCGGCGTGCGGGGCCGCTCGGTCAGCGCGCACTGGACCGGCCAGAGCACCGACAGGAGTATATCGGGCGCGACCGCCGCCAGGGATTTCCGCGACTACCGCGAGATCCTGCAGAGCCTCGACGCTGCACCGCACAAGGCACCCCGCCCCGGCCGTCCCCCGGCCATGCGGCAGGTGGCCGACGCCGAATGAGCCTGCGACGGGCGCCCTGCCCGTTCTTCAAACGGGGCGCCGCCGCCAAATTGACAACGCCTCCCCCTTGATTAATTTACCGGACGGTTGGTCATAAAAATGCCGGCCGCCGCGCGGCCCGGCACCACGCAGGGAGGCCGCCTTGGCGGAGGAAGTCGTTCTGAGCGAACGGCGCGACGGCTATCGGGTGATCACGCTCAACCGGCCGGACCGCCTCAACAGCTTCAACGTCGCCATGCACGCGGCGCTGCGCAACGCCCTCGCGGCGGCGGCCGCGGACGAGACCTGCCGGGCGCTGATCCTCACCGGGGCGGGCCGCGGCTTCTGCGCCGGCCAGGACCTGTCCGACCGGGTGTTCGAGCCCGGCCGGGTGCCGGACCTCTCGCAGACGCTCGACACCCTCTACAACCCGCTGGTGCGCCAGATCCGCGACCTGCCCATGCCGGTGGTCTGCGCCGTGAACGGGGTGGCGGCGGGGGCGGGCGCCAACCTCGCGCTCGGCTGCGACATCGTCGTGGCGGCGCGTTCGGCGAAGTTCATCCAGGCCTTCGCCAAGCTCGGCCTCGTGCCGGATTCCGGCGGCACATGGCTGCTGCCGCGCCTGCTCGGGCGGGCACGGGCGCGGGCGCTGGCGCTCCTGGCCGAGCCGGTGCCGGCGCCGCAGGCCGAGGCCTGGGGCCTGATCTGGAAGGCCGTGGACGACGAGGTTCTGATGGAGGAGGCGCACCGCCTCGCCGCGCATTTCGCCACCCAGCCCACGGCCGGCCTCGCGCTGATCAAGCGGGCGCTCGACGCCGCCGAGACCAACGACCTCGACGCGCAGCTCGACCTGGAGCGCGACCTCCAGGGCCAGGCCGGCCGCACGCCGGACTATGCCGAGGGCGTCGCCGCCTTCTTCGAGAAGCGCCCGCCCCGCTTCACCGGGAGGGCGTGATGGCGGGGGAGCGGTCACCCGAGGCGCTGGCGCAGGCCTGCGCCGCCGCGATGTGGGCGCAGGACCGGGCGAGCCAGGGCCTCGGCATGCGCATCGAGCGCGTGGGCCCGGGCGAGGCCGTGCTGTCGATGCGGGTGCGCGAGGACATGACGAACGGCCACGGCCTGTGCCACGGCGGCTTCATCTTCGCGCTCGCTGATTCGGCCTTCGCCTTCGCCTGCAATGCCTACGACGCGGTGACGGTGGCGCAGCACTGCGCCGTCACCTTCCTGCGCCCGGGCCGCCTGGACGAGACCCTGATCGCGCACGCCGTCGAGCGCGCGCGGGGCGGCCGGTCGGGCCTCTACGACGTCACGGTGCGGGGCGCAGAGGATCGGGTGGTGGCGGAATTCCGCGGGCACTCGCGCACCATCGGCGGCAGCTTCGTGCCGCCGGACGACGGGGAGCGGCCCTCCCCCGCAGGGCGCGAACCCGCCGGCTCCTGAGACAAACACCGACAACCCGACCGTCAGGGAGGTTTCGTTGCTGCAGATCACGCCCCGGAAGCTCGCCGAGCTGAAACCCGATCCGCAGATCCTCGACCGCGCCGAGGTCGCCGCCCGCGCCGACCTCGCGGCGCTCCAGCGCGAGCGCTTGGCCTGGACGCTGCGCCACGCCTACGAGAACGTGCCGCATTACCGCGCCGCCTTCGACGCGGCCGGCGTGCACCCGTCCGACTTCCGCGACCTGCCCGACCTCGCCCGCTTCCCATTCACCAGCAAGGCGGACCTGCGCGACAATTACCCGTTCGGGCTGTTCGCGGTGCCGCGCGAGCGCGTGGCGCGCCTCCACGCCTCGTCGGGCACCACCGGCAAGCCCACCGTCGTCGGCTACACCAAGGCCGATCTCGATGTCTGGGCCGAGGCGGTGGCGCGCTCCATCCGCGCGGCGGGCGGACGGCCGGGCATGAGCGTGCACATCGCCTACGGGTACGGGCTGTTCACCGGGGGATTGGGCGCGCATTACGGCGCGGAGCGCCTCGGCTGCACGGTGATCCCGGTCTCGGGCGGCATGACCGAGCGCCAAGTCCAGCTGATCCAGGACTTCAAGCCCGACATCATCATGGTGACGCCCTCCTACATGCTCGCGATCCTCGACGAATTCCGCAAGCAGGGCCTCGATCCGCGCGCCTCCTCGCTGAAGATCGGCATCTTCGGGGCCGAGCCCTGGACCAACGCCATGCGCCAGGAGATCGAGGAGGCGTTCGACCTGCACGCGGTGGACATCTACGGCCTCTCGGAGGTGATGGGGCCCGGGGTGGCCAGCGAGTGCGTCGAGACCAAGGACGGCCTGCACATCTGGGAGGACCATTTCTACCCGGAGGTCATCGACCCGGCGACCGGTGCCGTGCTGCCGGACGGCGAGCGGGGCGAACTCGTCTTCACCTCCCTGACCAAGGAGGCGATGCCGGTGATCCGCTACCGCACCCGCGACCTCACCCGGCTCCTGCCCGGCACCGCCCGCAGCATGCGGCGCATGGAGAAGGTCACCGGGCGCTCCGACGACATGATGATCGTGCGCGGGGTGAACGTCTTCCCGAGCCAGATCGAGGAGGCGATCCTGAAGGTGCCGGCCCTCTCGGCCCATTACCAGATCGTGCTCACGCGCGAGGCGCGCCTCGATGCCATGACGGTGACGGTGGAGATCCGGCCGGATGCCGACGCGCCGGAGGTGCGCGAGGCCGCCGGCGGCCGGCTCGCCCACCTCATCAAGGACACGATCGGCGTGACGGCGAGCGTCGCGGTGCTCGACCCCGAGGCGATCGAGCGCTCGCTCGGCAAGGCCAAGCGCGTCATCGACCGCCGCCCGAAGGACTGATCCCCGCGATGGCCCGCACCCGCGCCAGCGACTACGACGACAAGCGCCGGACGATCCTCGATCGCTCGGCCGAACTCTTCGCCGCCCACGGCTTCGACCGCGCCTCGATGAGCCGGATCGCGGATGCCTGCGGTGTGTCGAAGGCCAACCTCTATCACTATTACCGGGACAAGGAGGCGATCCTCTTCGACGTGATCCGCGTTCACCTGGAGGTGCTGCTGGAGGCCGTGGAGGCGGCCGACCTGCCAGGCCTCCCCCCGCAGGAGCGCCTGCGCCGCCTCGTCGGCGCGCTGCTGGAGGCCTACCGGGACGCGGACGCCCAGCACAAGGTGCAGATCAACGACCTCGCGCTGCTGCCCCCGGCGCGGCAGGACGAGGTACGGGCGATCGAGCGGGAACTCGTGCGGCTGTTCGCGGAGGCCATCGCGGGGGTCGCCCCGCATCTCAGGGGCACGCGGGTGCTCAAACCCGTCACCATGTCGTTCTTCGGGATGGTGAATTGGCACTACCTGTGGTTCCGCGAGGGGGGCGGCTTCACGCGGTCGGACTATGCGGATCTCGTCACGCGGATCATCGCCGACGGGACGCGGGGGATCGCGGCCGAGCCGGAGCCGGCCCGGGCCGTCGCGGCGGGGCGATGAGCCGGCGCGCTGCCCTTTGCGCCTGTCGCCGGCCTGCAACAGCTGTGGCCCTGGCGCACGAAAACGACGCATTGCCGCCCTGGCGTTAACCTCTTCGCAATTCCTGGCTGGCCGCGCGCCGGATGGGCACCTATGAATCGGGGTGACGCGAAGGCCCACCGGACACCGCACCCCCAGCCGATGCCGCATTCAGAGAATTCCTTCCCGCCGGATCCCTCCGACCAAGACGCCAAGCGCGCTGCGCTGTCCTACGTTTCGGAAGCCTTCGCCGAGGGCTGCCTCGACGGGATCGACGGCGACTGCATGGCCCAGGCGGCGCTGTTCGCCGCCTTCCAGGAGCTGGTGCAGACCTACGGCGAAGAGGCGACCGCCCGCTACGCCGAGGGGTTTCCGGAGCGCATCCGGGGCGGCGCCTACACGGTCAACCCGCAGCCGCATCATTGAGCGGCCGGCGATGAGCGTGGCATCCGTGCGGGCGGATCTGGCCGCGCGCGCTCCCGACCTCGTGGTGATCGAAACCCAGGCGAGTTCGGCCACCGTTGCGCTCGCCGCCGAGGCGCATGGGGTCGAGCCGGCGCGCATCGCCAAGACGCTGTCGCTGCGGGTCGGCGAGCGCGTCCTGCTCGTGGTAGCGCGCGGCGATGCGCGGCTCGACAACCGCAAGGTCAGGGCCGCGTTCGGCGGCAAGGGGCGGATGCTCGGCGCGGAGGAGGTCGAGCGCCTCACCGGCCATCCGGTCGGTGGCGTGTGCCCGTTCGGGCTCGCGACGCCGCTGCCGGTCTATTGCGACGTGTCGCTGCGCGCCTTCGACGAGGTGGTGCCGGCGGCCGGCTCGCCGAACAGCGCCGTGCGCGTGGCGCCCGAGCGCATGGCCGAGATCGTCGGAGCCGCCTGGGTGGATGTGTGCGAGCCGCCCGCGGCGTGACGGACGGGTCCGGGCCGATCCCTTCCGGCGCAGGCAGCGTCGGCGGAACGCGACCCGGCAAGCCGGGGTGAGACGGGCCGCGAATGGGTCCGGAATTCAGGGATGGAGGGCCCCGCCCGGAGGCGGGGCGCCCTCCCCTATTCGAGGCTCAGCGCCACGAACCGCACCTCGCCCTGGCTGTTCGAGACCAGCAGCAGCGCGGACTTGCGGCCGTCCTTCTTGATCTGCTCGATGCGGCGCGTGACCTCGGTCGGCGTCGTCACCGGTTCCTGGCCCACCTCGACGATCAGGTCGCCCGCCTTGATGTTCTTGTCGGCGGCGTTGGAGTTCGGATCGACCCGCGTGACGACGACGCCCTTGAGCCCGTCCTTGATGCTGAAGCGGCGGCGCGTCTCGTCGGTGATGCCCGAGAGGTTGAGGCCGAGCGCCTGACGGGTGACGTCGGGCTCCGCCTGCGGCCGGTTGAGGGCGGCGGGCTGCGGCTTGTCGTTGTCCTCCAGGCGGCCGAGCGTCACCTGCCGGGTCTGCTCCTGGCCCTTGCGCACGGTCAGGACGTCGACGGTCTTGCCCACCGGCGTCGTCGCCACGATGCGCGGCAGGTCGCTCGACGACTTCACCTCGACGTTGTTGAAGCGCGTGATCACGTCGCCGACCTCGAAGCCCGCGGCCTTGGCGGGCCCCTTGTCGTCGATGCCGGCGATCAGCGCGCCGCGGGCGCCGCCCTTGAGGCCGAGCGCCTCGGCGGTGGTGTCGTCGACGTTCTGGATGCGCACGCCGAGCCAGCCGCGGCGGGTCTCGCCGAACTGGCGCAGTTGCTCGATCACCGGGCCGGCGGTGGCCGAGGGTACCGCGAAGCCGATGCCCACCGAGCCGCCGGTCGGCGACAGGATGGCGGTGTTGATGCCGATGACCTCGCCGTTCATGTTGAACAGCGGCCCGCCCGAATTGCCCTTGTTGATGGCCGCGTCGGTCTGGATGTAGTTGTCGTAGGGGCCGGATTCGATGTTGCGGCCCCGCGCCGAGACGATGCCGGCCGAGACCGATCCGCCGAGGCCGAACGGGTTGCCGATCGCGATCACCCAGTCGCCCGGCCGCATCTTCTCCGAATCGCCGAGCGGCACCGCCTTCAGCGGCCGGTCGGGATCGGGCTTGACCCGCAGCACGGCGAGATCGGTCTTGGGATCCTTGCCGACGATCTCGGCCTTCAGCTTGCGGCCGTCGTGCAGGATGACCTGGATGTCGTTGGCATCGCCGATCACGTGGTTGTTGGTGATGACGATGCCGGAGGCGTCGAGGATGAAGCCGGAGCCGAGCGAGTTCGAGCGGCGCGGCGACGGGCGCTGCTGCTGCTGATTCTCGCCGCCCTGGCCGCGGCGGTTGAAGAACTCCTCGAACAGGTCCTCGAACGGCGTCCCCGGCGGCAATTGCGGCAGGGTGCGGTTGCGGGTCTCGACCGTCGTCGAGGCGGAGATGTTCACCACCGCGTCCGTCACCTGCTCGGCGAGATCGGCGAGCGATGCCGGCCCCTTGGCGAAGGCCGCGGGCGGCAGGGCGGCGGTTCCAACCGACAGGGCCAGCAAGGCCCCGGCGAGGGCCGGCAGCCGCCGTTTCGCGAACGCTGGGGAACGGCGCGCGGGCGCGGACTCGACTGCGGGCATCGGAAACCTCGTTCGGTCAAGAAGCATCATGCGAGAAGCGGCGTGGATCATCCGCGATGCTGCCAGATCGGCCCGGCGGCGGAAAGCCGATGCCAAAAGCCGATGCCCTGGCCGCACCCTCTCTTACAGATCGTGGTGGCGCGGGGCCGTTCAAGGTGCTGCGACCATCACCGCATCAGCAGGCGCACCGCGCCCACCACGGCGACCCCCGCCACCGCCGAGACGACGCCGACGAGGCGCATGCGCTCCGTCGGCGTGTGCGCGGCCTCCAGCATCGCCCGGCGCATGGCCCGCGGGAAGGCCGCGCAGAGCAGCCCCTCGATCGCGAGCGCAAGCCCGAGAGCGGCGGCAAGGTCCCGCACGGCGTCTGCTCCCTGTCAGGCCGGCTGACGGCCGGTCCGGCGGTTACTGGCCGCTGGGCGCGGCGGCGGCGGCCGGCCGTGCCCGGCCCTGCGGGTCGTTGAAGTAGCGGAAGAACTCCGAGGAGGGGCTGATCACCAGGCGCGTGTCGCTCCCGGTCAGTCCCTTCTCGTAGGCCTGCATCGAGCGGTAGAAGGCGAAGAAGTCCTGATCCTGGCCGAAGGCCTCGGCGAGGATGCGGTTGCGGTCCGCGTCGCCGGCGCCGCGCAGCTGGTCGGCCTTCTGGCCGGCCTCGGCGATCAGCACCGTCACGTCGCGGTCGGCCCGCGCCCGGATGGTGGCCGCGTCGCGCTCGCCGTTGGCCCGCAGGTCGGCGGCCTCGCGCTGGCGCTCGGTCTGCATCCGGCCGTAGACCGCCTGGCTGTTGGCCGCCGGCAGGTCCACCCGGGTCAGGCGCAGGTCGATGATCTCGATGCCGAGATTCTTCGCCTGCCGGTTCACTTCCTCCTGGATCCGGTTCATCAGCGCTTCGCGCTGCGTGCGCACGATCGCGTCGCGCGAGGCGCTGGCCAGCACGTTGCGGGTCGCCGCGTTGGTGAAGCTCGACAGGCGCTGGTTGGCCGTCGGGATGTTGTTCACCGCCTGATAGAAGCGCAGCGGATCGCTGATCTTGTAGCGCGCGAACGCGTCCACTTCGAGGTTCTGCCGGTCGGCGGACAGCACGGTCTGCACCGGCAGGTCGAGGTCGAGCAGACGCTTCTCGAAATACACCACCGTCTCGACGAACGGGATCTTGAAGTAGAGGCCCGGGCGGTCGGTGCCGGCTTGGTTGAGCACGCTGCGCACGCGCCCGACCTGCAGCACCAGCGCCTGCTGGGTCTGGCTCACCGTGAAGGCGGCGGCGTAGACAAGGAGGGCGCCGAGCGCGACCAGCACCAGGAGGATGGTGCGGAGGGTCTGGGCGTTCATCGGGTGGCTCCCTGGGCCTGGGCGGCCGGACGGGCCGGGGCGAATTCGTTCAGCGGCAGGACCGGCAGGACACCCGCCGCGGCGGTGCCGGGGGCCGCGCCGGGGCCGCCCTGGTCGACGATCACCTTGTTCACGCTGCCCAGCACCTTCTCCATCGTGTCGAGGAACATCCGCTCTCGGCTGACCGCGGGGGCGACCTTGTAGGATTCGTAGACCTCGCGGAACCGGGCCGCCTGGCCGGTCGCCTCGGCGGTCGCCTGCGACTTGTAGCCCTCGGCCTGCTGGACCATCTGCGACGCGCGGCCTTCCGCCTGCGGCACCACGCGGCTGGCATAGGTGCGGGCCTCGTTGCGGGCGCGCTCGGCGTCCTGCTGCGCGGCGTTCACGTCGATGAAGGCTTGGCGCACCTCCTGCGGCGGGCTCACGCCCTGGAGCTGCACGACGTTGATCAGCACGCCCGCGCCGTAGGAGTCGAGCGCCCGCTGGATGATCTCCTGCACCTCCTGGGCGACGCTGGTCTGCTCGGTGGTGAGGATCGGCTGGATCTTGCGCCGGCCGACCACCTCGCGCATCGCGCTCTCGGCCACCGACTTGATGGTGCCCTCAGGGTTCTGGAGGTTGAACACGAACTCGTCGGCCTTGGCCGGGTTTACGCGCCACTGCACGTCGAAGTCGATGTCGACGATGTTGTCGTCGCCGGTGAGCATCAGGCTCTCCTCCGGCACGTCGCGCACCCGCTGCGCCCCCCCGGAGCGATAGCCCACCTGGATCGAGTTCACCTGCCCCACGTTCGGCTTCACCACGGCGCCGACCGGATAGGGGAAGTTGTAGCGCAGGCCCTCGCCCACCTGTCCGGTGTAGCGGCCGAACACCGTGTTGATGCCGACCTGGTTCGGCGCCACGACGTAGAATCCGGTGAGGAGCCAGAGCGCGGCGGCGATCACCACCGCCAGCACCACGCCGCGCCCGCCCAGCGAGCCGCCGCCGGGCATCAGCGTGCGCAACCGGTCCTGGCCGCGGCGCAGCAGATCCTCGAGATCCGGCGGCTGGCTGCCGCCGCCGCCCCCGCCCCACGGCCCGCCGCCGTTGCCGCCGGGGCGGCCCCACGGCCCTCCCGGGTTGCCGCCACCGCCGCCGCTGTTGTTACCGCCGCCGCCGCCGCCGCTCTGATTACTCCAAGGCATGCTCGCCCATTTCCTTTCCCGGCCGGCACGCCTCTCGAGGGTCGCGTCCCGCGCGGCACCTGGTTGGTGTCACAGATGTCACCGCAGCGATATCGGCTGCGCCTCGCGCGAAAGCAACCTCTGCCGGCCGCTTGGGGCCGCGGTTTGGCCGCTTCCGGCGGGGTTCATCGCCGCAGCGGCGAAGCGGGATGACGCGGCACGTTCAATCGTGGCGGTCCCGAAGTCCGGCGCGCTCCAGCGTCACGAAGCGGAACGCGTGCTGGTCGTCCGGTCCCGCCGGATGCGCCTCCCTCGCCACCTCGCGGAAGCGGCCCTGCGGGATCACGGGAAAGAGCGCATCGCCCTCGGGCGCAGCCTCGACCTCCGTCAGGTGGATACGGTCGGCGAGCGGCAGGGTGAGCGCGTAGATCTGCGCGCCGCCCGCCACCATGATCTCCTCGGCGCCGGCGGCGAGCGCGAGCACCGCCGGCCAGTCCCCGGCGGTCTCGACCCCCGGGACCGACCATGCGGGATCGCGGGTCATCACGATCACCCGCCGGCCAGGGAGCGGGCGGCCGATCGAGTCCCAGGTCCGGCGGCCCATCACCACCGGCTTGCCCATCGTGAGCGCGCGGAAGCGCCGCAGGTCGCTGCGCAGGCGCCAGGCGAGGTCGTTGTCGCGCCCGATGACGCGGTTGCGGGCGACCGCCGCGATGAGGGTGACGAGCGGCATCGCTGCCCTCACACCGCCACCGGCGCCCGGATCGCCGGGTGCGGGTCGTAACCTTCGATGGCGATGTCGTCGTAACGGAAATCGAACAGCGAGCGCACCGATCGATCGAGGCGCAGGCGCGGCAGCGGGCGCGCCTCGCGGCCGAGCTGCAGCTCCGCCTGGGCGACGTGGTTGGAGTAGAGATGCGCGTCGCCCAGCGTGTGCACGAAGTCGCCCGGCGCGAGGTCGAGCACCTGCGCCATCATCGCGGTGAGCAGCGCGTAGCTGGCGATGTTGAACGGCACGCCCAGGAAGGCGTCCGCCGAGCGCTGGTAGAGCTGGCAGGACAGGCGCCCCTGCGCGACGTAGAACTGAAACAGGCAGTGGCAGGGCGCCAGCGCCATGCGGTCGAGGTCGGCCGGATTCCAGGCCGAGACGACGAGGCGGCGCGAATCCGGGTTGCGGCGGATCTCGTCGAGCACCCAGGCGATCTGGTCGACGCTGCCCCCGTCGGGCTTGGCCCAGGAGCGCCATTGCCGGCCGTAGACCGGGCCGAGGTCGCCGTGCTCGTCGGCCCACTCGTCCCAGATCGTCACGCCGTTCGACTGCAGGTAGGCCACGTTGGTGTCCCCGGCCAGGAACCACAGCAGCTCGTGGATGATCGACTTCAGGTGCAGCCGCTTGGT
Source organism: Methylobacterium isbiliense (assembly GCF_022179325.1). Lineage (GTDB taxonomy): Bacteria > Pseudomonadota > Alphaproteobacteria > Rhizobiales > Beijerinckiaceae > Methylobacterium > Methylobacterium isbiliense. The sequence continues at coordinate 30,532 of NZ_BPQQ01000031.1, read as the reverse complement.
CGTGACGAGCGGGAACCCGTCCCCCAAATCGAAGCGCATCTGGTGGCCGAAGACCGAGCGCGTGCCGGTGCCGGTGCGGTCCTGCTTCTCGACGCCCTCGTCGAGGATGCGCCGGAGGAGGTCGTGGTACGGGCGCATGGCATCTGTCCTCCGCGGGGGCGGGACGATAGCGCATTCGGGTGGGCCGGGTCAGCGCCGGCGCGCGCGCCGTCCCGGCCTTTTTCGGAAGGACCGGCTCTCAGGACCGCGCGAACATCACCAGCACGAGCGCCGCATTGTTGACGGCGTGGAGCGCCATGCAGGCCCACAGGCTGCCGGTGCGCACCCGCACGAGGCCGAGCGCGAGGCCGAGCGGCAGGACGCCGAGCGGCTGGGCGAGACTGGCCCAGCCGTGGCTGAGGGCGAACAGTCCGGCGCTGAGGCCGACCGTCGCGCCCGCGCCGAGCACGCCGCGCGCGCGGGCGAAGAGGTCGCCGCGAAAGACGAGTTCCTCGGCCGCCGGCGCGAGCACCACCAGCCACGCGAGCCAGACGGCGAGGCTGCCCCCGTGCAGCCAGTAGGGGAGCTGGAACGCCGAGGCGGGCGAGCGTCCCGACAGGATCGCGAGCAGCGAGATCCAGGCGAGCTGCAGGACCGGCCAGAGCAGCAGCGCGAGCGGCAGCGCCGCCCCCGGCGGCGGCGCCACGAAGCCCAGCGCCCGCGTCCAGTCGCGCCCGTAGCGCCGCCGGGCGCGCCAGACCACCAGGGCCGCCAGGATCGGCAGCGGCACCACCGCGAAGGCAAGGCCGTAGCGCTCGGTCTCGTCGAACCCCGCAAACGGGAAGCCCCACAGGGTCGCCCCGCGCATCTGCAGCAGGCGGGCGCTGCCGGCGACGAGCGCGAAGGCGGCAAGCCCGGCCGCCAGGAGGAAGAGCGGCGGGCGCAGGCCGAGCGCGACGATCCGCAGCGCGCGGCGGGCGGGCGACGGGTGGGGCACGCCGGACACGGCGGCGATTGAGGGCGCGGAAGGGCGATCGATGGGCTTCAAAAGCGGCGCGCGACCCCCTATATTCGCAAAGCCGGCCGCGAGGTCGGCTATGGCGATAAACGTTCTTCGCAATAAACCTATCGGACCCGGGGGCGGTACCCGGCGCCTCCACCCGAGCCCAGGGCTCCACGCGCTGGGCTTCGGCGGGGGCGAAATAGGATCGACGAGGGCGTAAAAGTTGGACTTTCGCTCGGCATGGTTCCGCCGTTATCGGGCCAATGCAATAGTTGCCAACGACAACTTTGCTCCGGTGGCGGTGGCCGCGTAAGCGGTCCCCAAGACCAAACAAAGTCCTAGCGGTTAGCATCGCATAGGCGGGGTTCGGAGGCACCTGGCAACAGAAGCCTCCACTCATTTCCCGACAGCCGATGGATGCGGCACCAGGCAAGCGACCGCTGATGGCAGACGATCTGATTCGCTACGACCTCCTGGTGCAGGACGCGCTGCGCAGCGTGGTGCGCAAGGTTCTGGGTGACGCGGCCCGCGACGGGCTGGCCGGCGACCACCACTTCTACGTCTCGTTCCGGACGGACTACCCGGGCGTGCGGATCTCGCAGCGCCTGCGCGACAAGTACCCCCAGGACATGACGATCGTGCTCCAGCACCAGTTCTGGGATCTCGGCGTCACCGAGCACACCTTCGAGGTCGGCCTGTCCTTCTCCGGCGTGCCGGAGCGGCTGCTGGTGCCGTTCGAGGCCGTGACCGGGTTCTTCGACCCCTCGGTCCAGTTCGGGCTGAAGTTCGAGCTTAACGACGGGCGGACCACCGAGGAGCCGCCCGCCCCGGCCGCCGGCCTGCGCTCCATCCGCGGCGCCGGGTCGGAGCCGAGCGAGGCGAGCCCGAAGGTTCCGGCGCTCGCCGGCATGCCGAAGATCGCGGCGCAGGCCGACAAGGCCGAGGCGAAGCCAGCGCCGAAGAAGGACGACGAGGACGAGCCGGCCGCTCCGCCAGAGAACGGCGCCTCGGTGGTGAGTCTCGACGCGTTCCGCAAGAAGAGCTGAGGGCCGGTTCCGCGCCGCTCACCCGAAGCCCGCCCCCGCGAGAGGGGCGGGCTCGACGTGTTGTCCTCAGCGGTAGTGGTCGCTGCTCCGGCTCATGCCGCGCGCCACGTAGTCGCCGCTCACGGAGCGCTGGCCGAACATCAGCCATGCGAGGCCGAACCCGATTGCGCCGGCCACGAACCAGCCGGCCATCGTCGTCCCGTCCACCTCGCCGATGACATCCTGGCCGCGCCGCAGGGCCCGCGAGCCGTACTGGGCGGCGTCGTCCCAATGGTCGGATGCCCGGTCTGCGAAGTCGCGCGCCGCGCCGGCCGCCTGCTCGTAGACGCTGCCGCCGTCGGACCCGCCCTGCGCGCCCGGCGAGTGCTGTTTGGCGCCGCCCGAAGCGGGGCCGCCTGCATATGGTCCAGCCATGTCGATTCTCCCGGTTACCGGTCGAGAGCCGTTGACGCCCTCGCGATGGCGACGGTCAAACGCCGGGCGCCGTGGGGTGTTCCGCGGTCGCGCTTGGACGGCCGGCCCACTCCCCAAGGGTATGGGTGTCCGCGGGGTCCAGCACCTCCGGCTCGCCCGGGGCCGCGAGGGCCTGCGCCAGTTCCCGCGGGCCGGCGATCGCCGCGAAGGCAGCCTGCGTCTCCGGGTCGTCGAGCGCGGCGGTGAACAGCGCGGGGTCGAGGCAGCGCAGGGTGCCGCCGTCGAGGCGGGCATAGACCCGCCCCGTCGCGGGATCGGCGAAGCGGATCACCCGCATCCGGCGCGCGCACTGGCGCAGGAACTCGGTGTTGTGGGCCGGCGCCATCTGGGCGGGTCCCGGATAGACCTCCTGCGGCGTGCCCGCATTGACGTTGATCTTGCGGAATCGGTCGACGTCGAGGATCGGCCGCAGGTCGAAGATCGTGATCTCGCCGTTCCAGCCGAAGGCCACGGTGCGCGGGCGGCACCCCTCCGGCACGCTGTTGTCGAGGAACTCCGCGTGGACGCGCTTGTCGTCCTTCAGCGCCCAGGTGAAGAACAGCCGCGGCATGCCGGTGAACGCCTCGACGTTGTGCGCCAGGAGGTCGTCCACCGCCTTGTAGCGGCCGAACAGCTCGCCGCGCAGCCACGCCCGCTCCACCGTCGCGTCCGGCGGCGTGATCATGAACAGCATGTAGACCCGGTCGCCGAACCGGGTGAGGAGCTGACTGCCGTCCTCGGCGCTCGAATCGGCCGCGAAGCTGTCGAAGCGGAAGCGGTCGATCAGGAGGTGCGACATGCGCCCCTCCCGGGCCTTGGCGGCCATGTAGCGGTCGAGCTTCTTGTTGACGATCTCGACCTCGTGCCCGGTCAGGGTGCCGGCGTAGCGCCGGGCCGCCCCGAGGGAGGCGTAATCGAGCAGGAACTTGCGCCAGATGTCGGGGCTGATGAGGGCGAAGTCCGACCACGCGGCGCCGATGCGCCCGGCCAGCGCCCGCTGCAGCGGACGCATCGTGCTCTTGCCGGAGGCCGAGGCGCCCTTGACGTTCATCACCACCGGACGGGCCTGCGGTGCCAACCGATGGTATCCCTCCTGCTCCGCGGCCTCGCGCACCCATGGGTCGATGAGCCGGCCGATGCGCTGGCTGCCGTAGCCGTTCGAGAACAGCGTCAGCCCGAGCCCGGCGAGCAGCCCGGGATCGCGCACGAGCCGCCCGCGCTGCTGGATCACCCCGGCGACGACGCGCTGCAGCGCCCCGATGGCCGCGGCCTCCGCCTCCCGCCCGGCGGCCTCGGCGCCGGCCCGCGCGGCGTCGAGCAGTCGCGCTGCGCGCGCTTCCTGCGGCTCGGCGACGGGCGGGGTGGGCGGCGGACGCGAGAACCAGCGCCGCCGGGTCGGCGGGGGCGGCTCGGGGGCGGAGAAGATCGCCTCCAGGACCTGCTCCATGGCCGCCCTGCCCTCCTGCTGCAGAGCGCGCAGGTGGTCCGTCACCGCGTCGAGACGGGGGGCGACGGCGGTGGCGAGCAGGCGGCTGGTCATCCGGCGGAAATTGACGCCGAGATCCGCGTATTTCTCGCCCACGGGCACCGACAGGTCGGCGGTGACGCGCACCAGCACCTCATGCACCGCCAGACGCTCCGCCCGGAAGGCCACCACGTCGTGGAGCGGCAGCCCGCACAACCCGGAGAGGTCCTGCGCCTCGCCGAGGCCCGTGGCGACGTTCTCCGGCCGGAACACCGTGGCGAGCGGCAGGAATGCCCGGGGCAGCGCCGATTCGATGCCGGGATTCCACGGTCCGTAGGGCGCGGTGTCGGATGTCGGACCGCCGGCCTGCGCGGCGGGGGGCTCGCGAAGCATGCCTGCACCTCCCTGTGGCTGGCCCGAATTTGACACATGGTATCTGGTATGCCAACGTCCTCCGCAACGAGATGCGCCGCCGGCCCGTCGATTGCGAACCGAACCTCCTGCGCAATGGTCCGGCTCGTGCCATGACACCGCGGTTCAGGACAGCGAGGGAACGGTCATGACGAGAGGCTCGACGCGCCGCCGGCCGGCGGTCCGACCCCGCGTCGCCCGTGCGTCCGGACCCGACCGGACGCGGCCCGCCCTCCCGGTTTTCGCCCCCGCCCCGTGCAACCCGATCAGACGGCAGTGTATCCCATGACCAAGGCTCTCGAAGGCGTGAGAATTCTCGATTTCACGCATGTCCAGTCCGGTCCGACCTGCACCCAGCTCCTCGCGTGGTTCGGCGCCGACGTGATCAAGGTCGAGCGGCCCGGTGTGGGCGACATTACCCGCACGCAACTGCAGGACGTGCCGGATGCCGACTCGCTCTACTTCACGATGCTGAATTCGAACAAGCGTTCGATCACGCTCGACACCAAGAACCGGACCGGCATGGAGGTACTCGAAGACCTCGTGCGGGTCTGCGACGTGCTGGTCGAGAACTTCGCGCCCGGCGCGCTGGCCCGTATGGGCCTGACCTGGGAGCGCATCCAGGCCCTCAACCCGCGCATGATCGTGGCCTCCGTGAAGGGCTTCGGCCCCGGCCCCTACGAGGAGTGCAAGGTCTACGAGAACGTGGCGCAATGCGCCGGCGGCGCCGCCTCCACCACCGGCTTCCGGGACGGCATTCCGCTCGTCACCGGCGCGCAGATCGGCGATTCCGGCACCGGTCTCCACCTCGCGCTCGGCATCGTCACGGCTCTCTACCAGCGCACCCATACGGGCCGCGGGCAGCGGGTCGACTGCGCCATGCAGGACGGGGTGCTCAACCTCTGCCGGGTCAAGCTGCGCGACCAACAGCGCCTCACCCACGGCCCGCTCAAGGAATACAGCCAGTACGGCGAGGGCGTCCCCTTCGGCGACGCGGTGCCGCGCGCCGGCAACGATTCCGGCGGCGGGCAGCCCGGCCGCATCGTCAAGTGCAAAGGCTGGGAGACCGACCCGAACGCCTACCTGTACTTCATCACCCAGGCGCCGGTCTGGGAGAAGATCTGCGACGTCATCGGCGAACCGGAGTGGAAGACGCATCCCGACTTCGCCAAGCCGGCGGCCCGCCTGCCCCGCCTCACCCAGATCTTCGAGCGCATCGAACAATGGACGATGACGAAGACGAAGTTCGAGGCCATGGACATCCTCAACCAGTACGACATTCCGTGCGGGCCGATCCTGTCCATGAAGGAACTGGCCGAGGAGCCGTCGCTGCGCGCGACCGGCACCATCGTGGAGGTCGAGCACCCGGTGCGCGGCCCCTACCTCACGGTCGGCAACCCGATCAAGCTCTCGGACAGCCCGACGGAGGTCGTGCGCTCGCCGCTGCTCGGTGAGCACACCGACGAGGTGCTGCGCCGGGTGCTCTCCTACTCGGACGAGCGGATTCTCGAAGTCGCCGGCTCGGGCGCCATCGGCTCGGTCCAGAAGATCGCCGCCGAGTAGCCGGGCCGGATCCATCGCGAGCGCCCGGCCCGGCCGGGCGCCGCCCTCTCACCGCCACCATCATCCGGCCGGACCGCGCGTCCGGCCGCAACGGGAGCGCCTGCGTGCTCGCCGGCGCTTCCCCACGGAGGAGCCATGCGCATCGCACTCATCGGTCAGCAGGATTTCGGCAGGGCGGTGATGGACGCCTTCCTGGCCCGGGGAGATGTCGTGGCAGGCGTCTTCTGCGCCCCCGAGAAGGAGGGCGCCAAGCCCGATGCCCTCAGGAGTGCCGCGCAGGAGCGCGACCTTCCGGTGTTCCAGTTCCCGAGCCTCAAGAGCCAGGAGGCCGCCGACGCCCTGCGGGAGCTCGACGCCGACCTCGGCGTGATGGCCTACGTGCTGCAATTCGCGCCGCAGACCTTCGTGACCATCCCCCGCCACGGCACGATCCAGTACCACCCCTCCCTGCTGCCGCACTATCGCGGCCCCTCCTCGATCAACTGGCCGATCGCCAAGGGTGACACGCGGACGGGGCTGAGCATCTTCCGCCCCACCGACGGCCTCGACGAGGGACCGGTGATCCTCCAGAAGCCCTGCGAGATCGGCCCCGACGACACCCTCGGCGACGTCTATTTCGGCCGCCTGTTCCCGATGGGCGTGGAGGCGATGCTGGAAGCCGCCGACCTGGTGGTGAGCGGACGCCACCGCGAGATGGTGCAGGACGAGGCGGCGGCGAGCTACGAGGGCTGGTTCTCGGCCAAGGCGGCGCGCCTGCACTGGGATGCGCATGTCGACCACCTCTACAACCTGATCCGCGCCGCCAATCCGGCCCCCGGGGCCTGGACGACGCTGGAGGGCCGCAAGCTCCAGATCTACGACGCGCGCAAGCACCCGGTGCGCACCTTCGGGGCCGTGACGGGGGCGCTGGGCGAGGTGACGGAGATCGGCGAGGAGTCGATCCGCATCACCGCGCAGGGCGGCCAGATCGAGGTGTTCAAGCTCAAGCCCGAGGGGGGTGGCAAGATGGCGGCCGCCGCCTTCGCCCGCGAGGCCGGCCTGCGGGTCGGCTCGCTGCTCGGGACCTGACGGCCGGGGGCCAGGGCCTCAGTTCGTCACCCGGGCGCCCCCGCTCGGGTGCTTCGGCAGGGCCACCGCCGGCTGCATGGCGGTCGCATCCGCCGAGGCCGTGGTGTTGCCCGTGAAGGTGATGGTGTCGGCGATGATCGGCATGAAGTCGCTCTGCTGGCCGAAGCTGCCGTTGCCGCGCAGTTCGATCGCCTGCCGGGGCGCGTAGATGGCGCCGACGAGCTTCAGCTCGGCCCCGCCATTGATGACGTTGCCGTTGGCGCCGGTGACCTGCCGGTCCTGCATCAGCACGATGCCCGCATAGGACCCCGTCGTGGCGGCGCTCAAGTCAACGCTCGCCCCTCCGTTGATCCGGAAGCTCGCGTTGGACCCGGTTAGGTAGAGCGTCACGCCCCGTCCGGTGACCTTCGCCTGGGCGCCGATCGTGAGCGGTCCGTTGATGAAGTAGAAACCGGGATTGAGCGTCACCGTCCCCTTCAGGTCGAGACCGCAATAGTCGCCCTGGTCGAGAGTCTGGGACTTGTTCGGCTTGTCGGCCTGCCCGGGATCCCGGCAGCCCGAGCCGGATGCCAAGGGCAGATTGCGGAACGGGTCATCGAGGCGCGGGCAGCCCCTGCGCGGCACCGGCGTGGTGCCGGTCGGGAGGTTCATGCCGCCGACCGCGCAATAGGCCGCCGCCTGCACGCTGGCCGAGCCCTTCACGGAGATGGCCGCCGCATTCGAGGAGTTGCTGTAGATGCTGCATCGGCGCGCGACCACCGACGTGTTGCCGGTGAACAGCACGGCGTCCGCGGCGGTGGTATTGAGGGCCAGGATGCAGATCGGAACGGCCCCCGCCTCGCTGCCCACGGCCGCGCTGGCCCGCACGGCGATCGGCAGGGCCGTGACGCCGAGAATGCCCGCGAAATTCGTCGGCACCCGCTGCGATGCCTCGACCGTCACGACCCCGTTCTCGACCTGCACGGTGGCCGACGGCCCGAGCCCCGCGGTCGCGCCTTCGACCGGAGCCGGGAGAAAGGTGCGCACCACGTCGATCGGTGTCTTGACGTCGTTCGAGGTCAGCACCGCCGCGAGGGCGGCCTGATCGGCCAGGGCCTGCAACCTCAACTTGGCCTCGTAGGCGAGGCTGATGTCGATGCTGGCTCCGATCAGCATCACGAAGGGGATGAACGTCAGCCCGAAGAGAATGGTGCCGGAGCCCGCTTCGTCCGAGACAAGGTTCGTGATCCAGGTCCGCATGACACACCGTTGTTCTGCAACCCGAAGTCGAGCAGACGGATCTGAACGGAGCGTCAGCGGAATCCCTCGAATTGTCGGCAATGGGATGATTCTTGGGACGATCCGGCAAATCACTTGCCGATGGGTGCCCGATCCGGGGCCGAGGCCCGGCAAAAATGCCTTTGACGCCCTTGCGGCGGGCCTGCTACACGGGATCGGCCGAGCGAGGCCTCGCCTCCCGGCCGCCGGAAACCGTCAGGGTTCCGGGCGCGGGCGTAGTTCAGTGGTAGAACGTCAGCTTCCCAAGCTGAATGTCGTCGGTTCGATCCCGATCGCCCGCTCCAATCCCTTTCCCTATAGCTGACAGGCCCTTGCGAGGCGTTCTTCACGCGCTTCGCGCTGCCCCTGAAACGGCGGGATACAACGGGGATACAACGCCCCCTCGAATCACGGCCCCTCTCCGAAGGCCAGGGAAGGGCTAACCGTGCCCCGCGTCGGCTCTTGCCGGGCGGCCCCCGATCCCCGAGGATCGCCCCATGACGCACGCCCCCTCGAAACGCTTGCCGGCCTGAAGGCTAGCCACCCCGTCCGGAAATCCGGACGGCCATGCGTTCCGTTCGAGGGGCCCTGCCCGTGACGACCTACCTGACCTCAGACACCCACGTGGGGCATGCCGGCATGATGTCCGACCGGATGGCCCGGCCCCGCCCGTTCGCCTCGATCGAGGAGCACGACGAGTTCCTCGTCAGCATGTGGAACAACAGGATCCGCCCCGGCGACCGCGTCTTCCACCTCGGCGATTTCGCCTATGGCTGCAGCCTCGCGCACGCCAGATCCGTGTTCGATCGCCTCGCCGGGCACAAGACGCTGATCCGCGGGAACCACGAGCAGAGGGGAGAGCGCCTGCCGTGGGAGGGCGGGATCCACGACGTCCTGCGGCTCTCGATCCAGGACCGGGGCATGCCAGCACCCGTCGACCTCTGGCTGAGCCACTATGCGCATATCACGTGGCCGGACGCCCACCGCGGCCGGATCCACCTCTACGGGCACAGCCACGGCTCGATCCCGCCGACGGCCCGGTCCTGCGACGTCGGCGTCGACGCATGGGGCTTCCGACCCGTGACCATGCCCGAGGTCATGGAGCTGCTCGCCGATGTCGCCCGGCGCGAGGGCGGCCCGGCCGCGGCGGCCGCCCTGGCCGAGGCAGCCTGACATGAGGGGCGGCTACACCTACAGCGAGCCCCCCGAGGGCGCGGTCACGTGCATGACTTGCGGGCGGATGGCTATCGGGATCTCCCGCGCGGAGGCGGAGCGCCGCGTCGAGGCGGCGAACGCGAACCGGCGGCCGGGGGATGCCCGACCTCCGATCACGGTGGCTTATTTCAGCTGCTGCATGCGCCCCCGGTACAGGCTGGCCAGGCTCGGGGATTGCCCGGACGGTGCGACGTACTCGTCGGTCCTGTGCGAGCGCCTGGACGAGGGCGGCTAGCCCGAGCCGCCCCGGTTCCGGCGGTAGAGGTTCACCGTCCGCCAGATCGCCACCCGCACGGCGTCCGCGTCGTCGCCCCGTACGGGCATCGACCAGACCTCGCCCGTATCGTCGCGCCAGAACCGCATCAGAATGTAGCGCTGCCCGACCTCGCACCCGTCCATGACGTCGGGATCCCGGCGCCGGAACAGAAGCGCTCGGCCGTGCTCGACGCCGACCACCTGCCCGAGAAACTCGTCGATCGGCTCGGCGCGCTCCTCGTCGTGCAGATGGAAGGGCGGGCACGCCACCCGGTGCGGCTTGCCGAGGGCCGGCTCGAACTCGATGCGGTCCTCGGCGTGGGCCTTCGTCCAGAAGCCCATGTCGAAGGTCAGCGCGAGGGCGGGTGCCCCGGCCGGCGCGGGGGCGACCTCGCCCGCGGAGGGCGGCGCCTCGGGCTCGGGCGTCGGCTCAGGGGCCGGGACCTCCGCCTCATCCTCCTCCACGCCCTCGGCATCCATGGTCGCGACCACGGCCGCGCCCCGCTCTCGACGAAGCCGGAGCCGCTTCTCCGCGAGAGGCGTCATCGGCTTCGGCGCCGGGATCTTCGGCTTGGCGGCCCGCGCCGCGATCGCGGCCTCGGCCCGCTCGCGTCGGAGCTTGGCTCGCTTCAGTGCGAGAGGTGTCGGCGGCGAGATCGCGCCGCCGAAGTGGTGCCGCAGGACTTCGTCGATCGGGAGCCCCTGCTTCACGTACCAGGGCTTCTCGTCGGCCGGGGCCGGCGCCTCCATCATGTCGACGAGGTCGGGCGCCTTCTCTGCGGGCGGGGCGGGCGCCGGCTTCGGGTGCACCAACCGGGCGAGCTCGCGCGGCCGGTGGAAGGGCGCCGCGACGGTCTCGGCGACCCACGCGCGGTGGGCGGCGACGTCGCCGGCGGGCAAGGGCGGGCGGGCCATGGCTACTCTCCTTGCCTGGCGAGGTCGATGCTGACGAGCGCGGCGACGTCGTCTGCCGGGGCCCGGGTGACGCGGGGGCGGCGACGGCGGAGCTGTCGCGTGCCGAGCATGACGTCGGCGAGGTGACCGAACGCGCGGTCCTCGTCGGCGCCGTTGACGCCGACGACCAGGTCGGGCGTCACGACGAGCAGGCGGTCCGTGTGCCGGAGCGCGACGCGCTCGGGCGCCGCGGAGGCGACCCGGCCGTTGAGGAAGTGCTGGTCGAGACGGAGGACGAGCGCGGCGTGCTCCGCGCTTCCCACGCGGCGGACCCGCCACCCGTGGAGAAGGGCCGGCCCGGCGTCGCCGTAGGAGGGCCGAAGGACGGCGAAGCGTCCTGCGCGCGTGAGGGGCGCGGCTTTCCAGATGCGGTCCTCGGCGAGCTCTTGGGCATCGTCGATCCGGCTCGTCTCGACGACGAGGCCGGGGTCGTACGTCCTGCCGTCCGGCCCGAACGGGAGGTGATGCGGCGTGACGGTGCGGCGGGTCCAGGTCATGGCTACTCCCCCTCGTTCCAGTTGAGGAGCACGGCGGAGTGCCGGCGAGCCATCCCGGCCTGACCTTCGAGCTCCTCGGCGCGCTCGGCGAGGAGCCTGCCGAGGACCGGGGCGACCCACGGCGGGATGGGGCGCCACGCCGGGTTGCGGTCTCCGTTCGGGAGGCGCTCGGGCGCGAGCCACCGGAAGGGCAGCCGCGGATCGAGCGTCGCGCGCGACCCGTCCGGGTGATGCGGCCCGAGCAGGCGGGCGAGCGGCCGCTTGAACTCCTCGCCGAGCAGGAGGCGGGCCGCGAATTCCAGGGCGTCCGGGTGCAGGGGCAGGGCCATCACAGGTTCTCCAGGTTCAGCGTCGGGCCGTTGAGCGTCCGGCGGACGGCCGCCTTGACCCGGCGCCGGCCGACCTCCAGGCCCCGGCGGTAGGCGCGGACGAGGGCGCGGTAGGCCGCGGTCGGGAGTCCCTGCGGCACCTGCAGCTCCGGCCTCACGCTCGCTTCCTGCACGAGATCGTAGTGGCCCGGCTTCACGCAGGGGCGGAGCTCCCAGCCCCCGCCCAAGGAGCCGATCGCCTCGATGGCGACGAGGTCGGCGTGGTGCCGGGCGGCGTCCTGCAGCCGCACGCGGGCGTCGAAAAGCAGGCCGTAGGCTCGGTCGCAGGGGGCATGTCGCCCCTCCTCGTATGCGCCTATCCAGACGAGGGCGGCTCCGTACGCGTCGAGCGCCGCGTGCTCGATCGCGCTGACCGACGTGAGCCACGCCTGCGGCGCGTCGGCGGGCGGGGTGCTCGCGTCGAGCGCGGCACGGACGAGCTCCGCGACCTGAAAGTTGGCCATGGCGTGCGTCGGCACGACGGCGAGCGGGACGATCTTGCCGCCGCCGATCCGGACCGGCTTCGGGGTGGGGGTGCGGGTCGCGCGTGCCTGCTGCTGCTGGGCCGGGAGGGGGACTGGGGCCGGCCCCGGCTCGGGCCCGACTTCTTCCATGGTGAGGACCGCACCCGCCTCCCGCTCGGCCGCGCTGAACTTCGCAGGGTCCCGGCCGCCGAGCAGCGAGACGATCTCGGCGGTCGCGTCCTGCGCCCGCTCGAAGATCATCGGGAACGTGACGGTCTGGAAGACGTCGGCGTCGTCGACCCACGCCTTGACGACGCGGAAGCCGGCGGCGGGCGGGTTCTCCATCGCGACGCGGTCGTGCTCGGAGAGCTGCTCGCCGAGGATTGCGCCGGTCGCGCGGATACCGTCGAGCAGCCAGGTGTCGAGCCTGCTCGGCTTGCCGTTGACAGCCCTGCGCTCGATCTCGGCGACGGCCTCATCGCGCTCCCGGTCGTGAGCCCGGATGCGGGAGAGGATCTCGTCGCGCGAGAGGCGCTGCGGCGCGGCCGAGGCGGCCGGGGCGGCGCAGGCCTGCTGCAACTGCGCGGGCTGGGCCATCGCCGGTGCCGCCTCCTCGGCCGTGCGCTCCAGGATCTCCTCGGCGTCGCGGGCGAGGTGGGTGCGGATCTCGGTGAAGTCGCCGCAGAAGCCGGACGCCTCGCCGTGCCAGATCTGCCAGGCGCCCTGGTGCCGGTGGACCGAGACGTCGCTGCCGCCGAGGGCGGCGTCGTAGGCGCGGACGACCGCGCTCATGTTGGGGGCGCGCTCGATGCGGGAGACGGCCGAGAGGATGGAGGACTTCGTCATGTTCGCGGTGTCCCAGCGAGTGAGGGAGCTGCTCTGAAGAACTGCTCTATGTCCATCAATCTATGGACCACCCCTGCCGGGCGCAAGGGCGGCCAAGCTTTTCAGTACGAGTAGATCCCGTTCGCCCGCCGCATCGCTCTGGGCATCTCGGCTCGGGCCTCCTCGTAGTAGGCGAGCAGCCGCGCGCGGAGATCGATCGCCTCCTCCAAAAGCGGGTGCCGCGCGAATCGGGGGTGCGTCACGATGATGAGGCGGCTGCCCAGGCCGGCCCCGATCGAGGCGCGCTTCCCCCAGACCGCGAGCTCTTCGCCCGGATGGGCTGGCTCGCGTCCCTTGTAGAGGAAGCCGGCGTCGAGCTCGGCGATCGCCCGGCGCGCCTCGATGACGGCCGGGGTCAAGTCGTCGAGGTCTAGGCGCGGAGGAGACCCTTCCAGCTCAGGTTGATCCGATGGCCGGGGGTCAGCCGGGGCCGCGGGCCGCCCTCCCACCAGGGCTCCCCCCGGAGCGGAAAAGGGCGCGGCGCAGCGGCCTCCTCGACCGCCGGGGCAGTGGGCTGCTCGGGAGCGGGAGCGGGCTCGGCCGCGCCGGAGGGCAGCTTCTTCAGCAGGGCGAGTGCCATCTCGCCGGCCTCCGCAACGCCGCCGTGGAGCCGGCAGTAGGCGCGGACCGCCTCGACGGGCATGCCCTTGTACTCGGCGCTCCCGTCGCCCGGCTCGAACCAGGACTGGTGAGGGCCGAGGCCGCTCGTGTCGATCTTGGGGTCTCGGTGCCTCGGCGGGGCGTAGAACATCACCGTATCCGAACCCGGGTCCTTCGAGACGGAGATGTAGACGTTGTCCCTGAGGCGGATCTCGGTGGAGCGGACGGCTCGGGTCACTGGCTTACTCTCCCTGCGTATCTTTCGAGTTCGGCGGCCTGACTTCGATACGAATCGGCCCGCTGCGCGCAGAGCCGGGACAGCCGCGCGTCGATTGAGGCGGCCGCCGCGGCGAGCTTGGCGTGGTGCCGCCACTGCGCCACCAGCGTCCGGCTGCTCGGGCGGCGGAGGTCGCGGAGCGGCGCGCGCTTGACGACGTTGCCGGCATCGAGGCCGCCCGGCAGCCAACCCTAGTAGAGAGTGACCGTGCGGTCCGCGTCGCAGAGGGTCGTGGTCGCGTAGGGGCTCACGATCGCCGCGGCCGCCTCCCGGTGCGGGCTCTGCAGGCGGTCGGCCGCCTCCTCCCTAGCCTGCAGATCGGCGAGGTGACCTCGGCGGAGGCGCCAGCCCAGGCCTCCGCGGGGGCCCGGGGCGTACTCAGTCCACCCGTAGCTCGCGAGGACGTCCATGAAGTTTCGGGACCGCTCGTGCCAGTCCAGCGGCAGGATCCGCCGGGGGCCGTACATCGTGAGGTACAGCTCGCGCGGGCCGAAGCGCTCGCCCCCGCGCTCGGCCACGAGGCGGTCGCGGATGTTGACGTGCCACTCGTCGGGTCGGCTCATCGCGGCCTCCTTCAGAACGGGATGTCGTCGTCGGTCAGGGCGAGCTGCAGCGCGCGCGGGGGCAGCGGCGGGAAAGGCAGTTCCGGCTCGTGCTCCAGGCGCCGCTCGCGCTCGACCTCTCGGGCGTGATCGCGCGCGCAGCCCTCGGGCATCACGGTGCAGTGCCGCGAGACGAAGAACTGGCGGTCTTCGTCGAGGCCGACGTGGATGCGGTAGCGCTCGCCGGCCCGGATCCCGCGGCCGCAGCTGCAGCTGTCGCAGACGTGCGCCTTGCGGGCGACCGCGTCGCGCCAGACGCCGCCGTCGGCGAACGTGGGCTCCGGCGGATCCGGCTCGAAGTCGATGTCGGGCCCGTAGTGATAGCCGGTCAGGTCGATCACGGGCGCGTCTCCCCGGCGGGCACGTAGCTGACGACGCGCTGCAAGCCGAGCGCGTCCAGAACCGCGTCGCCGGGGGCGCGGCGCCCCTTCCGCACGTCTCCGACGTATTGCGCCGACACGCCCGCCGATGCGGCCCACGCCTGCTGCGAGCCGGCCTCCCGGATCGCCTCCTCCAACCGCAGCAGGACGTCCTCGCCCTGCATTTGCCTCACCCCGCCAGACACCACCGCCTCCTGAAAACCAAGCCTCGGATCCGCTCATGCGCTGACCCGCTGATGTGAAGGTCGGCAATTCGCCGGCAGTTGTCCAGAGTGATGGATCGGGTTTTTCAGTGAATCCACTTATTTGTATTTTGCAAGTTACAAGAAACCCGCGGCGGTTGGGAGGTTCGGCAGATTAATTTGGCCTGAAGCGCATATTTCCGAGTACGACCACTTGCGAGATGCTTGCCTGAGTGGGACGCTACGCATGTCAGCGTATTCGCTGACCCGGCCGATAGAGCCGGCCACCCCGGTTTCTGGAGACCCTCTCATGGCCCCGCCGATCGAGTTCGGCACCGTCTGGCGCTGCGTCGGCATCCACCGTCGTTACGGCAACGAGCTCCCGCTCTGGCTCTGCGACGAGCCGACCACCGCGTTCCGCGACGCCTACAAGCGGGCCCGCGGCATGCTCGTCGGCGTCGGCTACAGCTGGACCGATCGCGGGCACGACCAGCCCCGCCTCGTGGCGTGCTGGTGGGACATCGGCGTCACCGTCGACGTCGCCGCCCTGCGCGCGGAGGTCGACCGCGTGGTCGCCGAGGCGGCCTCCGAGCGCGAGGCGAAGGCCCGCCGCGAGGAAGAGCGCCACGTACTCGACGTCGCCCAAACCGAGATCGCGGCTCCCCCGATTCGTTCGGCTCTGCGCACCCTCCTCGCGGAGCGGCCGTGGACCCTTGGGCGCGCGCTCACCGAGGCCCGCGATCTCGCCGCGGCGGAGAGCTGGACGTCGTGGGGGCTCCGCAGCGCCGAGCGCTACCTCGACAACGCCGCGGGCAACATCCGCCGGGCCGAGGAGCGCCTCGGACGGCCGGCCCCGGCGCTGTGGTTCGCCCGGGCCGCGGATCCGGCCGTCCGGGTGGCCGCCCTGGAGGCCTGCCAGCACCTGAGCTCGCTCGACACTGATTGGGCAGCCGATCGCAACTCGATCGGCTGGTCGCAGGCGACGTGCTGGACCGGGCACGTCCTCTCGGAGCGCGAGGCCCTCGACCAGGGCGAAGCCGCGCACGCCCTCGCGCTGCTGCAGGGACACCGGCTGCAACTCGCCGACGAGCTCAACGTCCGCCTGTTCGGCGAGGCCCCGAAGCGGCGCCGGCGGGCCAAACCCGACGCGCCGGCTGGCGCCTTGCTAGTCTGAGGCGGACGATCACCCCGCGAGAGAGGAGGACACGATGCGGTTTCTGGGACGGTTGCTCGCGACGATCCTGCACATGATGCTGGAGATCTTGCTGCTACCGCTGACGCTGCTTGGCTGGCAGCCCAAGCCGACAGCGTCGAGCGTTGCGGCGGCCGCCCTCGACGCCGTCCGCCGCGACGAGCCGGGCGAGCCCCTCGCGCCGGTCGTGCGCAAGCCATGCCCGATGGCGGAGCTCGTGCAACGGCACGCCCGAGCGCGGCTCTTCACGCACGAGCAGCACGCCCCAGTCGATCCGCTCCCGAGCCCCCTCGCGGCATGGGTCGCCGGGCTCGACGCGACGCAGCTCGGCGAAGTTCTCGGCTGCCCCGCGAGCCGGCTGCAGCGCCATATCAACGCCGGCCTTGGCGGGTCTACGGCACTTGGCCCGTTCCGCCTACCGCCGGTCGTCGCGGACGCTGTGCCGGCGGGGATCGCCGGCAAGGGCGCCAAGGGCGGGACCGGGGGGCCGAGCCGCTCGGTCGACGTGGCCGAGCTGCTGGCAGAGCTCGGGACAACGCCCGCATACAGCTACGGCCCGAGCCGCTAGACGCGGGCCACCCCATTTACCCCGAGCCCGCCGGTCACCCCGGCGGGCTTTTTCATGCGCGGTCCCTGACTGCCGCGAGGACGTGCGAGAGGGCGTGCTCCGCTCGATCGGCGCGCTCTCGCTCGGCACCGATCGCCCTCGCGCATGAGGCGAGCTCACGGCGGAGGCGGGCGGTCTCGACCTGCGCCGCGGTGGCCTGCTGGCGCGCGAGGGCGAGTTCGTGGATGAGTTCCGAGACCGCATCGACGCCCCGGCGGCGGTCGGTTTCGACAGCGCGGAAGAGGTCCTGGACCGCGAAATGCCCCATCATCAGGCCTTGAGCCATCCGCCCCGAGACGTCCGCGGTGATGTGGGCGGCGTGGTGCGGCATGGGGACGTCTCCAGTGCGGGGCGATCTCGTGCTCCCAAGGTGGGCCTGGCCGGAGTCCCGGGTCAAGAATCTGGGGAAGCCGTCCACAATCGACGGTAAACGAACCCCTGGCCCCTTGTGCCTTGCCCTGTGCGCCCGAATCGAGCGCACGTCGGGCCGACGTCGGACCAGATGTGCCTGCCGCTCCCGGAGGCCTCCGGGCATGGGGTGTCGGCGCCGTCCCGG
Organism: Methylobacterium isbiliense; assembly: GCF_022179325.1. Classification (GTDB taxonomy): domain Bacteria; phylum Pseudomonadota; class Alphaproteobacteria; order Rhizobiales; family Beijerinckiaceae; genus Methylobacterium; species Methylobacterium isbiliense. The sequence continues at coordinate 13,253 of NZ_BPQQ01000031.1, read as the reverse complement.
GGCGCGCCCCGCACGGGCGCCGAGGGGCCATCGTCCGGACGGCATCCGAATTGGAAACTCGATTCTTAAATCCGCAGCCTCGATTCTGGATCTAGGAGTAACGGGGGGATTAGTCCTCGCCTCGCAAACCACTCCCGAGGGGTCACTGTTTTTGGGGGCCTGGTGTGTTGGCCGTCTCACCGGCTAGGGCGAGCCTCCCGGGCATGGCCAGCACCCGCATCAGGCTCGACGTCTCTGCCCTTCGCCGGGCCGGGATCACGAAGGCGAAGGAACTCCGGTCGGCGCTCGACGAGGCGGTCCTCTACCTGGCGGCCTGCGCCCGGAAGCGCCTGCGCGAGGTCGCCGCCGAGGTCTTCGACCGGCCGACCGCCTTCACCCTCGATGCCTTCCGGTACCGGAAGCTACAGGGCGAGGCGCCGGCCGCGCTCGTCTACGTCCTGCCCACCGCCGCGCGCTACCTTGCCCTGGTGGTATTCGAGGGCGAGCGACGTCCCGGCGATCCGAGGACGGTGTCCCGCGGCATCCTCGTCCCTGGCCGCGATGCCGTCCTCGACCGCTTCGGCAACCTGCCCCGGTCGCAGATCTCCCAGGCCGAGGCGGAGGGGGCCCGGTGGGTCCCGACGCAGGGCAACGCCGAGATCCTGATCCTGCCGGGGCGGGACCACCCCCCGGATCATCGCGGCGGCGGAAGACGTCGCGACCTACGAGCCGAGGCTCCCCTTCTATGACGGCCTCAGACGATAAGGAGGGGGATGGCGCTCTGCACGTCAGCGTAGGGCGCGCCCCGGATCGTCGGCTGCCCGCCGTTCAACTGGCTCCGGAATGCGGTCGCCTGACGCCAGCTAACGCCACCGTCGAACGAGATTTGCACGATCGCGGTGTCGGTGAGCGTGCCGCCCGCCCGGCGCGAAGCCGACGAGCAGCGCCGTGCCGTGCCTCACGGCCCGAGTGATCGCGTGCGGGACGTGCTCACCCCTCAGTTCGCTCGGTCGCACGATGACGCGTGTGTGCGGGTAGCCCACGGGGTTGCACCATCGCCTGCCGGAAGGGGCGCCCGGACGGTGGGGCTTGCCCCAGGCGCCAAGTCGTTCCAGCGAGGGTCAGGCTCTCGGCCCGCCGTGCGACGGACAACACACCACTCATCGCGACGAGGGTGGGTCCGGTCCCCGGGAAGGGCCTGGCGCTAGGCCACGGTGTCACGCGAGATCCGGGCGAAGAGGGCCGGAACGGTCGCGGCGGGCAGGTAGCCCCGGAGCTGCAGGGCGCGAGCGGCCCGGCGTACTAGGCCCTCGACATGGACGGCGTTGGGATGCGTCCGCCCCCGGGCCCCTTGGGAGCCGGTCAGCGGCGCGTCGCGGATCGCGTCGACGATGGCGCGGTCGAGCTCGCGCGGATCCGGCAGGCCAGCGGCCTTGCGATCGGCACGCTCCTTCCGTTTCCGCTCGGCATCCTCGCGCCGGCGCTCATCGGCTGCCATCTGCTCGATGATCGCGCGATGGCCAGGGGTGCGCTTGCGCGCGGGGGAGAGAGCGGCCTCGGACATGCCCGAATGATGCTCGCCCGGGACGCAAGGATCTAGGTCGCCCGCCGTGCAGATCCCCACCACCGGACCAGCTCCATGGCGTGAAGATTTGCACCACCTTACCGCCTCGGCTTCACCCCAGTTTCCCTCTAGGCTCCAGCCTGGGGCGGATGCGGTCTCGCGATACAATACTAATTGGGCTGACCATTCTCACCCGTCCCAGCCGGCCTCCCCGCCCTCTCTACCGCCCGCCGGGTTCTATATTTTAGTATTAGGGGACCGCCGGAGCCTCTGTCCCGAGCCCGTTCGTAGCCGCCTCCGCAGAGGGGAATGGGCTTGTTCCTGCCACGCCGAGTAGTACCTTCCGGTGGTGCAAATCTGCAAGCGTGAGCTCATGCCCGCCTCGCCCGAGCCCTCCGTCCCGTCCGCCCGCTCCCGGCGAGCGCCCTTCGTCCCGGGCGTGCGCGGCGACATGGAGGCGGCGGTCGCCTCGCCGGAGGCCTTCGCCAAGGTCGCTCCGTCCGTGCCGCGCCCGGTCGCCTACCTCCTCGACCGCCGGCTCTGCGCGATCCCCCGGCTCGGCGCGCGGGACGTGGCGCTCTGGGAGTGGGTCGTCTCCTACGCGATCGCGCAGCATCCCGACGGCCTGCCGGAGCGGATCCACGAGCCGGCGATCCCCGTTCGCCCCGCCCTCGTTGCGATGAGCGGGCGCACTCGGCTCGTGCAGCCGCGCGAGCTCGCGGACAGCCTCGTGCGTCTCCTCGGGGGCGAGCGCCAGGAGCTGAGCATCGACGGTGCGTTCCGCGCGTCACTCCCGGAATGGATCACGCCGCTCCTCCGCCGGGACCTCTACGGCTACCTCGACCTGGCCGCGCTCGCGCGCTTCTCCACCAAAGGCGCGCCGCTGCTCTACCGCCACCTCGTTGGGCGCCTCGCCGCCGACCGTGTCCGCTACCTGCCGGACGCGCCTTCTCATGTCGTCACGGTGCCCGTAGCAGAGCTCGGCGAGATCCTCGGCATGCCGGCCCCGCACCGTATGGGGCCGCTCCGGATCCGCTATCTGCAGCCTGCGCTCGACGACATCGCCGACCACGTGACGGCCTTCACGGTCGAGGCCGAGGAGGCCAAGGACGAGCGGGGCCGCAACCTCGCCGTAGCGTTCTCCGTTCGCCTGCGCCCACCGGAAATGCGGACGTCAGCCGCACGGCTACTACCCGCGGAGGACCTCTCGTTCCTGCAGGCGCACCCGGACGCGCCGGCCTTCCAGCTCCGGGCGTCAACCCTGGTGAAGCTCGGAAGCGCGCTCCCCTCTCGCCGGGTGACCCAGCCGAAGGCGGGATCGCGCCGTCGGCCCGTGGCTGCCCTGGGATCGGAGATGCATGCCTGGCGGCGGATCTGGCTCGCCGCCCTGGACGAGGCGCTCACCGGCTCCGCGCTCACGCCGGGCCATGAGACGTCGCCGTACCGGGGGCAGCGCCTGCTCGAAGCGATCACGAGGGACGGCGCCGACCAGGCGTTCTGGGCCTTCGTCATGGCCGAGGTGGAGAGCCCCGACCTGCAGGCGCGCCTCGACACCGGGGCCGGCATCGAGCCCATCCGCATTCTCGCGGCAGCCGAGCGGGCCCGGATCCTGCGCTTCCGGAACGCGCGCGCCGACCGCCGCCGCGCGTTGAGGCATGCGCGGGCCGAGGGCACGCTCCCGCCCTCGACCCCGAAATCGAAAATGACCGATTTGCAGCCGATGACCGCTCCCGTCCCCGTCGCCCCCCCTGTAGCCTCAGCGCCCGAGCCCGCCGTGCCTGAGACCGATGCCGCCCTTGTGGCGCTGCTCTCGACCGAAGAGGCGCGAGCCGAGGCCAAGAAGCTGTGGTGGTATTGGCAGCCCGCATCCGAGTTCCCGCGCCTGCACGCGGCCGCGACGGCCAAGCTGCTGCTCGACGAGGATCTCGACGGGCAGTTCCCGATCTTCGCCAGGGCGGACGAGGCCATGGGGGGCGAGTACCGGGCGAACCTCGCGAAGCTTGTCTCGACCTTCGACCTGCCCCGGCAGCTGCACGAGGATCGCGTCGCGACGCGAGTGCCCGACTTCATCGACGCGGACCTTGCTGAGACGCTCGTCACCTTCCTCGGCCGCACGTTGACGGTGCCGGTGCAGAACGGTGTCACCGCCGACCCGAAGAGCACGCTCCTTCGCGACCGAGCCTTCGTCCGAGAGCGGGTGGTGAAGGCCCGGGCCGAGTGGCAGGAGCGGGCCGCGCGCCGGGGCGATGCGTACGTGCGCGGAAAGCCGCGGACGTTCGAGCAGGTCCAGCGCGAGATCTACGGCGGCGCGCCGTTGTTCGTGGCGACGGTCAAGGATCGCGACGGGTTCAACCGCGCGGCCCCGCCACCGCCGGCCCCTCCACCCCAGCCCGAGGCCAAGCCCCCGGCGAAGGCCGAGTAGGAGCGCCCTTCGGAACCTTGGCCGTGTTGCCGCGTTTGGTCCCTTGGGCCTAGACTGGTCTAGACACTATCACAATCGGTGCACCCTCTCTAAGGCGCGGCGCGCAATAGGCGATTCGGTCCTTCGCGCCGGGGGGCTGCCACATGTTCAGTGTCTCCTCGTTCACCGAGGACATCCCCTCTACGGCTCGGACAATCCAGGCGTCATCATCTTGAAGCGCGCGGTCCAAACCCACTGCGTCCTCAGCTAGCACGCCGACAAGCTCACCGTCGTCGAAATGTGCCGGGTCCGGATCTGCCGGATGGACACCCTCGCCGAGAACATCCACCGGTCCCAGGCGGCCTGGCGCAAGGGCGAGCACTGGCCGCCTCCTCGGCGGCCACTACGATTGCGCACTTCCCCTGTAGCGAGCCTACCAGATCGCCGAGGCGAGCGCCCTGAGGAAGGTCGCCTTCGGGGTCGAGACTCCACACCTTCCCAACATAGCCGCTCCCTCGCCAGCCTCGGCCGCCCAGGTCCCCTAACCCCCGGTGTGTTGTCCGTCGCACGGTTGGGCTGTCTGCTAGCCGGACGCCACCACTCGGCGCCGGCGACGCCTCAAGTCTCCCGTCGAGCGAGGATGTGCCTACCAGAGACCGTGGGTGGCGGCAGCCTCACGCGAGCTGCAGACGCCCCAGCCTACAAAACCGCCCGCGGCCGGCGCCTGGCTCGCCAAGGAGCCTAGCCCCCGCATCCTCCTGGATGCCCGCGGCCTCTACGGTAGCCGCCAGGTCGCGGCACGGCAAGTAACCCCGCCATCCTCCAGTGTACCCGTGAGGTCGGGGTCGACTTCGACTACACGGGGCCAGGTCACCACGGTTGTGGCGCACAGGCAGGTCGCTCGGGGCTGAGGCCGCCCCCGCCTCGAGGGAACTGGGGTGACAACACGTTGAGCTCGTCACCTTAGGTAAGAAGCTCAACCTCAATGTTGTCGTGGCACCAAATCTTTCCAAAAGGAGTATCAACCTCAATGTGAAAAAGATCAACCTGACCAGACCTGTGGAAGTACATCAGATTTTTGTCTTTGAGACAACCATCAACTTCGCAAATGATGTAATCGCGTTTGTCGTATCCATCTTTTGATGACCACGACTTGATGCCGATATACTTTAGAACCCGGCCTTGGTAGTCATCTTCATTTCCAATGAGGTCGCTTGGAGAGAGACGAACCTGCTCCTTCTTCGTCGGCGCGAGTGCCGACTTGGCCTGAGCCCAGGCGCGGCGCATCGCTCCAGCAATGTGAGCCCGTGCGCGTTCACCAGCAATCGAGGCAGCCTCTCTGGCCAAGTTCCAGGCCTGGCGCATGATCGCGCCGAGATCGTATCGAGTGCTCTTTGACATTCTGACGCATCCATCGAATACATAGATTTCATGCACGATGTTGTTGCCAGATTATCGAGATGTCCAGCTAACAGGGTTGTAATTGTTCGGCGCTATATCGCGTGCGGCTCAGAGAGTTGCCACGCGGCAGGGGGCGACATCTCTGTGGCCCTAGCGCGGGTCAGAAGCGGTCTTACGCGCCCGAAGTTGGACGCCTTGGCAGAAAGTGCCAAACCGCCGCCTGATCGCCGAGCGAGGCGCTATCGCGGCTGCAGACCGCTGTTCTTATCCACAGCCAAAGTACGGTTTTCCGTGGCGCCCCCGCTATCGATGTCCCGGCCGAGCCGGGAGTGGCCATTCCGCCGTTATGATGCAGCGCAGCAAGAACGGTGGTGCCTAGTCTCCGAGGAAAGGCCAGGCCGTCGGGCGGCTATCAACAAGGTCCGCTCGGCGACACGGATGAGGGCGCCGCCCTGACCGCGGAGGCCCTGAACGCCGCGATCGAGTTTCTCGACGAGTTGCTCGCGAAGCGCGGTGATGAAGATCCTGCTCCCTAGACCGGTCGTCGCCCTCTGGAAGGGCGAACTGCGGCGCGCCGGACGCCGGGAGATTGGCGGGGTCCTGATGGGCGAGGCTGTCGCCCCGGACACGTTCCGTGGCGTCGAGGCCAGCGTGCAGCGCGCCGGCGGGACCGCGACCAGCTTCGTACGCGACCTCGGGCATCATGGCGACGCGATCGGCGCGCCCTATCGAAGGACGGGCCACGACTAAACGCGGTTCAACTACCTCGGCGAATAGCACTCGCACCCGTCGTTTCCGACGGCGCCCAGCCGCGATGACCTCACCACCATGCATGAGCTTCTCGCGCAGGGCCGGATCAGCGCGACCTTCGCATGCCTGTTGATCGTGCGGCTCCGGCTCTTCCGCCGCCTCGACGTGGGAGCCTACGTCTTCACGCCCGAGGGCGGGATGCAGAGCGTGACGGTCGTGCGCGAGCGGTAGCGGCCGGCGTCGCCGACTACACCGGGGTCGCATCCTCGGCCTTGAGCGCGCCCGTCACGCGGGCCGGGTCGACGCGCAGCCTCTCGATCCAGTCCGCGAGGTTGGGCGGCCGGTACCCGGGATTGTCACGCCAGCGCGCGAAGACGCTGCCGTCGATGGTCTCGTTGATCCGCCAGGTCGTGCGCTCGGAGCCGACCGCGGGCGGCGCCCCTACCGGCCGGTGGAAGCGCGGCGTGAACAGGCGCAGGAGCCTCGGGCCGAAGGCGGCGTAGGAATCCGCGATCTCCGCGTTCGGGGCGGGCGCGTCCAGGGAGAAGCCCGGCCGAAAGGCGAGGCCGTGCTGGGCCGCCTTGTCCAGGATCCACTTCAAGGGGGCCTGGGCGAGGATGTCACTCGGGTAGCCGCCGCCGACGTTGGCGTGGGCCCCGACGAACCAGCGCTGCTCGATCGCATCGAGGCTCCGGCGCGGGCAGGTCGCGACCTTGTCGTTGTCGGCGGTCTGCGTCCAGAAGGTCGGCTCGAAGGCCCGACGCTGCTCGTCGAGGGCGAGCGCGTGGAAGGCGTAGGTGTTTGAGCGGTAGAGGTGGGTGTCGAGGAAGCGGTACTTCGCGACCCGGGTGCGCAGGCTCGACAGCGGGTTGCCGACCGATCCGACCGTGTCCCATATCCCCATGAACTTGACGTCGGCGGGCACGCAGTGGGCGACGAGCCAGCGCTCCTCGATGCCGGCGAGCCGCGCCGGGTCGGTGACGAGCAGCGTGCGGATCGTGGGCTCGGTGCGGCGGCGGTAGCGGGCGTAGAGCTGCTCGATCGAGAGCGGGGCGCCCGGCCGGAGCACGCCGCACTTCGAGATCAGGCCGGACAGGCTGCGCGCCGCGTAGGCGCCACGGCTGAAGCCGAAGATGAAGATCTCGTCTCCCTCCTCGTAGGCCTGGACGAGCCAGGTGTAGGCGTCGACGATCTCGTTATCGAGGCCGTAGCCTACGATCCCGCCGCGCACCTTCTCACCGATGCGGGTGCCGACGCCCTGGCTGTAGTAGACGAGCTGCCCGGGGGCCGTCGGGTCGCACAGCGACTTCAGGCGCCAGACGTTCGTGTTGTTGTTGAGCGTGTTCCAGGTGCCGTCGAGGAAGATGGCGAGACGCTTCATGGCGGATACCCCCCGGTATCGCGGGACGGCGACGTGAGGCGGTCCGGACCGGCCCAGGCGCAGCTCAACGCTCACGGACCGGCGACGTTCCTGATGCGTTCCTGGGCGGGCCCGGCGACGAGCGCCAGCGCCCTATCCCCGTTATCCACAGCCCTCCACCGCGCATGCCGGAGGCCAAGCTCGGCCGCTTGGCGGAACCCGGCCGCCATGTTCCACTTTTGTTCCGTTGGATTCGGAGCACGCGCATGCAGGTCTCGGGCGTCACGATCGGGTTGCCGACACCGATCCCCATCCTGGCGAAACCCGTGCGTGCCGGCTTCCCGAGCCCGGCCGACGACTTCATCGAGGAGGAGATCGACCTGCAGCGGCTGCTCGTCGCCAACCGGCCGGCCACCTTCCTGGTGCGGGTCGCCGGCGACAGCATGATGCTCGCCCGCCTCTTCGACGGCGACCTCGCGGTGGTCGACCGCTCCCTGACCCCGCGCAACGGCGACGTCGTGGTCGTCGACATCGACGGCGAGCGCTCCTTCAAGGTCTGGCGCCGCCAGGGGCCCCGGGTCACGCTCTCCTTCGCCAACCCGCGCTTCCCCGAGTTCCGGCTCTCCCCGGACGCCGTGGTCGAGGTCTGGGGCGTGGTCTCGGGCTCGGTCAACCCGAGGCGCCGGAGCGGCGAATGAGCGCCCGGGCCTACGCGCTCTCGGACGGGAACAGCTTCTACTGCTCGTGCGAGCGCGTCTTCGACGCGAGGCTCGCGCGGGTGCCGGTCATCGTGCTCTCGAACAACGACGGCTGCGCCGTCGCCCGCACCAGCGAGGCCAAGGCGCTCGGCATCCGCATGGGCGAGCCGTACTTCAAGATCCGCGCGCTGTGCCGGGCGCAAGGCGTGCGGGTCTACTCGTCGAACTACGCGCTCTACGGCGACATGTCGGCCCGGGTGAACGCGGTCTACCGGGGGTTCTCCCCGCGCATCGAGGTCTACTCGATCGACGAGAGCTTTTTGGACCTCTCGGACGTGCGCGAGCGCGACCGTGTGCCGCTCGCGCGCGACATGCGCGAGACGGTGCGGGCCTGGACGGGGATCCCGACCTGCGTCGGGATCGGGGCGACGAAGACGCTGGCCAAGCTCGCCAACCACGTCGCCAAGACGGTGCCCGAGCTCGGCGGGGTCTGCGACCTGACCGACCCGGTGCAGTACGACCACTGGATGGCCCGCATCGCGCCCGACGAGATCTGGGGCGTCGGCCCGGCCAACGCGCGCAAGCTGGAGGCGCTCGGCTGCGTCAGCGCGGCGGACGTGCGCGATCTCGACACCCGGGCGGTGCGCAAGGCGATGACGGTGGTGGGCGAGCGCCTAGTGCAGGAGCTGCGCGGGGTGCCCTGCCTCAACCTGGAGGAGCTCGCCCCGACCCGGAAGGGCTGCGCCGTCACCCGCAGCTTCTCCGACCGGGTCGAGGACCGCGCCACCATGGAGCAGGCGGTCGCCGCGCACGCGACCCGGCTCGGGGAGAAGCTGCGGCGCGAGGGGCTCGGGACCGACCACGTCACGGTCTTCTTCCACACCTCCGAGCACGACCGCGACCGGCCGCAGCGCTCGGTCTCGACGGTGGTGACCCTGCCCGAGGCCACGAACGACACCCTGGTGCTGCTGAAGGCGGCGACGCACGGCGTGCGCAAGGTCTGGCGCGACGGCTACCGCTACGCGAAGGCGGGCGTGGTCACGACCGACCTGGTGCCGCTGGCGGCCTCGCAGCGGGCCCTGCCCGGCTTCGGCCAGCTCGACCGGGAGCACGGGGTCGCGTTGATGGCGGCGCTCGACGCCTGCAATCGCCGGTTCGGGCGCGGCGCCGTGGTGCCGGCGACGGCCGGGCTCGCCGAGAAGCGCGACTGGTCGACGAAGTTCGAAATGCGCTCCCCCCGCTACACCACCCGGCTCGACGAGTTGCCGGTCGTCGCGGCGGCCTAGCCGGGCGAGCCCGGCCCCTCCCTTTAATGTGATACAACGTCAGGAGGTTGTGCTACATTAGACGGCGCTCATCCCTCGCGCCTTCGGAGGCTTTCCTCTCCGTGGGCAAAGACCGGCCCTGTTGGTCGCCAGCGCGCGGGGCCCTGCGGCGCGCTCCCCCCGATGCAGTGCGGCCAGATCGACCGGGCGAGGCCCGCAACGCGCCCGCGGTTCCCGCTAGCCGCGCTTGGTCATGTTCATGGGCATGCCCTCGCAGCAGCACCCGCCCTTCTTCCCCTTTATGGCGCCGTGGTTCATGGCCATCCCGGTCTTCATGCCGGGCTTGCCGCACATCATGGCGCCCTTGTCCTTGCCGCCGCCGCAGCAGGACATCGCCATTACCGGGGACGGCGCCATCAGCAGCAGGGCGGCCGAGGCCAGGACGATCCGCTTCATGGTCTTTCCTCCGTTTCCCGCGGGCCCATCATAGCGGTGCTCCCCTCAGCTGCTCCGTAGGGCTTCCCGCGATGGGAAGGTCAAGGCGTAGCGCAAGCCGCCCGAGCTTCCCGCACCGTCTCCGTCAACCAAGCCGCGCCGTCCGCAGGCGCAGGGCGTTGCCGATCACGCTGACCGAGGAGAGCGCCATGGCGGCGGCTGCGATGACCGGTGAGAGCAGGATGCCGAGGAACGGGTAGAGCACCCCCGCCGCGACCGGCACGCCAGCCGCGTTGTAGATGAAGGCGAAGAACAGGTTCTGGCGGATGTTGCCCATCACCGCCCGCGATAGGCGGCGCGCCCGCACGATGCCGAGGAGGTCGCCCTTGAGCAGCGTCAGGCCCGCGCTCTCGATGGCCACGTCCGTGCCGGTGCCCATCGCGATACCGACGTCCGCCGCCGCGAGCGCGGGGGCGTCGTTGACGCCGTCGCCCGCCATGGCGACCACCTGACCCGCCGCCTTGTGGCGCTCGACCACGGCGGCCTTCTGGTCGGGCAGCACCTCCGCCTCGACCTCCTCGATGCCGAGCCGGCGCGCCACCGCTTCTGCCGTGGTGCGGTTGTCGCCGGTCAGCATCACCACCCGGATCCCCTCGGCCCGGAGCGCGGCGAGCGCCTCGGGCGTCGTCGCCTTGACCGGATCGGCGATCGCGATGACGCCCGCAACCTGCCCGTCGACCCCGGCGAAGATCGCGGTGGCCCCGTCGCGCCTCAGATCATCGGCCTCGGCAGCCTGGGCCACCACGTCCACCCCCTGCTCGCGCAGGAAGGCGGCATTGCCGAGCGCCACCCGGCGGCCCTCGACCGTGCCGAGCGCGCCCTTGCCAGTCGGGCTGTCGAAGTCGGCCACGGGGGCCAGGCCGATGCCGCGATCCTCGGCCGCCTTCACGATCGCCACGGCCAGCGGGTGCTCGCTCGCGCGCTCCACGCTCGCCGAGAGGCGCAGCACGGTGGCCTCGTCGAAGCCGCCCGCCGGCACCACCCGCGTCACGGCCGGCTTGCCCTCGGTCAGCGTACCGGTCTTGTCGACCACCAGCGTCGTGACCTTCTCCATGCGCTCCAGGGCTTCGGCGTTCTTGACCAGCACGCCGGCCTGGGCGCCGCGGCCGACGCCGACCATGATCGACATCGGCGTGGCGAGCCCGAGCGCGCAGGGGCAGGCGATGATGAGCACCGCGACCGCCGCCAGCAGTGCGAAGGTGAAGCGCGGTTCCGGCCCGAAGGCCATCCAGGCGACGAAGGCGAGCGCCGCCACTCCGATGACCGCCGGCACGAACCAGCCGGCGACTTGGTCGGCGAGGCGTTGGATGGGGGCGCGCGACCGCTGGGCTTCGGCCACCATCTGGACGATGCGGGCCAGCATGGTGTCGCGCCCGACCTTGGTCGCCTCGACGACGAGCGAGCCGGACTGGTTGAGGCTGCCGCCGATGACAGAGGCGCCGGCCTCTTTGGTGACGGGCATCGATTCTCCCGTCACAAGGCTCTCGTCGACGGAGCTGCGACCCTCCACGACAGCGCCGTCGACCGGCACCTTCTCGCCGGGCCGCACGCGCAGGCGGTCGCCAACGCCGATGGTGTCGAGCTGCACCTCCTCGTCGGTGCCATCCGCCCGGATGCGCCGGGCCGTCTTCGGCGCGAGGTCGAGCAGCGCGCGGAGGGCCCCGCCCGTGCTCTCGCGGGCCCGCAGCTCCAAGACCTGCCCGAGCAGCACCAGCACCGTGATGACGGCGGCCGCCTCGAAATAGGCCGGCACCGCCCCGCCATGCCCACGCAGCGCCTCCGGGAAAAGCCCGGGCGCCACGGTCGCGACCACGCTGTAGAGCCAGGCGACCCCCGTCCCGAGGGCGATCAGGGTGAACATGTTGAGGTTGCGGCTGCGGACGGATGCCCAACCGCGAACGAAGAACGGCCAGCCGGCCCAGAGCACGACCGGGGTCGCCAGCGCGAACTGGATCCAGTTGGACGTCTGCTGCCCGAGGCGCTCCGTCAGGCCGAACAGGTGGCCGCCCATCTCCAGGACGAAAACCGGCAGGGTCAGGACGAGCCCGACCCAGAACCGCCGGGTCATGTCGACGAGCTCCTCGCTCGGGCCTTCGTCGGCGCCGACCATCGCCGGCTCCAGGGCCATGCCGCAGATCGGGCATGCCCCGGGGCCGACCTGCCGAACTTCCGGATGCATCGGGCAGGTGTAGATCGTGCCCTCGGGTACCGGGTCGGCCTTCGTCGCGGCTTGGCCGGGGTCGACATAGCGGACCGGGTCGGCCTCGAACTTGGTCCGGCAGCCGTTCGAGCAGAAGTAGTAGGGGTGGCCGCCGTGCTCAGCCCGGTGCTTCGTGGCGTGCGGGTCGACCATCATCCCACAGACCGGGTCCTTTACACGGTTGGCACCCGCGTCGTTCGCCGCGATGCCGGCCTGGTCGCCGTGCGCATGGCCGTGGGCGTGCCCGTGCCCGTGACCGGCATGGCCGTGGCCGCCCGCGCAGGCATGGCCTCCCGGGGCGGGGTGATGTCCCTGTGGCGCGTCGCTCATGACCGCTCCTTCCGCATGGCCGAGGAGGCACCGCCGGCCCACGAGCGACCCGACGGCAGCCGGCGCCTTACTGGCGGCCTTCCTTCTGGGCGTTCTTGTCGAGCCAGGACTTGAGCTCGGCGATGCTCTTCTCCTGCTCCTGGATGGTCTTCTCGGCGATCTTCTTCGCCTCGGGATTGTCGCCGTTTCTCAGGCCGACCTGGGCCATCGCGATGGCGCCCTGGTGGTGCGGGATCATCGCGCAGATCCAGGCGACGTCGGCGTCCTTGGCCATCATGCCCTGCATCATGGGGCCGTTCATCGACATCATGGCCTGCTGCAGGCCCTTCTGGGCCTCGGTCATCTGGCCGCCCATGCCCTGCATGGCCTGGGACATGTGACCCTGCATGTCCTTCATCGAATCCTCCTTGGCAGCCGACGCCGCCTTGCAGGCCGCGGGCAGCTCGAACGAGGGCCCCTGCATGGAGCCGTGGTCGTGGTCGGCGGCGAAGGCCGCCCCGGTGCCGGCGAGCGCCAAAGTCGCGGCGAGGGTCAGGGTGCGAACGAACAAGATTGCCTCCTCAGGTCGGTTGGCGGGGGCGGCCGGTCGAGCCGCCGCGTCGGGTTCAGGCGGCCATCTTCCGGCAGCTCTCGGCGCAGGCCCGGCACTGCGCGACGCAGTCCTGCATGTCGCCGACCTGCTCGCAGCTCCTGGCGCAGGCCTCGCAGATCTCGGCGCAGGCCCGGCAGGTGTGCTTGTGCTCCGGCAGGCCGATCAGCATGAAGTGCGCCGAGGTCCGGCAGATCTCCGCGCAGGCCAGCATCAGCCGG
>NZ_BPQQ01000030.1 GCF_022179325.1 Methylobacterium isbiliense | reverse complement strand
ACATGAGCGGGCACGGCTCTAAGCGCCCACCCGATCGCCAGCATGATGACGGCGTAGAGCACGAACGCGGCGAGGCGGCGGGGCCAGGCATGGTTGTGCGATTTCGCCGGTCCGCTACTGCATTCCCGCAAGCTGTTGAATGGCCGCGGCACGGCCCCAGTTCGCCTGCAGGCGCTTGGCTTCGCGAGCCGCCTCCGCCGGACGCAATTTGCCCTGCGAGACCTGCTCCTTCTGCCATTCTTCAGGGGTCATTCCGAGGCGTTGCACGAATGTCGAGCGTCCCGTCGCTATGTCGAACGTTCGGGAGCCCATCGAGTTCGAACGTTTAGATACTCTCGCCATGCGGCACCCTACCAGCCTCGCTGCGTCGCAGTGTGGTACTATGATACTGCAAGAATCGGGTGCGGCCGGTGCATAATCGCCGGAATGTAGGAGTGAGAAGGGCACGATGGCTGACGCCTCGCTCTTAGAGTTGCCTCATCACCTGACATGGCAGCCCCCTGCCATCGTTGGGGCGTCACCGTCGGCTCTCGGCAGTAGCGCTCTGTTGCGTGAGTATGAGCAGTTTCTGGCGAAGAACGAGCGAGACATTGAGGACTGGGAAGCGCGCGGGGTGATGCTACGCAGCGTCCTCTGGGCTTGGGCTACAAAGCCGGACCCTGATCTTACGCTGCAAAAGATCAATGAAATGATCGCGCTTCATCAGCGCAATCTGCGTAACGAGGCGCGCGCAGTCGAACGGATGAAAAATCTGGCTGCGCGCGAGGAAAGAAACCTCCCGGCCTCGATTCTGCCCACGGTCTAACGGCTGAATAGACGGATGATTGCGCTGTCTGAACGGTTTTTCCGTGGCGCACAGGAGTTGGATCTTTTTCTTCGCGCCGTCCGTGCAGAGATGGATCCGGAGTCACGAGGCGGCCCGACATTCGATAACCCCGACGATTTGGAGGCGTATCTGCTGTCGGCGATGGCCTAGCAGTGCGCGTCACTCCAACTCCGACCTTCGTCAAGGCGCTGAAACGCCCCCGCCGCACCGGCAGAAGGGCGCAGCTCGAGCGCTCGCGAAGTTCATCGAAGCACCTCACCTACCCAGCCTCGACTTCCGAGCCCTGGCTGGGGCTCCCGGGTACCATATCATTGACCCGCAGAGCGGCGACCGGATCATCCTCCGAAAGGTGTCCGAAGACGAGTTCGAGGCGGTCGATGTCGGTCCGCACGACAACATCTATCGCTCCTGGAATCGCCGGTAGCAGCCCACCGGCTGAGGGTCTTGCACCCGACGGGCGATCCACCGTAAACCACCACCGTCCCGCGCCCTGCGCGTCGGGCTGAGAAGGCCGTCCCCCGTGGGCGGCCTTTCGCGTTCCGGAACCCCCCGACATGGCGAATGACCTGCGCGCGGGCTTCCTCGAGGCATCGCGGCTGCTCGGCGTCGATCCCACCGACCTCGGCACCGTCGTCTCCTACGAGACCGGCGGCACCTTCGACCCGTGGCAGAAGGGTCTCACCACGAAGTGGGGCACGCACCGCGGGCTCATCCAGTTCGGCGAGCCGCAGGCACGGGAGTTCGGAGCCTTCGAGGGCCAGAGCGCCTACGACCAGCTCACCGGTCCCGTCGTCGGCTACCTGAAGAAGGCCGGCGTGCAGCCCGGCATGGGGCTCCTCGACCTCTACTCGGCCGTGAACGCGGGCCGCGTCGGGCGCTACAACGCGTCGGATGCCGCGGCCGGCGGCGCACCCGGCACGGTGCGCGACAAGGTCGAGACCCAGATGGACGGGCACCGCGCCAAGGCGGCGGCCCTGCTCGGCGGCGAGTACACGCCCCCGGCTCCCCGCGCGGCCGGCGCCCCCGCAGGCGCGGCACCGGGCTCGGCCCCGTTCGGGTTCGCCGGGCCGGCGCCCTCTGCCAGTGCGGAGCCGGCCGCCGCCGACGATTCCGCCGACCTCGGACGGCTGATCGCGCAGCTGACGGCCGGCGCCGCGCCGACCGAACCCGAGACCGCGGCGGCCCCGCCGCCGCGCCTCTCCGCCGCCCCGCCGGCGGCGCCCTTCGACGCCGCCCGCTTCTTCGCGCTGCTGCCCCGCCGCGCCTGACCCGACCACCGCCGCCTGATCCGGCCTGGAGCGCCCTTGCGCTCCCGGATCGGCCTTGCGCGCCCGGATTCCGCCCATGCCGAACCTGACCAAGTGGTCGACCGATCCCGGGTCGAACGACCTCGTCGACGTCGCCTGCCCCTGGCCCGAGGGCATGCCGCGCCCGCAGGTGAACGATTCGGCGCGCGGCATGATGGCGTCGGTCGCCTGCTGGCTTGCGGACACTACCGGTGGCCTCGTCCTCGGGGGCGGTCCGCTCGCCTACACGGTCGCGACCAACCAGGACATCGACGCGCTCTCGGCGCGGGTGACGATCGCCTTCACGGTCACGACGGCGAATGCCGGGCCCGCGACGCTGTCGCTGAACGGACTGCCGGCCAAGCCCATCCGGCGGCGGTTCAACCGCGGCCTCGGCCCCCAGGACCTGACCCCGGGCGTGGTCTACCGCGCGGCCTTCGTGCCGGGGCTCGACGCCTTCCTGATCCTCTCGCCGGAGATCGAACGGCCCGGTGCGTTGCGAGCGCAGGCCGATGCCATCGAGGATCCCGGCTGGCTCCTGGCCGACGGGCGGGCCGTGTCGCGCGCCGCCTATGCGGCGCTGTTCGCGCACATCGGCACGACCTACGGCGCGGGCGACGGGTCGAGCACCTTCAATCTCCCTGACCTGCGCGGGCGCACGCTGTTCGGCGCCGACGCACAGGGCGGCGCGCCCGCGAACCGGCTCACCGGCGCGGGCGGCGTAGGCGGCGGGCTCGGCTCCAGCGGCGGCCTTGATGCGGCGGCGCTGACGAGCGGGCAGATGCCGAGCCACAGCCACGCGGCGACGATGTCGGACGCGGGCGGGCTTGGCTCGGGCACGACCGGCGCCGCCGGGGGGCACGACCACGGCGGCCTCACCACTCCCGCCGGCAGCCACAGCCACCCCGCGATCGCGACGAACGCCGGCACGCACGCCCACACCGGAAACGCGGCTCCGAACGGGGCGCACGCGCACGACGTCCAGAACCTGCGCATAGGCGCGCCGGGCGGCAGCGCGGCGCTGTTCGTGTCCTCCATCGGCCCCGGGGGCGCCAACACGGTGGCGCCGACCGAGTCGGGCGGCCTGCACGGCCACGGCTTGACGATCGATCCCGCTGGCGAGCACAGCCACCCGGTGACGATCGATCCGGCGCCGAACCACCAGCACGGCGTTCCGGCCATCCCGGACCACACCCACACCTTCCCCGGCACGCCCCCGCACACGCACGCGCTCACGATCGAGGCGGCCGGCGGCACCGCCCCCGTGTCGCGGATGCCGCCGAGCCTCGTCGTCGCGATCGCCATCAAGGCGTGATCACCTGGAGACCTCCGAATGGGCGTTCATGATTGGGATCTCGTGCCGGCGCGCAATGCGACGGCCGATCCGACCATCCGCGCGACGGACGGCGCCTCGCAGCGGGACGTGTTCTCCTCGCTGCGCGCCATGATGGCCGCGACCCGTGCGCTGGCGGACGATCAGGGCGGTGCCCTGGTGTCGGAGGGCACGGACAACGTCTACGTGATCAGCACGGCGTCCGGCCTCTCCGAGCTGCGGCCGGGCCTGATGATCAGCTTCTGGGCCGACCGTGACAACACGGACGAGCCCTTCCTCAACGTCTCGGGCACGGGGCCGCGGCGCTGGCGCGGCGCGGACGGCCTCTCGCTGCCGGCCGGGTCGGTGCAGCGCGGGCTCCTCTACACGGTGACGTGGACCGGGGGCCTCGACGGGCTGCCGCTCGAATGGCGCAGCGTCGGGGCCGCCAGCGCGGCACCCCGCTCGGCCGGCGTGTCGTTCGACCACTCCGGCAGCCCGGCCGAGCGCGCGCAGTACGACGCGGCGCCCAAGGGCACGACGTTCCTCTCCGTCGCCGACACGCCGCAGGGGCCGTCCTAGATCCTCTACATTAAGCGCTCCAACCTCTTCGGCGACTGGTCGACGGGGCTGCCGATCAAGGCGAGCCCCGCGCAGGCGACGGCGGAGGCGCAGGCGGCGGCCGACACGGCGAGCCAGCAGGCCGGCGTCGCGACCGCGAGAGCGTCCGAGGCGGGCCAAGCCGTCGCCGCGGCCTCGCAATCCGCCATGCTCGCCGCGCAGCGGGAGAACGCCGCGCGCGGGCAGGCGAGCATTGCCACCGGCGCGGCGACCGTCGCGGCGGAGCAGGCCGAGGCGGCCGGTGTGGCCGCCGCGAGCGCGACGCAGCAGGCCGCGATCGCCGACGCCCGGGCCGATGTCGCGACCACCCGCTCCGTGGCAGCGGCGGCCAGTGCCGCCACGGCCTCCGAGCGGGCCGCGGCCGCTGCGGCTGACGCGCTGGCGGCACGGCAACACCGCACCGTGAGCGAAGCGGCCCGCGCGGCGTCCGAGGAGGCGCGCGCGGCGTCCGACGACAGCGCCCTCGTCGCCGTCGCCGCCGCCTCGGATGCGCGCGAGGCAATCCGGGTCGCCGGGCTGCCGGTCTACGACTTCAACTTCTCGTCGTTACCTGACCCCTCCGATGATTGGAACAGCTGATGGCCAGACAGCCTCGTAAACTTGCGGGCATCGGCGCCGCGGACCTCTCCGACATGAACGCGATCAATGCGTATGTCGGCCCAATGCGCGAAGTCATCGTCGATGGTCAGACGCTGCGCCTGCAGAACGGACAGACCCCCGGCGGCATTCCGCTCGCCACGCAGGCCGGTTTGACAGCCGGGATGAATGAAGCGAAGCGCCGGGGCAAGCGCGTAGACTTGTCGGCGAACCCAACACTCGCAGATCTTCCAGAGGAAGGCGACTATATGTTCGCACGCAATACGCAAACCGGGAAGCTCAGCTTCTGGCACAACGCGCAGGGCGTGATCAAAGACGCCTTTGATCCTGGCACCTTCTAATTGGATTACTGATATGCGTAACCTCTCTACTCTCCTCGGAGCGTTGGCGCTCGGGGCGTTCCTCGCTGCGCCCGCCCACGCCCTTGACGTGAAGTCGTCGACCACGCCCGGTGCCGTGCCGGCCATCACCGGACCCGATGCGCTTGGGGACCGGGAGGTCGCGACCAACCGCGCCGATGGCCGGCTGTTCTGGAAAAAGCCGAATGGCACCCTCGGGACGTCGACCCTCCTCAACGCTTTGCCGTCCGGCCGCAAGGCGGTGGAGCAGGGCGACGGCTCTGACCTGTCCTTTACGGTGCCGAGGACCGGCGGCATCGCCCGGTCGGCGGCTCAACGCTTGCTCGACGTTGTCAACGTCAGGGACCACGAAGTCAAGTGCGACTATAGCACCGACGATACGGTAAAATTGCAAGAGGCGCTGGATGCAGTGCATCCGGTTTATGGTGGTGACGTCTGGATCCCGCAGGGTGGATGCTTCATCACGGCACCCCTGCGAATTCGTCGTCCGCTGACCAGCCTGCGCGGGGCCGGCCAATTCGTCTCGCAGATCATTACGAACTCCAGTACGTTCAACGCCATCGAAATCGAAGCCAGCTACGTTCGGATCGAAGAACTGCGGATCGCTCAGTATGGGTCACCAACAGCGACCCAAGTCTGGGCCATCCACGACAATACAGCGGGTGGCTCGGCCGATCTCGTCATTCGCAACGTAGAAATCGGTGGCGGACACAGCGGAATTTACTCGAAGGGTGGTCGCACTAATTTTTGGCGACCAAAGATCACTAACATCGCGCCTGGCACTGGCGTTGGCATTCAACTGGACGGACCGGCCGAGGCGCGTGATATTTACGCTCCCTATATGGAAAATCCCGGAGGACAGGACGCAAAAGCCGGTATTTACATCACTGGCGGCGCGGGAATTCTGTTGACAGGATGTCAGTTACAGAAAATGGGTTCGCCGCTTTGGGTTCATCCTGGGCCGGATTTCGTGGTTACGTCGATCATCTCGACAGGATGCTATTACGACACGTCGTCTGGTCCAAGTGTTTTCTTGGATGCTGGCCCCGACAACACGCGCGCTATCACCAATGTATCGTTCAACGGGAGCTGGTTGGGTAGCAACTCGATTGGCCTGAAGATCAAGGGCGTTACGTCCGGCGTGCATCTTGCCAACAGCGAGATTTACGGCAATTCCGGCGTCGGGATCGACACGTCGGAGGCGGTTGCAGTCGACGGCTTCCAAGTCACCGGCAGTCAGATCGCCGGAAATGGCGGCGCCGCCATCCTGCTCGGCAACAACCTTCAGAGGATCACCATCGCCGGCAATTTGATCGGCCCCGCTGGCAAGTGGGGGCCGAACGGCTCCGGCATCACGATCGGGACCGGCGTCGATTATTCGATGGTGGTCGGCAATAATTTATCGGCCAATACCGGAGCGGCGCTGACCAACAACTCGACCGCCACCCACAATCTCATTGTCAGCAACAACGACGGCCGAGGCACGCTGATGCTCGGAACGCCGTTACTGCCGACGACATCGACTATGGGCTTCCCCTACATGCCGGTCATTCTTGGCACGCCAACGGGGACACCTTCGTTCGTGTCGGGCGCGGCACCCTTTGCGGTGGCTGGTAGTGGGCAACGGCTTTGGGTCTACATCAACGGCGGCTGGAAGTACGCGCCGCTGCTCGACCCGTGAGGAAGATGGCTCGCCAACGCTCCTCGTGCCCTGTCCAGCGCATGTGCTCTGGCCGGTCGGACGGGCGCGCCTTGACAGAAGACATCTACGATCGCGGCCAGCGCCGCTAATTGTGCCGCTCCGGGAGCGGCATCTCCCGGAGATCCAACATGGTCGCCATCATGACGCCGCTCGGCATAGCGGTGCTGAAGTCGCGCGAGGGCGTGCGGCTGAAAGCCTACCTTGACAGCGCCCACGTCCCGACGATTGGCTATGGCCACACCAAGGGCGTCAAGCTCGGTCAGGTCATCACGCAGGCGCAGGCCGATGCGTTCTTCGCGGACGACCTCGCAAGCCACGCACTGCCGATCCTATCCTGCATCAAGGTCCCCGTGGCGGACCACGAGCAAGATGCCCTGATCTCGATTGCCTTCAACATCGGCGTGGCGGGCTTCCGAGGCTCGACCTTCCTCAAGCGCCTTAACGCAGGCGACCGGAAGGGCTGCGCCGAGGCGATCATGATGTGGACGAAGAACAGGGAGCTGGTCAGCCGGCGCACCGCCGAGCGCGACCAGTTCCTCACGCCCTACAGCAAGGCGGCGCCTAAGGCGCGCAGCACGGACGCCAAGCCCGTCAGCGCGCCCGGGGCGCCCAACCCAGCCCCGTCCGCCAGCGTCCCGAGCGTCAGCCCGCCCGCCCCCTCCGGCGGGCTTCTGCGTTCCGCGGCGCAGGCCGCCGGCGGCGCGGTCCGCTCCGGACTGGCCGGCTTCTACGACCTGATCCGTACCACCCTCGCCCGGAAGGCTTGATCCGATGCACCGGCACCGCTTCACGGCTCACTTGCGCCTCTGGTACGCCGCGGCCAAGGGCTACCGGATCTACGCGCTCGCCTTCCTGCTGGCGCTGCCCGACATGCTCGACGCGCTCGCGGGCGCCGACCTTGCGCCGATCCTGCCGGAGGGCTGGGGCACGGTGGTGGGCGGTTGGCTCGCCGTCCTGCGCATCGTGCTCGGCATCTACCTACGGCGCCTGCCGTCCCCTGCCCCGGGAGGACGGGCCTGATGGACTGGCTCCTCAACCCGGTCGGCAAGCTGCTGGGCGTCGTCGGCTCGGGGTTGATCAAGGTCTTTGGCGATTCGGTGCTCGGGCCGATCCTGAAGACGCTTCAGACCGGGCAGACCGCGCAACGCGACGTCGCCGTCCAGGTGGTGCAGGCCGAGATGGCCGCGAACGCTGCCAAGGCCGCGGTCGCGCCCGCGTTCAAGGGGCTCGTCTACGGCATCGGCATCCCGCCGACCGTCCACTTCGGGGCGATCTGCCTCTCGAAGACCTTCGCGCTCGGCTGGCCGATCGAGCCCCTGCCGGCCGAGTACGTAGCGATCCAGGCGACGATCCTGACCGCGTTCTTCGTCTCCTCGCCGCTCGTCACCCTCGCCCGCGCCGGGGCTGCCCGGCTGCTCAAGGCATAGCCCTCCCCCGCGCGCCCGGGAGGGTTGCGCCGACCTCCCCTGAGGCGTCATGACCACCTCCGTCCCCCATGTCGACGCACGGCTCTCGGCGCTCGAAACCCGCGTCGAGGGCATCGCCGGCTCGCTCAACAGCGTCGTGACGGCGGTGAACGCGCTGGGCGAGAAGATCGATCGCGGGAGGCAGACGCCCTGGGGGGTGATCTGGTCGGCGATGAGCGTGGCGACCGCGATCATCACGGTGATCGGCGGGCTGGCCTATTGGCCGATCAAGGAGGGGCAGGCCGACGTCAAGGCGTCGCTGCTCGCCATGCAGGAGCGCTCGGACCGCCGGCTCGAGACGCTGAACGCCAGCGTCGTGCCGCGGGCGGAGCACCAAGAGCACTGGCGGCAGGCGGAGCGGGACTTCGGGTTCCTGCGCGACCGGGTCGGCCGGGTCGAGGAGCGGCTCGACAAGCGGCTGGAACGGCTGGAAGCGCGGCATTTCAAGCCCTGACGGCCTCGCCTAACACTCATCAACACCGCGCCCCGGGCTCCGGCTCGGGGCGCCTTTCTGCGTCCGGGGGATTATCCGGCCACGGCCCGTCCCGCCCGATCACCTGGTACGACGGTGGCAGGCCCGTCGCCGGCCCGACTCCCGATGTGCACCGGGCATAGTAGGCCGCCATGTCCTTCATCACGACCACCTCCCGGTCGCCGCAGGCCGAGCAGCGCAGGCGCAGGGCGATGTCGGGGAAGGGTAGCTCGGCAGGGAAGCGGTCGGTGCTGATCACCGCGTGGTGGCCGCAGCCCCGCGCGTGGCAGTACACGGCCGCGGTGGTCTCGCCTTGCTCCCGCAGGCTGCTGACCGTGGGCGGGGCGATCTCCCGGCCGTCGCGGCGCGGGTTGCGCACCAGGCTCAGGCAACCCCGATCTCAAACTCCATCCCTCGTCCGGGTCCTTGGTCGGCGTAGTCGATGAGGGTGTATCCCCGCTCCGCCAAGGCTACATCCAGGCTGTCGCGCTGTTTGCGAAACACCTGACCGATCGCGAGAGGCGTCAGGCGTGGGTTGCCTCTCCTGAGCTGCTCTATCCCGATGTTGAGCGGTGCGCTCTCTCGATCCGCGATGCGAATGATGGCTGATGCCAGCTCTGCAGCCTTCGTCTCAATGGCCGACTTTGCCTTGAATGCCATTCTGATCTCCTTGCTAGGTTGAAGCGCCCTTAGCTGCCCTGAAGGTTTTCGGCGAAGTCATCGGGCACTTCGCCGAACTGGCCGAGGATCGTGACGCTCTCCAGCTCGCCCGTCTCGTCGTCCGCCACGATCCGCAGCGCCGCCGTGCCCGGCGTCCGCCCGGCAATTGCCTCGGCCCGCTTGAGCGCGCCGCTCTCGGTCGGTGCCACATCCCGCTGGCCCGGCCGCAGCTTCTTGCGGTGCACCTCGAAACTCTGCACCACGAACGTCGTCCGCATCCCCATCACGCCCTCCTGATCGCGTAGTCCCCGCTTCGCACAGCCTGGCAGCGCGGTCTTGACCGGGAACCGTCGGCCTGTTTGTTCTCTTTTCGTTCTAACATGGAGGGCGGGCGTGAGTCTCTACCGGGTCGGCGAGGCGGTAGCGGATCTCAGCGGGTTGGTACGCATCCCCTTCATGCGTACGACCCTCTGCGCTGGCTTTCCCTCGCCCGCTGAGGACTTCATCGAGGGCGCCCTCGAACTCCCCCGCTGGCTCGCCCCCAACCCCGCCGCCACCTTCATCTGGCGCGTGCGCGGCTGGTGCATGAAGGGCGCCGGCATCCACGACCAGGACCTCGCCGTGGTGGATCGCTCGCTCCAGCCCAGCGCCGGTGCCGTGGTGGTCGCGGTGGTCAACGGCGAGATGAGCCTCAAGCGCCTCGTCGTCCAGGGCAACCGGCTGGCGCTTACCTTCGACAACCCGGAGATGGAGGAGCCCTTCGCGCTCGACGAGCTGGAGGAGGGCCTGCTCTGGGGCGTGCTGCTGTTCTCGGTGCGCTGGCACCACGTCCGCCCGAGCACCGTGCGATGAGCCGCGCCCTCGCGCTCGTCGACGGCAACAGCTTCTACTGCTCCTGCGAGCGCGTGTTCGATCCGCGCTTGGCCGGCGTGCCGGTGATCGTGCTGTCGAACAACGACGGCTGCGCCATCGCCCGCACGGCCGAGGCCAAGGCGCTCGGGATCAAGATGGGCGATCCATACTTCAAGATCCGGGAGATGTGCCGGCGCCAGGGTGTGCGGGTGTTCAGCAGCAACTACGCCCTCTACGGGGACATGTCGGCGCGCACCAACGCGGTCTACCGCACCTTCGCGCCCGACGTGGAGATCTACTCGATCGACGAGAGCTTCCTCGACCTCTCCGACGTGCGCGAGCGCGACCGCGTGGCGTTGGCCCGCGATCTCCGCTCGACCGTGCGGCGCTGGACCGGCATCCCGACCTGCGTCGGGATCGGGCCGACCAAAACGCTGGCCAAGCTCGCCAACCACATCGCCAAGAGCGTGCCGGAGCTGGGCGGGGTGTGTGACCTCTCCGACGAGGCGGAGCGCGCGCTGTGGCTGGTCGGTATTTCAGTGGGCGAAGTCTGGGGTGTGGGGCGCGCCTCGCTCGCCAAGCTGCAGGCGCTGGGCGTCGACACGGTGGCGGACCTGCGCGACCTCGACCCGCGGCCGGCCCGCAAGGCGCTCACGGTGGTGGGCGAGCGCATCATCCATGAGCTGCGCGGGCGTGCGTGCCTGGCCCTGGAGCTGGTGCCGGCCCGCCGCAAGGGCTGCGCGGTGACGCGGAGCTTCTCGTCCCGGATCACCGAGCGGGCGGTGCTGGAGCAGGCTGTGGCGGCGCATGCGACCCGGCTGGGCGAGAAGCTGCGGCGGGACGGGCAGGCGACCGATCAGGTGACGGTCTTCTACCACACCAGCGAGCACGACCGGGGCGATCCGATGCGTTCGGTCTCGACGGTGGTGCACCTGCCGGAGGCGACGAACGACACGCTGGCGCTGATCCGGGCGGTGCGGCTCGGGGTGGCGCGCACGTGGCGCGAGCCGGCCGGCGCGCCCTGGCGGTACAGCAAGGCCGGGGTGATCACCACCGATCTCGTGCCGCTGTCCGAGAGTCCGCGGACCCCGCTCGGGGCGCTCGAACGCGAGGCGGCGGTGCACGTGTCGGTTGCGCGCGCCAGGCGCGGAGCGTGGTGCCGGCCCGGGTCGGGCTTGTGCCAAAGCGGACGTGGTCGACGAAGACCGGATGCGACGAGACCGCGCTGCACCGCTCGGCTCGACACGGTGCCAACGGTGTTGGCGCAGCCTCCCTTCGCAAGGGCGTCGGCACGGATTGCGGTGCCCCGTGCTCCCTCCGATCTGCTGCTCGTCCGGTGATCCTCCCAGCCCCTTCCCGCGGCAAAGGCGTGCGCGGGCGTGAGACGGCCATCACTTCGCCCGACAAAACGATCTCGTGATGCTTTCGAGTCACAGGTCAGACTGCTGACAAGTTGACGCGCTCCGGAGCGGCTGTGTCATTTGTGCGGCGACGGCCTCATCAGTGCAACGGTGGGTCTTGTCTGCCGGAGATTATGCCTTTACCAACATCTCAAGCACAGAGGGGGGAGCAAGATGGGCGCGACTGGCTTCGACAATAGTGTCGTTGAGTTCACTTATCGATTTCCGAATTACAACTCTGATTACCCGACGGGCGGGACCGATTCCTCACTCGACAGGGTCGGAACTGGTGTTGAGTTTCCGGATGGGCTTATCGGATATTTCAGCTTAGATTTGACTAACAACACCATTTATGTCGATTACGGATCGTACGTTTGGTGGACCACGGCGGGCTTCAACGGCTTCAATATTCGAGATTACGACAATTCCGTGCCGTCGATAGCCGACTTCACGCTCGAAACCAATATTGCAGGCCTTGATCGTAGCGATGTGATATTCAATGCTGACAACATCGCGATCAATTGGAATTCTTTGCAGGCAGATCCGAGTTCTTTCGTTCGTCTGACAGTCAGATTCGAGGGAGTTAATGTTCCACCGACAGTCGACCTGAATGGATCGGCTGCGGGGGTCAACGCGGCCCTGAGCTACAGAGAGGATCAGGGGCAGGCTGCGGTCGCGCCCGATGCCTTGGTGTCGGATGCCGACTCGCTCAACTTCAGCGGCGGGCAACTCGTTATCGGCTTCGAGGCTGGCGGGACCGCGAGCGATCGACTTGCGATCCGCAACGAGGGCAGCGGGCCCGGCCAGATCCGCACGAACGGCAACGCCATCGAGTATGGCGGGACCGTCATCGGCACCTTCACGGGAGGGATGAACGGCACCGACCTCGTCGTGTCCCTGGATCTCAACTCCACGCCTGCGGCCGTCCAGGCCCTGACCCGCAGCATCCTCTACTCCAGTTCCTCGGACTCGCCGTCTGCCGCGCCACGCACTCTGCGGTTCACGTTGTCCGACGGCGACGGTGGCGTGACGCAGACCGGCACCGTCGTCACGATCACCCCCGTCAACGATCCGCCGAGCCTCGACCTCGACTTTGGTGTCGCCGGCACGAGCGCGTCGCTCACCTACACGGAGAACCAGCCGGCGGTGCCGCTCGCGCCATTCGCCGTTCTGAGCGACGCCGACTCTCTCAACTTCGACGGTGGATTGCTCAGCATTGGGTTCGATGCCGGCGCGACCTCGGCCGACCAGTTGGCCATCCGCAACCAGGGCACCGGGACGGGTCAGATCGGCCTCGCCGGTTCCACCGTCACCTATGGCGGGTCGGCGATCGGCACGGTCACTGGCGGGGCGAACGGCGGCGGCCTGTTCGTGTCCCTCTCCGGCACGGCCGCGACGCCAGCCGCCGTGCAGGCGCTGATGCGCAATATCCTGTACGCGAACACCTCGGAGAACCCGAACGCTGGGACGCGGACCCTGCGGGTCACCTTGGTGGGTGGGGACGGCACCGCTCTCGGCGGCGGCGACACGGCGCAGGCAACCGCCGCGCTGACGCTCGTGCCGGTGAACGACGCGCCGACTACCGACACACTGGCGACCGGTTGGGAGGAGGAGCGGCCACTCCTACTTTCGCTCAAGGGCGCCGATGTCGACGGCAGCGTGACGGGCTTCCGCATCGTTCAGAGCCCGCCGATCGGGGGACAATTCCTGAACGAGGCCTTCCAGCCCCTCGATCCCCAGTCCATTCCGGTGAGCCGGGACGGCATGGCCTTCATCTGGTATGTGCCGCCGCGCGATTTCGCTGGTGTGTCCAGCTTCACCTACACGGCGATCGACGACCGCGGCGTCGCGGACGAGACACCTGCAACCTACACCGTCTCCTTCACGGCCGTGAATGACGCGCCGGTGAACGCAGTGCCAGAGAGCCAGACCCTGGTCGAGGACGGCACCCGGGTGTTCAGCGTGGCCAACGGCAACGCGCTCTCCGTTTCGGACGTCGATATCGGCACGGGCGCGGCGACCGTGACGCTGTCGGTAACGAGCGGCGTGCTGACCCTTTCCGGAACCACGGGCCTGACCTTCGCGTCTGGGGACGGCAGCGCCGATGCGAGCATGACCTTCACAGGCGCACTCGCGGCGATCAATGCTGCACTCGACGGCCTGACCTACGCACCTCCGGCGAACGGCACCGGATCGGCGACTCTGACGCTCATGACGAGCGACAACGGCCTCTCCGGCGCGGATCCGAGCCAGACCGGCACGAACACGAGCGAGACCGACACGGACTCCGTCGCCATCACGATCACGCCCGTCAACGACACCCCGGAGGCCGCGGCCGAGAACGCGTTCACCACCGCCGAGGACACCATCTCGGCCCCGGTTGCGATCGGAGCCACGGACGTGGACGGCGATGCGCTCTCCTATGCGCTTAAGGAGGGCTTTGGCCCCGCCAAGGGCGTCGTCTCATTCGACCCGGCCAACGGCACGTTCACGTACACGCCCGTCGCCGACGCGACCGGGCCGGAGCGCTTCACCGTCCTGATCTCCGACGAGAACGGAGCCACGGCGGAGCAGACCGTGTCGGTGACCATTACTGCGGTCAACGACGCCCCTGTCGCACGCGATGACCTTGCGACCGTCGCCGAAGACAGCCTCATCACCAACTCAGTCGCTACTAACGATGGCGATATCGACGGGGATTTTCTTCGCTATGCGCTTGCTGGCGAGGCGCCGGCCGGCCTGATCTTCAACCCGGACGGCAGCTACAGCTTCGACGCAGCGGGTCTCGCCTACCAGAGCCTCGCGCGGGCCGAGAGCCGCGAGATGGCCGTCGGCTACACGGTCAGCGACGGTCACGGCGGCAGCGACTCAGGTCGACTCACCATCACCGTCGCCGGCGCAAACGATGCTCCCGTCGCGTCCGACCACGAGTTGAATGGAGCCGTCGCCAATCCGGGCACGTCCTACGGGGCACGACTGTTTGCCGACGACATCGACAGCGACGACGATCCCGACACACTCACCTACAGGCTCGTCGATGGCCCGCCGCCCGGCCAGGGTACGCTGACCTTCGAGGGCCGCACGCCCATGCTCGCTGTAGGCAACGACTTTGCCGATCTAGCGCAGGGCGAGATCCGCGACGTCGTGATCACATACAAGGCCACCGACCGTCACGGAGCGGATTCGAACACCGCCTCGCTGACCTACCACGTGCGGGGCATCAACGATGGCCCGACCGCGGCGAACGTCACGCTTGCGACGCGGGCGAGCGAGGACGGGCCGGCCATAGTCGGCCAGTTCGCGGGCGAGGACGTCGACAGCGACGACGACAGGGCCAGCCTGACCTACACGGTGGTGACCCCTCCGGCCGCCGGCAGGGTGACAGTGGACGAGAACGGCACGTTCCGGTTCGATCCGGGCGCCGACTTCCAGAGTTTGGCGGCGGGCGAGGAGCGTCAGGTCACGTTCGCCTACACGGCCACGGACCGCCATGGGGCGACCTCGACCGCGGCGACGGTGACTCTCACGGTGGTAGGCACGAACGACGCGCCGGAGGTGGTCGCGATCACCGACACGCTCACCAACGAGGATGCGGCGCCGGTCGACGTGAATCTTCTGGCCGGGGCCACGGACCGCGACGTCCGCGACGACCTCGACGTCACCGGCGTGGAGCTCGGCTCCTCAAACCTTGCGCGCTCGGTCGCGGCCGACATCAATGTTGAGACGGGCGCGCTCAGCCTCGACCCGGCGCAGTTCGGCGACCTCGCTGCCGGCGAGCGCGAGACGCTCACGGTCCGCTACTTCGTCACGGACGGGTCCGTGGCAGTGGCCAACACCGCCACGATCGTGGTCGAGGGCCGCAACGACGGTCCCACCGTCGCGGGGCCGCTGCAGAGATCCGCCCGCGAGGATGACGCCCCCTTCAGCCTCGATCTCCTCGCAGGTGCCAGCGACATGGACCGCGGCACCGTCCTGAGCATCGATCCTGACGGCATCCACGGGCTGATCACCGGCCTGTCGGTCTCGGGCTCGACGCTGACGGTCGATCCTGCCGCCGCCCCGTTCCAAGCTCTGGCGGCCGGCGAAGCCCGGGAGATCGCGGTCCGCTACGACATCAACGACGGCGACGGCGGTGTCGTGAGCCAGGTCGCCCGGATCACGGTCACGGGCGTCAACGACAGACCCGACTTCGCCGCGGGCGCCGTCGTCACGGTCGCGGAGGCCGAGAATCTCACCAACGCACCCCTCGATACGCCGGTCGCAGCCTCCGGGTCGCTGGCCTTCTCCGACCGGGATCTGACCGACGCGCACGCGGTCTCCCACCGTCTCGCATCGGCGGTGTGGTCGGCCGGCGCTCCACTCCCCGCCGGGGTGGCGCAGGCGCTCGCGGATGCGCTCGTCACCCGCGTCTCTGCCGCGAGCACCGGGACCGGCGCGGGGTCGGTCGCGTGGTCGTTCGCGCTTCCGGACGCGCTCGCGTCGGTCCTGGCCGCGGGCGAGCGGCTCACCGTGGCCTACGAAGTGACGATCGACGACGACCATGCGGGCGGCACCGACACCGAGCGGGTTGTGATCACGATCGAGGGCGCCAACGACGTGCCGGTGGTCACGGCCGTGGTGCCCGGCGACACATCCTTCGCTCAGCTCACGGAGACGAATGCCGGTCTCACCACCAGCGGCACGCTGACGGTCACGGATCCCGACCTGACCGACACGGTCGCTCTCCGCGTGGCGACGGTCGCGCTCTCCGGCACCACCCACGGCCTCGACGTCCCGTCGGATCGCCTCCTGGCGATGCTCACCGTCGCTCCGGCGACGGTCGGCGCTGACGACGGCGCGGCCCACAACGTTGGCTGGATCTTCGATTCCGAGAGTGCGCCCTTCGATTACCTGGCGGCCGGCGAGGAGTTGAGGCTCGTCTACACGATCCGGGCATCGGACGGCGCGGGCGGGATCGGGGACGGCACCGTGTCGGTGGTGATCAGGGGCTCGAACGACGGCCCGCGGATCACCTCGGGTGAGCAGGCGGCGGCCCTGATGGAGACGGATCTGCCCCTCTCGGCCGCGGGACGCGTGACCTTCAGCGATGCCGACGCGAGCGACGCTCCGGCGGCGTCCCTGGCCGGTGCGAGCCTGTCCGCATCCGGCCTCGCCTTGACGGCAGTCCAGGAAGCGGCGTTCCGGAACGCCTTCTCGGTCAGCGCCGATGGCACGTGGCGGTACGCGCTCGCCGCATCCGACTCGCAGTTCCTGGCCGTCGGTGACACGGTCGCGCTCACCTTCACGGTGGCTGTTGACGACGGGAGGAGCGGCCGCGCCGCGCAGGACGTCGCGATCACGGTGACAGGATCGAACGACGGCCCGCTTCTCGTCCACGCCCTTCAGGATCAGATCGGCCGGGAGGACACGCCCGTCAGCATCAGGGTGCCGGAAGATGCGTTCGCGGACATCGATGCCGGGGATTCGCTACGCTACACAGCCAACTTGGCGAACGGTGCCCCGCTGCCGTCGTGGCTGCACTTCGATGCCGCGACCCGGACCCTCTCAGGCGTACCCGAGAACGGCGACGCCGGTACCCTCTCGATACGGATCACGGCCACGGATACCTCCGGTGCCAGCGTGCAGGACACGTTCACGCTCGCGATCCAGGACAATGCCGGGCGGCTCGTGAACGGTACCAACCAGGCAGACGTGATCGATGCGGCGTTCAACGCCGGGCGGGGCACGACCGCGGGCGAGGACACGGTGCTGGGCGGCAATGGCGCCGACCAGATGTACGGGCTCGATGGCTCCGACCTGCTTCTCGGCGGGAACGGCGACGATCGCCTGTTTGGAGGTCAGGGTCGCGACCGACTGGAGGGCGAGACCGGGGCTGATTGGCTCGACGGCGGCTTAGGGGCCGACACCCTCCTGGGTGGACAGGGCAACGACACGCTGGTCGGCGGAGCGGGAGCCGACGTGTTCGTGCTGGGCAAGAGCGGAGGATCGGACACAGTGACCGACTTCCAAGTCGGAACTGACCGCTTGGAGCTGCTCGATGGGCTCACGGCCCGCAGCGCCACCCTGGCGGACGCAAACCACACCGGTGCACTGGATCTTGTAGTCCAGCTCAGCAACGGGTCCGTGACGCTGCTGGACACCGGGGCTGTTGCGAACTGGCAGACCGAGCTGTTCGGGCCGTAGACTCGCATAGCCGGGATGCAGGAGAGGAGAACCGCATTCCTCTCCTGCATTCGAGGGTGTCCCAGCCGCGCCGATCGGCCTCTGGCCCGAAGTCGTCCACAAAGCGCCGGCAGTTCGCCAGCGTCTCGGCCCACTCGTCGGTCCTGAAGCCCGGGCAAGGCGCTTGGCCGGGTGAGAGGCTGGCGAGGCCGCGGGACCATTCGAGGACGGTTGGCGAAGGGCTGGCGGTCTGGATGGTTTCGAGCATGGCGGGTTCAAGATGGGGCATCATGCCGTTCACTCTTGAACCAGTCGCGAGCCGCCGAAGTGCGGTTCACAGGTTCAGTGAACCTGAGAGCACTTCGCAAATCAGCCGGCTTCGGGAATTTTCCTGAGCAATCTCAGGAGGGTAGATGGTGGGCGCGACAGGGATCGAACCTGTGACCCCTACGATGTCAACGTAGTGCTCTCCCGCTGAGCTACGCGCCCGCGGAGGCCGCCGTTGCGGGAAGCGGCTCCGGTGTGGAGGGGCGTATAGGGGGACGCGGCCGGAATGGCAAGCCGGTTCTCGCCGGACACCCGGACCTTTCCGCGCCGCGGCGGCTGGGCTAGGAGCGCGCCAGCGGCTCTCGGGCCGGGCACGGGCGCGGAGACAGCGTGGCGGCATTGCAGGCATCCATCGTGCCGCTGGGCGGCGATCCGGTTTCGCGCAGCTTCGCGCCCGACCCGCACGATGCGGCGGCCCTGATCCTCGACCTCCAGGGCGCCGGCCTCGCCGGCCGATGGGTCGAGGTCAGCTTTCGCGACGAGGGCCGGGGCTCCTTCAGCCGGGTCGAACTCGCGGCGCTGTCGAACGCGCCCGGGGAGCCCGAGAGCACCAGCCTCGCCGAGCGCGCCTACGGCAACGGCCGCTTCACCTGGCTCGGGCGGCTGCCCGCCGGGCTGCTGGCCCTGCGCCTCACGCCGATGCTCGGCGAGACCGATCTCAGCCTCAGCGACTTCACCATCCGGGTGCAGCGCCGCCTCGTCCTGCTCGGACGCGGGGCGCTGCGCCGGCCCGACCTCGCCGCGCAGGCGGTGCTGTGGCGGGCGCTCGGCAAGAAGGTCCGCTCGCGCAACCGCCTCACCCGCGCCCTCACGCCGCCGGGGCTGACGGGCTACGACACCTGGGTGCGCTGCTTCGACACCCTGTCGGAGGCCGACCGGGCGCGCATCCGCGCCGAGGTGGCCCGGATGCCCGCGCCGCCGCTGATCTCGGTGGTGATGCCGGTCTACAACCCGGATCCGGCGGTGCTGGAGGAGGCGATCCGCTCCGTGCGGGCCCAGCTCTACCCGCATTGGGAACTCTGCCTCGCCGACGACGCCTCGACGGATCCGGCGGTGCCGCGCCTCATCGCCCGCGCGGCCAAGGAGGAGCCCCGCATCAAGGCCGTGCGGCGGGCCGAGAACGGCCACATCGCGCGGGCCACCAACACCGCCCTCGATCTCGCCGAAGGGGCCTTCGTGGCCTTCATGGACCACGACGACGTGCTGCCCGCCCATGCGCTGTTCGAGGTCGCCGCGGCGATCCAGCGCCAGCCCGACCTCGACCTGATCTACACCGACGAGGACAAGATCGACGCCAAGGGGCGGCGCTTCGAGCCGCACTTCAAGAGCGACTGGAACCCCGAACTCCTCTACTCGCAAAATTACGTCAACCATCTCACGGTGGTGCGCACCGCGCTGGTGCGCGCGGTCGGGGGCCTGCGTCCGGGCTTCGAGGGCAGCCAGGACCACGACCTGCTGCTGCGGCTGGCCGACCGGCTCGCGCCGGAACGCATCCGCCATCTGCCGCAGGTGCTCTATCACTGGCGCGCCGCGATCGGCTCAGGGACCTTCTCGGACAAGGCGCTGGCGCGGGCCGAGGCCGCCCGGCTCCAGGCGCTCGCCGACCTCATCGCCCGCCGCGGCTGGCCGCACCGGGCGGAGCGCGGGCCGCTGGGCTTCAACCGGCTGGTGCGCGCCCTGCCCGCCCCCGCCCCGCGCGTCACGGTGGTGATCCCGACCCGGGACCGGGCGGAACTGCTGCGCGTCGCCCTCGATGGAGTGCTGCACCGCACCGACTACCCCGCCATCGAGGTGGTGATCCTCGACAACGACAGCCGCGAGCCGGAGACGGCCGCCCTGTTCGCCGGGATGCAGGCCGATCCCCGCGTGCGGGTGCTGGCGAGCCCCGGCCCCTTCAACTTCTCGGCCCTGTCGAACGAGGGCGCGCGGGCGGGACGCGGCGAGCTTCTCCTCTTCCTCAACAACGACATCGAGGTGCGCGAGCCCGGTTGGCTCGCCGAGATGGTCTCGATCGCGGTCGAGCCGCAGGTCGGAGCGGTCGGGGCCAAGCTGTCCTACCCGGACGGGACGCTCCAGCACGGCGGCGTGGTGCTGGGCGCCGGAGGGGTGGCCGGGCACAGCCATCTCGGCATCGGGCCCGAGGACCCGGGCTATTTCGGCCGCATGATGATCAGCCAGGAGGTCTCGGCCGTCACCGGCGCCTGCCTGATGATGCGCAGGGCCGTGTTCGACGAGATCGACGGCTTCGATGCCGCGCGTCTCGCCGTGGCCTTCAACGACGTCGACCTCTGCCTGCGCATCCGGGCGGCGGGCTACGTCATCATCTGGACGCCGCACGCGCATCTCATCCATCATGAGTCGAAGAGCCGCGGGCAGGAGGACACGCCGGCCAAGCGCGCCCGCTTCGAGGCGGAGGTCGCCACCATGCTGGAGCGCTGGGGGCCGCAGCTGCGCAACGACCCCTACTACAATCCGAACTTCGCCCGGGCGAAGGCGCAGTTCCGCCTCTGGTGAGCCGCCTCCGCCCGCGGGCGGCAAAATTGCTGCGCTGCACGGAAATCGTGTGCGGCGGGCGTGGCCAAGGCGGCGCAAACCTGATTAGAGCGTGCCCGCGGAACGACGGGTCGACGGAGTGTCGCAATGCGCGTGGCGATGGTGGGATCCGGCTATGTCGGTCTGGTGTCGGGAGCGTGCTTTGCGGATTTCGGGCACGACGTGGTCTGCGTCGACACCGATCCGGCCAAGATCGCGGCGCTCAAGGCCGGCCGCATCCCCATCTTCGAGCCCGGCCTCGACGCCCTCGTCGCCGAGAACACCCGCCAGGGCCGCCTCACCTTCACCACCGACCTTAGCCCCGCCGTCGCGGGCGCCGACGCCGTCTTCATCGCCGTCGGCACGCCCTCCCGCCGCGGCGACGGCTTTGCCGACCTCTCCTTCGTCTTCCAGGCCGCCCGCGACATCGCCCGGGCCCTCGCCCGCCCCACGGTGGTGGTCACCAAGTCCACCGTCCCGGTCGGCACCGGCGACGAGGTCGAGCGCATCATCCGCGAGACCAACCCCACAGCCGAGGTCGCCGTCGCCT
>NZ_BPQQ01000029.1 GCF_022179325.1 Methylobacterium isbiliense | reverse complement strand
CTCATCCTTCGCCGGTCCGGCTGCCGCCGGACCGGCGAAGGATGAGCGCAGCCGAGGGATCATCTTGGCCGCTGAGGCAAAGGCACGCGACCAACTCAAGATAACGGGTCTTGTTCCGGAGGCATCTTCGCCGTGATGCCCCGGCCCGGTCGCTGGCTTCACCGTTATTGTTCGCCACATCGACCTTTCGGTCAGCCGGAGGATACAGTGAATATTGACGCAGATCCCGGCCTGTGGGGCAGGACGGGGCTCACTCGATGACGTAATGGATCGGCTTGAACGCGAAATTGTTCGATTGCGGCGCCGAGCAGGCGGTCAGGCCGATGATCAGGTCGGTCTCGGCCGCGAAGGTCACGCGGTCGCCGGCGCGGCTGAGCGGCGGGTCGACCCGCAGGGTCCCGGTGGTGCCGTCCACCGCGACGTTCATGAAGACGTTGAAGGCCACCGGGATGCGGTCGGGGCCGATCCCGAAGGCGGCCAGCGCCTCCGCGAGGTTGCCGAAGCAGCCCCGGTGCGGGTGCGGGTCGTCGTAGAGGATGCGGAAGGTGTCGGCCGAGCAGGGCGTCAGCAGGAAATCGTGCCGCCCGACCGTGTCCTCGACGATGCGCAGCAGGACGGTGCTGCGGTTGGAGTAGAGCGGGTCGCCGGCGGTGAGGAACAGGCGCCCGGCATAGTCGAGGGTGCGCCCGGAGGAGATCACCTCGTCGATGTCGTCGCGTCGGAACGCCACGAGGTCGGCGACCTGCTCACCCTGCGGGTCGATCACCGTGAGGCGCCGGCCGCGGTCCAGGGTGAAGGCCACGCCGGAGCGCGGTGGAATCTCGTGCCGCCCGACCGAACCCGGCTGTCCGTGCTGCCCCATGCCCGACCTCCCGTTGGAACCGGGGCGGCAACGCGCGGCGGGACGGTCACGCGGCGCGACGGAACGCCACGCCGCGGTGGCGGTGGAGAATGATCGTCGGTCCGGTTCTCGCATTCTCGCCAGGCCTTCGGCTCGACGGAGACGATGCGAGTGGGATCACCCGCCCGACAGGTCCGTATGCTGGGCCGCCGGCCTCACACGGCGACGCCGCGCAGCTGGATCTCCAGGCGCGCGATGTCCTCCGTCAGCCGGTCGACGTGGCGGCGTGCGGACGGGTCCGCCGGTGCGGTGACGAGCACATCGGTCGCGGCGCGCAGAGATTCGCGTTTGGCTTGCAACGCGAATTCGATCTGGGCGCGGGCTTCCTCGGGTGTTCGGGCCGACATGGTGCACTCCTGGCGACCGGAGCGCGATGATGCGCGGCAGATCAACAGGGCAAGCCTGCGCCCCGTTCCCACCCCGCCAGCGGCCGAGACCGCGCGCCGGGACGCGCGCGGCCGGCAACCG
Source organism: Methylobacterium isbiliense (assembly GCF_022179325.1). Lineage (GTDB taxonomy): Bacteria > Pseudomonadota > Alphaproteobacteria > Rhizobiales > Beijerinckiaceae > Methylobacterium > Methylobacterium isbiliense. The sequence continues at coordinate 42,579 of NZ_BPQQ01000029.1, read as the reverse complement.
GCTCAGGCCGCGGCGGTCTTCACGCTGATGCCCTTCTCGGTGAGCATCTGCTGCAACTCGCCCGACTGGAACATCTCCCGGGTGATGTCGCAGCCGCCGACGAACTCGCCCTTCACGTAGACCTGCGGGATGGTGGGCCAGTTCGAGTAGGCCTTGATGCCCTCGCGGATCTCCATGTCCTCCAGCACGTTCACGCCCTTGTAGGGCACGCCGAGGTAGTTGAGGATCTGGGCGACTTGGCCCGAGAAGCCGCACATCGGGAATTGCGGCGTGCCCTTCATGAACACGACCACGTCCTCGGACTTGATCTCGTTCTCGATGCGCGCGGTGACGTCGGTCATGATGTCTGTCCTTCAAGCGTTGAGCGGCGGTGTCCGCCGGAGGGTGTGAGACGAGAGGCGAGACGCGGCAAGGCCACGTCCATGTCGAAGGCCGGCGAGGTCAGGTCTTCGGGTGTGAAGGGCATCCGCTCGGGAAGCCCCTCGACCAGCCTGTCGCCGTCGATGCGCAGGCTCGCGTCGGCATTCGTCTTCTGCGTTCCAGTCGAGCGCGTTGGACAGTTCCGGACGCAGCCCGAGCGCCCGCAGGGCCGAGGCCTGCTGCTCGGCCCAGATCACGATGTCGTTCTCGTAGAGGCTGGGCTGGTCCATCGCGCGCTCCGCCGCGCTAATCCTGGGGAACGCCCGTGGTCAGCGCAAGGGCGTGCAGCACGCCGCCCATGCGACCCTGCAATGCGCCGTAGACCATCTGGTGCTGCTGCACCCGCGACTTGCCCTTGAAGGCCGAGGACACGACGGTGGCGGCGTAATGGTCGCCGTCGCCGGCGAGATCGCGGATCTCGACCCGGGCATCGGGCAGGGCCTCCTTGATCATCGCCTCGATGTCACGGGCGTCCATCGGCATGGTGCGGCACTCCGTCGGTGCAGTCAGGCGGTCGGGCCGGCGGTCGGTCCGGCCATGTAGTTCGGCAGCCACGCCTCGTGGCGGGCGCGCAAATCCGCCACCGATATGATCTCGTCGCCCGGCAGGGTCAACGAATCCGCCCCCGTGATGCCGATCAGCGCCGCGTCGATCCCCTGCGCGGCGGCGCTGTAGAGGAGGTCGGGCACCGTATCGGGATCGACCGCGAGCAGGTAGCGGCCCTGGTCCTCGCCGAACAGGTAGGCGTGGCAGGGCACGTCGAGCGGGCAATCGGGCAGGACCGCGCCGATGTTGCCGGCCATCGCCATCTCGGCCAGCGCCACCGCGAGGCCGCCGTCCGAGAGGTCGTGCACGGTGTCGACCAGCCCCGAGGCGATCAGCCCGCGCACGAAGTCGCCGTTGCGGCGCTCGGCGGCGAGATCGACGGGCGGCGGCGCCCCCTCCTCGCGTCCGCACACCTCCGCGAGGTAGAGCGACTGGCCGAGCCAGCCCTCGGTGCGGCCGATCAGGACCAGCGCGTCGCCCTCGCGCTTGAACGCCAGGGTGGCGATCTTCGTCACGTCGTCCACCACGCCGACGCCGCCGATCGTCGGCGTCGGCAGGATGCCGACGCCGTTGGTCTCGTTGTAGAGCGACACGTTGCCGGACACGACCGGGAAGTCGAGCGCCCGGCAGGCCTCGCCGATGCCCTGGATGCAGCCGACGAACTGACCCATCACCTCCGGCCGCTCGGGGTTGCCGAAATTGAGGTTGTCGGTGACGGCGAGCGGGCGGCCGCCCACCGCCGTGATGTTGCGCCACGCCTCGGCCACGGCCTGCCGGCCGCCCTCGACCGGGTCGGCCTCGCAGTAGCGCGGGGTGACGTCGGTGGTCAGCGCCAGCCCCTTGGGGCCGTCCTCGACCCGCACCACCGCGGCGTCGCCGCCGGGCTTCTGCACGGTGTTGCCGAGGATGTAGTGGTCGTACTGCTCCCAGGCCCAGCGCTTCGAGGCGAGGTCGGGCGAGGCCACGAGTTTCTTCAGCGCCTCGCCGTGGGTGAGCGGGGCCGGCACGTCCTGGGCCTTCAGGACCGGATGATGCGTGTTGGCGCGATGCGGGCGGTCGTAGACCGGGGCCTCGTCGCCCAGTTCCTTGATCGGCAGGTCCGCGACGGTCTCGCCCCCGTGCTTGATGACGAAGCGCAGGGTGTCGGTGGTGTGGCCGATGATCGCGAAGTCGAGGCCCCACTTCACGAAGATCGCCTTCGCCTCCTCCTCCATGCCGGGCTTGAGCACCATGAGCATGCGCTCCTGGCTCTCCGACAACATCATCTCGTAGGCAGTCATGCCGGCCTCGCGGGTCGGCACCGCGTCGAGGTTCAGCTCCACGCCGAGATTGCCCTTGGCGCCCATCTCGACCGCCGAGCAGGTCAGCCCTGCCGCCCCCATGTCCTGGATGGCGATGACGGCGCCCGAGGCCATCAGCTCCAGGCAGGCTTCGAGCAGCAGCTTCTCCGCGAAGGGATCGCCCACCTGCACGGTGGGGCGCTTCTCCTCGGACGCGTCGTCGAAGGCGGCCGAGGCCATGGTGGCGCCGTGGATGCCGTCGCGCCCGGTCTTGGAGCCAAGATAGACGATCGGGTTCCCGACCCCGGTGGCCGCGGCGTAAAAGATCGCGTCGGCGCGGGCGAGGCCCACCGCCATCGCGTTGACCAGGATGTTGCCGTCGTAGCGCCGGTGGAAGCCGACCGAGCCGCCGACCGTGGGGACGCCGAAGGAATTGCCGTAGCCGCCGATGCCCGCGACCACGCCGGCCACGAGGTGGCGGGTGCGGGGATGGTCGGGCGAGCCGAAGCGCAGCGCGTTCAGCGCCGCGATCGGCCGCGCGCCCATCGTGAACACGTCGCGCAGGATGCCGCCGACCCCGGTCGCCGCGCCCTGGTAGGGCTCGATGAAGCTCGGGTGGTTGTGGCTCTCCATCTTGAACACGCAGGCGAGCCCGTCGCCGATGTCGATGACGCCCGCATTCTCGCCCGGCCCCTGGATCACCCAGGGCCCGGAGGTCGGCAGCGTCCGCAGGTGGATGCGCGAGGACTTGTAGGAGCAGTGCTCGTTCCACATCGCCGAGACGATGCCGAGTTCGGTGATGGTCGGCTCGCGGCCGATCAGCCCCGTGAAGCGCGCGTACTCCTCCTCGGTGAGGCCGTGCTGGCGCACGAGATCGGGCGTGATGGCGATGTCGTTGCGGATCATGCGGCACCCTTTCCGGCGGCCCTGGGCATGCGTTGCGCTTAATGCCTCGCGGGACCGGATGGCAACTCGTGCCGATGCGTCTCGCAGGCGTCGCACCCAGCGTCCTGGCGGCACGCGCCGCATCGCGTGTGTCGCTCAATTGAGCCACGACTCGCACGCAGGAGCGAGGAGGTCGCCAAGGGCGTCGAACGCCTTCGTCCGGCACGGATCGACGAGACGCTGAAGAACGACGCCGCCTCGGTCCTGGCGGAGATGGGGCTGACGGTCTCCGACGTCGTGCGCATGACGCTGACGCGCATCGCGAACGAGAAGGCGCTGCCCTTCGCACTGAAGGCGCCGAACGCGGCGACGCGGGCGGCCATGCAGGAGGCGCGGGACGTGGCACGCACCCGGCGCGCCCGCCTCGACACGGCAGAGGCCGTGCTCGATGCCCTCGACAAAGAGAGCCGCTGACAAGAAGCGGGCCAATCGGCCGCGCACCTCCGATTGCGCCAGAGCCTTCAGCCAGGATTGGGAGCGTCTCGCTCGCTCCGGGCGGTTCGATATGGGGCGCCTGAAGGAGGCGATGCTCCTGCTGATCGCGAACGATTCGCCTCTCGGCCCGGAATGGCTCGACCACGCGTCGAAGGGCGCGTGGTCCGATCATCGCGAATGCCACATCGGCGGCGATGTTCTCCTGATCTACCGTCTCGAAGGCAGCATCGTCTTCGGACGGGCGGGCACGCACGCCGATCTGTTCGAGTAGGCGCGCACCGGCATCGCCGCATCCCGGGTGGCCTCGAACGCGTCACCCCGCCCGCTTGCCCGCATCCGCCAGGAACTCCGCGATCGCCTGCGTGAAGGCCTCGCCGTAGGCCTCGCGCTTGCGCTCGCCGACCCCGTGCACCGAGCGCAGCGCCCAGAGGTCGACGGGCTTGGCGCGGGCCATCTCGATCAGGGTGCGATCGGGAAAGATCATGTAGGCGGCCACGCCCTCCTGGCGGGCGAGCGTGGCGCGCAGGCCCCGCAGGTGCTGGAACAGCTCCTCGTCCTCGGGCGGGAGGCCGAGCGTGTCGTCGCGCTCCGCCGCCTTGCCGCGCCGCTCCTTGGGCGGGCGCGGCTCCGGGTCGGGGCGCAGCTGCACGGTCTCCCGGCCGAACAGGATCGCCTCGCCCTTCTCGGTCATCGCGAGGCCGCCGTAGCCGTCGGCGTTCTCCTGCACGGCGCCGGCCGCGAAGAGCTGGCGCAGGATGGCGCGCCACGCCGCCACGGGCTTGTCGGCGCCAACCCCGAAGGTCTTCAGCCGGGCATGGCCGTTGCGGCGGATCTGGTCGCTCTCCTTGCCGTGGACGAGGTCGCAGACATAGGCCGCGCCGAAGCGCTGGCCGGTGCGCACGATCGCCGACAGCACCTTCTGGGCCGCTACCGTGCCGTCGATCAGCGCGACGCCGCCGCGGCAGAGGTCGCAGCGCCCGCACGGCCCGCTCGCCTCGCCGAAATAGCCGAGCAGCGACTGGCGGCGGCAGGAGGCGCCCTCGCAGAGCGCGATCATCGCCTCGAGCTTGCGGCGCTCGACCCGGCGGCGCTCGTCGGGGATGTCCTTCTCGTCGATCTGGCGGCGGCGCAGCGCCATGTCGTCGAGGCCGTAGAGCGTGAGGGTGTCGGCCGGCAGCCCGTCGCGGCCCGCGCGGCCGATCTCCTGGTAGTAGCCCTCGACGTTGGACGGCATGTCGGCGTGGCAGACGAAGCGCACGTCCGGCTTGTTGATGCCCATGCCGAAGGCCACGGTCGCCACCATGACGATGCCGTCCTCCTGCAGGAAGGAATCCTGGTTGCGCATCCGCGTGCCCTGGTCGAGGCCCGCATGGTAGGGCAGGGCGTTGACGCCCTCCTCCTGCAGCACCTGGGCGAGCTGCTCGGTGCGCTTGCGCGAGGAGCAGTAGACGATGCCGCTCTCGGCCCGGCGCGGGCGCAGGAAGCGGCTGATCTGGCGCGTGGCGTGCTCCTTGGGCGCGAAGGTCAGGCGGATGTTCGGCCGGTCGAAGGAGTGGACGAAGATCTCGGGCTGGCGGCCGGCCGGAAACAGCCGCTCGGTGATGTCGGCCCGGGTCGCGGTGTCGGCGGTGGCGGTCAGCGCCACCATCTGCACGCCGCCAAGCGCCTCGCGGGCGCGGGCGAGGTCGCGGTACTCGGGCCGGAAATCGTGGCCCCATTGCGAGACGCAATGCGCCTCGTCCACCGCGAGGCGGCGCACGCCCGCGCTCTTGAGCGCCTCGATCAGCCCGTCCATCAGCAGCCGCTCGGGCGAGACGAACAGGAGCCGCAGGTCGCCGGCGCGGATCTGGCGCCACGCCGCCTTGGCCTTCGCCTCGTCGACCGTGGAGTTGAGGGTCGCGGCGGCGACGCCGAACCCCTGCATCTGCTGCACCTGATCGTGCATCAGCGCGATCAGGGGCGAGACCACCACGGTGAGCGAGCCCTCCACCAGGGCCGGCAGCTGGTAGGTCATCGACTTGCCCGACCCCGTCGGCATCACCGCGAGCACGTCGCGCCCGTCGAGCACGGCCCCGATCACCTCGGCCTGGCCGGATCGGAAATCCTCGTACCCGAAGGTGGTGCGGAGGGCGGCGCGGGCCTCGTCGAGGCGTGAGGTCATCGGATCCCTGCGTCTGGTCGGAGTCGCGGAGACGCCCGGTGCCGTTGCGGCCGTCCCTCTTCGACACTACTCTGCCCGCGTCCACACCGCAGGTCCGCGATGCCGCTGAACGACCGGGATGAGGAGGTCGATCGCCTCGCCGAGACGCTGGCGTCGATCGCGCGCGTCAGCAAGACCGAAGCGGTGCGTATGGCACTCGCGAATGAACTGCAACGGCGCCAAGAGTCACGGCTCTCGGGGGCACGGCCGCTGCGCGAGCGCATCAAGCCGATCCAAGACCGGATCGGCGGTTATCCCTCCACCGGCCTGGACGCCGACAAGGCCTTCTTCGACGACCTGAGCGGTGAAGCCTGATGTTCGTCGATGCCTCGGCGCTCGTCGCGATCCTATCGCGTGAGGACGGTTACGAAGCGCTCACCGACTGCCTGGATGCGGCGATGGCGCCGATGACGTCGGCTCTCGCTATCTTCGAAACCGTCAGTGCGATTGCGCGAAAAAAGGGCATTCCGGTGGAGATCGCCTTGACAGAGGTCGATGCTCTCATCAAGGCCGCCGCAATCGCCGTCATCCCCTTGGGCGCACGCGAAGCGAGAGCCGCCCTTCTGGCCTTCGAGACGTTCGGAAAGGGCCGCGGCCATCCGGCCCAGCTCAACACAGGGGATTGCTTCGCCTAGGCCTGCGCCGCGACCCGCGGCGTTCCCCTGCTCTTCGTCGGCAACGACTTCGTCCACACCGACGTGGCGCGGGGCCTTCCCTGAGGCCCGTCAGGCCGGCCCGAGCCGCCCGTCGCCGACCGCCACCACGTCGCCGCGCCCGCCCAGTTCCGCAAACAGCGCCGGGTCGGCGCCCGTCATCCAGACCTGCCCCGGCAGGGCTTCGAGCGCGTCGAACAGGCCGGCGCGGCGGCGCGGGTCGAGATGGGCGGCGACCTCGTCGAGGAGGACGAGGGGCGGCAGGCCGCTCATGCCCGCGACCAGGCGGGCATGCGCCAGCACGAGGCCGATCAGCAGGGCCTTCTGCTCGCCCGTCGAGGCGGTGCCGGCCGGCACGTCCTTGGGGCCGTGGCGCACGAGGAGGTCCGAGGCCTGAGGGCCGGCGAGCGTGCGGCCGGCGGCCCGGTCGCGCAGGCGGTTCTGGCGCAGGGTCAGGCGGAAGCGGTCCTCGGCATCGACGGCGGGCCAGACCGCCACGAGATCGTCGATGTCGCCGTCGAGCCGCACGCCGGCCCAGGGGAAGGGCGAGGCCTCGTCGCGGGTGTCGAGGATCAGCCGGTCGAGGCGCTCCACCGTCTCGCGGCGCGCCAGCGCCACCGCGATGGCGAGTTCCGCCACCTCGCGCTCCACCGCGTCGAGCCAGGGGCCGTCGTCGGGCCGCTCCTCCAGGAGCCGGTTGCGCGAGCGCAAGCTGCGCTCCATCGCGCTCACCCGGGCGCCGTGGCCGGCATCGACCGCGAGCACCAGCCGGTCGAGGAAGCGGCGCCGGTCGCCGGCCGGGCCGCGAAACAGCGCGTCGAGGTCGGGGGTGAGCCAGACCACCCGCAGGTGCTCGGCGAAGGCGGTGGGGGAGGGGGCGCTCGCCCCGTCGATGCGGCAGAGGCGGCCACCCCGGGCCTCCTCGCGGCTCTGCGGCGGCTCCCAGGCGGTGCCGACCCGGTGCTCCCCGTGCGGCCCGCTCAGGGTGAGCGACACCGCGAAGCCGCCCGCGCCGCCCTCGCGGGCCATCGCGGCGAAATCCGCCCGGCGCAGGCCGCGCCCCGGCGCGAACAGCGAGAGCGCTTCGAGGATGTTGGTCTTGCCCGCCCCGTTCTCGCCGACGAGCGCCACGAACCGGCGTCCCACGCCGAGGTCGAGCGCGGCGTGGTTGCGGAAGTCGCGGGCGATGAGGCGCGTGACGCGCAGGGGGTCTGGGGCGGCCATGGGCGTTGCGCCACCCAATCACCCGTCATCCAGGATGGTTGCAAGATCCCGTGCCCCCTGCACGACGCGATCGATCGCCACGGCGTCGTCGAGGACGCGGGACGGGATGAGGCAGGAGCCGAGCACGCTCACGCGCAGGCCGGGCGCGATGGCCGGCACGGCGCCCCCCCGCGAGGGGTGCCGCCCGGGCGGGAGGCACGAACGCCGCAACCGTATGACGAAGCGCAGCGCGCTGCTGCGATCGTCGTGCGCACGGGCCGAGATGACGACGGGCTTCAATCGTCGGCGTCCGGCTCGGCGCGGTACCGCTCCTCCAGCCCGTCGAGCACGCCGTCGACGGGCTCGCAGCCGCCGCTGGCAATGCCCGCCCGCCACGCCTGCCGCCTCTCCCGGGCGCGCAGCCGGCGAAGCGCCTCGCTCACGGCTTCGGACGCCGCGCCGTGGCGCCCGCTCCGGAGATCGTCGAGGATCCCCTCCGAGGGCGGATCGGGGATCACGGCGTGCGGCATGCGGTGCTCCCGAACGCCGGCGGCCGGGGTCAGACCCGCATCGGCATCAGCACGTAGAGCGCCGGGGCGTCGTCCTTGTCCTGGATCAGCGTCGGGGAGCCGGGGTCGGCGAGCCGGAAGAGGGCGGTGTCGCCGTCGAGCTGCGCCGTGATGTCGAGGAGGTAGCGGGCGTTGAAGCCGATATCGAGCGGTGTCGCCTCGTAATCGACGTCCAGCTCCTCGGTGGCGCTGCCGGAATCCGGATTGTTGACCGACAGGGACAGCCGCCCGCCGCTCATCGCGAGCTTCACGGCCCGGCCGCGCTCGGAGGAGATGGTCGAGACGCGGTCGACCGCCTTGGCGAACTGCTCGCGCTCGACGGTCAGGCGCTTGTCGTTCCCGGTCGGGATGACGCGCTGGTAATCCGGGAAGGTGCCGTCGATGAGCTTCGAGATCAGGGTGACGCCGGTCGAGAAGCTGAAGCGCACCTTGGCCGACGAGATCTCGATCCCGACGCTGTCGCCGCCGTCCTCCACGAGCTTCTGGATCTCGGCCACGGCCTTGCGCGGCACGATGATGCCCGGCAGGCCCTCGCTGCCCTCGGGGGCCGGCATCTCGACGCGGGCGAGGCGGTGCCCGTCGGTGGCGACCGCGCGCAGCTTCAGCCCGCCCTCGGCCTCGATGGTGTGGAAGAAGATGCCGTTGAGGTAGTAGCGGGTCTCCTCGGTGGAGATCGCGAACTGGGTCTTGTCGATCAGCTTCTTCAGCTCGGCGGCCTGGAGCTGGAAGCGATGCGGCAGTTCGCCCGCCGCGAGATCGGGGAAGTCCGTCTCCGGCAGGGCCCCCAGGGTGAAGCGCGAGCGGCCGGAGCGGATCTGCATCTGGTTCGTGTCGCCGCTCGTCTCCAGGGAGACCTGGGCGCCGTCCGGCAGCTTGCGCACGATGTCGTAGATCACGTGGGCCGGCACCGTGGTGGCGCCGCCATCGGCCACGTCGGCCGGGATCGTCTCGGTCACCTCGATGTCGAGGTCGGTGGCCTTGAGCTGCAGGCCCTCCGGGCTCGACCGCAGCAGCACGTTCGACAGGATCGGGATCGTGTTGCGCCGCTCCACGACGCGGTGCACGTGGCCGAGCGACCGAAGGAGGGCCGCGCGCTCGACTGTCACTCTCATGGGGGTGGTCCGCCGTCTTCAACCATCCGGCCGTCCGGCCGGCGCCGCATCACTCCCGTGCCCCGCACGGACCGGAACTTTGGCGAAGGCGCACCCGTAAGGCAAGCCGGCGGCCGGGCGGCGCTCCGTGGAGAACCGCCCGAACCCGGGGGAAACGGTGGATCAGTCCTGCAGCATGCGCTTGAGGAGTTCGACCTCGTCGCTCAGCGCGGCATCCTCGCCGATCGCCTTCTCGATCTTGCGCACCGCGTGCAGCACCGTGGTGTGGTCGCGCCCGCCGAAGCGGCGCCCGATCTCGGGCAGCGAGCGCAGCGTCAGCACCTTCGAGAGGTACATGGCGATCTGGCGCGGCTTGACCACGGCGGCGGTGCGCCGCTCCGACAGGATGTCGGAGCGCGAGACGTTGTAGCGGCTCGCCACCAGCTTCTGGATGTCCTCGATCTTGACGCGCTTGGGCTCGCGGTTCTTGACGAGGTCGCGGATCGCCGTCTCGGCGGTCTCCAGGGTCACGGGGGCGCCCGTCAGGGTCGCGTGGGCCAGCAGCCGGTTGACCGCCCCTTCGAGGTCGCGCCCGTTGGCGGTGATCGCCTTGGCGACGTACTCGGCCACCGCCGGGCTCACCTCGAAGGCCGGGTGCGTGGCGCGCACCGCCTCCAGGCGCGAGTGCAGGATGGTGGCCCGCAACGCCTCGTCGAGGGTGCCGATCTCGACCACGAGCCCGCCCGCGAGGCGCGAGCGCACCCGCTCGTCCAGGCTCTCCAGCTCGGTCGGCGGCCGGTCGGCGGCGGCCACCACCTGTCGCCCGGCATCGATCAGCGCGTTCAGCGTGTGGCCGAACTCCGCCTGGATCGAGCGGCCCTGGATGAACTGCACGTCGTCGAGGATCAGGACGTCGATGGCGCGCAGGCGCTCCTTGAAGGCCAGCGCGTTCTGGGTCTTCAGGGCGTTGACGAAGCCGTACATGAAGCGGTCGGCGGTGAGGTAGATCACCCGCCGGCCGTGGCCCTTGGCGGCATGCCCGATCGCGTGCAGCAGGTGCGTCTTGCCCAGGCCCACGCCCGCGTGGAAGTAGAGCGGGTTGTAGAGGGGCGTGCTGCCCTCGTGGCCCGCCACGCGCTCGGCCGCCGCGTGCGCCAGCGCGTTCGAGCGGCCGACCACGAAGCTCTCGAAGGTCAGGCGCGCATCCAGCGGCGCGCCGCTGAGATCCCCGGCCGCCTCGCCGCGCCCGGCGCGCTCGGGCTCGTGCGCCTCGGCCACCAGGGAAGAGGCCGCCGGCGGGCGCAGCGACGCGGCCGGCTTGGCGATGGCGACGGGCGCGCGGGGCTGCGCCATCGGGCCGCGCACGCCGACCTCGATGCTCTCGATGCCGTCCGCCTCGCTGCGGAAATTGGCCAGCACCCGGTCGAGGTAGTGGGATTCGATCCAGCTCTTCAGGAACCGGGTCGGCACGGTCAGCCGCGCGACGCCGCCCGCCACCTCCTGCAGTTCGAGGCGGGCGAACCAGCTCGCGAAGACGTCCTCGCCGAGTTCCGCCCGCAGACGGCGCTTCACCCGCTGCCACGCCGCCGCGTACTCGCTGCCGCCGCCGCCGCTCCTGCCCGGATCGACCCCTTCCGCCAAGCTGCCGTCCATACGCATGATGGGTCCTCTCTCGGACCGCCCGCGGCTGCCCGCCCGCGGCCCGTACGCCGATACGCAACTCCCGACATGTCCCAGTTCGAACCATGTCGGCCCTGGTTCAGAACGGGGAGTCAACTACCCCCAGCGCCATCCCCGGCTTCCCCACGGGTCTATCAACAAGAAGTCTCGTTTCCCTTAAGGGGCGCACCGCTTCGACATCCCGCCGAATCAGCATCCCGGCGGGCAGGCGCCCGGGCACGACTCGTCCGGCGGCGGCCTGCGGGCCGACGAGTCGGGTCGTGACTTGAGGATGTCGAAGGCGGGATCCGCCGGACGGCGAACCTCCGGAACGTTACGCTTTCCTGGTGAAGCTTCGCAACAGCGAGGCTTCACCGGATGGTTAAGGATGCGTTGAGGCGTCGTGCGGCCCACTGCCCGCGCACAGCTTGTCCCGGCCCAACGCCTTGGGCGGGCGCGATCTTCGCCGAAGCTGCGGAATCACGGCCGGTCCGGCGCCCCCCGCGCCGCAGGGTGTCGAGAACCGGGCGGGGGCCGGGGATACGGCGGTGGACAGCCCCGCGGGGGCGCCGCGGGGCTTGACTCCCGCGGGCCTGCCGTTCGTCAGCCCTGGCGGCTGCGCCGCGCGCGGGCCTCCGCCAGATGGCAGAGGAGTTCGAAGGCGATCGTCGCACCGACCAGCGCCGTGGTGCCCCCGGGATCGAGGGGCGGGGCCACCTCCACCACGTCGGCCCCGATCAGGTCGAGCCCCCGCAGGGCGCGAACCAGGAACAGCGCCTCGCGCGAGGTGAAGCCGCCGATCTCTGGCGTGCCGGTGCCGGGCGCGAAGGCGGGATCGAGGGAATCGATGTCGAAGCTGAGATAGGTCGGGGCCGATCCGACGATGGCCCGCGCCTCCGTCACCACGGCGGGCAGCCCCTGCGCGATCACGCTCTCCATCTCGATGATCCGGATGCCCTGGTCGAGCGCCCAGCGGCGCTCGTCGCGGGCATAGAGCGTGCCGCGGATGCCGATCTGCACCATGCGCCGGGGATCGAGCACGCCGTCCTCGATCGCCCGGCGGAAGGGCGTGCCGTGGGTCAGGCGGGCACCGCCGAAATAACTGTCCGCGGTGTCGCTGTGGGCATCGATGTGGATCAGGCCGACCGGCGCCCGTGCGCCGATCACCCGCAGCAGCGGGTAGGTGACGAGGTGGTCGCCCCCGATCGCCAGCATCGTCAGGCCGGCGGCGTGGAGCGGGCCGGCGAAGGCCTCGATGCGGGCCAGGGTGTCGGCCACGTCCACCGGATTGACCGGCACGTCGCCGAGATCCGCGCAGGCGCAGAGCTCGTAGGGCGAGACGCCGGAGGCATGGTTGACGAGGCGCATCAGCGCCGATTGCTCGCGCACGCCGCGCGGCCCGAGCCGGGCGCCGGGCCGGTTGGTGGTGGCGCTGTCGAGGGGGATGCCGAACAGCCCGATCTCGACGCCCTCCCGGATCGCCGCGGCGGGCTCCAGCACGGGCAGGCGCATCAGGCTCGCGAGCCCGGCGAAACGCGGCATCACCATGCCGGAGAGCGGCTGGAACCGGGCGAGTCGCGCCTGCTGGGCGGCATCCTCACTCATGGAATCCTCACTCATGGCCGGGCCTCTCCTGCGTGTCGCGGCAGCGTCAGTCCTAGCGGGACGGCGCCCGGATGAGGAGTCGGGCCGGGCGATTGCCCCGCGCAGGCGCGTTGACGCTGCGCGGCGGCGCGGCTATAGGAGGCGCCTCGCGGACCCGCCGGCTCGCCCCGGCGGGGTTCCTGTGCTTTCAGCGCCATGCACGCGACGTCGTCCCGGCCCGGTCGGGTCATCGCGCAATCGAGAATGAGGAAGACCGATGGCCAACACCACGTCGGCCAAGAAGATGACCCGCAAGATCGCCAAGCGCACGGCGATCAACCGCTCGCGCCGCAGCCGCATGCGCACCTTCGTGCGCAAGGTCGAGGAGGCGATCGCCTCCGGCGACGCCACCAGCGCCCAGGCGGCCCTGTCCGCCGCGCAGCCGGAGATCATGCGCGCGTCGCAGAAGGGCATCGTGCACAAGAACACGGCCTCCCGGAAGGTCTCGCGCCTCGCCGCGCGGGTGAAGGCGCTCCAGGCGTAAGCTTCGGCCACGCTCCGGCGACGAAACGGCCCGGCCCTGCGCCGGGCTTTTTCATGCGCGGCGGCCGCCCGTACCGGCCCGTCACGGCCCCGGATCGTTCGTCAGCGCGATCGGCTCGCCGTGGGGCGTCGCCGCGGCCGCCCGGGCGAAGGCGGTCTGCCGGTCGGCGAGGGCGTGGGCCGTGGTGACGCCGCGCTCGGCCAGGAGCCGCTCGATCGTCTCCAGCCAGAGAGCGTAGTCCGCCGGCCGGTCGCCGTCGCGGCTCGCCTCCCCCAGCGCCTCTGCCCACTCGCTCCAGGTGAACAGGCCGCGATCGTGCAGCGCCACGACCATCGCGAAGGTCTGGGCCTCCCAGGGCGCCGCGAAGGCCGGCGGGTCCTCGGGCCTCATGCGGCGCGCCCGCGCGCGGGTTCGAGGTAGCTCTCGAAGGCATTGACCGAGACCGCGAGGCCCGGATCGGCATCCTCGCCCCACAGCTCCACCCCGGCGAAGCGCACCGTGTAGAGCCATTGCGGCGCCTCGCCCGCGAAATGCGCGTTGGAATCCGGAAAGACGAAGCGGCCGTGCACCCGCTCCACCACGCCGGTGCGCCCGCGGACGTAGCGCGGCAGCCGGGTATGGCCCGGCGGGTTGATGGTCTTGGCCGTCACCTCGTCGCCCGCCGCGAAGCGGGGCCGGTCCGGGCCGGGGCGGTCGCTCGGGAAGCCGCGGGCGAAGAGCGGCGCCACCTCCTCGCCCTTGAGCACGCGGGCGACCGGGGCCGGCGGCGTCAGCGCGGCGCCCGCCGCCAGTTCGCCCTCGGTCACGAGGCCGTGCTGCACCACCTGCTTCTCCAGCGCCCGGAACCAGATCCGGTAGTAGCTGGAGGTGAGGTACTCGCCGGGCGGCAGCGATTCGCGCGCGGCGCGGCTCGCGTCGAGGTTCCAGGTTCCGGTGAGCCCCATCGCCATCACCATCGCGAAGACGCGCCGCTCCCAGGGGGCGTGGAACCAGGGCTCGTCCGCCTCGAAGCCGATCGGCCCGAAGCCCTGCATGCCGCCGAGATCCTGCCCGCCGTTCATGAGCGCACCACCTGGTCGGGAGAGAGGGGAAGCCCGGTGCCGATCATCGCGTCGCGGGTGACGAGATCGGCGAGCGCCGCCTCGTCGAGGTGGTCGCTGCCGGCCGGGCGCATCGGCAGGACCATGTAGCGGAGTTCCGCGGTGGAATCCCACACGCGGATGCGCGTCGTCCCGGGCAGCGTGACGCCGAACTCTGCCAGCACGCCGCGCGGGTCGATCACCGCCCGGGAGCGGTAGGGCGGCGACTTGTACCAGACCGGCGGCAGGCCGAGCACCGGCCAGGGGTAGCAGGAGCAGAGCGTACAGACGACGAGGTTGTGCTCCTCGGGGGTGTTCTCCACCACCACCATGTGCTCGCCGCCCCGGCCGCCGAAGCCGAGTTCGCGGATCGCCGCCGTCGCGTCGTCGAGGAGCCGGGCCCTGTAGGCCGGATCGACCCAGGCCCGCGCCACGACCTGCGCGCCGTTGCGCGGGCCGATCTTCGACTCGTAGGTCTCGATCAGCGCGTCGAGCGCGGCTGGATCGACGTAGCCCTTCTCGACGAGGATCGATTCGAGCGCCCGCACCCGCAGGTCCATCGGCGAGAGTTCGCTGCCGTGATGATGGTCGTGGTGGTCGTGGTCGTGGTCGTGGTGGTCGTGCGCCATGCCGTCTCTCCCGGAGCGAAGACTTAGACCGCCGCGCGGGGCGCGTCACGCCTCACGGCCGCACCGCCGGCGCCTCGATCGCCAGCCCCTGCGCTCGCCGCATCAGATGGAGTTCGAGGGCGAGGTACTCGGGCGCGCCGAAGGGGTAGGGCTCCGCCCGCATCCCCGTGAGGCAGTTGCGCAGGCGACGCTGGAGCGAGCCGAGATCCTGCCATTCGAGCCGGTAGAGCGGGTAGCCGTTGGGGTGACCCTGCGGGATGGTGCTCGCGCCGAGGCGCCGGCCCCAGAGCGCGTCGTGGCATTGCGCGCAGGCGAGGTCGAGCTGGCCGGTGCGCCGCGTGAACAGGCGCTCGCCCTCCGCCCGGGCGGGGTCGAGCCGCGGATCGGCCGGCGGCGCCACGGGCAGGCCGCGGGACTGCGCCGCCACCGCGGCCGTCAGCGCAAGGAGCGGGCGGCTCTCGAAGGGGAGGGGATCGGCGCCCTGATGGCGCGTGCGGCACAGGTTGATCCGGCCCTGCAGGTCCACCGGGCGGGCCGCCGCCTCGTCCCAGGCCGGATAGCGGGCCGCCACCCCGCGCATCGTCGCGACCGCGCCGTGGCAGCCGGCGCAGGCGGGCCGGCCGGTGGGCGGGGCCGCCGCCCAGGCCTCCTCCCCGTCGCCGACCCAGAGCTGGCCCGGATTGGCGGCCTCGTCGGTCTGCATCGCGCGCAGTTCCGGCGTCATCTGGTCGAAGCCGGAGCGCCGCTCGCCGGGCGCGATCTCGGCCGCCGCCGGAACCGCCAGCAGCAGGAGGCCAAGAAGGGCGCGGCGCACGGCCTCAGGTCACCGTCAGGGCGGCGCTCTCCGTCTGCGAGAAGCCGTTGTCGCCGGTCCAAGTGAAGGTGAAGGTGCCGCTGCGCTCGGCCAGCGTGGTGAAGGTCAGGTAGGGATTGGCCGAGGTGGCCGGGAAGAGCTCGGCCCGGAAGACCTCCTCGCCCTCGAAGCGGCAGACGAACTCCGTGATGATGTCGCGCGGCACGAGCCGGCCCTCGGGGCCGGGGCGGTAGCCCGTCTCCATCGGGTGCGAGATCAGGGTCTTGATCTCGATCACCGCGCCGGCCTTGGCGGTCTTGGGCAGGTTGATCAGGGTGCGGGCCATGCGCCTCAGCCCTCCACGCAGGCGGCGAGGGTCACGATCGCGTCGGCGGTCGCGGACCAGTAGCTGCCGTCGCTCAATTCGGCGATCGCCGTCACCGTCTGTGTGTCGGCCAGGCGGATGCGGGTGGTTATCGCGGCGCGCCCGGCCTTCGGGCCGAGATGGACCGTGATCACGTTCGGCTGCGGGTTCTTGTCGTTGAACACCGCGATGCGGCGCACGAAGTCGGTGGCCGACATCGGCGAGTCCACGCTCACGGCGAGCGGCACCGCGTTGCCATTCTCGACCAGCGGCGGCAGGTCGAGATGAACGCGGCCCGGCCGGATCTCGGCCTCGCCCGCGAAGCGCCGGATTGCCGCGGCGGTGGGCTCGCGCGGCGGACGCGCGACCGCGAGCGCCCGCTGCGGCGTCAGGACGATCAGCGCCGCGCCGCCGACGAGCAGCCTGCGCCGGTCGGGTGTCCAGCTCATCGGCCCTCTCATCGGTCCTCCTCCTCGCGGCGCAGCGTCGCCAGATACGCGACCACGTCCTCGATCTCCGCGGCCTCCAGGATGGGCCGGTCGCGCCAGGCCGGCCCGACCCGCGTCAGGCCGTCGATGCGGTAATACGAGGGCATCACGGTTGCGGGATTCAAGGCGCGGCCGTCGACGAGCCGCAGCCGCAGCTGGCCCGGCGAGAGCCGCGCCCCCACCCCCGCGAGGCTCGGCCCGAGATCGCCCTCCGGCCGCGCGCCCAGGCCCGCATGGCAGAGGGTGCACAGGCCTTTGCGCGCATCGGTGGCGATGGCCCGGCCCCGGGCCGGGTCGCCGGCCCGGCCTTCGAGGGGAGCCGGAATGGCGTCGCCCTCGACCGCGTAGGGAGCGAAGGCGGGAAGGAGGAGCAGGAGCGGGGCCGCGAGGGCGATCCTTCTCACGGTCCGCGCGGGGCCGGTGGCCGCGGGCGGCGCGGGGAACCCCTCTCCCGCACGGGAGAGGGGTTCCCCGCGGGTCTCGAGTTGGTTGCTGCGGATGCAGAATTGGGCCGTCACCCGAACACGTCCGCCGTGATGGTCCGGTACCACGCCTCCGCGTAGGCGGCTTCCGCGCGGCGGGCTTCCATCGGCGCGTCGAGGGAGCTGGTGCCGCCCGCGCCCTCGACGTCGGCGAGCACGCCGTTCGCCGGCCGATAGACCCCCGCCACCGAGATGCCGTAGCCGGGCGCGACGAGGCTGTAGCAGGTGTTGATCAGCTTCGGCGTCGCCGGCGTGCGGCCGGCCATGAGATCGGCGACCGCGTCGGCGCAGACCTTCGCCTGGGCGTTGGCCGAGAAGGCGGATTTCGGCATCGCGCCGCCGATGCAGGCATCGCCGACGACGTGGATGCCCGGCACCAGCCGCGACTCGAACGTCACCGGGTCGATCGGGCACCAGCCGGTGCGGTCGGCGACGCCCGCCGCCGTCGCGATCGGTGCTGCGCGCTGGGGCGGGATGATGCAGGCGAGCGCCGCCCTGACCTCCGAGAAGTCGGTGCGGACCGTCATTGTCCCCGGATCGACCGCCGTCACCTGCCCGCCCGCCGCCAGCGGCACGTATTCGAGGTGGTCGGGGTAAAGCTCCTTCCAGGCGGCCTCGAACAGCTTCTGCTTGGAGAAGGTGTCCTTGGCGTCGAGCACGATGAGCTTGGAGCGGGGCTTTCGCGTCTTGAGGACGTGCGCGATCAGGCTCGCGCGCTCGTAGGGGCCGGGTGGGCAGCGGTAGGGATTGGCCGGCACCGACAGCACCACGGTGCCGCCGTCCGGCAGGTCCGCGAGGCGACGCGCCAGCAGCTCCGTCTGCGCCCCGGCCTTCCAGGCATGCGGCATCACCTCGGCCGCGGCCTCGTCGTAGCCGGGGATCGCGTCGAACCGCAGGGCGATGCCGGGGGAGAGGACCAAGCGGTCGTACGGAAGCCGGCTGCCATCCGCCAGCGCGACCGATCGCGCCCCGCCGTCGATCCCGGTCGCGACCGCGTGCACCACCGCGATGCCGGCCCGGCGCAGGCCTTCGTAGCCGAAGCGCTGCGCCGCCAGCGGCTGGAGGCCGGCGATCACCTCGTTGCTGAACGGGCAGGCGGTGTAGGTGGTCTCGGCCTCCACCAGCGTCACCGAGAGGCCGGCGCGGTGAAGGGCGCGGGCCGCCGAGGCGCCGCCGAAGCCGCCGCCCAGCACCACGACGCGCCCGCGCGCGTCCTGACCCAGGGCCGGTGCGGCGGCGAGCCCCGCGAGGGTGCCGAGGACGGCGCGGCGGGTCGGCCCGCTCACGGCGCGGCCTGCTGTTCGAGATAGGCCGCGATGGCCCGGCTCTCGGCCTCGGTGAAGCCCTTGGCGATCCGGGTCATCACCGTGGCGGGGCGCTCGCCCGACCGGTAGGCGGCGAGCGCCGCGGCGATGTCGGACGCCGGGCGGCCGGCGAGCGGCGCGAAGGCGCCCTCGCCGTGCGCCCCGTGGCAGCCCGAGCAGGAGGAGGCGCCCGGCGGCGCCGGGACGGGCCCGGCGGCGGCGGGGGCCGCGCCGAGCCCCAGGAGCGCCAGGGCGAGGAGCGCCAGGGCGCGGAGGCCCCTCACGCGCGGCGCAGGTCGGCGTTCTTGAGCGGGATCTGCCGCACCCGCTTGCCGGTGGCGGCGAAGATCGCGTTCAGCACCGCCGGCGCCGCCACCGCGATGGTCGGCTCGCCGACCCCGCCGATGAAGCCGCCAGAGGGCACCAGCACGGTCTCGACCGCCGGCATGTCGTCGAGGCGCATCACCGGGTAGGTGTCGAAGTTCGCCTGCTCGATCCGACCGTCCTTGACCGTGCAGGCGCCGTAGAGAGCGGCCGAGAGGCCGTACACGAACGAGCCCTCGACCTGCGCCTCGATCTGCTGCGGGTTGATGGCGACGCCCGGGTCGGTGGCCGCGACGATGCGGTGGATCTTCACCTTGCCGTCCTCCGCCACCGACACCTCGGCGGCGCCCGCGACGTAGCTGCCGAAGCCCATGATCTGGGCGATGCCCCGGTGGACGCCCGCGGGCGGCTTGCGGTCCCAGCCGATCCGCTCGGCCGCGGCGTTCAGCACCGCGAGGTGCTTGGGGTGGTTCGCCATCAGCTTGCGCCGGAAGGCGAGCGGATCCTGGCCGGCCGCGTGCGCCACCTCGTCGAGGAAGCATTCGAGGTAGATGGCGTTGGGGTTGGTGTTCACGCCCCGCCAGAAGCCCGGGATGATGTGCGGGTTGCGCATGGCGTGGTCGATGAGGAGGTTCGGGATCGTGTAGCCGATCGCCGCCTCCGCCCCGCCCGGGTTGAGGCCCTGGAAGGTCACCGGGTCCTTGCCGTCCGGCCCGAGCCGGCCCGGCACGATCGCCGCCAGGATCGACTGGCCGGAGATGCGCATCTGCAGGCCGGTGAGGTTGCCCTTCTCGTCGAGGGCGGCGCGCATGCGGCACTGCGTGACCGGGTGGTACCGGCCATGCGTCATGTCCTCCTCGCGGGTCCAGATCAGCTTGACCGGCGTGCCGGGCATCTCGCGGGCGATCAGGACGGCTTGGCGCACCCAGTCGTGGGTGGCGCCGCGCCGCCCGAAGCCGCCGCCGAGATGGATCTTGTAGACCTCGCACTGGCGCGGGGAGAGACCGGCCGCCTCGGCGGCGGCGGCGAGCGCCGCCTCGCCGTTCTGGGTCGGGGTCCAAACCTCGCAGCGCTCCGGCGTCCAGCGCGCCGTCGCGTTCATCGGCTCCATGGTGGCGTGGTTCTGGAACGGGTAGGCGTAGGTCGCCTCCACCACCTTGGCGGCGCCGCGCAGGGCCGCCTGGACATCGCCGGCCTTGTTGCCGACGAACGCCTCCTCGGCGTCGAGGCCCTCCTTGAGCACCGCCGCGATCGTCTCGCTCGACACGCGCGCGTTCGGCCCCTCGTCCCAGACCACGGGCAATGCGTCGAGGGCGGTCTTGGCACGCCAGAACGTGTCGGCGATCACCGCCACGCCGGTCTCGCCGACCTGCACCACCTTCCTCACCCCGGGCATGCCGGAGACGGCCGCCGCGTCGAAGCTCCTCACCTTGCCGCCCGTCACCGGGCAGTCGCGGATCGCGGCGTTGAGCATGCCGTCGAGCGTGAGGTCCATGCCGTAGACCTGGCTGCCGTCGAGCTTCGGCAGGGTGTCGAGGCGCTTCACCGACTGGCCGGCGACCGTCCAGTCCTTCGGGTCCTTCAGGGGCGGATCCTTCGGCGGCTCCAGCGTGGCGGCGAGCGCCGCCACTTGGCCGTAGGTGGTGCTGCGCCCGGAGGCCGGATGGGTGATGACGCTCTTCTCCGCCCGGCATCCGGCGGGGTCGACGCCCCATTCCCTGGCGGCCGCGGCGACCAGCATGGTGCGGGCGGCGGCACCCCCTTTGCGCACCGCGACGTAGGATTCGCGGATGCCCCGGCTGCCGCCGGTGGAGAAGTCGCCCCAGACGCGGTTGCGCGCGAGGTTCTGGCCGGGCGTCGGGTACTCGGTCGTCACCTTCGACCAGTCGCAGGCGAGTTCCTCGGCGACGAGCTGGGCGAGACCCGTGAGCGTGCCCTGGCCCATCTCCGAGCGGGCGATGCGGATCACCACCGTGTCGTCGGGGCGCACCACCACCCAGGCGTTGATCTCGGGCGCGCCGGGAGCGGCCTCAGCGTCGAGCGGCACGTGGAAGCCGAGGCTGAAGGCGCCCGCGGCGACGGCGGAGCCGGCCAGGAAGCCGCGGCGGGAGAGGGCGGGACGGGGTGTCGTCATGGCGCGTCTCCCTTTAGCCGCGACCGGCCTCGCCGCCCTCGGCGGCGAGCTTGATGCCGGCGAGCACCCGGTTGTAGGTGCCGCAGCGGCAGATGTTGGTGATCTCCTGGCGGATCTCCTGCTCGCTCGGCTTCGGGTTCTGGGCCAGCAGAGCCGCCGAGGCCATGATCATGCCCGACTGGCAGAAGCCGCATTGCGGCACGTCGAGGGCCGCCCAGGCCTTCTGCACCGGATGCGAGCGGTCGGGGCTCAGGCCCTCGATCGTGACGATCTTCTGCTCCGCGCTCACCGAGGAGACCGGCAGGGAGCAGGAGCGCACGGCCTGCCCGTCGATGTGCACCGTGCAGGCGCCGCACTGCGCGATGCCGCAGCCGTACTTGGTGCCGGTCAGCCCGACCTGCTCGCGGATGACCCAGAGGAGCGGCGTGTCGGGCTCGGCCTCGACCTCGCGCACGGACCCATTGATGGTCAGCTTGAACATGCTGGATCGCCCCCGCCTGGACGCGCGGGGAACCCGCGCCGGGATCGGTCGGCCGAAACGAGGAAACCCGGCGGGAGGGCCGCCGGGGGTTCGGCCGCTCGGATACGAACGGGGAAACTAGGCGGGACGCAAGCGCTGTCAATTGACGGATGCGCGAGCGGTTCGTGCACTCGGGAGTTGAGTGAGGAAACTCCTGCGCCGCGCCCGGCGCCGCGCGCCCCCGCGCCTCAGCGGATCGTGGTCGAGGCGGCGACCGACGCCGTGTCCTGGCTCGGCTGCTGCGCGGGATGGACGCCCCAATAGGCCCGGCCCGCCGTGATCAGCAGGGCGAGGCTCCAGAACGCCGCGATGGCGATCCGGCGCGCGCGCCGGTCCCCCGGCCCGGCCGTGGGGCAGGGCACGGTCTCGGACGGTTCGCCGAAGGGGTCGAAGGCCGGCGTCCGGGACGGGGGGAAGGGCGTGGTCATGCGGGGAATGTCGCGTCCGACAGCCCCGCGATCAATGGATGCGTCTTTCGAAGTTGAGCCCGGATGGAGAAGCGTGTTCTCTCCCGGTCAGCGAAAGGGGAAGTTCCTTCCCGGGGCTTCCGAAACCCGCGTTCGGGGGCGATCGGCACGCCGGATCGGCCCCGATCCGGCCTGCCTCATCCTATTCGGCGGCTTCCCGGGCGGCGTAGCCGAGGCGCCGGTTGAGTTCGGCGATCAGCGTGACGGCGGCCTCCGCGATGACGGTGCCGGGGGGGAAGATCGCCGAGGCGCCGGCCTGGCGCAGGGCCTCGAAGTCGCCCGGCGGGATCACGCCGCCGACCACGATCATCACGTCGGGCCGCCCGGCCTCGGTCAGCGCCTTCTTCAGTTCCGGCACCAGCGTCAGGTGGCCGGCCGCCAGCGAGGAGACGCCGACGATGTGCACGTCGTTCTCCACCGCCTGCCGCGCCGCCTCCTCGGGCGTGGCGAAGAGCGGCCCGATATCGACGTCGAAGCCCAGGTCGGCGAAGGCCGAGGCGATCACCTTCTGGCCGCGGTCGTGCCCGTCCTGGCCCATCTTGGCGACCAGGATGCGGGGCCTGCGGCCATCCGCCTCCTCGAACGCCTCGACGAGGCCCCGCACCCGCTCGACCGCCCCGGACATGCCGCCCATCTCCCGCTTGTAGACGCCCGAGATCGAGCGGATCTCGGCCTGGTGCCGGCCCCAGGCCCGCTCCAGCGCCGCCGAGATCTCGCCCACGGTCGCCTTGGCCCGTGCCGCCTCGACGGCGAGGGCAAGCAGGTTGCCGCTCCCGCCCGCCGCCTGCGTCAGCGCGTCGAGGGCGGCTGCGACCGCGCCCTCGTCCCGCTCGGCCCGCAGGCGCTTGAGCTTGTCGATCTGCATCGCCCGCACGTTGCCGTTGTCGACGCGAAGCAAGTCGATCGGCCGGTCGCCGTCCGGCTTGAACTTGTTGACGCCCACGATGGTCTGCTGGCCGGAATCGATCCGCGCCTGGGTGCGGGCCGCCGCCTCCTCGATGCGCAGCTTCGGGATGCCGGCCTCGATCGCCTTGGCCATGCCGCCCAGCGCCTCGACCTCCCGGATGTGCTCGAAGGCCCGCCCGGCGAGGTCGCGGGTCAGGCGCTCGACATAGTAGGAGCCACCCCAGGGGTCGATGATCCGGGTCGTGCCGCTCTCCTGCTGCAGGAAGAGCTGGGTGTTGCGGGCGATGCGGGCCGAGAAGTCGGTGGGCAGCGCCAGCGCCTCGTCGAGGGCGTTGGTGTGGAGCGACTGGGTGCCCCCCTGCGTCGCCGCCATCGCCTCGACGCAGGTGCGCGTCACGTTGTTGAACACGTCCTGCGCGGTGAGCGACCAGCCGCTCGTCTGCGAGTGGGTGCGCAGCGCCAGCGACTTCTCGGATTTCGGCGCGAACTCCTTCACGAGCTTGGCCCAGAGCAGGCGCGCGGCCCGCATCTTCGCCACCTCCATGAAGAAGTTCATGCCGATCGCCCAGAAGAAGGACAGGCGGGGCGCGAACTGGTCGATGGTGAGCCCGGCGGCGAGCCCGGCCCGGATGTACTCGACGCCGTCGGCGAGCGTGTAGGCGAGTTCGAGATCCTGGGTCGCCCCGGCCTCCTGCATGTGATAGCCGGAGATCGAGATCGAGTTGAACTTCGGCATGTGGGCCGAGGTGTAGCCGAAGATGTCCGAGATGATCCGCATCGACCCGGCGGGCGGGTAGATGTAGGTGTTGCGGACCATGAACTCCTTGAGGATGTCGTTCTGGATCGTGCCGGCGAGCTTTTCCGGCGGCACGCCCTGCTCCTCGGCCGCCACGATGTAGAGGGCCAGGATCGGCAGCACCGCGCCGTTCATGGTCATCGACACGGTCATCTGGTCGAGGGGAATCCCCGAGAACAGGGTGCGCATGTCGTAGATCGAGTCGATGGCCACGCCCGCCATGCCGACGTCGCCGGACACGCGGGGGTGATCGGAATCGTAGCCGCGGTGGGTGGCGAGATCGAAGGCGACCGAGAGGCCCTTCTGGCCGGCCGCGAGGTTGCGCCGGTAGAAGGCGTTGGAATCCTCCGCCGTGGAGAAGCCGGCATATTGCCGGATGGTCCAGGGCTGGGTGACGTACATGGTCGGGTAGGGGCCGCGCAGGAAGGGCGCGATGCCCGGATAGGTGTCGAGGAAATCGAGGCCCTCGCGGTCGGCCGGGCCGTAGGCCCCCTTCACCGGGATGCCCTCGGGCGTCATCCAGGCCTCGGCCGTGCCGGCCGCCGCCGGACCGGGCGACGCCGGCGCGAACGCGATGCCGGAGAAATCCGGAATCCGGCTGGCGTTGCGACGGGGCTCCGTGTCGGGGGTCATGGCCTGCGACTCTCGTTGGCGGCGTTCACCTCAGTATAGGCGCGGGCTCGGGCCTGCGCCATTGCACGGGCCCTGGCCATAAGGTGGCACGGGGCCGCGCGCGACGGTGCGGATCCGCGGGCATCTGCGCATCCGCCACGCATGGCCGGCCGGAGGCGGCGGCGCACATCCTGAGGGATGCCTTGCGAATCCTGCCCGCCGATGACCGATCTCACCTACCGCCCGTTCGGGGCGTTCCGGCTCCTGCTCGCGATCCTCGTGGTGCAGCAGCATTTCCTCGCCAACCTCGCCCCGGAGGGCCTGAGCGCGGCGGCGCAGCCCTATGAGGTGGGCAGCCTCGCGGTGCTCGCCTTCTTCGCCCTGTCGGGCTTCGTGATCTGCGAGGCGGCGGACCGGGTCTATGCCGGCCGGCCGGGCGCCTTCCTGGCCAACCGCCTGCTGCGGATCGTGCCGCTCTTCCTCGCCGCCGCCCTCGCGGCCGTCGCGGTCTGCGGGCTGTTCGCGGCGCTGGGCACCCTGCGCCTCGACCGGGCCGGGGAGAGCCTGCCCGAGAGCGCCTTCACGGTCTGGAACCTCGCGGCCAATCTGCTCGGCTTCGTGCCGTTCTCGAATCTCGCGATGACGTACAAGTTCGTGTCGATCGCCTGGGCGGTGCGGCTGGAGATGCTGTTCTACGCCGCTGTGGCCGGGGCGCTCGCCCTCGGCTGGCTCGGGAGCCGGCTCGGCCGCGAGCGCTGGACGCTCGCGCGCACGAGCTTTGCCGTCGCGCTCGCCACCGTGCCGCTGTTCGGACTCGCCATGCTGAAGCGGGCGCCCGAGACCTTCACCCTCGCCCCCTATTTCTGGTTCGGGGGCGCCCTCTACTTCGCCCTGCGCGGCCGCAGCCGCGGCGCGGCCGTGGCGGTCGCCCTGTCCCTGGCGGCGATCCTGTGGGAATTCGCGGCGCGGCCGCCCCGCCATCCCGACCTCGGTTTCGAGCGGGCGGTCGGCGTCGAGCTCGAACTGCTCCTCGGGATGCTGGCCGCGATCGCGATCCTGGCGCAGTGTCGCCTCGCCGGCTTCCGGCGGGCCGACCGGTCCCTCGGCGACCTGACCTACGCGCTCTACCTGTCGCACGTTGCCGTGATGGTTCTGGTGCTCTCGCTGACGCGCGGGTTCACGCTCACGGGCTACCTCGCCGGGCTCGCCCTGACCCTGCCGGTGGCGGTCGGGTTCTACGCCCTGATCGAGCCGGCGGTCGGCCGCGCGCGGGACGCGATCCGGGGCGGCCGCCTGCCGCGCCTGCCCGGCCGGGAGACCCGGAAGATCCTCCAGCCCTCCTGAGGCGCCGGCCCGCCGCGGCAGCGGATCGGCGCCTCCGACGTTGAAGGCTTGAGGCGGCTGCCCAGTTTCAGGCAGGCCTCTCACCCGTTCATGCCCGGAGTCTCGCGTCGTGTCCGATCGGTTCCTGCGGGGGGCGCTCGCCGTCGCCCTCGTGCTGCTCGCCCTCTTCGTGGCCCAACCCTACGTCACCGGTCTCCTCTATTCGGTGGAGCAGCCCCGGGCCATCACCCCGCGGGGCGATCTCGCGCCGGCCGAATCCTCGACCGTGGCCCTGTTCGAACGCGCCGCGCCCTCCGTGGTCTACGTCTTCGCGCGCCGCGCGCCGCGCGCCCAGGACCTGATGCGGGGCGATCCCTACGGCGGCCAGGGCGAGCAGGGCGGGGGCGACCAGACCGGCACCGGCTTCGTCTGGGACGCGGCCGGCCACATCGTGACGAACAACCACGTCATCCAGGGCGGCGGCGAGATCTCGGTGCGGCTGGCGGGCGGCGAGACGGTGCCGGCCACGGTGGTCGGGACCGCGCCGAACTACGACCTCGCGGTGCTCAAGCTCGGGCGGGTGAGCAAGATGCCGCCGCCGATCGCCATCGGCTCCTCGGCGGACCTGAAGGTCGGGCAATCCGTCTACGCCATCGGCAACCCGTTCGGCCTCGACCACACGCTCACGACCGGCGTCATCAGCGCGCTGCAGCGGCGGCTGCCCACCGCCGAGGGGCGGGAGCTGTCCGGCGTCATCCAGACCGACGCGGCGATCAACCCGGGCAATTCGGGCGGACCGCTGCTCGACTCCGCCGGCCGGGTGATCGGCGTCAACACGGCGATCTTCTCGCCTTCGGGCGCCAGCGCGGGGATCGGCTTCGCGGTGCCGATCGACGTGGTGAACCGGGTGGTGCCGGACCTGATCCGCACCGGCCGCACGCCGACGCCGGGCATCGGCATCGTGGCGGCGCAGGAGGAGGCCACCGCGCAGCTCGGCATCGACGGCGTCGTGGTGGTGCGGGTGCTGCGCGGCTCGCCGGCGGCGGCTGCCGGCCTGCGCGGCCTCGATCCGGCGACCGGCGAGATCGGCGACATCATCGTCGGGGCGAACGGCCGGCCGGTGCACCGGCTCGCCGACCTCACGGCGGTGATCCAGGCGGCCGGCGTCGGCCAGACCGTCGAACTCACCATCCTGCGCGACGGGCGCATGCGCACCCTCCAGGTCACGACCGCGGATGTGGGCCAGCAGCGGCAGTGAGGCGTCGTGGTGCTCGTCCCACCTCCTGGCGCCGGGCGGCGTCCGGGCGTATGCTCGGGTCCGAGAGACCCTTGCCATGACACGCCTGCTTCCGCTCGCAGCCCTTCTCGTCGCCGCGGCCCCCGCCGCGGCGGGCGAGCGCGTGCCGCGTCCCCGCCTCTGCCCGCAGGACGCGCCGCCCGGCGTGCGCCTGCCCGACCGCCCCGAATGCCGCGAGGCCGAGGCGCGGGGCGTGAGGGCGGCCGAGCGCCCGGCTCCCGGCTTCATCGATCTGGGCAGCGGCATGCAGGTGCGCATCGGCGGCCGGGCCGCTTTCGAGGCCGGCACCCGCTGAGCCGCCCGTGCGGTGCCGCACCGGGCGCACCCGTCGTGCCGGAACCTCCCTCTGCCCTCCGGCATTCGAGAGGAGGCGAGACGGGAGAACGCCATGATCCTTGCAGCCTGCGAAGGCCGACAATGGCAGTACGAGATCGCGGATCACGCGGAGGGCTACGTCGTCCTGATGCGGGATCTGGCCACCGGGGATATCGACGCGGACTTCGTCACGGTCTTCCGCACCATGCCGGTGGCGCTGGCCTTCGCGCAGATGTCGGCGGCCTTCGACCGGTTCGCGAGCGCCGAGGAGGACGATGAGGAAGCGGAGGCGGCCGATCTCGAACAACGCGAGCGCGCCTTCATCGATCTCAGCAACCGGCTGCACGACGGCGGCATCCTGGGCAGTGCGATCGAGGCCTGGGAGGTCCAGCGTGCGGGCGAGCCGCGCCGCGCGCTGCACTGAACCTCCCGGCAGGGAGCGAACTCCCTAGCAGGGGACCCTTCGACGGACGTGCGCCGCCCTGCCGGCGCGTCGTCCGCTGACAGTTACATCGCGAAACTCGCTTATCGCTTGCGGGCCTTGCGGGGCGGAGCAGCCCGTGCGGCCTCGGCCTCCTCGGCTTCCTTCATCAGGCGAAGCGCCTTCAGGCGGGCCATGTTCTCATCCCGATGTCGGTTGGCCTTGTCCAGGTCGGACCACGCATCGGCTGCGGCCGCAGCCTGCATTCGCGCACGCGCCGCCCGGGTTTCCGCCCGGTCGCGGGCCGCGCTGTCTACTCCGGTCATCCTCGGCCTTTCGACGGTCGGCTTCTCCGGACGTCCACGCTGTCGCGCCGTCCCGCCGCCGCCGTTGACCATATAGGGCGCAGGGGCGCCGCGGCCAGGCGGCGTCAGGCGCCGAGCGCCGCAAGGGCGGCCCGGGCGGCACGCTGGCCGTCGAGGGTCGCGCCGCCCACCGTCATGGCGCCGCCCCCCGCCGCCGCCTCGCCGGCGAAGAACAGGCGGCCGGCCACGGGCCGGTGCAGAGCCGCGCGGGCCGAAAGCCGGCCGGGCTTGGCGATCGAGTAGCTGCCGCGGGCGTAAGGATCGGTCCACCACGCGGCGAGGCGCCCGCCGCGCAGGGCGGCCCGGGCCTTCGCGCCGAAGATCGCCGCGACCTCGTCGGCGGCTGCCGCCACGGCGGCGTCTTCCCCCGCCTCGCACAGGGCCCGGGCGCCGTCGCCGCCCGCGTGCAGCACCGCGACGGGACGCCCGAAGGGCCGCATCTCGAGGTTGGCGGTGAGGCCGGGGCGCCCGGATCGCACGATGATCGCGTCGCGCAGGTCCGTGCCCGCGAGGCGGTCCGGATCGAGGGCGAGCCCCACCTTGGTGTAGGCGCCCATGCGCAGGCCCTCGATCGCCCCCGCGGTCTCGGCCGGAAGAGCGGGCGCGAAGCGCAGGCCCTCCGCCGCGAGCACGCCCACCGGCACCGTCACGATGGCGAGGGCGGCGCGCAGGGTGCCGCCCGGCGTGTCGAGGGCGACGCCCGGCCCGCTCCAGTCGATCCGGCTCACCGGCATCCCGGTGCGCACCGGCAGCCCGGCATAGTGGCGCGTCACCAGGGCGCCGTAGCCGTCCACCCAGATGTCGTCGCCCGACCAGAGCTGGTCGTAATCGGCCGCCGAGACCCGCTCCGGCTCCTCGCCGAGGGAGAGACGGGCGAGCCCCTGGGCTGCCGTCAGCATCGCCGGGTCGTCCGGGCCCGCCGCATCGCGGATCGAGCGGTCGGCCGCGGCGGGGTGGTCCAGGGCCGCGCTCAGGCGCGCAAAGCCGGTGCGGCGGCGCAGCCGGTCGGCATCGCTCGCGGGGGCGCCGTCGAGGAAGACCAGCGGCCAGGGGCCGGCCTCGTCGTCGGTGCGGCGCACGCCGTCCGCGAGCGCGATCGGCTTCCAGGGGTTGCGCTCGGCCCAGTGGATGTATTGCGGGCCGGCATCGAACGCCGCATCCGGCCCGAGCGCCGCGTCCGTGAAGGCCCGGCCGCCGATGCGGGGGCGGGCCTCCAGCACCACGACGCTGTGCCCGGTCCGGCGGATCGCCGCGGCCGCCGCGAGCCCGGCCGCGCCCGCGCCCACCACCGCCACCTCGACATCGGACGCCGCGCGGGCGCGGCCCGACAGGGTCAGCGCCGCGGCGCCGGTGAGAAGGGAGCGGCGGGTGAGAGGCATGCCGGAGCCTGCGATGCTTGCCTGAATCCGTGAACGACGACAGATCGGCGCAGGCCGCCGGGATTCAAGCGGGGCGTGCTGCCTCAGGGGGCTGCACGCGGGCCGTGAAGGCCATCCGGCCCTGATTGTGGCCGAGGTTGCGCGGCCGGCGCTCGGCCGTGAAGCCCGCCGCGCGCAGGAGCGCCAGCATGTCGGCCTGCGCATACTGGCTGAGCCCGAGGCGCTGGCGCAGCGCGCGATAATCGGAGAGGGCCGTGCGGGCGAGGCCGAGGAGCGCCGCGCCGAGGAAGCCGCCGGACCCGGCGAAGGCCAGGAGCGCGCGGGCATCCGCGACCGGCCCGAGATCGGGCGGGATCACGTCGGCGAGGATGAGGGTGCCGCCCGGCTTGAGCGTGCGCCGCCACAGGCGGAGGCTGGCCTCCAGTTCGGCGCGCGTGAGGTACTGCGCCACCGAATTCGCCACGATCAGGTCGAGGCTGGCCTCGGCCAGGCCCTCCAGCTCCTCCGGCGCCATCACGGCGATGCGCGGCTCGGCGGCGAAGCGGCGGGCCAGGGCCTCGCGCACCCGCGGGGCCGCGTCGCACAGGATCAGACGGCCGCAGGCCCGCGCGACCCTGTCGGCCGAGAGGGCCTCGCCGCAGCCATGATCGAGCACCTGCGCGTCCGGGTGCGGCACGAGGGCCGCGATCTCGCGGGCGAGACCGGCATAGTGCAGCGTGCGGTGCCGGTCGTTGGCGTAGATCGGGTTGTCGCGGTTCCAGAACTCGCGCCAGCTCGCGGTCATGCGCGGGGCTTAGGCGCCGAGCAGAAGGGCCGTCACCGCCCGGTCGATCGCCATGTAGAACACCGCGAAGGCGACCGCCGCGGCGAGCGCGAACTCGACGGCCTCGTTCGACAGCACCTGCGTGCGGCGCAGGGCCTCGCGGCCGAAATAGGCCGCGGCCCAGCCGAGCGTCAGCACCAGCGGCAGCGCGAACAGGAACGACCACGTGCTCTCGACCCGGCCGCTGGCGGGATCGAGGAGCGGGCGGATGTTGCGCACCCAGGGCGCGTGGCAGGCCGCGAACAGGGCCGTGCCCCAGGCCAGCATCGCGGCGACGCCGAGATGGAACGTGAACGCGCGGTGGAGGCGCGTGAAGGCGTCGGTCGCGATGGTCTGGCGGATGATCACTGGCAAGCCCCGAACGTCAGGCCCGCGACGATCGGCGTCGTCTTGGCGGGCGGAACCATTCCGACATCTCGGCCGGGAGTTCGGGTTTTTTATGACGCCGGACGCGCCCGGCAGGGAAGAGGCCGGCTGCGCACGATGGCGTGACGGGCCGGCGCGAGCGCAGGGGGGAGCCGCCTCCGCCGGCAGGCGCGGTCCCGCCTCCCGGCCCGGTTCTATGCGGTTGTGCCCTTCGTCTCCCGGATCAGCGAGACGAAGCGGTCGAACAGGTAGTGGCTGTCACGCGGGCCGGGCGAGGCCTCCGGGTGGTACTGCACCGAGAAGGCCGGGCGGTCCGTGAGGGCGAGGCCGCAATTCGAGCCGTCGAACAGCGAGACGTGGGTCTCCACCGCCGTCCCGGGCAGGCTGGCGGGATCGACCGCGAAGCCGTGATTCATCGAGACGATCTCGACCTTGCCGGTGGTCTTGTCCTTCACCGGGTGGTTCGCGCCGTGATGGCCCTGGCCCATCTTGACCGTGCGGCCGCCGAGGGCGAGGCCCATGAGCTGGTGCCCGAGGCAGATGCCGAAGGTCGGCACCTTGCGCTCCAGCAGGTTGCGGATCACCGGCACGGCGTACTCGCCGGTCGCGGCCGGATCGCCGGGGCCGTTCGACAGGAAGACGCCGTCCGGCCTGAGCGCCAGGATCTCCTCGGCGGTGGCGGTGGCCGGCACGACCGTGACGTCGCAGCCCGCCTGCGTCAGGAGCCGCAGGATGTTGCGCTTCACGCCGTAATCGATCGCGACGACCCGCAGGCCCTCGCCCGACGCCCGCGCGCCGTAGCCCTGGCCGAGCTGCCAGACCGTCTCGCCCCAGGCGGTGGTCTCGCGGCTCGTCACCGGCGGCACGAGGTCGAGCCCCTCCATGGTGGGCAGGTCGCGCGCCTTGGCCTTCAGGGCCTCGCGGTCGAAGCGGCCATCCGGGTCGTGCGCGATCATCGCGTTCGGCATGCCGCGGTCGCGGATCAGGGCGGTGAGCGCCCGCGTGTCGACGCCGGTGATGCCGATGATGCCGCGGGCGCCGAGCCATGCGTCGAGGTGGCTCGACGAACGCCAGTTCGACGGGTTCGTCACCGCCGCGGCGATCACCGCCCCGCGCACGCCCGAGGCCGGGGCCTGGGCGAGGCTCTCCAGATCCTCGTCGTTGGTGCCGACATTGCCGATGTGCGGGAACGTGAAGGTGACGATCTGGCCGGCATAGGAGGGGTCCGTCAGGATCTCCTGGTAGCCCGTCATCGCGGTGTTGAAGCAGACCTCGCCCGCGGCCTCGCCGGTGGCGCCGATGCCGAATCCTTCGAGGATGGTGCCGTCGGCGAGCACCAGGAGGGCGGTCGCGATCGGTTCGGCCCAGCCGTCGTGCGGCGCATGGGCGCCCGCGGCGTCGTCTTGCAGCATGATCTGGATCTCGCTTATGTCGCGGCGGACGAGACACGCCCGAGGGCGGTCCGCGCGGGTCCGGCACGGCGTCTTTAAGGGGCGCGGCGCGATCCGGTCAATGTGGGGGCGCGCGGCCCGCCTGCCAAGTTCCTCGGGCTCAACGGAGATTGCGACCATCATGCTGCGGGAACGCCTCACGGCCGAGATGAAGGAGGCCATGAAGGCCGGCGACAAGGCGAAGCTCGCCACCGTCCGGCTGATCCAGGCCGCTCTCAAGGACCGGGACATCGAGGCCCGCGGTCTCGGCAAGGAGCCGCTGGCCGAGGACGAGATCCTCGCGCTGCTCCAGAAGATGATCAAGCAGCGCAACGAATCGGCCGCGGTCTACGAGCAGGGCGGGCGCCCGGAGCTCGCGGCTGGCGAGCGCGCCGAGGTGGCGATCATCGAGACGTTCCTGCCGCGGCAGATGGACGAAGCCGAGACGCGCGCGGCGATCCAGGCGGCCATCGCCGAGACAGGCGCGGCCGGCCCCAAGGAGATGGGCAAGGTCATCGCCGCCCTGAAGAGCCAGTATGCCGGCCGGATGGACTTCGCGAAGGCGAGCGGCCTCGTGAAGGGGATGCTGGCGGGCGGCTGATCCGTCAGGCGCTGCGCAGGGCCGCGACCTCGGCCCGCGCCGGCCGCGCCGGCGCGATGTGGAAGGCGCGCGGCCGCACGAACAGGAACCGGGCCGGGGTGTGGCGCACCAGCCGCTCCAGGGCGAGCGGCACCAGGATCGCCGCCACCGTCACGACGAGCGAGGCGAGGCCGACATCGCTGATCGCGCCGGTCTTGACGAGGGCGATGCGGGTCGCGGCCATCGGCAGGAAGAACGCGAGGTAGACCACGATCGAGCGCTCGCCGACGTGCCGCAGGGCCGCCGTCACGGCGCCGCCGGCCCGGGTGAGCAGGGCGGCGGTCGCCACGATCGCGAGCGCCCCGGCCGTGCCGATCATGAGGCTCACGACGGGCAGGCTCGCCAGAGTCGGGTGCGCCGGCAGCCCGGTGGGGGTGAAGGCCAGCACCCCGTTGAGCAAGGCCCAGGCGGCGAGGCCGGCGAGCGCGAGGCCCGCCCGGGCGCGGGCCGCATCGGCCACCCGGAAGATGCGCTCGGCGAACAGGGCGCCGCCCAGGAAGTAGACGTAGCGGGCGCAGAACTCGTCGACGAGCAGGATGCCCGTCTCGACCGGCAGGATCTCGATCAGCGCCGCGGCGCCGAGGAGCAGCGGCCAGGGCACCCGGCGCGTGAGCTTGGTGACGACCGAGAACACCGCCAGCAGGTAGATGAACCACAGCGTCGAGTAGGGCTCGACGAGCGCCTGCGCGAGATGGGCCGCGAAGGCGCCGGGTCCCGCCCCGTCGGTGATCGGCCCGTACTTCACCGCCGATTGGATCAGCGTCCAGAGCAGGTAGAAGTAGGCGAAGTGCACCACCCGCCGGTCGCCGAACAGGCGCCAGTCCCGGTCGAGCACGCGCCCGACGAACAGGCCCGAGAGCAGGAAGAAGTCCGGGATGCGGAACGGCTTGGCGAAGGCCACGACCGTGTGCAGGAAGCCCTCGCCGCCCATCGCTTCCCCGACCCCGAGGGTCGAGTGCATCATCACCACGAGGATGATGCAGATCCCCTTGGCGACATCGACCCAGGCGAGGCGGCCGGGTGTTGGCGGGGTGGCGTGGGGCATGGCGGACTCGTGCGACAAGCGGTTGCCGCCGGTGTAGCCCGCCACTCGTAAAGGTCCGGTCCCGCGGGAGCGCGCAAATCCGCTGCTTCGGCGTAACCCTTCCTTCAGCGTGCCTGCCGTCGCGCCTCGCGGCGATCGCGGGTGAGGCGCGTGGCGGCGTG
Organism: Methylobacterium isbiliense; assembly: GCF_022179325.1. Lineage (GTDB taxonomy): Bacteria > Pseudomonadota > Alphaproteobacteria > Rhizobiales > Beijerinckiaceae > Methylobacterium > Methylobacterium isbiliense. Next base: position 8,987 of record NZ_BPQQ01000029.1, on the reverse strand, counting down.
GAAGTCGTCCGGCTTGGTGCGGACCCAGGCGAGGAAGCGGGCGATCTCGGGATCCTCGCGCAGGCGCGCGACGTCGGCGAGGCGCCGGGCGATCTCCGCCTCGCTGTAGCGGGCATGGATCGCCGAATGGCAGATCTGGTGCAGCCGCACGGTCTCGCCGTGGGTGCCGCCCTTGAGCTTCGGCGTGAGGTGGTGACGGCTCTGGCGGGCGCCCGGCGGGATCCGCCGCTCGCAGAGCGGGCAGATCACCGGGGCGGCGTGCGCCGGGCCGTGGGTCGTCGGATCGTCATCGCGCCAGCGCCGGCTTCGCCGCCCCAATACCTTGCCTCCCCCACTGCAAGCCGGACGCCCCGGCCCCCGCCATGTGGGAGGCCCGTCCGCCCGCGGCGAGGGGAGGGCGGGTCCCGTCCGGTTCGCCGGCAATTGACAAAGGGATCCGGGCCGCCGACAGTCCGGGCGTTCCGAGGGGGGCCCCGGCAGAGGGGGCTGAGAGTGGGGGTCTGACCCCCTGACCCTTGAACCTGATCCGGGTCATACCGGCGGAGGGACGGGAACCACCACGCGCCATTGCCCCCGAACACCGCGGTCCATGTCCGGGTCTCCTCCAGCCGGGAGAGATCCATGAACGCCCCCGTCATTCCTCCGAAGGGCCCGCCGCAGGGGCAGCCCGAGAGCGTCACCACCGGCCCCATCGCCGGGTCCGTGAAGGCCTATGCCAGCCCGAAGGACCGCCCCGACATCCGGGTGCCGTTCCGCGAGATCGCCCTGAGCGACCCGGCCGAGGCGCCGGTGCGGGTCTACGATCCTTCCGGCCCCTACACGGAGACGGAGGCCCGCGTCGACCTCGCGGGCGGGCTGCCGCAGCTGCGCGCGCCCTGGATCGCGGCCCGCGGCTACGCCACCGTGACGCCGCGCGCCGTCAAGCCGGAGGACAACGGCTTCGTGCCCGAGGACCGCCTCGTGGCGCCCTGCCCGGCCGAGCGCACCATCCGGCGCGCCCATCCCGGCCAGATGACGACCCAGTACGAGTTCGCCAAGGCCGGGATCATCACCGAGGAGATGATCTACGTCGCCCACCGCGAGAACCTGGGCCGGCAGGCGATGCTGGAACAGGCGGAGGCGAAGATCGCCGACGGGGAGAGCTTCGGCGCCGCGGTCCCCCCCTTCATCACGCCCGAGTTCGTGCGCGACGAGGTGGCGCGCGGGCGGGCCATCATCCCGGCCAACATCAACCACACCGAACTCGAGCCGATGGCGATCGGCCGCAACTTCCTGGTCAAGATCAACGCCAATATCGGCAACTCGGCCGTGACCTCCTCGGCGGCCGAGGAGGTCGAGAAGATGGTCTGGGCGATCCGCTGGGGCGCCGACACCGTCATGGACCTCTCGACGGGGCGCAACATCCACAACATCCGCGGCTGGATCCTGCGCAACGCCCCGGTGCCGATCGGGACCGTGCCGATCTACCAGGCGCTGGAGAAGGTGGGCGGCGATCCGCTCAAGCTCGACTGGGAGGTGTTCAAGGACACGCTGATCGAGCAGGCCGAGCAGGGCGTCGACTACTTCACGATCCATGCGGGCGTGCGCCTCGCGCACGTGCCGCTCACCGCGCGCCGCGTCACCGGCATCGTCTCGCGCGGGGGCTCGATCATGGCGCGCTGGTGTCTCGCCGGGCACCGGGAATCGTTCCTCTACGAGCGGTTCGACGAGATCTGCGACATCATGCGGGCCTACGACGTCTCGTTCTCGCTTGGCGACGGGCTGCGTCCCGGCTCGATCGCGGACGCCAACGACGCGGCGCAGTTCGCGGAGCTGGAGACGCTGGGCGAGCTCACCAAGGTCGCCTGGGACAAGGGCTGTCAGGTGATGATCGAGGGCCCCGGCCACGTGCCGATGCACAAGATCAAGGTGAACATGGAGAAGCAGCTTCGCGAATGCGGCGAGGCGCCCTTCTACACGCTTGGCCCGCTGACCACCGACGTGGCGCCCGGCTACGACCACATCACGTCGGGCATCGGCGCGGCGATGATCGGCTGGTTCGGCACCGCGATGCTCTGCTACGTGACGCCGAAGGAGCATCTCGGCCTGCCCAACCGCGACGACGTCAAGACCGGCGTGATCACCTACAAGATCGCCGCCCACGCCGCCGACCTCGCCAAGGGCCATCCGGCCGCGCAGATCCGGGACGACGCGCTGTCGCGTGCGCGCTTCGACTTCCGCTGGGAAGACCAGTTCAACCTCTCGCTCGACCCCGACACGGCGCGCGCCTACCACGACGAGACCCTGCCGAAGGACGCCCACAAGGTCGCGCATTTCTGCTCGATGTGCGGGCCGAAATTCTGCTCGATGAAGATCACGCAGGATCTGCGGGCCGACGTGCTGGCGATGGAGGCGGCCGGCACCGTCCTGGGCGCGGCCCCGCCGATGAGCGAGGCGGACCGCGAAGCCGGCATGGCGGCGAAATCGGCGGAGTTCCTGGCCGAGGGCGGCAAGCTCTACGTCGACGCCGCGGAGTAGCGACCGCGCCCGGGCGCCGCGGCATCGCCCCGCGGCGCCCGGATTGGGTGGCACAGCCGGCATCCGTTACCATCGGCACGGCAGCCCGTTATCGGCGAGCGCCTAACCTGCGGACCCGGCATGACGGGAGAGCGCCGGCAGGGCCCTGCCGGCCGGAATCAGGCTGGCGCCGCAAGGGCATGGCGATGCCGGCGGGGCCCGCCGCGCGGCCGGGCCGGCACGGCGCAGGGGTGTTTTTATCCGAACGCTTCACGCTTCCTTCACACAGCCTTCGGACCGCCGGGCGGCATTAAGCGTCCGGTAGGCACGCGGAGGCACTGATCGGGTCCATCGTGATCACCACGGGGAGTCCCGATGATCGACATCCGACCCCTCGCGGCGCCGCCCGGACCGGCGCCGATCGAGCCCGAGCCCCCGCCGCCCGCCCCGCGCAGCGAGCCCGCGCGCGACTCCGCACCCCTCGACACGGCCGTCACCCTCGATCTCAGTCCGGAGGCCAAGCGCACGATCGCGGAGGGCCGGCCCCCCGCGGAGCCCGACGCGTCCCAGGTCCGGATCCGTCGCGACCCCGACACGCGGCTGATGGTCTTCCAGGTGCTCGACCCGGCCTCCGGCTCGATCATCGACCAGCTGCCGACCGAGCAGGCCCTGCGCGCCAAGACCTACGCGCGCGACGTGCAGGCCACTCAGTCCACCACGATCGGCACCACGGTGGCGCGCACCGCCTGAGAGCCGGCGGGCATGAAAAAACCCCTCGTCCGGGCGGGCGAGGGGTTTGGCGGCGTGCCGCGGGTTCGGCGGCGCGCGGCTGGGCGGCCGTCAGCGGAACAAGGTGGCCATCCCGCCCTGCGAGCGTCCGAGGCCCTGGCGCGCGACGGCGTTGCCGGGGTCGATGGCGGTGGCACGCTGGTAGCTCTCGGTCGCCTCCTGGCGGCGGTTCGAGCGCTCGTAGGCGAGGCCGCGATAGGCCCAGGAATCCGCGTCCTTGTTGTTGACGTTGAGCGCCGCGTTGTAGTCCTCGATGGCCTTGTCGTACTGGTTCGTGGCGATCAGACTCTGGCCGCGGGCGGCGTAGGGCGCGGCCACGAAGGGGTTGCGGTCGATGGCGGCGTCGAAGTCGCCGATCGCCGCGCGGTGCTGCCCCTGCGCCTGCCGCACGAGGCCGCGGGCGTGGTAGGCCTCGGCCGATTCCGGCGTCAGGCGGATCGCCTGGCTGAGGTCCGAGTAGGCGGCCTCGTAGTTGCCCATCGCCCGCTGCACGTTCGCCCGCCCGATATAGGCGGCGCTGTAGTTCGGGTCGGCGCTGATCGCCCGGCTGAAATCCTGCAGCGCCGCGTCGTTGCGGCCGGTCTGGCGCTGCGCGAGCGCCCGGTTGCTGTAGGCGGAGGCCGAGTTCGGGTCGAGCTGCACCGCCTTGGTGAAGTCGGTGATGGCCTCGCCGTAATTCCCGGCCCGCGCATAGGCGGCGCCCCGGGTGTTGTAGGCGGCGGCGTCGTTCGGGTTGCGCTGGATCACCTCGGAGAGCGAGGCGATGTTCACGTCGGTGGCGCCGGTCTTGTCCGCGTCGAGCACGGCGAACTGGCGCGTCGCGGTGGCGCGGCTGACGGTGTCGCAGCCCGCGAGCGCCAGCGCGCCGAGCGCCGCCGCCCCGACCATCACGGACGCCCGCCTTCCCCGGCGCAGCACGATCGCTCTCTTCATCGCCCCTTCCCCCAACGGCGGCAGCGCCGCACGTCCGTCCGTCATTCGTGCAACGGGTTGCACCCGGACCGCCCGCGGGCTCCCGGCTCGCGGAGCACGGTCCCGGATCGCGGTGAACGACGGCTTAAGATGCCTGTGGATTCCGGTTCACCCGGCGATGTGGCGAAGGTGTGGCTGCACGCAGCGCCCGGCGGCCCGCCCGGTCCTTGGGCGCACCACCTGTGGCGGCGGGGCCTCACCCGGGGGCCTGTCCGGGCAGGAGGCGGGTCACGTGCCCCATCTTGCGGCCGGGGCGCGCCTTGCCCTTTCCGTAGAGGTGGAGGTGGCTGCCGGGTTCGGCGAGATAGTCCGGCCAGCGCAGGGCGGCCTCGCCCACGAGGTTCAGCATCTCGACCTGCGCGCCGCCGACGCGGCCGGTGGCGCCGAGCGGCCAGCCGCAGATCGCCCGCACGTGCTGGGCGAATTGCGAGGTGAGCGCGCCCTCGATGGTCCAGTGCCCGGAATTGTGGACGCGCGGCGCGATCTCGTTGACCACGACGCCCGCCCGCCCGTCTGGCCCGCGCACCAGGAACATCTCGACCGCGAGCACCCCGACGTAGTCGAGCGCCTCGGCGATCCGGCGCGCCACCGCCATCGCCTCCGCGGCGGTCTCCGGTTCCATGCCGGGCGCCGGCACCAGGGTGCGGGCCAGGATGTGGTCGCGATGCTCGTTGCCGCAGGGCTCGAAGGCCGCGAACGCGCCCGACGCGGTGCGCGCGGCCACCACCGACACCTCGCTCTCGAAGGGCACGAAGCCTTCGAGGATGCAGGGCTGACCGCCGAGGGCGGCCATCACGGCGGCGGGGTCGACGGGATCGCCCGGCCGCAGCATGCGCTGGCCCTTGCCGTCGTAGCCGAAGCGCCGGGTCTTGAGCACCGCCGGCAGGCCGAGATCGGCCAGGGCGGCGGCCAGGCCCTCCGCGTCGTCCACCGCCCGGAACGGCGCCGTGGCGATGCCGAGCCCGGCCACGAAGCTCTTCTCGGTCAGCCGGTCCTGCGTGGTGGCGAGCGCATCCGCGCTCGGGTGCAGCGGGCGGATGCCGGCGAGGATCTCGGCGGTGCGGCGCGGGATGTTCTCGAACTCGTACGTGACCACGTCGACGCCGGCCGCGAAGGCGGCGAGCGCCACCTCGTCGTCGTAGGCTGCCACCGTGGCGGTGCCCGCCACGTCGAAGGCCGGGCTGTCCGGATCCGGGGCGTAGACGTGCACCTTGAGGCCGTACTGCGCCGCGGCGACGGCGATCATGCGGCCGAGCTGGCCGCCGCCGAGGATGCCGATCGTCGCGCCGGGTTTGAGAGGGGAGGGGGCCATCACGCGGTCCGCTCGGGCTGGTCGGCCACCGCCTCGGTCTGGCGGGTGCGCCACGCGTCGAGCCGCCCGGCGAGGCCGGGATCGTGCAGCGCCAGCACCGCGGCGGCGAGCAGCGCGGCGTTGACCGCACCGGCCCGGCCGATCGCCAGGGTGCCGACCGGGATGCCGGCCGGCATCTGCACGATCGACAGCAGGCTGTCCTGCCCGGAGAGCGCCTTGGACTCGACCGGCACGCCGAAGACCGGCAGCGGCGTCAGCGCGGCCACCATCCCGGGCAGGTGCGCGGCCCCGCCGGCGCCCGCGATCACCACCCGGAACCCGGCCTCCCGCGCCCCCTTGGCGAAGGCGAAGAGCCGGTCCGGCGTGCGGTGGGCCGAGACGATGCGGGCGTCGTACGGGATGGCGAGCGCGTCGAGGGTCTCGGCCGCGTGGCGCATCGTGGCCCAGTCCGACTGGCTGCCCATGATGACCGCGACCGGGGGCGATGCCGTCAGGGTCGAGCCTTCAGCCATGGTCGAGCCTTCAGCGTTGAGAGGTTGCACGCCGGGCCGCCGGCCCGTCCGCCCGCACTACCCGCGCGGCCCCGCGCCCGCAACCGCCCGATAGTCGCCCTCAGGCGATGATGTCGGGCGTGAGCTGGTCTTCCAGGAAAGTGATCCGGTCGCGCAGGGCGAGCTTGCGCTTCTTGAGGCGCTGGATCTGCAGCCGGTCGCCGCCCGTGAGGTGCATCAGCGCCTCGATCGCGTCGTCGAGGTCGCGGTGCTCCTCCCGCAGCCGCGCCAGCTCGGCCTCGTACTCGGCCGCCGATTCAGCACTCAACTCGAACGCCATCATCGCCCTTTCCGACGCGTGTCCGGAGCATGCGCCAGCCGCCCGATTCCAGCAAGCGCGAAGCTTGAGCGGATGGTTCGGCGACCGCGACGTTCCTGCACCGCAGCAACGAATGCCTTCGACAGGCGCCACGGTCTGTGGCAGGCTACGCAAGTCGCAACCAAGACAGGAGGACTCGGCTGATGTCGCTGCAAACGCATCTGTCCGAACTCGAGCGTAAGCACGAGGCGCTCGAGCGCGAAATCCAGGACGCGATCTCCCACCCTTCGACCGACGACCTGCGCATCGTCGAACTCAAGCGGCGCAAGCTTCACCTCAAGGACGAAATCAACCGCCTCCGCACCAGCTCCACGCGCGTGGTGCATTAGGGCACCTGCCGGGTGGCGGGACGCGCCGAGAGCGGCGCGACGCTGCGGTCGGCCGCCCCCACACGCCCGGCCACCGGACGTTCCGGATCGCGCGCGGCGTCTTCCGGCCCCTCGGTCCGGTTCATCCGTTTCCAGAGTCTTGACATGTCATGGCGCAGCGCCGTCCGGTACAGGGCGGCTGTGCGGCGCATGATTTCCGTGTTGATTTACCGCTCCTCTGCGTCACGCACGTGACGGTGGCGGGCCGCAGCGGCGGACCCGCGCGCCCCAAGCCGGGGCCGAGGGCGTGTCCGGAGACGATCCGGACACGCCGCAGGCCTCGTCGCGCATCCCACGCCGAAGAGGGCCCCGGCCCGGCGGCGAGCAGGAGGCCAGACCAGGAGCCTCGGCCGGCGGGCTTCGGGCCCACCGGCCGAGGCCGATCACGCAGGTCTGGTCACGTGACCGACGCGGTCTCACCGCTCGCGCGGGACGGGGCGCGGCTGCGTGCGGCCACGAGCAGCGAGCGCAGCAGGTCGACCGTGGCCTGCGCGCCGGCGGCATCGGCCGCGAGGTCCCGCATCGCATCCCGGGAGGGCAGCAGCGCCTCGACGTCGCGGTCGAGGATGACCGCCCCCATCGACCATTCGGCGAACAGCCGCTGCTCGATCGGCACGAGCTCGACCAGTTCGACCCGGCGGTGTCGCAGGTCGCAGCAGATCCGCTCGAAGGTGGGCTCGATCGCGTCGAGCGGGCCCTCCAGCACCTGAAGGAAGACGCCATGCGCCTGCAGCAGGGCGCCGGTCAGCCCGTCGGCGGCGTTGCGCCCCTGCGAGATCGCGACGATCTCACCGAGCTGCTGGCGGATCGTCGCCTCGCTGCCGACCATCGCGACGTCGCTGCGGTAGAGGAGGCGGTGGAGCGTCATGGCGGCTCAGTCCTCAGGGTATCGTCCGACGATGCGGATGCCGGTCGTCTCGGAGAAGGGTGCACGGACGGGAGCTTGGCGCAGGACCCGTGCGGCCTTGAACGAGGGGCCGCGCCGAGCATGATGCGCCGAATATTAACGGTCGTTGAGGACGGCCGTTGGTTCCGGGCTTGCCCGGGATCGAGATCGATGCGTCCGCATCCTGGGCCGATCATAGAAGTGGTCACCGGTTCGGCGGCGACGATGATGCACCGTCGAAGCCTTGGCGGAATGGGCCCGCGCCATTCCGCTCAGGCCGTGGCGGCCAGGGGGCGGGGATCGCGGAACAGGACGGCGATACGGGCCGCCGGCACCGGTCGGCTGACCAGGTAGCCCTGAATCTGATCGCAGCCCTCCTCCGCGATGAAGCGGGCTTGCCGATCGGTCTCGACGCCCTCGGCCGTCGTCTTGATGCCGAGACTCGCCCCGAGCGTCGCGATGGCCCGCACGATCGCGACGCTGTCGCGGTCGTGCGGGACCCGGCGCACGAAGGACTGATCGATCTTGATCTTGTCGAAGGGGAAGCGGTGCAGGGTGCTGAGGCTCGAATAGCCGGTGCCGAAATCGTCCATCGAGATGCGGATGCCGTCCGCCCGCAGCTCGCCGAGGACCGCGAAGGTGCGCTCCTCGTCCTGCATCAGCGTGCCCTCGGTGATCTCGATCTCCAGGCGCGAGCCCGGCAGCCCCGCCTCGGCCAGGATGCTCCGGATCATCGCGACGAGCCGGACATCGCGGAACTGCACGGGCGAGAGGTTGACCGCCACCGTGAGGTGGTCCGGCCAGGACCGCGCCTCGGCGCAGGCCGTGCGCAGCACCCATTCGCCGATCGCGTTGATGAGGCCCGTCTCCTCGGCGAGCGGGATGAACTGCGCCGGCGAGACGAGGCCGTGCGCGGGGTGATGCCAGCGGATCAGGGCTTCGGCCCCGTCGTAGCGTCCGCTCCGCGCATCGACCTGCGGCTGGTAGTGGAGTTCGAATTCCTGCCGGGCGATGGCGCGCCGCAGGTCGAGTTCGAGGGTGCGGCGAGCCTGCATGCGGGCGTTCATGCCGTCCTCGAACATCCGGTAGCCGCCGCGACCGTCCTCCTTGGCCCCGTAGAGCGCGAGGTCGGCATTGCGCATGAGCTGCTCCGGGTTCGCCCCGTCGGTCGGCGCCAGGGCGATGCCGATGCTGGTGCCGACGTTGAGGATGTGCCCGTCGATCAGGAACGGCCGGGTGAGGATGTCGATCACCCGCTCGGCGATCCAGCCGGTCGCCGAGCGGGTGATCGACA
>NZ_BPQQ01000028.1 GCF_022179325.1 Methylobacterium isbiliense | reverse complement strand
CAGGACGGCACCGCTCAGGTCGGCATCGCTCAGGACGGCACCGCTCAGGTCGGCATCGCGCAGGACGGCACCGCTCAGGTCGGCACCGCTCAGGACGGCACCGCGCAGGACGGCACCGCGCAGGTCGGCACCGTTCGCGCGCGCCCAGCGCACCGCGAGCCCGAGCTTCACGCTCGGCAGGGTGTCCGGCTCGCACTCGATCTGCGCTGTGACCTGGACCTCGCCGGTCCAGCGGTTTCGGATCTCGAAGGGGACAGTGGGCATAGCGGCCATCCGTGGGTGGATGGCCTATGCTTATGCGCATAAGTATGGACGGTCAAGCGAAAACTATGCGTATGCGTATGGGGTCGAAAGGTCGCCCGTTAAGCCATCCGCCTCCATCGCCTGCTCGGAATGATCGCCCAGACCTCGGCGACCCACTCGACCTCCACGTCCTCCCGAAGGGGAGCGTTGTGGCTCTCCAAATTGAACAGGTCGGGCTCAGTGCCTCGCCGTAGAGTCTTGAGAAGATACGGACCCTCTCGCACCTTCAGCACGACCTCCTGACCAATCAAGTCTTTAGCTGTGTAACCATTAGGCCTTATAACTACAACCTCGCCGTTTTTCACGCGAGGATGCATACTGTCACCCTTCGCTTCCAATGCAACGCAACCTTCAGGGACAGGAAATGGTAGTTCAACCTCTTCCAACGCCACGTCCGCCTCGCCCATCCAGTCGATTTCTTCGCCCAACCCCACGAAACCAGCGATTTTAGCCGTTCGTGACGTGGCCAGCTCGTGCTCTGGAATAGTGAGCAAACCAGCTTCGATTGCAACCGCTCTTAATTTTTGAGACTGATAAAAATCAGGCTTGGCAATACCTGACTGCCACCGGCTGACGGTCGGTTGCGCCACGCCGAGCAGCTTGGCGACGGGGCCCTGTTTGCCGCCGTTCTGGCGGATCAGGGCGCGAATGATCTCGGGCACGTCCATGCTGCGCATACCGTGACGGTACGCGCGCGAAGGCAAATGCAAACTCGCATAGGGGGCTTGCGTGCTCATGCTGATACGTATAGGTATTGGCATATGAGCCCCATGCTCCGCATCCGCCGTGAGGTTTTCCGAGTGAGCCAAGCCGAGATGGCGAGGCTGATCGGGACTACACAGGCCACCGTCTCTCGCTGGGAGAAGGGGCTTTCTGAGCCCCCGCGCGACGCGTTGGAGCGCGTTCGCGAGGCCGCGGCGCGGCTCGGTCTGCTCTGGAATGATGCGTGGTTCTTTGCGCTTCCGCCCGCAGCGACGACTGAGGCGCTGCCGGCGGTCAAGGAAAGGCCCGCCGCATGACGTGCGCCCCCTACACGCCGCGCCCGGCCGGCGCCCGCGCCTACACCTGCCGCTGCGGCGTGCGGTGGGCACTCGTGGACGATGGGTGGATCAAGGTCGGGGGGCGCTGACATGCGCGCCGCCTCCGCCTCTCACCATTCCCGAATCCGTCGGCTCTGCCGCCCTGGCCCCGCCGACGGTGCGCCCGGCCCTGCTGGTTCCCCCGCCGCACTCGCCGGGCGCCTCTCCGAGCGCGCTGGCCTGACCGCCCACGCCGCGATGCCCCTGCCGGTGTCCTCTGAGCCGGTAGGTGCGCAGCCCTCCTTGGGCGTCTCCTCCCTGACTGGCCCCCTCTCCCTGTGTGGAGAGGGGGTGCTTTCTCGTCCTCTTCTGCGTGACCGCCAGCCGGCAAGCATCGTCGGTCGCGCTTGTGTAGTCCTGCGTTCTCCTGTCCACCTCCTGCACTTGCTGATCCCTCCCGTGTCGCAACGAACGTGGCACGGAGGGTTGATCAAGTGTGGTCAAAGCCGAGTGGATCAGCGCGAATGATCACTTATGAGCAGGCCGTAGAGCAGAAGCGCTCCAAGCTCGTCGGCATCGTCGACGTGCTTGCCTCTGCGCACGGCTCCAAGATGCGCGCCTATCAGACGGTCGGGCAGGAGATTGCCCGGTCGCCGACCTGGGTGCGCCGCGTCATCGGCCGCAGCCCGCTGGTGCGGATCGACCTGCACGACGCCCTGAACATCGCAGCGCTCTACGACCGGCTCTGCGCCCGGATCGAGGCCGCAGCAGAACACGAAGAGGCACGCGCAGACGTGCTGAGGAGCATACGCCATGCGGTTGTGGAGGGCGGTCGCCCGGCTCGTGATGGCGTGGACGGTCCGGCGCGCCGAGGAGCGGCGCGTGCGGGCGGAAGCGCCGCCCGAGTGGCTGCCGCGGCTCTGGACGCGCAAGAGGCGATGGATGCGTACGGGTCGACGGCCGCCGCGCGGGTGACCCGTGGCTGACGGCGCGCAAGCCCTCATCCGGCATGACGGCGCCGGCCTCGCCCTCATCACCGAGCGCGGCGTCTCGCGCGTGACCCTCATCCTCGACAATGGTCGCGTGCTGCTCGCTGCCTCTCAGGCGGGCGGTGGCTGCGCGGATGTCGTGCTGGAGCCGGTCGATGCAAGGCACCTCGCGGAGCGGCTGACGCTGGCCGCCGCAGAGGTCGAGGCAGCGGCGGAGGACGCCGCATGACGCGCCCCGAGCAGAACCTCCAGATCGCGATCGTCATCGCGCTGCACCACCGCTTCGACTGCCTCATCTCGCACGTGCCGAACCAAGGCCGCCGCGGGTTGGTTGAGGCCGGCGCGACGAAGCGCATGGGGCTGCTCACCGGTCACCCCGACCTGATCGTCTACGGCCGCGACGGCCGCGCCTTCCATCTCGAGGTCAAGGACAAGGTGCAGGCGCGCGAGCGCGCCGTAGCGCCGGGCGAGCGGTTCGCCAGCCTGTCCACCGATCAGAAGCGCGTCGTGCCCGACCTGCGCGAGCGCGGCTTCCACGTCGCCGTCGTGGACACCGTCGAGGACGCCATCGCTGCCGGGGCCGCCTTCGGGCTCGCGCCCCGCCGCGGCGCCCGGCCCGAGCCGGCGACGGAGTTCTGAGCATGGCGGCGCTCCAGCCTCACGCCGAGCACCGTCAGCGCCGCGCCGCGCCGCGCGCTGCGGGCCGCCCGGGCCAGATGAGCCTCGGGCTGGCGGCCGAGAAGAAGCTGCGCGAGGACGAGCAGCTGTCGAAGCAGTACCGCGCGTGGAAGCGGGGCAAGCTGCAGGCGCTGCTCGACGGTCCGCACGGCGCGCAGGTGCGCGAGCTGGACCGGTTCATGAAGGCGATGGGCTTGGCCGACGGGCCGGTGCTGGTCGCGCGCGTCGCGGCGGCCGAGTGGATCCAGGGCATGGACCGGAACGCGCGGCACGACCTGCTGAGCCTGATCGGGCGGCGGATCGCGCTGATGCGGGAGCGGAATGGATTGCCGCCATTCAACGATGGCGTGGTCGGGGATCCGCCGCGGGCCTTCGAGCAGATCAAGGGGATTCTCGGATGTCGGTGATCGTCCCCTCCGGCGGCGCGTCCGTCATGTCGTCCCGGCGCGAGCCGCCGGACAGCCTCGACTTTTTCCCGACCGCCCCGTGGGGCACGCGCGCCTTCGTGCGCCATGTCCTGCCGCGCCTGTCGCCGCATGCCATCGCGACCGCGTGGGATCCCTGCTGCGGTGAGGGGCACATGGCCGAGGTGCTGCGCGAGGCGATTCCCGAGATCCACGCCTCGGACGTGTTCGACTACGGCCGCGGCTACCCGGTCGCCGACTTTCTGGACCCTGCGACGGTGATCCGCACCGACGTCGAGGCGATCATCTTCAACCCGCCCTTCAACGTGGCGGTCGACTTCGTGCTGCGCGCGCTGGATCTCGCGCCGATCGTCGCTTGCCTCTGCCGCACGGCTTGGAACGAGGGGGCCGAGCGCTACGCGCGCCTGTTCCGGCACCGGCCGCCGACGCTGTTCGCTCCCTACGTGGAGCGCCTGCCGATGCATCGCGGTCGGTGGGAGCCGAACGGGACCACGGCGACGGCCTACGCGTGGTTCTGCTGGTCGCGCCTCGTCGATCCGCTGCCGATCCTGCACATCCCGCCCGGGCAGCGCCACGCGCTCACCCGGCCCGACGACGCCGCGCGCTTCGGTGCGCCGTCCGCCGCTCCCCTTCTCACGGCCGCGGAGTAGCGCCATGGCCACCGCCTACGACCCCAAGCACCCGAGCCGTCCGGTGCCCATCGGCCGGATCGTTGAGTGCACGACTTACGCCATCAAGTCCAAGCCGCTCGGTTACTGGTCGTACTTGGCGCGGTTCGGGGACAACGACGCCTTCAAGGTCGACCCCTGGCGCTGGGTCGACATCCCCGAGGCCATGGAAGACGGGCTGGAGCTGCTCGCCGACCTCGCCCGCCTCGCCGCGCTGATGCCGGGCGGCGAGCGCCGCGTCCGCGAAGTCATTCACGAGAAGATCGCGCAGCTCGAGGCGGCGCAGGCGACGTCGGGAGCTGCCGCATGAGCGAGACCGGGAAGCTCGCGGTCGAGATCGTCTCGTTTAAGGCGATGGAGCGCAACAGCCTGAAGGGATTCGTGACGGTGCGCATCCCTGCGATGCGGCTCACCATCCGCGACTGCACCGTGCACGAGAGCCACGGCAAGCGCTGGATCGGCCTGCCCTCGAAGGCGCAGATCAGCCGTGACCAGGAGCTCGTCCGCAAGGACGGCAAGATCCAGTACGCGGCGGTGTTCGAGTTCGATTCGAAGGCGGTCGGCGACGCGTTCAGCGCGGCCGTGCTGCGGGCGCTCGACACGCGCACCGACGGAGCGGCCGCATGACGTGGTCTGCTCAACAGGACCGCGCGCTCCGCGAGATCGCGGCGTGGCGGCGCACCCGCGGACAGCAGATCTTCCGGCTGTTCGGCTACGCCGGCACCGGCAAGACCACGCTCGCCCGCGCGGCCGCGGCGGACGTGCGCGGCGCCGTCCTGTTCGCCGCCTTCACCGGCAAGGCCGCGCTCGTGCTGCGGTCCAAGGGCTGCGAGGGCGCCTCGACCATCCACAGCCTGATCTACCGCGCCTTCGAGATCGAGGAGCGGGACGCGCAGGGCAACGTGGTCGGCGTCAAGATCCGCTACGGCCTCGACCCCTTCTCGGCCGTGGCCGGTGCCGCGCTCGTCATCGTGGACGAGTGCTCGATGGTGAACGAGAAGCTCGCCCAGGATCTCCTGTCCTTCGGCACGCCCATCCTGGTGCTCGGCGATCCCGCGCAGCTGCCGCCGGTGCGGGGCGACGGCTACTTCATCGCCGCCGACCCGGACGTGATGCTCACCGAGATCCACCGTCAGGCGGCGGACAACCCGATCATCCACCTGTCGACGAAGGTGCGGAACGGCGGTCGCCTCGCGCGCGGCGAGTACGGGAACAGCCGCGTCATCGACATCGCGCGCTTCACGCCGGAGGTCGAGGCCGGTTCCGATCAGATCCTGGTCGGGATGAACCGGACCCGCCGCGCGCTCAACGCGAGGGCGCGGCGGAGGCTCGGCCGCGATCCCGACTACCCGGAGGTCGGCGACCGGCTCGTGTGCCTGCGCAACAGCAAAGAGAAGGGCCTCCTCAACGGCGGCCTCTGGGACGTCGCCGAGGTCGAGGGCTTCGACGAGGACGGCGTCGACCTGCGCGTGGCCTCGTGCGACGTCGAGGGGCAGCGCGCCGACGTCTACGTCCGACACGAGTTCTTCGAGGGGTGCGAGGAGACCATCCCGGCCGCGGAGCGACGCAGCTCCGACGAGTTCACCTACGGGTACGCGCTCACCGTGCACAAGGCGCAGGGCTCGCAGTGGGACGACGTGCTGCTCATCGATGAGAGCGGTGCGTTCCGGGATAACAGATCCCGGCACTTGTATACTGGCCTGACGCGCGCCGCCGAGCGCGTGACGGTGGTGCTGTCATGACGGCGCCGACCGACAACGCGCTGCTGCTCGCGGCGCTCGCCTACGCCGATCGGGGCTGGCCCGTCTTCCCGTGCTCGCCCAAGACCAAGCAGCCGCTCACGCGCAAGGAGAGCGCGCCCGGCGCGAAGGACGGCGGGCTCTATCTCGCGACCACGGACGTGGAGCAGATCCGCGCGTGGTGGGGCAAGCACCCCAAGGCGATGATCGGCGTGCCGACCGGATCCCGTACCGGCGACGTCATCGATCTCGATCTCGGCGACCCGCAGGTGATCACCGGCGCGGCCTATGTCGAGCGGCTGCGCGATCATGTCGGCGGGCTTCCCGACACGGCGATGGTCGAGACCGGGTCGGGCGGCTTCCACCTCTGGTTCGCCTCGGATCCTGCGGCCCCCATCGGCAACGGGGCGAACGTCAGCCCGGCGCTCCACATCCCGCCGCCGGAGGGCGCGACGCGCGAGGACGGGCGCAAGCCGAAAGGAGCCGCAGTCGATGTGCGCGGCGAGGGCGGCTACGTCATCGTGCCGCCCTCGGTGCGGGAGGATGGCCGGGCTTACACGTGGTGTCCCGGGCCGGAGGATGGGTTGAGCCCGCCGACCGAGGCGCTCGCGCGGCTGATGCGCAAGGAGGAAGCGAAGGCGGCGCGCGACGCGAAGGCAGAGGCGAGCGCGCGCGGTCCGTGGGCGCCGCGGGAGCCTCGGAACGTCGAGCCTTCCGCGGCGCTGGGCCTCGGTGAAGCGGCGGTGCTGCGCTACGGCCGGGGCGCGCTCGACAAGGAGGTCGCCGCGGTCTCGGGGGCTCCGGGCGGCGGGCGCAACAACGCGCTCAACACCGCAGCGTTGAAGCTCGGCGGCCTCGTGGCGGTGGGTGCGCTCGCCGAAAGTGAGGTGCGCGAGGCCCTGCGCGGCGCGGCCGAGGCCTGCGGGCTCGTGAAGGACGATGGGCTGAAGGCCGCGCTCGACACGATCGATTCGGGCCTGCGGGCCGGTCTGCGTCGGCCGCGCGATCTGTCGGAGGTCCGGGCGCGCGCAGAGCGCGACGAGCGCCGCCGCCAGCGCCGCGAGGATGCTGCGGCGAGCGGCGCTGAGGACGACGGGACCGGCGACGAGGAGCTCGACCGGATCGCCGCGCTCTATCCCCTGCCGCGCCTCGCATCGCCGCCGCTGTTCTACGAGCGCCACCGCGGCCGGGTGATGGTGCACAAGGAGGTGCCCGCAAAGCGCCGGGAGGCCCCGGCCGTCGTCGTGCCGGTCGCCACCCCGTTCGGCATGACGGCCCGCATCCGCTATCTGGATCGC
The DNA here is from genome assembly GCF_022179325.1 of Methylobacterium isbiliense. GTDB lineage: Bacteria > Pseudomonadota > Alphaproteobacteria > Rhizobiales > Beijerinckiaceae > Methylobacterium > Methylobacterium isbiliense. Next base: position 35,203 of record NZ_BPQQ01000028.1, on the reverse strand, counting down.
GAGGACGCCTACGGCCTGCGCATCGCGGTCGAGGACATGAACGGGCGGCCGCGCCACATCGACATCGAGCGCGGCGACCTTGCTCGACAGGGCGGCGGCGAGATCCGCGCCCTGCTGTTCGCGGCGGGTCTGCGCACGGAGGACGACGGCGAGCACATCGCGGTGCGCGCGCTCAAGGCGGCGGACCCGAAGGCCGAGATTCTCGTCGTCTCCCAGCCCGGCTGGCACGAGCTGCCGGGCGTGCCCGACCCGTTTTTTGTCTGCCCCGACGGCGAGGTGATCGGCACACTGGCCGATCTGGCCTACGAGCTGTCGGTCACGACGCGGATGCCGCCCGCCATCGCGCGCAGCGGCACGCTCGACGGCTGGCGCGACGCGGTCGCGGAGGCGGTCAACGCCGAGGCCTGCGAGCATTGGACGCTCGGGGCCTGCGCCGCGTTCGCCGGCGTGATCGCCTCGCTGATCGGCATCGACACGCACGGCATCAACCTCTCGGGTCTCTCGACGAGCGGGAAGACGACGGCGCAGAAGCTCGCCGTGTCGGCATGGTCCACGCCGGATCTGCGCAAGCCCGGGCTCGCTCAATCGGCGAAGTCGACCGTGAACGCCATGGAGGCGCTCGCCGCTCGCGCGAACGGCACGGTGCTGTCGCTCGACGATCTCGCCAACGTCACCGGGCCCGAGGTGGCCCAGATGATCTACACCTTCGCGAGCGGCGCCGGCCGCCGCCGGATGACGGCGGATGCGACGCTGAAGGAGATCTACACGTGGTCGACCTTCGTCATCCTCTCGGCGGAGTGCTCGCTGGAGGAGAAGGTCAAGACCGACGAGCGCGGCGACTGGATCGCCGGCATGGCGGCGCGCTTCGCGGACATCGACGTCACGACGGTCAACCGCTCAGTGCCGCGCGAAACGCTCGACCGGATCGCGGCCGTCGATCGCCACTTTGGACACGCGGGCCCGGCCTTCATCCGAGGACTGCTGGGCGAGGGCCTGCACCTGCACCCGGTCGCCCTTCGCGAAGAGATCCTGGCCGATGCCAGGCGCATCGCCGGGACGACAGCCGACAGCACGCGGGTGCGTGCGGCCACCTCGTTCGCGCTTTTGCGTCGTGCGGGTGAAATGGCGGTGGCCTACGGGCTGCTGCCGCGCGAGACGCCGGTGCGCTCCTGCGTGGCGTGGGCGTGGGGCCGGTTCTCGAAATCGAGCGATGCCCGGGCGCTCGATCCTGAGGAGCAGGCGCTGGCGGCGCTGCGGGCCTGGGTGGCTCAGCGCTGGGGCGTGACGATCCGGGAGGTCGGCGCCCAGGGCGGCTCCCGCGAGGCCGAGGGCTGGTTCGATGAGGATGCCGTCTACGTGCTGCGGGAGAAGCTGCGGGCGGCGGCCGGCAACGTCATGACCGAGGAGGCGACCGCCGGGCTGCTGCGGCGGGACGGCCTGCTCTGGCGCGAGGAGAAGGATGGCCGGCCGTACCTCCGGTACGTGAAGGGGCTCGGCAAGGTGCAGGCCTACGCGCTGAAGCGGCCGGAGTTCGGCCGTGAGGCCGCGAACGTCGTTCAATACCCGTCGCAGGGGAGGGCGGCCTCATGAGGCAAGCCCGAACGGGGCGATTTTCCCGTTTTTCCCGCGATTTTCCCGGATCGGGAATGGATCAAGTCATTGATCCAGAAGGGTTTCCCGTTTTCCCGCTTTTCCCGCCCTGACAGGAGACACGACGCGCGTGCGCATGCACGCGAGAGAGCAATGGAGATCCGTGATCCCGGACGAAAACACGCCCCTTAGTATCTCCTCTACCTCCGGGAAAAACGGGAAAACGGGAAAGATAAATGGATCAAGCACTTAGGGGATATTGAGCGCGGGAAAAATCCGGGAAAAGTGGGAAACGTAAGCAGATCAACGACTTAGGAGATCGTGTATGCCCGATGACAAGCTCACCCTCGCCCTCGACGCCTCCCGGCCGCTGCTGGTCATGACCACGGCGACCCTCGTCGCGGCCTACGTCCAGCGCAACGCCGTCCCCGCCGCCGACCTGCCCGGGCTGATCGCCTCGGTGCACGGCGCGCTCGCTGGCTTGGGCCAGCCCGCGGAGCCCGTGGCGCCGAGCGAGCACAAGACCCCCGCCGAGATCCGCCGCTCGGTTACGCCCGAGGCCCTGATCAGCTTCCTGGACGGCAAGCCGTACAAGACCCTGAAGCGCCACCTCGGCACGCATGGGATGACGCCGGAGGCGTACCGGGCGCGGTTCGGGCTGGGGTACAACTACCCGATGACCGCCGCGAACTACGCGGCGCAGCGGAGCGAGCTGGCGAAGGCGGCGGGGCTGGGGCGCAAGGCCGGGCCGCGGCTCGTGGGTAGCGAGGCGGCGTGATGGCGACCGGCAACAGCCTCCTGCACTTCGCCGTCGGCGTCGCGATGCCACCAGGGGGCCAAGAGCCTCCTCGCGCCACCTTCGCATCCCCCTTCGCCATCGGGGATCGGGTCATGCTCGTGCACGACGAGAGCGACGCCCTGTCCATGACGGTCACGGCGCTCTCCATGCGCACCGAGATGCCGCAGATCGAGGTCACATGGACCAATGCGGGCGCGTTGCAGACCGCATGGCTGTCACCGGCGCTGCTGCGACTGGCGCCGCGCCCTCCCGAGAAGCCAGCGCCCCTGAAGGCCTCGAACGTGGGTGTGGCGGCTAGTTGTGAACTCAAGGCGCAGGGGCTGCCCTATCCGCGGTTATGCCCGCGCTGCGGCCTTGGTCCCTGCTTCAGCAAGCCTTGACATCCCGGGCCGGCGCTCCGGTGCCGGCCCTCATCCTGCAGCGTGGAGTTTGCGATGTCCCGCCGTGGTACTGCCCTCGCCCAAGCCGCCGGTGAGGCGACGGACGTTCCGGCGTTGCCGGCCGACCCGGCTTTGCGCCTCGGCGAGCGCTGCCGATGGCCTCGGGACACGCGCCGGGCGGCCGCCATGGCGCAGGCTGCCGGCGAGCCGAACCCACTGCGCTGGCACGCTGCGGTCACATTCCCGGGATGCGAGATCAAGGTCAGGGACGAGATGCAGAGGCGCGAGATCGACACCGTGCTGCCGATGATCCGCTTCTGGCGAATCCGCTCCCGGCAGCGGTTCGTCGCAGAGCGCCCTTTGTTGGCCCGCACGGTCGTGTTCGGCCTGGATCACAGCTTTCAAAGCATCGCGGGCATCGAGGGGCTGGAGCGCGTCGTGAGAGGCGCCTCCCTGGCGTGGGCGGATCTGCCCGAGGATGACGTCTTCGACCTGCGCCTGCGCATTCTGCGAGGCGAGTTCGATGCGACCTTGCGCCAGAGCCATCCGGAGCGCCCGTGGCCGCGCCTGATTGCATACCTGATCCGGAACGGCGATCTGCCGCCACAGGCCGTATGGACCCACAGGCAGGCGAAGGCAGCCGGCTTGAAGTTCGCGGCAGCCGCGTGATATTCAGGATGCGTTCGCACGGGCCGGCTGTGGCATAAATGTCACCGTCATCCCGTGCGGTAGCTTTGGTGGCCCCGCGCGAGTGATCGTGACGGGGCTTTTTCGCGTTCGCTCATGACAGACAAGCGCTTCGACTGGGAGGCCATCGAGGCCGAGTACCGCGCCGGGCAGCTTTCCCTTCGCGAGATTGCCAAGCGGCACGGGATTTCCGACACCGCTATCCGCAAGCGTGCGAAGGCTGAGGGATGGACCCGTGCCCTGGCCGACAAGGTTCGCGAAGCGGTTCGCGAGAAGCTGGTTCGCGCTGACGGTTCTCACTCTCAACGCACGCGAACCGATGCGGAGATCATCGGGCAAGCCGCACAAGCCGGTTTCGATGTTGTCACCTCCCATCGCAGGGATCTGCAGCAACTTCACGGGCTGAAGCGCGTCCTCGCCGATCGCCTTGCGACGTTCCTGCAGGGCGGTCAGCCCGACGGGCCGTTGCTCGGCGAACGGGAGAGCCCCGGCGACTTGCTGGAGAAGCTTTCTCGCGTGACGGCCCGCCTGATCCCGCTGGAGCGGCAAGCTCACAACCTCGATGAGCATCCTGACGAGCCTCAGAACAAGCCTGGGGGTGCCCTCGACCGCCTCGCTGCTCGGCTGGGTTTCCCGGCATAGGCCAGAGATCCTCCGCGACCTCCCCGACAGCGATGCGGAAGAATTGGAGTTCGACTGGCGGGCGTGGTCGCGACCCGATCAACTGGCTCCGCCCGGCGACTGGGGCACGTGGCTGATCAGCGCTGGTCGAGGCTGGGGCAAGACCCGCACCGGGGCCGAGTGGATTCGCGGCGAGGTCGAGGCCGGAAGGGCAGGCCGCATCGCTCTCGTGGCGGAGACCGCAGCGGATGCCCGAGACGTCATGGTGGAGGGCGAGAGTGGACTGCTCGCGATCTCGCCGCCTTGGAGCAGGCCTGAATACGAACCGTCCAAGCGGCGGTTGACGTGGCCGAACGGCGCCACAGCGACGCTCTTCAACGCAGTCGAGCCGGACCAGCTTCGCGGACCGCAATTCGACTGCGCATGGTGCGACGAGCTGGCCAAGTGGCGCTATGCGCAGGAGGCCTGGGATCAGCTGCAGTTCGGACTGCGCCTCGGTGCCCATCCGCGACAGGTCGTGACGACGACGCCGCGGCCCATCCCCCTTGTGCGCGCCCTGCTGACTGATGCCCGCACGGTGGTCACGCGAGGTCGAACCCTCGACAACGCCGACAATTTGGCCGCCTCGTTTCTGGCGGCCATCCAAGAGCGCTACGGCGGCACCCGGCTCGGTCGCCAAGAACTTGAGGCGGAACTGCTCGACGATGTGCCCGGCGCCCTCTGGACGCGCGCGATGATCGACACGGCCCGGACGCGCTGCGATCTACCGGACATGCAGCGGGTCGTGGTCGGGGTCGACCCATCAGGCACAACCGGTGAGGACAAGGGTGACGGCATCGGCATCGTGATCGCCGGCAAAGGCGTGGACGGCCGCGCCTACGTGCTGGGCGACTGGACCTGCAAGCTGTCACCTGCCGGTTGGGGCCGCAGGACCGTCGAGGCGTTCGGCACCTTCAAGGGCGACCGCATCGTAGCGGAAAAGAACTTCGGCGGAGCCATGGTCCAGAGCGTGATCAGGACAGCAGATCCCAAGGTGCCGGTGACCATGGTTAACGCATCGCGAGGCAAGGTGCTGCGCGCCGAGCCGATCGCGGCGCTGTACGAGCAAGGGCGAGTCACGCACTGCGGCGAGGGGCTGGCGCCGCTTGAGGACCAGATGTGCGCGATCACGCATGATGGTTTCGTGGGTGAGGGCTCGCCAGATCGCGTTGATGCGTTGGTCTGGGCGCTGACTGAACTGATGGTCGAGCGCCAATCCTCGCCGCCGGGCTCCGGCTTGCAGGTCGTGAGGCGGTGATCGTGGTGGACGCGAAGCCCAACCCGGCGGCTCTGTCGTCGGAGCGGCAGGCCATGGAACGGGCCTGGACGCTCATCGGCGACGTGCTCGCGGGCGCGGCGGCCATCCGTGCAGCCGGCGTGAAGTACCTGCCCCGGTTCGAGGGCGAGCCGGATGGCGAATACGAGCGGCGCAAGGCCGCCGCGCCCTGGCGGCCGGAGTTCGAGGACGCGCTGCGCGCGCTCGCGTCGAAGCCGTTCAGCGAGGACGTCGGCCTGAGCGAGGGCACCTCGCCGCGGATCAAGGAACTCGCCGAGGACATCGACGGGTGCGGCCACAACCTGACGCAGTTCGCCGCCGAGTCGTTCTCGCTGGGCATCGCGAAGGGGCTGCACGGCATCTTCGTCGATTACCCGGACATGCACCGCCGCGCCGACGGCTCGGCCGCCGAGGGCATGGGCGCGAGCCGCCCGCTGACGATCGCCGAGGAGCGCGCGGCCGGTGCGCGGCCCTACTGGCTGCAGATCGACGCCAGCGACATCGTCGCGCTCTACACGACATGGCAGGGCGGGCGCGAGGTCATCCAGCACGTCCGGATCCGCGAGTGCGCGGTCGACCAAGCCGGATTCGGCGAGACCAAGACCGAGCGCGTGCGGGTCTACGAGCCCGGCCGCTGGGCGGTCTGGGAGAAGGCGCCGGACGAGCACGACTATCGCGAGGTGAGTTCGGGCGTGATCGCCCGCGGGCCCAAGAGGGCCTCGTCGGTGCCGCTGCACCTGTTCCGCACCGGGCGCCGTCTGGGCGTGCTGCGGGTGAAGCCGCCGCTCGAAGAACTCGCCGGGATGCAGATCGAGCTGTATCAAGCCCTCAGCCGGCAGGAGGAGGTGCTGACCTTCGCCGGCTCGCCCATGCTCAAGGGCAAGGGCATGGCGCCGGCGCCCACCGTCGAGATCGGGCCGAAGCGCATCCTCTGGACGGGCGAGGCCGGCGCCGATCAGGCCCCTCGGGACTTCGACTACATCCAGCCGGCCGCCGAGAACATCGCCGAGATCCGCAACCACGTCGCCGCCATCACCGAGGCCATGCGCCGGCTCGGGATGCAGCCGCTCACGCCAGGTAGCGGCGCGCCCACCGCCACCGCGACCTCGGTCGAGGCGGCCAAGGCGCACAGCGCGGTCCAGCAGTGGGCGCTCGCCCTGAAGGATGCCCTCGAACAGGCGCTCGTCTTCACGTCGGAATGGCTCGGCGAGGAGAAGACCGCCGAGGTGACGGTCTCGACCGACTTCTCGGCCCTGCCGTTCGCCCAGGCGCCGCTGCAGGCGCTGCGCGACGCGCGGGCCGACCGCGACATCAGCCAGCGCACCTATTGGGCCGGACTACGCCGGTTCGACGTGCTGCCGAGCGAGTTCAACGCGGACGACGAGGTGGCTCTCCTGGCCGAGGAGCAGCGCGGCCTCGAACCCGAGGAAGAGATCGACCCGCGCACCGGTGAGCCGCTGGTGCCGCCGCCCGCCCCTCCGCCGCGCCGTGTTCCGCCGCAGGCCGCGTGAGCGGCGGATGACAGAGGGCGACCGCATCGCCGTCGGCGTGATGCTGCTCTGCCTCGGGCTCGCCGTCCTGGCGCTCGGCCTCGCCGCCTTCGCGCGCTGAGGCGTCCACGAGATCCCCGGCCAACGCCGGGGCCATGAGGCCGCACGCCTGGATAGGCAGCGGCGCACCGGGGCGGGATCGCCCCACCCACCCGGGCGGATGCCCGAGAAAGCCAGACCGATGAAGCTCAAGACCATCGAGGTGAACGGCGCGACCTATGCGGCCGTGCAGGACGGGAAGCCCGTCTACGTCGACGAGGCCGGCAAGGAGATCGCCTTCGACGCCCCGCACACCATCGGGACGATCACGCGGCTGAACGGCGAAGCCAAGGCCCACCGCGAGGCCAAGGAGGCGGCCGAGGGCCGGTTGAAGGCGTTCGAGGGCATCGAGGACGCCGAGGCCGCCCGGAAGGCCATGGAGACCGTCCGCAACCTCGACCAGGGCCAGCTCGTCACCGCCGGCAAGGTTCAGGAGATCCGCGACGCCGCCGCCAAGGCCGCCCGCGAACAGGTCGAGGCGGTCGCCATGGCGAGCGCGGAGCAGATCGCCAAGCTCGAGGGCGAGCGCAACGGCCTGCAGTCGGCGCTCTACGAAGAGAAGATCGGCGGCTCGTTCAGCCGCTCGAAGTTCGTCGCGGAGAAGGTCGCGATTCCGCCGACCTTCCTGCAGGCGCAGTTCGGCAAGCACTTCGCCGTCGAGAACGGCAAGATCATCGCCAAGGATCACGCCGGCAACCCGATCTATTCCCGGGCGAAGCCGGGCGAGGTCGCGGATTTCGACGAGGCGCTCGAACACCTCATCGCGGCCGATCCCTACCGGGATTCGATCCTCAAGGGCACCAATTCGTCGGGTTCCGGCGCCCGCCCGAGCAACGGCAACGGCGGCGCCCGCACCTACACCCGGGCCGAGTTCGACAAGCTCCCGCCCGCTCAGCAATCCGCGGCGATGGTCGCCGTCCGCAAGGGCGAAGCGTCCCTCGTCGACTGATCAGCCGCGCGCCTGAGGCGCGGCATATCGGCCGTCACCCGGATGGGGAGCGGCGCCTGGGCCGGATGGCCCGACCCCTGACGCAACCTCCCCATCCGAGAGGATCCACACCGTGGCCAACACCCTGACGGGATTGATCCCGACCATTTACGAAGGTCTCGACCAGGTCTCCCGGGAGATGATCGGTATCATCCCCGCGGTGAACCGTGACAGCCAGGTCTCGCGCGCGGCCAAGGGCCAACAGGTGACCTCGTTCATCACCCCGGCGGTGACCGCCAGCGACATCGTGCCGGCGGTGACCCCGCCGAACGACGGCGACCAGACCCTCGGCAGCCTGCAGCTGACGATCGACAACGCCAAGCGCGTGCCGATCCGCTGGAACGGCGAGGAGCAGCTGGGCCTCAACACCGGCGGGCCGGGCGTGAACCGCGTCCTCGCCGACCAGTTCGCGCAGGGCTTCCGCACCCTCGCCAACGCGATCGAGGTGGACGTCGTCACCAAGGCCGTCCGCGCCGCCTCGCGCGCCTACGGCACGCCGGGCACGGCGCCGTTCGGGACGGCCGGCGACTTCACCGACTTCTCGAACATGCACATGATCCTCGACAACAACGGCGCGCCGATGATCGACCGCCAGATGATCCTCGGCTCGGCCGCGATCAACAACCTGCGCGGCAAGCAGTCGGTCCTGTTCAAGGCCAACGAGGCCGGCACGGATCAGCTGCTGCGCGACGGCATCATCGCCCGGGTCGAGGGGTTCGACATCCACAACTCCGCGGGCGTAAAGCCGATCGTGAAGGGCACGGGTGCGAGCTACGTGCTCGGCGCGGGCTCCTATCCGGTCGGCACGACCTGGCTGGCGCTCGCCACCGGCACCGGCACCGTGAACCCGGGCGACGTGATCACGCTCGCGGGCGACGCCAACAAGTACGTCGTCGTGGGCACGGACATTTCCGCCCCGGGCACGATCACCATCGGCTCGCCCGGCCTCCGGCAGGCGCACGCCGCGGGCGATGCGGTGACGCTGTCGAACAGCTACACCCCGAACCTCGCGTTCAGCCGGTCCTCGATCGTGCTGGCGACCCGCGCCCCGGCACTGCCGGTGGTCAACGGCGTGCCGCAGGATTCGGCGCTGGATCGCATCACGGTCGTCGATCCGGTCTCCGGCATCGCGTTCGAGATCTCGACCTACATGCAATATCGGCAGGTCCAGTACGAGATCGCGCTCGCCTGGGGCGCGGCCGTCGTCAAGCCGGACTTCGTCGCCGTCCTGCAGGGCTGATCCTGCCTCGGGCCGGCCTGAGGCCGGCTCGCCCCCGCCTATCCCGCAAAATCGAGAGCAGGAGGCCGCGATGGCCGACGAAACCCGGAAGCAGACCGATGCCGCGCGCGCGGACGACGCGGCGCACAAGGCCGACGTGAAGGCCCGCGAGGCGCAGGAGAAGGCCGACGCGGCCGCCGCCGACGCCGGCAAGACCAAGGAGCAGATCGCCGCCGACAAGGCGCACCAGGAGGCCGACGACAAGCGCGCGGCGGCCGAGCAGGCGCGCGCCGAGGAGGAGACCAGCACCGAAGCGACCACGGCCGCGGAGGCCAAGGCGCTCTCGGCCGTCGTCGAGCCCGACCGCGCGGTGGGCGACCACCACGCGCAGAAGTTCTCGAACACCCCCGAGAACCCGCAGCTCGCGCCCGGCCTCAGCCCGGACGCGGAGGGCAAGGTGAAGCTGGTCCTCACGACCTCCGACACCCTGGCCGCGGGCGAGCCGGCGGTGGCCTACGTGCACCCCGAGATGGTCGGCGACTATCTCCGCGCGGGCTGGTCCCGCGGCTGAGGCGCACGGCGCCCCTTCGGTCGGAAACCTAGTTTCCGACCGTTTCCGACCGTTTCCGACCGCCGCTGTAGCCCGAGCCGCCGATGTCCCGCATCCCCACGATCCGCGTCCACAACCCGGCCGCGCCCGGCACCATGATGACGATCAACGAGGCGGACCGGCGGCCCGAGCACGTGCTCTGGGATGACGCGGCCGGCGCCTCGGCGGCTTCGGCGGCCCCGCTCCTCGACCCGGCGGTGCGCGACGCCGCGGCCGCCATCACTCTGCGCGTGGTCGGCCTGAAGCGCCGCATGGCCGGACTGCCCTTCGCCGAGCTGTCGCCGGCCGAGCAACTCGCCGTGCTGCACGAGATGGCCGAGGACATCGAGCAGGGCGCGGCCGTCTACGAGGCCCGCGAGCGGACCGAGGAGGAGCGCGGGCGCTCCGACGAGCCGGTGGGCGGCACCGAGCCCGCCTCTCCCGCCCCGGCCCAGCCCGAGCCGGCGCCTGGCTCCACCGTTTCGCCCGCGGATCTCCGCACTAGCAAGGGGCCGCGCGGCCTCTGGTTCGTGATGCGCGGCGAGGAGCGCGTCAGCGCCGGCTTCCGCACCGAGGAGGAGGCCGACGCCGAGATGAGCCGCATGACGGCCGAGGCCGCGTGATGCGCCGCGCGGGCCTCCTCGCGTTGCTGCTGGCGCTCGCGCCCGCCTCGGCGTGGGCGCAGACCGGCGCGCGGATCGTCCCGAATTGCGGGAGCGTCACCTACGGGCCCGGCGACTTCGCCGCCCAGACCGTCACGCCCGACGGGCGGCTGTGCATCGGATCCGCGCCGCCGAGCGCGACGCCGGCCGGAGGCCTGTCGATCTATCGCGTGATGAGCGGTTCGAGCGCGGCAGCCACGGCGGTCAAGACCAGTCCGGGCCGGCTCTACAGCTTCAACCTCTGCAACAACGCGGCGGCGACGCGCTACGTGCGGTTCTACGACAGCCCTGCGGCCGTGACGGGCACCACCCCCGTCGCCGCGGGCGCGATCGCCCTCTCGGCCGGCTCCTGCCAGCAGTTCACCACGTCCTTCGGGCTCGCCTTCACGGCAGGCATCAGCATGTCGGTGACGGCGGCGAACGGCGATGCGGACACCACCGCGCCCGCGGCCGGGGATGTCTCGGGCTTCCTGGGGTATCAGTGATGCGCCGACTGCTCTCGCTGCTCTCGCTCTGGCTGGCCCTCGGGGCGGCTGCCCGCGCCGCCGACACCACGCCCTTCTTCCGGATGGGCGAGCCGAACATCCTCGTCGCCACGGCGGCGCCGCAGCAGTACCAGATCACGCAGCCGGTCGGCGCCACCTCATACCGCGGCGTGAATCCGTGCGTGCACGACATCCGGGTCAAGTCCGTGATGGCCATAGGCGATACGGTCACGGCGACGACCGGCACGCGGTTCCTCGCCCGCACGAGCGAGGTGCTGGCGTCCTCGCCGCAGATGACGAACCCGCGTGTCGTCTCGATCATGGTCGTGCCCCACGCGGGCGGGCCAGCCATCCCGGCGGGCTTTTCCTGCCCGTTCGAACTCACCTATGGGTCCGGGCAATGAGGCGCGCGCTCGTCCTCGCGCTCATCCTCGCGCTCGCCCCGGTCGCCGTTCAGGCGCGAGGCACGGGCAGCCCAGGCATCGGGGCGCCCGGCCCGCAGGGCGAAACGGGAATCCCCGGTTCGGCCGGTCCGAAGGGAGAACAGGGTGAACGAGGAGCGACCGGAGCGCAGGGTCCCGCAGGGGCGCCAGGCGCCAAGGGCGACCCCGGCGTCGCCGGGCCCGCTGGCCCCACGGGTGCTATCGGACCAGCCGGACCCGCTGGAGCGACCGGCCCGCAGGGTGAGCGCGGCCCTGCAGGCAGCGCAGGTGCCACAGGACTGACCGGGCCAGCCGGCCCCGCAGGCGCGAAGGGAGAGAAGGGCGATGCCGGGCAGGCTGGCGCTATGGGGCCTGCTGGGGATCGCGGCCCTGCCGGCGCTGCCGGTCCTACTGGCCCCGTTGGGCCTGCCGGACCTGTGGGTGCTTCTGGCGCAACTGGTCCTGCTGGCCCTTCTGGTGTCGCTGGCCCTAAAGGTGATCCGGGCGCCGTAGGCTCCGCCGGCCCTCAAGGCTTGCAGGGACTTCAGGGCATCCAAGGCCCAAAAGGCGATACGGGTTCAGCAGGCTCCGCCGGGCCTACGGGTGCGGCTGGGGCGACTGGACCCGCCGGCCCAACCGGCGCAACGGGTCCCACTGGACCGGCCGGCACGCCGCGCCGCGTGGAGCGCTACACCGCGACGAGCAACGCCAGCGGCGTGGCCACCTACACGTGGCCCGCCTGCGCCGCGACGCCCGATGTTGACGTGATCCTCGGCTGGGCCGGCACGCAGATGATCTCGGGCGGCGTCACCGCTCAGACCCTGACCGGGGCGACCGTGGCGGTGATGCGCTCCCGCGGGACGCTGGCGCTGTCCTCCGGCCCCTTCGAGGCGGCGCCGAACACGGCGCTCACCATCCGCGTGATCTGCAACTGAGGCCCGCATGCTGATCGTCGAGAACGGCACCGGCCTGCCGGACGCCGAGAGCTACGTGTCGGTGGCCGAGGCCTGTGCATATCACCTCGCGCGCCGCAACGATGCGTGGCTCGACCCGGAGGTGCCGGACGAGTTCCGCGAGGCGGCGCTTGTGCGGGCCACGGCGTTCATCGACGCCACCTACCGCGACCGCTTTCCCGGCTATCGCGTCCAAGGGCGCGTGCAGGCTCTCGAATGGCCACGGGTCAGCGCCTTCACCCTCGTGCCCGACAACGGGCGCTCGGCGGCCTTCCTGCCCGGTCAGGATCCGCTGTTCCGCAGCGGGGTCGACGCGATCCCCTCGACCGAGATCCCGCGCGAGGTCGTCGCGGCGGTCTGCGAGGCGGCGTTGCGCGAACTCACCGAGCCCGGCTCGCTCTCGCCGGACCTTGAGCGCGGCGGCGCGATCAAGCGGCTCGCGGCCGGCTCGGTCGAGATCGAGTATGCGGGCGGCGCGCCGGCCTCGACCACGTTCCAGGCGATCGGGCTGGCGCTGGCGAGCCTGCTGCTGCCGGCAAATCCCTACAGCGGCCGGGCGGTGAGGGGCTGACATGCGCGTGCTCATCGTGCCCGACCCCGGACCCGAAGGCCACGCCGCGGCTCAGGGCGTCGCCGAAGCAATCCGGACGGTGGTGAGGTGCGAGGTCGCGCTCGTCACGTCCTCGCCCTCGGCTGTGAACGCCGGCCCGGCGGTCTGCCGCGAGATCCTGTCCGCGCAGGGCAAGCCGGCGCCGCGCACCTGCGGGCTGTGCGGCCTCGGGCCGTGTCGGGAGCGCGCGTGATGAACGGAACGGTCACCCGCCTGCCGACCGCGCGCCGTCGCCGCGTGCGCCAGCGCGGCGAGTTCCTGCGCGACGAGGGCAATGTGGCTGCCGTGCGGGTGCTGACCCGCCTCGACATGACGCCGGCCCGCACGCTGGCCCAGGCGCAGGACGCAGACCTCACCGAGGTCGTGGTGATCGGCTTCGACGAGGCGGGAGACCCGTTCTTCGCGTCGTCCCGGGCGGACGGCGGTGCGGTGCTGTGGCTCCTCGAGCTGGCCAAGAAGGCGCTGATGGAGGTCGAAGGCTGATGCGGATTTCGGTCGACGAGCGCGACAGCGGCTATCGCACGCTCGTGGAGTGGGGCGGGCCGACCGCCGGCATCCTCGTCACCCTGAACGGCGAGGAGGTATTCGGCTGCATCACCGCCGATGAGGAACTCGGCGAGGTGCTCGTGCAGGTGTTCGACGAGAACGACTGCCCGGTGGTCAATGGCGATGAGTTTCGCCGCGAGTGGCGGCGGGGCGTCGTCGAGGTCAGCATGCCCGCGATGATGTTTGGCTGATGCCCTCGCCCCTCGCCGGCTCCCTCGCCAAGACCATCGCCAAGGCACTCTCGCCCGCCATGCTGCCGGTCACCCTGCACCGCGACGGCGCGGCGACCGGCCCGGCCTACGACCCGTCGATTGGCGCCCCGCAGGCCTACCCGTGCCGCGGATTCCGCGACGAGTGGTCGGCCTACTCGCGCCAGGGCGGCCTCGTCGCGGCGCGGGACTGGAAGGTGGTGATCCTCGCCCGCACGCTCGCCGTCGAGCCGCAGGAGGGCGACCGGGTCACGATCCAGGGCGTCACGCTGCAGGTCTATTCGGACGGCGAGGGGCAGCCCGCGGTCACGAGCGACCCGGCGACCGCCACGTGGGAGCTGAGGTGCAGGCTGTGAGCGCTGCCGAGAACATCGACGCGGATCTTTACGCGACGAAGGAAGAGGCGGTGCAAGCCGCCATCAACGCCTGCGAGGCTGGCGACAATGTTGTGATCTGCCGCGGCACTTGGGCCGACTGTGCGGTCGGCCGCATGGAGGCATGCGAGTTCTGCGCTCGCATCCCGTGGGTGCCCGGGCTCACCGCCGCCGACGCGATGATGCGAGCCCGAGCGAACTGATGGCCGCCGCGAACCGCCTCGACCAGCTGATCGATGCCTGGGCGCCGCGCCTGCAGCGCGCGTTCCTCGCCGCGGTCGCCGACATCCGCGACCGCGCGCGGATCGGCGTCATCGTCACGATGCTGGAACGCGGTGACATCGACGGCGCGGTGCGGGCGGTCGGCCTCGACTCGGCGGCCTTCCGCGCGCTCGACGCCGCCCTCGTTCAGGCCTTCGAGGAGGGCGGAAACTACACCACCGTGCGCCTGCCGGCCCTGCGCGAGCCGGACGGCTACCGCTTGGAGATCCGGTTCGACGTCCGCAACCCGCGCGCCGAGGCATGGCTGCGCGACCACTCCTCGACGGCGGTCCGCGAGATCCTTGACGATCAGCGCACGCTCATCCGCGCTAGCCTCGACGCCGGCATGGCGGCCGGCCGCAACCCACGCGACGTCGCGCTCGACCTCGTCGGCCGGATCGACCCGAAGACCAAGCGGCGCGACGGCGGCGCGATCGGCCTCACGTCCTCGCAGGAGGCGTGGGTGCGCCGCTACGCCGACGAGCTCGCCCGCGGCGACCTCGCGGCCCTCGACCGGCAGCTGCGCGACAAGCGGTTCGACGGCACCGTGAGGAAGGCCGTGGCCGCCGGCAAGCCGCTCACCGCCGAGCAGATCGCCGCGATGGTGGCGGCCTACCGGAACCGGGCGCTCCGCTACCGCGCCGAGACCATCGGCCGGACCGAGGCCATGGCGGCGCTGCATCAGAGCCAGGACGAGGCGATGCAGCAGGCCATCGATGCAGGCCAGATCCAGGAGGGCCGGGTGATGAAGGTGTGGCGGTCGGCCGGCGACGGCCGCGTGCGCGACACCCACCGCGGCCTCAACGGCAAGGCGGTGCCGTTCAACGGCGCCTTCGTGAGCGCGAGCGGCGCGCGCCTGCGCTTCCCGGGCGATCCGCTGGCGCCCGCGTCCGAGATCGTGAATTGCTTCGCCCCCTGGTCAACGATCAGTATGGTTGGTCTGAAGGCTGTGGTAGCGCGCGAATACTCGGGCGAACTTGTCGAGTTGACGGCCGGAGGCGTGGTCAATCTGGCCGTCACTCCGAACCACCCGGTACTGACCCAGCGAGGATGGGTTCCGGCGAGTGGCGTGATAGAAGGCGACCACTTGGTCTATTGCAGCGGGCATGATCGTTTCGCCGCCCCGCGGGCAATGAATGTAGATCACGCTCATGCCAGCGCTCAGCATCTCAGCAATGCGGCAAGCACGCTGGGTGATCACCTCGGGGCGGGATTTCGTCGCGTGGATTTCCACGGCGAGGTGCCCGACAAGGATGTCAATATTGTAACCTTCCCAATCGGCTTGTGCGACGACTTCAAGTCCATGAGCTACCAATGCTTTGGCCACCTCGGTTTCGCCCGCGCCGATGTACTGACCGGTGAGACGCTTTACCGACGCTTGCTCATGGCGAACAACAGCGCGCTGTCCCAGCTTTCGGATCGCGGTATGAGCGCTGCGAACGCGAGCAATGCGCTGGCTGGGATCGGCCAATGCAGCAGCACGTCGGTTCCCTTCCGAGGCGTTGAGGCGAGCCAACCCGAGATCGTCAAGGCACCTGTAAACAAAGGCGCGGCCGACGCCGAGATGCTTGGCAATCCTATTCACGGGGTAGCTGGCCGCGTACAGACGGGACACCTCGGGATGCAGCTTGAGTCGTTTCGCTCGGCTGTCTGCGGCCGACCGAGCCCCCTTGAGAGCCTGCGCTTCGGCTCGCCCGAGAGGAGCCAACCCGAGATCGGAGAGACACCTCTGAGCGAGTTGATAGGAGATGCCAAGCGCGGTTGCGATGGCGCCAGTCGAGGCGCCCTCAGCGTGCAGCGCTCGAACCCGCTCGAAATGCTCCGCCCGTCGCGCTGCGAACCGAGCGCTGGTGGCGGCACGGGTGCTCTCGTTTTTTCGGCCGTCCGCGTTGATGGCATTCGACATCTCAGGCACTCCGGCGTGGTCTACAACTTCGAGACTGTCACAAATCTCATTATAGCAGAGGGTGTTATTGTTCACAATTGCAGGTGCACCATGGAGACCCGCATCGACTTCCTCGCGGGCATCGCCTGATGGCTGATCAGACGCTCGGATTCGCCGCACAGGTCTCGGCCTGGGTCCGTGAGACGGAGCAACGGATGACGGCGGTCTTCCGCGAGAGCGCGCAGCGCGTCATCGCCGAAGCGCAGAAGCCGGTCGCGCAGGGCGGCCGGATGCGGGTCGACACCGGATTCCTGCGCGCGAGCGGCACAGCCTCCCTGAACGGCCTGCCGCCCGCGACGCGGGATCGGCCGGGCGAGGGGACCTTCGTCTACAACCCGGCAGCGGCGGCGCTGGTGATCGCCGGCGCCGGGATCGGAGATACGATCCACTTCGGCTGGACGGCTTCCTACGCCCGGCACCGCGAGTACGGGACCTCATCGCAGGCGCCGGACGCCTTCATGCGCACCGCCGCGCAGCAGTGGCCCGCGATCGTGGCCCGGGTCTCGGGCGAACTTCAATCCCGCTCGCTGAGTGGCGGGGCGACGCCGGGCAGATGATCACTGCCCGCCTCCATCGCCGCGACAAGGGCGAACTGCAGCAGGGCCAGGGCGCGCCGCGCCGCCGTGTGTGCGGTGTAGCCGCGGATCGTCTCGGGGCGCCCGTCACCGAGCGCCTCAAGGGCAGCGTGCAGGCGATCGTGCACGTCCTCGTCGGTGAGGGGGCGGTCGGCGTCGGTCATCGCCGGGAGCGTACCACATGGCGGTGAGCGGCACTGAGGCGCAGATCTACGAGGCGCTGGCGTGGTTCATCGGCCAGCAGGCGCTCGAGCTCACGCCGCCGTTCGACCCAGCCTTGGGTAAGGATGTCAGCTTCCCGGGCGTGGCGTTCAGCCCGAAGCTGCGCAAGCCCTACCTCGACGTGGCGGTCATCCCCAATGGGGCAGAACTGATCGGCCACGCCTTCGACAGCGCCGTGGAGGCCGTTGGTCTGCTGCAGATTGCGGTGATGTGGCCAGCGGGCGAGGGCAACGTGAAGCCCATGCAGGTCGCCGGGCAGGTCGTCCTGCGCTTTAAGCCGGGCACGGTGATCGCCCGCAACGACGTTGAGATCCGGTTCGAGGAGCAGCCGCAGGTGGCGGCGCCGCTGCAGGAATCGGACTGGACCCGCGTGCCCGTCACCATCCGCTGGCGAGCTTCGGCGCCGCCGAACGCCTGATCTCCACCCGGGCGCCCAGCCCGATCCGACCGCCTCTAGGCGGTCTCTCCGCGCGCCTGAAAGGATACCACCATGGCGAAGCGTTACCCCGTCGCAGGCTGCAAGTTCTTCATCAGCACCGCAGCGATGGACGAGCCGGACGAGACCTTGGATGCAACGGCCTTCACAGCCATTACGTGGACCGAGGTCAAAAATTGGAAGGAGATGGGCTCCATCGGCGACGCTGCGCAGGTGATCACGGACCAGATCATCGGCGATGCGCGCGATCACAAGGCGCTCGGCACGAAGAACGCCGGCTCGATGCAGAACCTGTTCTCGAACGATCCGACCGATGCGGGCCAGCAGGCCCTCGTCAACGCCGCCGGCACCAACGTGAATTACGGCTTCAAGCTGGAGATGAACGACAAGCCTGCGACTGGGTCCTCGCCGAAAAACTCTCTGCGCTACTTCGTCGGCCTTGTCGCAACCGCGCAGGAGACGGGCGGCACGGCCAACAACATCCGCAGCCTCTCCGCGACTATCGAGATCAACTCGAAGATCGTGCGCGTCGCCGCGTCGGCGAGCTGATCGGGAGGGCGTCATGACGAAGGCGCGTGAGCGCGAGGCCGCGTCGGCCTCGGACGTGATCGAGATCCCGCTGCGCGACGAGCGCGGCGGGGAGATCGGGGTGACCCTCCGCCTTGGCCCCGTGCCCGACGAGCCGGCCGAGGACGATCCGAGCGGCGTCAAGACGCTGGCCGCCCGCGTCCAGGGCTGGTCGAAGCTCGTCGTCGACGGCGAGACCTACACCTTCTCCAGGGCGCGAGCGCTCGCGCTCCTCCAGCGGTTCCCGCATTTCCGCCACCAGGTCGCCATGGCGGCCGCATCCCCGAGCGACAGGTGATCGACTTCGGCCTTTCCAGTTACGACGATCTCCAGAGGTCCCAGGACGACGGCGTCGACGTGCCCGTCTACAACCCGGGCAGCGACGCGGTGCTGTTCACGATCCGGGTCCACGGCCCGGACAGCGCGCAGCAGGATCGCGCGCGCGAGCGGCAGGCGGAGGAAAGCGCGTTGCGCGGTCAGCAGATGCCGCTCACGCGCGACGAGATCCTCCAGCAGGATCTCGTGTTCCTCGCGCGGTGCTGCTCGGCCTGGACGGCCAGGGACCCGGCGAGCGGCGCCGCGATCCCGTTCACCGAAGAGGCGGCCGTCGAGCTGTTCCGGCGATACCGGCCGATCCGCGCGGCGGTCGACGGCGCGGCGGCCAACCGCGCGCGTTTTATTCGGCGGTCACCGACCGCCTCTGCCGAGCCGTCCGCGACGAACTGAACAAGCAGCCGGCCGCGATTCCCCCAGCCGGCGCGCACGTCTGGCGCTGGTTCTGGTCGCTCAGCAACCAGCGCACCGGGACCGGATCCGGGCCCAACGCCCTGCCGTTCAGCGAAATCGAGGCGTGGGGCCGCCTCAAGCGGATCCGCCTCAAGAGGTGGGAGCTCGACGCCATCCTGGCGATGGATCGCGTCTACGGCGACGTGATCGTGGCGAGGATCAAGGCGGAGGCGGGCCGGGAGGGCGAGGGCGACGCACCGCTCGGGCCGCCGCTCACCGCGGACGCCTTCGACGCCCTGTTCGGATAGGTCAGCGGTAGGCGCCGGGGACGGTCAGCTGGTCCTCCAGGCCCTTGTAGGCGCGGATGACATCGGCACACGGCGGGTTGCGGCCGTTCACTTGATCGAGGGCCGCGGCCCGCACGGCCTCCGCATGGACGGCCTCAAGCCGCGCGGCCGGCACGCCGGGGCCTTCGGTCCGGGCGAACTCCAACCCCTTCCGGCCGGTCGCCGACGCGCGCGCGGCTGAGAGCCCGCACGCGGTCGCGCCGCCGATCGCTACCCCGAGATCCCGGGCGAAGCGAAGCGCCTCCGCATCGCCGGCGCGGGCGCCGCCGCTCGACAGGCCGCTCGCCAGGACGACGGCGAGCGGCACCAGAAGCATCGAATGCGAGCGTTGCATGACGGCTGACCTGGCCTCCCTCGGATTTGCGATCGATAGCCGCCCGCTGGTCGAGGCGTCTACCGCCATGGACGATATGGCGGAGGCCGCCGGCCGTGCGGAGGCCGGCGCAGCAGGCCTGCAAGGCGGCGCGGACCGGCTTGCGGCCGCGACCCGCAACACCGTCGTCGCGCTCTCGGCGGCGGGCCGGTCCTACTCCGATCTCGGAACCCAGGTGCGAGCCGCGAGCGGCGCCGTCGACCAGTTCGTTGCGCGCGCGCCTCGCGTCGCGACCGAGATCGATCGCGAGGCCGAGGCCGTCAAGCGCGCGGCCGCGCAGTGGCGCGCCTACGGCGAGGCCGGACGGCAGGCCGTGCAGTCGTTCGATCTCAACCGGCGTGCGAGCGCGGCGCTCGGGGGACTGTCGAGCACCGGCGGCGTGCCGATGGCGCCCGGGCCGGGCCGCGCGTCCGTCGCGAATGACAACGGCCGGGCCTTCCAGTTGCAGAACCTCGCCTTCCAGGGCGGCGATGTCATCGCCTCGCTCGCCTCGGGCGGCGGGCTCGGGCGGATCGCGCTCCAGCAGGGGCCGCAGATCGCCCAGAGCTTCATGGGGCCGAACGGCCTCTCCGGCGCGGACGTCTTCGGCGCGATCGCGACCGGCGCGTCCCGGGCCGCCGGCTTCATCGCGAGCGCGGCCGGCGCGATGACGGGCTTTGCCGGCGCGGTGCTCGTCGCCGTCTCGGCGCAGCAGTCATACTCAGCAAGCCAGACCGAACTCGCGCGCAGCCTCGCGGGGGCGGGCCGCGCCTCGGGAGAGGCGGTCGCGAGCCTCAACGCGGCCGCGACCGCCGCCGCCGCCGCCTCGGGGATCTCCGAGCGCGCCGCGCGGGGCCTTGCCGGCACCTATGCGGCGACGGGCAAGATCAGCGGCGACGTCCTCGAAGACCTGATCCGCCGGACCCGGGACTATGCCGCGACGACGGGGCAGGATCTTGAGGCGGCCGGCGGCGATCTCGCCAAGGCGTTCGCGGATCCCGCGAAGGGTGCCGCGGAGTTGAACCAGCGGCTCGGGATCCTCAACGACACGCAGCAGCGCAACATCGAGACGCTCGCGGCGCAGGGCAACCGGCTCGGCGCGCAGCGGATCCTCATCGACGCCATGAATGGCTCGCTCGCCCGCGCGAGCGAACTGACGACCGGCTGGGCGAGGCTGACCCAAGCCGCCGGCACGGCGGTCTCCGACACATGGGATCGCATCGGGCAGGCCGTCGACCGCGCGGTGACCGGCGGCTCGCTCGACGAGCAGCTCGCCAACGCGGAGGCGCGCCTGGGCAACGTCAGCCGCAACAACGCCCGGCCCGGGCTGTTCGGGCCCGCCTCGTCGCTTCAAGCCCAGATCCAGGCCGAGGTCGACCAGCTGCGGATGCAGCGCGACGACCGCAACCGCCGCACGCAGCAGGTTCAGGCCAATCTCAACTCGATCGAGATCGGCAACCTGCGGCGCTCGCTCGACCCGGCCGGCGAGCAATTGCGCGACCTGACGAACCAAGCTCAGAAGCTGCGCGCGGCGATCTCCGACCCGATCAAGTGGGGCCTCGATGCCTCCGCGCTCGCGGCGACCGAGGCGGCGTTCGAGAGGATCAGCCGGCAGGCGATGGCGCTGCGGATGGACGTCGAGCGCTTCGGCGACGCGGGCACCGCGGCCGCCGTGCGCGCGGCCGAATTGCAGAACCGGACCGCGACGATGGCGGGGCCGGCCCGTTCGGTCGCCGAGCGCGAGGAGGCCTATCGGCAGGCGCTCATAAACCGCGGGCTCGACCCGAACGCGACCCGGGATACGGTGCTGGAGCGGTTCAACCCGCAGCTCGCCAACGACAACCTGGGCCCGCGCGAGCTCCAGGCGATCGCCAACGCGCGCGAGGAATCCTTGCGCGCCGTCGCCGAGCGGGAGGCGCTTCAGCGGATCCGCGACCTCGGCAACGACACGACGCGCCAGCAGACCTATCGATCTGCTGGCCGTTACGGGACCAGTATCCGTGACGTGCCCGAGCAGTACCGAAACACGGTTTACGATGCGGCGGTCAGCCAAGGCCTTGAGCCGGATTTCCTCGCATCTATCTTCCGGCGGGAGTCGCGGTTCAGACCGGATGTGATCAGCGGCAGAACGCTCAGTCCCGCAGGCGCGATCGGGCCGTTCCAGTTCATGCCCGAGACTGCCGCCGCCATGGGTGTCAACCCTCGCGACTTCACGAGCTCCGCCTTCGGCGCCGCACGTATGCTTCGTGAGCGCCTCGACGCGCGCAATGGGAACGAAGCGCTCGCGATTGGCGATTGGAACTGGGGCCAAGGTCGCGTGAACAGGGTCGGTGGCGACGTGACGCGCTTCCCCGCCGAGACCCGAGGCTTCATCGCGGAAGTGCTTCAGCGTCGCCCTGAGGCCGGCGATCTCGTCTCGGCCGAGCGCGAGCGGCGCACGGCGATCCGCCAGGACGCCGAAGCGCTCCGGCTTGCGACGGAGGCCAACGGGCGCGACGCCGAGGGCCTGCGCGCCCGCACGGAAGCCCAACAGGCTATCATCCGCGAGCAGGGGCGCGGAGTAGACGTCTCGAAGGAATACGCCGCCTCGCTCCGGGCGGAAGCGGCGGAGCGCGCCCGGATCATTTCGGGACAGCGGATGCTCCAGTACGGCCTCGACTCCGGGTTCGAGCGCGATCAGCTCGGGCGGGACTCGGCGACGGCCGCCGCCTTCTCGCGCGCCCGGTCCGTCGTTGGCGACACGGATTCGGCCGCCGCGCAGAGCATCATCGCGACCGAGCAGATGACCGCCGGCTTCCGCGAGATCAAGTCGGCGGCCAACGGCGCGCTCTCGGGGTTCCTGACCGACGCGCGTCAGGGCGTCTCGCTGGTCTCGTCGATCGGCAACCTGACCGGCCGAATCGCCGACCGCTTCCTGACCCTCGCGTCGGACCGGGTCATCTCCAGCATCCTCGGCGGGCTGATGGGCGGCTCGGGGTCGAGCGGGGGCGGGCTGCTCTCCGGCCTCGCGTCGATCCTCGGCGGCGCGGCGCTGCCGAAGTTCGCGGAGGGCGGCGTGACAAGCGGACCATCGCTTGCGGGCGAGGAGCCCGGTCAGCGCGAGGCAGTCATTCCGCTCTCCGGCAACCGCTTCGTGCCGGTTCAGCTGATGGGCGCCGCCAACTCGAACCCGCCGCCCCAGGTCGTGCTCGCCCCGAACATCATCAACCAGGTGCCGAACGCACAGGTCACGATGCGGCCGACCGCCGACCCGCGGCGCCCGGAGATCGTGGTGAGCGAGCTCGTGGCGGGGACGTGGAATAGCCCGCAGATGCGCCAAGCCCGCGCTCAGCCGACGGTCGCCGTCCGATGATCCCCGTCTGGCCCGCCGACCTCCCGCAGCGCTTCCGGGCGGCCGATTCATCCTTTGGCTTCGGCGATGGGCGGCTCCGCACGCCGATGGATGCCGGTCCGCCGAAAGTGCGCCGACGCTTCTCCGCCGTCGTCAAGCCGGTCACGCTGTCCTGGCGGGGGTCCGAAGACGACGTCGCGCGGTTCGAGCGGTTCTTCGAGGAGGAGATCGCCGGCGGCTCGCTGCCCTTCTTTCTCCCCGACCCGCGCCGTGACGGCCGCCCGCTGCTCACCGACGATGGTGTCGTGCTGCTCGACGACCAGGGCCGGCCGCTCCTCAACACGGCGTGGTGGCTCTGCCTGTTCGGCGAGACGGTGCCGACGCAGATCCCCGTCACCGGCCTGCTGATGCAGGTCAACATGCAACTCGCCGTGCTGCCCTGATGCCCCGCCTCATCAGCCTGAACGCCCGGCAGGCGGTGAATGCGCCTTGCACGGATCAGGTGCCGGTGGTGCTGACGGAGATCCGCCACAGCACGCTTGTGACGCCCCTCCGGCTCGCCACGGACTGGACGGTGCGCGTCTCGACCGAACCCCTCGTCTACGGCTTCCGTCACGGCGGAAACGTCTACGAGTTCATCCAGATGTCGGCCATCTGGCCCGACGATCAGGACCGGACCGCGCCCAAGACCACACTCGTGTTCGCCAACGTGACCCGGGACATGGTCGCGCCGCTGCGGGCGATCCTCGACCCGGTCTACGTCGACCTCACCATCGTCATGGCGGACACGCCGGACGTGGTCGAGGCCCGCTACACCAACCTCCGCGGCATCCGCGGATCCTGGGACGCCTCCCAGGTCCCCCTCGACATCTCGCGCGAGCCGCTGACGTCCGAGCCGATGCCGGCCGGGCGGATGACCAAGGCTCGCTTCCCGGGTCTCTTCAGGTAGGCCAATGCAGGACCACTGGAGCACCAGCTACGTCGGCCTGCCCTGGCTGGAGAAGGGCGACACGCGCGCGGGCGTCTCGTGCTGGGGGCTATGCCAGATCGTCTACCGCGACCTGGCCGGCATCGTCCTGCCCTCCTACGGCGACCGGTTCGCGTGCTCAGCCGAGCAAGCCGAGGTGCAGGCGATCATCCGCGGCGCGACCTCCGGGCCGGCCTGGGCGCCGGTGGCACTGGAGGACGCCCGCGATCTCGATGTGGCCGTGTTCGCCGTCGCCGGCCTCGACGCCCACGTGGGCCTCATCTGCGGCCCCGGGCGCATGCTGCACATCACGCACGGGCAGGACAGCGCCATTGTGGACTACCGCGCCGGCCGCTGGGCGCACCGTCTGTCCGGCATCTACCGGCACGCCGAGATGATGGAGCGCGCCCGTGCCGCCTGACGTTTCGGTCCTCGCGCTCGACAGCGTCTTCGACGCCTCGCGCCGGCACGCCCTGACGGTGGCGCCCGGCTGCAGCATCGCGGACATCGTCACGCGCGCCTACCCGGCGCTCCTGCCGGCTCACCGTGCGCTCCTGCGCGTCACCATCGGCGAGCAGGAGGTGATCCCGGCCATCTGGGCGCAGGTCCGCCCGAAGCCCGGCGCGCAGCTCGTGATCCGCCCTGTGCCGCAGGGCGACATCATGCGCAACGTGCTGTCGATCGCGGTGACGGTCGGCGCGCTGGCGCTGGGCCAGTTCTACGCCCCAGCGCTTGCGGGCGCCCTCGGCATCGGCAACTCGCTGGCGCAGGGCCTCATCACCGGCACGGCGCTGCTCGCCGGCACGCTCCTCGTCAACGCCCTGGTGCCGCCGCGCCAGGACGCGCAGAACAAGCCCACCTACGCGATCCAGGGCTTCCAGAACCAGCTGACGCCCGACGCGCCGGTGCCGCTGATCCTCGGCAAGATCCGGGTCGCGCCGGTCTACGCCGCCACGCCTTACACGCAGGCGGTGGGCGACGAGCGCTTCGTGGTCGCGAAGTTCCTGTGGGGCTACGCGCCGCTCGTCATCCGCAACCTCCGCATCGGCGAGACGCCCATCGAGCGCTTCGCAGATGTGCAGATTGAGACCCGCTATGGGCTGCCGGACGAGCCGCCGCACACGCTCTACACGAAGCAGGTCATCGAGGAGGCGCTGTCCGTCGAACTGAAGACGCCAGCGGTGCCGACCGGCGGCCCGCAGATCCGGACCACGGCCTCGGACTGCACCGGCTGCGAGATCGACATCACGGCCCCGGGCGGCATCTTCGCCGTGAACAAGGATGGCGCTTACCAGAACTTCACGGTTGCCCTGACCTGCCGCTACCGCCGGAGCGGGACCGATGCCTGGACCGCGGGTCCAGCCATCTCGATCACCTCCAAGAAGGCGAGCGCGCTCACCCGCACGATCCCGATCACGTTTCCCGAGCGTGGGCGGTACGAGATCGAGTTGCTGCGCACCACCATCGATTGGGACGAGGCGGACCAAGCCAAGAAGGAGGTGCAGCGCCACGGCCGCACGGTCTGGTCGGTGCTGCGCTCGTTCCGGCCCGAGTACCCGATCGACTTCGACAAGCCGCTGGTCACGACGGACGTCCGGATCCGCGCGACCGGGCAGCTCAACGGCATGCTCGACGCGCTCAACGGCGACGTGGTGTCCATCTGCCCGGATTGGGACGCGGACTCCGGCACGTGGACCCCGCGCGAGACCAACAACCCGGCCTCGCTGTTCCGCCACGTGCTCACCGGCCCGGCGATCACCTACCCGTTCACCGTGGACGAGGTGGCGGCGCTGCAGGACTGGCACGCCTTCTGTGTGGCCAAGGGGCTCACCTACAACCGGGTGCACAACTACGAGGCTTCCGTCCTCGACGTGCTCTCCGACATCGCGGCGGCCGGGCGCGCGAGCCCGCACGACAGCGGCACGGCCTGGGGCGTGGTGATCGACCGGGCGCTCGACACGGTGACGGCGCACATCTCGCCGCGGAACTCGTGGGGCTACCAGGGCGAGCGGCCCTATGTGATCCTGCCGCACGCCTTCCGGATCTCGTTCTTGGACGAGACGAATGCCTTCGCGCGGGCGGAGCGCATCGTGCCGCTGCCGGGCCACACCGGGCCGGTCACGATCACCGAGAAGCTCGACCTGCCCGGCGTGACGAGCCCGGATCAGGTCTGGCGGGAGGGCAAGCGCCGCGGCTACGAGATGCTCTACCGCCGCGACACCCATGTGGTGAACCAGGATTTCGAGGCGCTGCAGGTCTCGCGCGGCGACCGCGCGCAACTCTCGCATGACGTCCTCGACCGGACGATGCGAGCGGCTCGCGTGCGGTCCGTGTCGGGATCGACCGTGTGGCTGGACGATGTGGTCGAGATGGAGGAGGGCGGATCCTACGCCATCCGCTTCCGGCGCGCCGACGGATCGAGCCTCCTGCGCACGATTGCTACGGTGCCCGGCGAGACGCAGTCCGTCACGCTCACCGGCGCGGGCGATGCTCCGGCCGCGGGCAACCTCGCTTTCTTCGGCCCGGCAGCGCGGGAATCCTTCGCGGTCACGGTGAAGGGCATTGAGGCCATGACCGACCTCACGGCCCGCCTCACGCTGATCGACCACGCGCCGGAGATCGAGGCGCTGGTCGATGCCGAGATCCCGCCGCCGTGGAGCGGCCGCGCCGGCGGCGAGGCGCAGGAGCCGGCCGGCGCGCCGCTGGTGCCGATCATAGACGAGATCCAGTCCGGTCGACTGGCGGCCGATGCCGCCACGCCGGAGAACCCGTTCCCGGTGGTGGTGCTGCTCCGCGCCAACCCGGCCGAGACGCTGCCCGTCGCCTCGTTCCAGGTGCAGCACCGACCGCTCGGCAGCGGTGGGGCCTACAGCACGACGACAGCGGCCGCCGCCGCGGGCGCGGTGGTGCTGCCGGGCTACGATCGTGGCGACGAGGTCGAGTTGCAGGGCCGGGCGGTCGGGACGAACGGCGCGGCCGGCGACTGGACGGCGCCCCTCACCCACGTGGTCGCCGCAACCGACCCAGATGCCCCCTCGCCGCCGGAGAACCTGTCCGCGGAGTCCCCCGCCCCCGGGGTGATCCGCCTGCGCGTCACGAGCGGGCCGAGCCCGCAGACCGTCGGCGTCCAGTTCTACGCCACGTACAACTCCTCGCTGCCGTTCTCCTCCGCCTCGAAATTCCGAGAGCCGGTCGCCAGCGGCCCGAACGTGCCGCTGACCGTGGACTTCAGCGGGCACATCAGCGGCCCCTATCGCTTCTGGGCGGTCGCGCTCGACAGCCTGGACGACCCCATCGAGAGCGTCCCTGTCGGCCCGGTCGACGTGACCGTCTCCTGACCCCGCACCGCCTCTCTCCGCACCGTCTCTGACCGGGTCGCTTCCGAGCGCCCTCTCCAGTCCTGGGATTCGCCGCATGGCCGATGGTATCCGCTCCACCAACCTCGAACTGAACAACAGCAACCTGCGCGAGGTGCTGGGGCACGTCGATCTGGGCGGTGGCGTCATGGTGCTTCGGCGCCAGCCGATCGAGGTGTTCGTCGCCTATCTGGCGGGGTTGGCCGGCGTCGATCCGAACTTCGTGGCGGAACTCGCCGCGCAGATCACGCAGGAGACAACGGACCGGCAGGCGGCCGACGCGGCCGAACTCGCACGGGCGCAACTGGCAGAGGCCATCCTCGCGCGCACGCAGTCACGCACCGCGCTCGGACTGCTGTCGCAACTGGACGTGTCCACCAAGGGGCCTGTGCCGACCGCATTCGCGATAGACGAGGCCCGCGCCCGCAGCATCGTCATTCCCGACGCTGCCAGCACGATCGCGCTCTATCCGATCTTGGGTCAGTCGCTCGCGGTCGGCGCCACCACTGGCGCGGTCATCTCCACCACCACCGCCTACCCTGGCCGGCAGCTCATGCCGGCGGGAGGCCTGCATACCTACGGCTCGCTCTCCGATCTCATCGACATGCGGGAAGGGGTTGACATCGTTGAGTACGAAACGATTGCCAGCGGCTTTGCGAGCCACCTGATCCGCGACCTGGATGCCGCGATCCCCAACAACAACTTCCGCATCGCGAGCTTCATCTCGGCCCTTGGAGGGCGAAGCTACTACCAGCTCACCGAAGGTTCCGAGCAGTTCACCTTCGCAATGCGGTCAATCCATCAGGCGTATCAGCAGCAGCGCCTCAAGGGTAGTCGCCTCGTCGTGCCGGGCGTGCTCTGGATACAGGGCGAGAATGACGTTTCGGCCGGTTGGGGCGACCATTACGACTTGATGCTGCACCAGCTCCAGCAGAGGCTGCAGGCGCGTATCCAAGCGATCACGGGCCAGACCGAGCCTGTCATCCTCTACGTCTCGCAGACCAACCACATCAACCCGTGGGACGCGACAGTCTATCAGCGGCTGCAAGAGGCCCAGATCCGCGCCGCGGCGTGCAATCCTCTCATCTGTCTCGTGGGGCCAACGTATTCGTTTGCCGTCAACTCGGCCGATCACATCCACAAGACGAGCCGGGGCGCATACGAAATGGGCCAGATGTTCGCGCGCGCGGTGTTCATGCGGCAGTACGGCTCGGCCCGCTCTCCGGCGCTGACCCCTATCGACGTCTGGCGCGCGACCCCGCCGAACGGCGTCGCGGCCCGCCTCTGTGCCACGTTCCGCGTGCCCGTGGAGCCCCTGGTGCTCGACACCTCCGGCAACGTCATTGCCGTCTCGGGCGCGGCTGCGGCTCCGAACGGCACCGGAGGCGGCTACGGCTTCTGGGTGTACGACGACTTGGGCAATGTCGTGCCGATCTCGTCCGTCTCCGTCGCAGTTCCTTCAACGCAGTTCCTTGGGGCGCCGCGTCTCAACATTGACCTCGCCGTGGCGCCAACCTCTCGTTATCTGCGCGTCAACTATGCGCAGCGCCGCGACAACGACAACGCGGACACGAACGACGGCCCGCTCACGGGCGCCCGCGGGTGCGTGCGGGACAGCGCGGCGCACGTCTCCATCGTTGGCGGCGGCCAGCAGCATAATTGGTCCGTGCAGTTCTCGCGCCTGATCGCGGCCTGACCCAAGTTCATTCGGAGTATTTTCAATGGTAGCTCTCGGGCGCCTCGGCGCGCTGACGCCGGCCAGCGCGTCGCTCGATTTGAATTTTGTCACCGGGCAGGCGCTCGTCGGCAAGTCCAAGTCTGCCGTCGAGGCGGCTCTTGCTTTCGATCGCGAGAGCGCGGCGTGGAACTATGACATCGGCGGGTTGCTTCGGCAGGCGACCGCGGATGAGATGCGCCTTGCCTACGACCCGCACTCGGGGCTGCCGCTCGGCCTCCTGATCGAGCCAGGATCGACCGACATGTGGAGCCGGACCGAGACCTTCACCGATGGGGTGTGGGGCAAGTCGGGCGTGTCGCTGTTCTCGACGTCGGTGTCTGGCCTCTCCGGGATCAACTCGGGCACTCGCGTCGTGGACAACGGCGCCACGCCGGGGTCGATCAGCAGAACAGTCGGCATCGCCACGGGAGCAGCCGCGTACACCGCAAGTTTCGTGGCCCGCGCGGTCCTGGGCGGCGCTCGATACATCGAGATCAATGTTTATCTCGCTGGTGGATCAGGCGACCAGGGCGGCAGTGTCGTTTTCGACTTGGTGCTCGGTCGCGTCGTGTCAGCATCCGGCGTGTACTACGGCATGCTCCCGGCGCCCGGCAATTCGTGGCGCTGCATCATTGGAGCTTACAACACCAACGGCAATTCGGGCTTGGCGGTCGGCCTGCGGCGGTGGCCGTCCGATCCGACCACTGGCTATGATCTGCTCGCGGCGTCTCTCGAAGCGCGGGATGCCGCCACCTCCCTGATCCGGTCCGACGCGACGGGCCTGACGCGGGCGGCCGAGACGGCCTCCTTGCCAATGGGTGATTGGTTCAATCCGCTGGAAGGCTCTTTCTTCGCTGAGATCATCACCAACGCTTCCCCGTTTGCAGACCAACAGATCCTGGCTGTGCGCAATAACGGCGGCGGCGTCATGGGTCTGTCCCGCAGTCAATTCGGACCCGCGATTGCGGTAAGCGCCCCTGGTCTCGGAATGACGATGTACGGGGCGCCGCAATTCGGTTCGGTGCGCGCCGGCTTCTCGTATTCCGGCGCCGGGTGGGTCGGCGTCAAGTTGGGCGGCGGCAACGACTACATCTATGGCTCTGCTCTGACCGCTTCGGGCGCCGTGCCATCCGGTCTGACCACGCTCGATCTCGGGCACTACAACGGCGGCTCGCAGCTCAACGGCATTCTGCGCCGCGTGGTCTACTTCCCGCGCGCTCTCAGCGCGACCGAACTCTCCAACGTCATCTCGTGAGGGCGCCGCGATGGCCATTGAGAAGCAACCTGATCTGGCCCGCGACCAGCGCTTCGTCATGCCGGGCGATCCGGCGGCGGCCGTCTACGTCGTGCTGAGCGATCAGTTCGGCACGGTTCGCTACGTCGTGGAGGGCTCTGAGCCGCCGCGCGTCATGGAAATGCCGACCGAAATCTTCCGGCAGATGACGGAAGCAGCGGCAGCGGCGGAGTAGACATCATGCAGCCTGCCCGCACCGATCTTGTCCTCGAAAAGGGGGACACGACGCCGCTCATCTTCAGGCTGTGGACCATGAACGGCTCCGAGAAGGCGCCGCTCGTGCTTGGACCGGGGGAAGTGTTTGGCCTCGTGCTGAAGTCGGGGGCGCTTACGATCTCAGCGCGTACCGACGACACCTCGCCGGCCGGGCTGATCCTCGACAGCACGGAAGACCAGACCGTCCTGCGCCGCGCGCTCACGCTGGAGGAAGCCAGCAAGATCGCGCTCGGCCGGGTCGGCACCTTCGACCTGATCCGCTATCCGTCCACGCTCCAGCGCAAGACGTATCTGACCGGCACGGTGACGGGCATCGCGGCGCCGAAGCCGGGGCCGGGCCTGCAGATGCTCGACCTCACGGTGAGCGATGTGGCGGTGACCGTCGACGTCATCGTGACGGACGTGGGCGGCGGTGCCTCTACGGCAGAGGCCAAGAGCTACACCGACGCCAAGATCGCAGCGCTCGACGGCGGCGCGCCGGCGGGGCGCAAGACCTTCAAGGGCCTGTCCGACGCCCTGACGGCCGGTGATGCGCAGACCGTCGCCACTGCGGCCGCAGATGCCGCCACGAAGGCCAGCGCGGCCCAGGCCGCGGCCATCGCGGCTGCTGCCACGGATGCCAGCGCGAAAGCCAATGCGGCCCGCGACGCCGCTATCACAGCCGCTGCGGCCGATGCTGCCACCCAGGCCGAAGCCGCGCGCGATGCTGCGATCGAGGCCGCGGCACTGGACGCCACCAGCAAGGCGGATGCGGCTGAGTCCGACGCCATCACGGCCGCTGCGACGGACGCGAGTTCGAAGGCGAGCGCAGCCCAGGCGAACGCCATCTCGGCGGCGGCCGCGGACGCGACAGCAAAGGCCGAGGCCGCCCGAGTTGCGGCCATCTCGGCAGCAGCGACGGATGCCACGACGAAAGCGAGCGCCGCGCAGGCGGCGGCGATCTCTGCCGCGGCCACCGACGCCTCCACGAAGGCGAGCAATGCACAGGCGGCCGCCATCGCTGCCGCGGCGACGGACGCCAGCACCAAGGCCGCCAACGCGCAGAGCGCGGCCATCAGTGCCGCCGCCGCCGACGCGACGACGAAGGCCGACGCGGCGCGGGCCGCAGCCATCAACACGGCCGCCTCCGACGCGACGACCAAGGCGACCGCCGCTCAGAGCTACGCGATCACGACGGCGGGTTTGGACGCCACGGCGAAAGCGGACAGCGCCCGGGACGCTGCAATCTCAGCCGCGGCTGCGGATGCGACGAGCAAGGCGAACACTGCCCGGGATGCGGCGATCAGCGCTGCGGCCAACGACGCGACGACCAAGGCCGACACGGCTCGGACGGCGGCCATCTCGACAGCCGCGTCGGACGCCACGGCGAAAGCCAATGCGGCGGAGGCCAATGCCGTCTCGACTGTGCGCGGCGGCGTTGCCACGGCAAACGACACGCTCGGGAAGCTGGCGACGAACAAGGCCGACGCGGCGGCTGTCGATGCCGCCCTGGCGCTGAAGGCCGACAAGACCGGCATCGGCGCCTTGGTCACGGCCTGGGTCCTCTCTCTTCCGACATCACCGGACGGCCTCGGCCCTGGTCAGCCCTGGCGGATGGGCGACGCCTCCGGCGGCTACACCCTCGCGATCACCGGGACGAACACCTGATGCGCTTCCTCCTTCTCCTGGCGGCACTACTCGCCGCCTCTCCCGTCCTGGCGCAGGTAGATCCGGCCAAGACCCCGCCGATCACGGCCAAGAGCCTACGCCTCGGCGGCGGCATCACCTGCGCCGCCGGCTCGACATGCGACGGCTCTCCCCTGTCCGTTACGGTGCCGAGGACCGGCGGCGTTGCCCGATCGGCGGCCCAACGCCTCCTCGACATCATCAACGTCAAGGACCACGGCGCGAAGTGCGACTATGCCACCGATGACACGGTCGCTATTCAAGCCGCGCTAGACGCGGTCCATCCGACCTACGGGGGGGATGTCTGGCTGCCGCAGGGCGGGTGCGTCGTCACCGCCCCGCTCCGACTGCGCAAGCCCATCATCCATGTGCGCGGGGCGGGTCAGCACGTCTCACAAATCATCACGACATCGAGCACCTTCAACGTTTTCGAGCTGGAAGAGAACTATCACAGATTTTCCGAATTTCGCATCGCGCAGTACGGCGCCCCCACCGCCACACAGGTTTGGGCCATCCATGACAATACGACCGGCGGATCTGCGGACCTCGTAATCATAAATCTTGAGATCGGTGGCGGTCATAGTGGCATCTATAGCAAGGGTGGGCGAACGAATTTCTGGCGCCCAAAGATCACCAATATTGCGCCGGCGACAGGCGTAGGCATTCAGTTAGACGGCCCCGCCGAGGCGCGCGACATCTACGCGCCTTATATGGAGAATGCAGGCGGGCAGGATGCGAAAGCCGGCATTTACATCACGGGCGGCGCCGGCATCATCATCACCGGCACGCAGCTTCAGAAGATGGGCACGCCCCTGTGGGTGAAGCCCAACCCGAACTTCGTCATCACGTCGCTCATCATCACCGCATCGTATTTCGACACATCAACAGGTCCGGGGATGTGGCTTGATGCCGGGCCGGACAACACGCGGGCCATCACAAATGTGATGATGACGGGTTCGTGGGCGTCGTCAAACAGTGTCGGTGTCAAGATCAACGGCGTAACATCGGGCGTTCATCTGGCGAACTGCGAAATCTACGGCAACAGCGGCATCGGCATCGATACGACTGGCGCTGTGGCCGTAGATGGATTGCAGCTCACCGGAAACCAGATCTCGGGCAACGGCGGCGCCGGCATCGTCCTGGGATCGAACCTGCAACGGATCACCGTGACAGGCAACCACATCGGCCCCGCAGGCAAGTGGGGCGTGAACGTCGGCGGCATCCTCATCGGCTCGGGCGTCGATTATCTCACGATGGCCGCAAACAACGTCTCGGCCAACTCGTCGTATCAGATCACCAACAACTCAACCGCCACGCACAATCTACTGATCGGCAATAATGATGGCACGGGAAATCTTGTTCTCGGCAGGCCGTCTCTACCAGCTAACTCGACAACCGGGTTCCCCTACATGCCGGTCATCCCCGGAGACCCGACAGGATCCCCTGTTGTGATCGGAGGGACGGCGCCGTTCGCCGTCGCAAGCAGCGGGCAGAAACTGTGGGTCTATATCAATGGCGGGTGGAAGTACATCACGCTCCTGAACCCGTGAGTGACTTACGCCGCGTGCGACAGGGAGGGGGCCAGCGCGAGCCCGGCGAAGATGGCTCGCCACCCTTCCTCGTGTCCTGTCCAGCGCATGTGCTCCGGTCCGACGTAGGGCGGAACCGCTCTCTGCAAGACGTTCGGCAGTCCCCAATCCGGCTCGTGCCACCGTTCCTCCTGCACGACGAGCAGTGTCGCCGGGTGGGCGGCGCGAGCCCCGATCAGCGACATGAACCGCTCGGCGGCGGCGCGAGCCGTCGTGCCGACCGTCCACTCCGGCGTCAGCGCCCAGACGTACAAGCGGGGCTCCGGGTCGATTAAATCCTGGCGCCACCCCTGGATCAGATCCGCAACGGTGTCGCGCGCGGCAGGATACGCGGCATCAAACTGATCCGCGTCAATGCGGCCCTCTACGTCACGCGGAAAGATATGGTGGACGTACATGCCCGACGCCTCCCGCACCGTGTATCGGTCGGGAACAATCTGAAGGCGCTCGCGCTCGAAAAAGCCGTGAAAGTCATTCTCGATAAGATTGAGAGTGGTGTTGACGGGCGTGAAGTTCCAATCGAACAGCGACTTTGATCTTTTCAGGCCCGCCGCCTTGATTTGATGTGCGGTTGAGCACCACGCCCCGAGGCTCGTAATCTTAGCGAACATTTACTTCCACCGGATAATTTTGGGCCAGGCAGGCTATCGCGAAGTCTCAATATCTATTGCGGATTTCATTGGTGCGCAAGCTGTCGGGTGTTGTCGGCAATCCTCACGCCCGAAAATCCTGCGGCGAGATGGAAACCACTTTTGCTGCGGATAGGCTTTAGGAGATCCTGATGGTCGTCACTGAGATCCAGCGGGCGCTGATCGCGCGCGGCTACGACCTTGGACCCGGCGGCGCAGATGGCGACGCGGGACCGAAGACGATCGCCGCCGTGACCGCGTTCCAGCGCGCGGCGGGCCTCGTGGCGGACGGCATCGCCGGGCCGCTGACGCAGGCGGCGCTCCAGAAGGTGGACGTCACCGAGCGGCGCAACCCGGTGGAGAGGCCCGGGTGGCTGGTGCTGGCCGAGGCCGAGCTCGGCGTGAAGGAAGGCGCGGGCGCCGCCAACAACCCGCGGGTGGTGAAGCTGTTCGCGGACGCTGGCTTCCCCGGGATCAAGCAGGACTCAGTGGCG
Organism: Methylobacterium isbiliense; assembly: GCF_022179325.1. Taxonomy (GTDB): domain Bacteria; phylum Pseudomonadota; class Alphaproteobacteria; order Rhizobiales; family Beijerinckiaceae; genus Methylobacterium; species Methylobacterium isbiliense. The sequence goes on along the minus strand of NZ_BPQQ01000028.1, from coordinate 476 downwards.
TGGTGCGCCGCGGCGGTGGGCGCCATGCTCGCGCGGGCCGGCTTCAAGCCGTCGGGCAGCCTCGCGGCGCGCAGCTATGAGGCTTGGGGCGTCGGCATCAAGGAGCCCGTCCTCGGGTGCATCGCCACGAAGCGGCGGGGCAACTCCTCGTGGCAGGGGCACGTGTTCTTCGTGGTCGGCGCCAACAAGGACACCGTGTTCGGCCTGGGCGGCAACCAGTCGGACGCCTGGACCATCGCGGCCTTCAAGCGCTCCGAGATCACCTCGTTCCGCTGGCCCGCCGGCCTGCCCCTCTGCGCCGACGCGAAGCTGCCGACGACGATCGCGGGCGCCAAGGCGGGCGTCTCCGAAGCCTGAATCAGAGGCCTCGGATTGCGAGCAGTTGCCCGAGCCAGCCTCCCCATGACGAAGGGCGGACCTTCGCCCGCCCTCGCCTCGACCATTTCCGATATTTTGGCTATCCGGATTTGAGTGTG
>NZ_BPQQ01000027.1 GCF_022179325.1 Methylobacterium isbiliense | reverse complement strand
GTCCGGCCTCACGCCGACCCGACCGCACCGCGCGATGTCTGGTGAATTCGCTGGTACCGCCACCCCGGCTCGAACGGGGGACCTCCAGATCCACGATCGTGATCCTCCACATTCCCGTTCCCGCTCCGAGACTCCCTAAGCACCTCCCACACATCACGTTTCTAGAAGCTCATCCGGACCGTCCTTCCTCGAATCCCGGCTGATGTTCCGGTCCGGTGCCGACAGGGGAGGGGCATGAAAAAGCCCGCCAAGTCATTGACCAAGCGGGTATTTCGGTGGCGACCCCGGTAGGGCTCGAACCTACGACCTGCCGCTTAGAAGGCGGCTGCTCTATCCAGCTGAGCTACGGGGCCCGACCACGCGCGGCGCCGACACACCATGCCGGGCGCGTCCGGTCAAGGGTTTGCGCCATCACGTGGCTTTCCCCCGCGCAAGGCCGCCGCAGCGGCCGGACCATGGGCAGGCCATCGCCGATCGGCGCGAACAGGCCGCGTCAGGATCCGCTCGGGAGGATGCAGGCATCGCGGGCCGCCGCCAGGGCGCTCAGAGCGGCCGGCAACGCGGCGAAATCGTCGATGACCGCGTCGGCTCCGAGGTCGTGCGGAGACCGATGGGCGTAGCCGTACGACACCGCGACGGCCAGCACGCCGGCCGCGTGGGCGGCCTCCACGTCGTGATGGTTGTCGCCCACCATCACGGCCCGTTCCGGCGCGACCTGCAGACGCTGCAGAGCGGCGCGCACCGGAGCGGGGTCCGGCTTGCGCGCCGCCACGGTGTCGCCGCCGACGATCGCCGCGATGAAGGGCGACAGGCCGAGGCCGTCGAGCACCGTCCGCGTGGCCTGGACGGGCTTGTTGGTGACGACGGCGAGCAGCACCCCCGCCTCGCGCAGGAGGCCGAGGGTGTCGAGAACACCCGGATAGGGGCGCGTCTGCCGGCAGGCGATCGGCTCGTACAGCGCCAGGAAGCGTGGAAGAAGATCGGGCGCCCGTTCGGGATCGCCGCCCGTCGCACGCAGCGCGCGCTCGATGAGGACGCGGGCGCCGTCGCCGACCATCGCGCGCGTCTGCGCAAGATCGACCGTCGCCAGTCCCTGCTCGGCGAGCAGGGCGTTCAGCGCGTCGGCGAGGTCGCGCTGGCTGTCCACCAGCGTACCGTCCAGGTCGAGCAGAAGCGCCTCGAAGCGGGCGCGCACGCGGTCGATGGTCATGCGGCTCCTGCGCAACGGGGAGGGCCGGTGGGGTCGGCCGCGGGCTCGGGCGATGCCTGTAGCAGAGCCGCGCGCCGCCGGACAGCGCCGCGCACCGGAGGCGCCGGCCCACATTTCGGCCGCAAATGGAGGGTCAAGGATCGACCCATCGACGAGCGGGAGAGAGCCGGTGCGAACCGGCCGCCGAAGGAGCAACCGCCCCGGAAACTCTCAGGCACCCGGACCGCTCGTTCGTGCAACACTCTGGAAAGCGGAGCGCATGCTCCCGCCGACGGTGTAAGCCGCGACCCCCCGCGAGGGCTCACGGCGAAACTCTCAGGCCGATGACAGAGGGGGCTCCCGCGCATGGCGCGCGATGCGACCTCGGAGGCCGTACCATGCATTCCCCTCGGCCTGACCTGTCGCGCGCAGCCCCGCTCGCGCCTGTCCGGTCCGGTGATCCGCCATCGCTGCGGTTGCCGTGACGCACGCGCACAAGGTTCCGGCGCAGAGCGACCGGGTCGAGCAGACCCGATCCGACGATCAGCCGCGCCGCGCGCCGGCACGTGGCCGCGACACCCCCCAGACGGGAGACACCATGTTCGAGACTGCCGCCACGACCCTGGACTGGTTGGGCGTGATCGTCTTCACGGTCACGGGCGCCCTGGTCGCGTCCCGCAAGGAGATGGATATCGTCGGGTTCGCCGTGCTGGGCACGGTGACGGGCATCGGCGGGGGGACGCTCCGGGACCTGCTGCTCGGGTCGCCGGTGTTCTGGACGCGTGAGCCGGCCTACCTGCTGACCTGCCTGGCCGTCTCGGCGGCTGTCTTCTTCGCCGCGCACATCCCGCAATCCCGCTACCGCTACCTCCTGTGGCTCGATGCGCTGGGCTTGGCGCTGTTCGCGGTCGCCGGGTCCGAACGGGCTTGGCAGGCCGGGGTGGGCGCCACGGTGGCGGTGGCCATGGGCGTGATCACCGCCACCGTCGGCGGCATCATCCGCGATCTTCTCGGGGGAGAGAGCCCGGTCATCCTGAGCCGGGAGATCTACGCCTCGGCCGCGCTCGCCGGGGCGATCACCTTCGTCGCCCTGACCGCCGCCGGCGGGCCGCGCGAGCTTGCGGTCGGCGCGGGGTTCTTGGTCGGCCTGCTCGTGCGCGCAGCCTCACTCCGCTTCGGTTGGGCGCTCCCGCGGTATCGCCCCCGGCCCGGCCGGCCCGTCTGACGGACCCGTCCGGGTTGACCGTTCGGAGGCCGGCGAGGGAGGGCCTCCGCTCAAGCCCTCCATCGGGCGATCGGCTCCTGCACGAGCGTCGACCGCCCCTCCATCGTCGAGCCCGAGATGTCATGAAGGTAGCCAGGATCGAATTCCGCGAGCTTCTTCAAGCGCCTGACATCGAAGATCGTCACCCGGCGATTGGACACGGCCAACAAGCCCGATTCCTTCAGGGCTTTCAGAACACGGTTCACGTGAACGTTCGACAGCCCGAATATCTCCGCCAGATCGAACTGGGTCAGTCCAAGATCGTAGCTGTTCTCGTCGGCGAGGTCGGCCGCCTGCAGGCGGACAAGAACCTCGCAGAAGAAGTGGGCCATTCGCTTGTCGGCGGGCCGTCCCATGTTGGCCAGCCAGGCCTGGGTCGTGCTGAGCTTGGCGAGAGTGACCCACCAGAGCGCTCGTGCGATGCGAGGGTATCTGTCGATCAACTCGGCCATCGTTTGCCGCGGAATATCCGCGATCGTGCAATTCGTCAGAGCGGCCACTTTGTTATGGAAGACGAACGGCATGGTTGCATGCCCGCCGCAAAGATCGCCCGGGACGAGCAGGGACAGGATGCGACGCTCGCCCTCCGCCCAGATCTTATATCTGCATGCAAATCCATCCAGTATCAGATGGATAGTGTCGGAAAAATCATCATGATCGATGTCGGTTCGGGCTGGAACGATCCGCTCGCGCAAATTCACGTGCTGAAGGGCCTCGATCTCGACTTCTGACAAGACGCCGGTATGTTCGAGACTTCTGATCAGGAAATTATTCATACTGGCCCCTCCCCAGGGTCGCAGTGATTCTTGTTATGCGAACCCTGGGCATCGTGCCCGTCCCGTTCGTCAGTGCCGGGTCGGTCGCGGCAGAGTGCGGGCTTCGATGGCTTGGCCTGTCCGGCCGCGATCCGCGCGCTTGCGCCATGCACGGCATCCACCGCGATCCCTTGCAACGACCCGGACCGCTCAGGCCCCCATCCAGACCACCTCGAACCGCTCCCGGCGGGCTTTGGCGTTCATCGTCTCACAGGCGGCACGGGCCTGCCTTTCCGAGAAGAAGGTCATCCTGACGAGCGGGTCAGGAAAATTCGTGTCCAGGATCTGCCAAAGCTTCGGCGAGAGGCGACCGCGGCCCTGCAAAGTGTCCGCCGGCATCCCGCTGCCGAGGGCATCGGCAAAGGGGGAAAAGGCCATCCCGGCCGTGGTCTTCTCGTCGGTCCTCGGTTCGGTCATGGCAGCCTTCTGGTCTGACATCTCCGCCCGGGACTGGCGGAGTCTGGTGATGGTTTGCTGGCGTTTCGCGTCTTGGCACGCCTGCCTGAAGAAGCTCAGCTGAAGCGTCGCATCTCGGCGCGTGGGATAGCGAAAATCGATCAGACGCTTCCCGGTCCTTCCGTCAACATAGCAGACGGAATTTTCCACGATCTCCAGGTATCCATAGCCAAGTTCTTCGTACTCTGCGGCCTGAAGGCCGCCGCGCGGCGTCATGTGTTTGTTGGCGTGCGGGCTCGGACGGGGACTCATTTCCGAACGGCTCCTCCCTTTGACCTGGCTGCTTCGGCCTTTTCCTGCTTTTGGTAGTCGGATCATGCCACGGCAATGTCATTTGTTAAATGCAATTGGTATGATTGTTCTGAGATCGGATATATTATGAAGCTCCCAATTGAATGAAATTTCAGCGTTCCTCTGGCGGCGGCCGATCCTGCCGAATCTTGGCGTGACACCCCGGCTCAGCCCGGCGGACCGCGAGCCTCCCATCGTCCAGTGATCCTCGGCACAAGGGACTTCGACCGGTGCGGGGCCGCTCGCGTCACGGCGGGGGCACACGCCCGGGCCCATGCGGGCCTGCGGCGTCGGCGAAAGGCCTCGCGCGCAGCCACCCTGCCGCGTGCCGCGAAGCGGCTCGGTTCGTCCGTCCGGTCGACGGCGGACACGTCGCTTCCGTCGTTCTGGACCGCGGGCGTGGTCGGCGGCGCAAGCAACCGGGAGAGAGCCGCACCCGCTCGACCGCACCGATGCGAGCGAAGCGCGTCCGGACCGCAGCACGGGACGGACGGCGACCGGCGGCAGCCGGCGCCGCGTCCTAGAGCGCCGCGGTGCGGGCGAGACGGTCCTCGTAGCCGAGCGCCTGCACCAGGGCGGCGCGTGCGCGGTTGACCCGGCTCTTCACCGTGCCGGTCTGGCATCCCATCAACTCCGCCGCCGCCTCGTAGGTGAGGTCCTGGGTAGCGATCAGCAGCAGCGCCTCGCGCTGCAACGGTGGAAGCTTGCCCAGCTGCGTCCACACCTCGCGCAGCTCGAGGCCGTCCTCCTGGCTCGGGAGCGCGGTCAGCTGCGCGGCGGCGGTCCCGTCGCTGTCCTCGACCTCCCGCTTGCGCTTGCGCATCGTCGTGTAGAACTGGTTGCGCAGGATCGTGAACAGCCACGCATTGAGGTTCGTGCCGGGCGTGAAGCTGTGCTGGCTCTGCCATGCCCGCAGCAGCGTGTCCTGCACCAGATCGTCGGCCTGGGCCGGCGAGCCGGTCAGCGAGGTGGCGAAGGCGCGAAGGGCCGGGAGCGCGGCCAGCAAGGCGTCCCGGAACTCCGGCGCATCCGGCGCGCTGGCGAGCACCCTCTCCAGCCGGACGGCGAGATCGAGCAGAGGGCGTGGCTGGGCCTCGGTGACGAAGACCTCATAGGCCGCGCGCAGCTGCCGGCCGAGGTGATCGCGCAGGAACGACGGCAGAAGAGGGCGAGGATCGTTCGGCGCAGGCACGTGGGGCGTGGTCGGCGGCTGGTGCGCTGCCTTGGTGTGCCGGAGGCTGATCGTCATCGCGTGTCGATCTCTCTTTTCTCGTTGCAGACGATTGTGTGAACGGAAGAACCAGGCCATTCAGATAACAATCAACGCAGATCGGAATATCTGGTCCGCTTGTTCGGTCTTGTGCCTCATGATTCATCTTCGGGCGTCTGATCCGAACGGGGCGTTCACATGCGCACCCTCCCTGGCAGTCCGAATCGGAGTCGCTGAGCGGTACCGTTGCTTGCGAGCGTGAAGCGACCGACCGAGCCGTATCCTGTACAGCAAATCCCTGTTGCTAATTCACTGTACAATCGTGGAGCGATTGGAATCAAGCTGTGCCATCGGACCGGACCGAACGGCCCGATCCAAGCCTGGCTGGGGCGCCCACGGGCACCCCCGCTCGCTCGGCCGTTGCTCTCCCGCGGCCGAACGGACCGGCGCGAGAACCGTGTGGCGCCGGGCCTTCAGGCGGTGGGCGGGCGCATGCGTACGCGACCCCTGGCGAGCCAGAGCGTCGGAACCAGGATCGCGCCCATCAGGACCGCAACGGCCATCAGGCCTGCCGGCGTCGCCCGGACGGTGGCCTTGACCGCGACGGCCTGCCCGATCCTCAGCTCGACCCTCGCCCGCATCTCCTCCGGATGGGACGGCCCGGTGTCAGTGCTGCTCGACGGCACGTGGCCGGATCCTGCGCAGCGACCGGAACGGCAGCAGCAGCAGCCTGAGGGCCGCACTCACGATCAGCACGGCGAACACCGACAGGACCGCTCCGAGCACTCTGATCACGCTCATGTCACACCCCTCGCATCGCCCCGCGGACGGAGCCTCCTGCAAGGCACGCTCGCAATGTGGCGGTACGGAGTCGAGATCGCGGCGTCCGCTCGGGCCGTGCCGACGACATGGTGGCGCATCCCGGCGCGACGGTCCCGCCGGCGCCTTGAGCGTAACGGCCCGCAGGGCCGCAGCGCCGCAGGCCCTCAGGGCCGCAGGAGGCCGGGCGGCACGGGGCGCGAGGCGGACGTGGCGAACACGGCCGCCGCCGCCAGCAGCAGGGGCGGGAAGGTGACCCAGCAGACCGTATCCCAGCCGTAGGTCGTCAGCAGGCCCCCGGAGGCGAACGATCCCACGACCATCATCCCGAAGACCGCGAAGTCGTTGAGCGACTGCACGCGCGCCCGCTCCTCGGTCCGGTGGCATTCCAGCACCATCGCCGAGGCGCCGACGAAGCCGAAATTCCAGCCGACGCCGAGCAGGATCAGGGTGAGCCAGAAGTGCCCCACCTCCACGCCGGTCAGGCCGACGGCCGCCGCCGCGGCCGTCAGCCCCAGCCCGGTGAGGACGATCCTGGGCGCGCCGAACCGCGCGATCAGATGCCCGGTGACGAAGCTCGGGCCGTACATGGCGATCACGTGCCATTGCAGGCCGAGGTTCGATGCCTCCTGCGACAGGCCGCACAGGCGCATCGCCAGCGGCGCCGAGGTCATCACGAAGTTCATCAGGGTGTAGGAGACCACGCCGCAGATCACCGCCGTCACGAAGCGCGGCTGGCGCACGATTGCGCCGAGCGGGCGGCCGGCGGCCCGGTCGGGCGCCGTCGGGACGGGCAGCCTGACGCCCGTCAGCACCACCGCGCACAGCGCCGCGATGCCGGCGGCGGCGAGGTAGGTGACGGCGAACAGGTGGGGCGGCCACGCGTGCATCGTGGTGGTCACGAGCTGCGGGCCGATCACCCCGGCGGCGACGCCTCCCGCCATAACGGCCGACAGCGCCCGCGGGCGCCGGGCCGCGGGCACGCAATCCGCGGCGGCGAAGCGGAAGGACAGCACCACCGCCGCGTAGGCGCCGCCGAAGACCATGGCGACGCAGAACAGCCAGAACGCGCCGAGCACGATCGCGGCGGCGGCCAGCAGCCCGAGGAGAATGCCGCAGGCCGTGCCCGTCAGGAAGGCGGCGCGCCGGCCGTGGCGCTGCGCGATGAGACCGGCCGGCAGGGTGCAGACCGCCATGCCGACCACGAAGAGCGAGATCGGCAGGGTCGCGAGCGCCGGCCGCGGCGCCAGCGTGTGGCCGATGATGGCGCCGGTGGCGAAGACGACCGTGGCGTTCGCCCCGCCGAGAGCCTGGGCGACGACGAGCCGGGCGAGGTTGCGGCGCCCGTCTGGCGGATCGACCGCTTCGCCCGGGACCGCGAGTCCGCGCGCCGCCGCGGCGTGATGTCCTGCACCGGTCATGGATCGTCTCTCGCTGCGGTCGTCGGCCCGGTCCCCGTCCGGAAGACCGCGCTCCGCGCCATGCCGGTGCGGCGCCGGTCGCGGACCGGCAGAACAGCCTCCCCTGCGCGCACTCGTTCTCCACGGGTCCGCGACCAGAGAAGATTTGTGTCGTCAGACACCCCAAAGTTCAGAAAAATCTCCTCCGAGCAACCCCGCGCCGCGATGGTCGCGCCCGCGCTGGCCGCATGGTCCGGCCGGGGGGCGCCGGGGGGTGGATCGGGCCGTGATGCGCCGGCGTCGCGATGGCCCGGACGCCGCCGCATCGCTCGCCCGAAGGCCGTGAGGTCGGCGCCGAGCGATGCTATGCTGTTGGCCGGGTCCGCCCGCGACGCTCGGGCTCGCGACTCTCGGGGGCAGCAGCATGGCCTTCGTCCCGCCGCCCGGCCCGTCGGCCGAGATGCCGTCGGTCAAGCAGGCCCTGACCAACGGCAGCCGCGTCGTGCCGCCGGAGACGACCTGGGAGCGCATCCGGCCGCACCTGCCGGGTCTCGGCGTCACGCGGGTCGGCGAGATCACCGGGCTCGACCGCATCGGCATCCCGGTCTGGTTCGCCGTGCGGCCCAACGCCCGCACCCTGTCGGTGTCGCAGGGCAAGGGTCTCAGCGATGCCGCGGCCCGGGCCTCGGCCGTCATGGAGGCGGTGGAACTCGCCCATGCGGAGGAGCCCGGGCTGCCCGTGCGCCACGCCCTCCTGCGGGAGATCGCCACGGCCGGCGAGGTGGTGGATGTCACGGCGCTGCCGGCGGCGCGGCATGCCCTGTTCGGCCTGCGGACCGAGATCCCCTGGACGCCGGCGCGCGACTGGGCGACCGGCGCGCCGGTCTTCGTCCCCTACGAACTCGTGCACGCGGATGCGACCGTGCCGCGGATGCGGGGCATGGGCGCCTTCCTGCACAGCACCAACGGGCTCGCCTCCGGCAACACCCTCCACGAGGCGGTGCTGCACGGCCTGTGCGAGTGCATCGAGCGCGACGCGGTGGCGCTCTGGCTCCAGGCCGGGGCGGCCCGGCAGGCCGCGACCCGGCTCGACCTGACGCGGGTCGCCCATCCGGCCGTGCGCGGCGTCCTCGACCGGCTGCGGCAGGCCGGCGTGTCCCCCGCCGCCTGGGACGTCACGAGCGATGTCGGCGTCGCGACGATCCGGGCGGTCCTGGCCGACGACGCGGCGGATGCCGAGACGCGGCCGATGCCCGGCAGCGGCGGGGCCGGGTGCCACCCGGACCCGGTCATCGCCCTCTGCCGCGCCCTCACGGAGGCGGCGCAGAGCCGGCTGACCGCGATCGCCGGCGCGCGCGACGACCTCGGCCGGGCACAGTACGGCGAGACTCAGAGCGCCGAGGCCCTCGGCACGGTCCGGGCGCTGGCCGGCGTCGCGGGGCGCCGGCCCTTCTCCGCCGTGCCGGCTCACGCGGCCGGGAGCGTCGAGGCGGATCTCGCCCACGTGACGGGCTGCCTCGCGCGGGCCGGCCTCGACCGCATCCTCGTCGTCGACCTGTCCCGGGACGGTCTGCCGGTGCGCGTGGCGCGGGTGATCGTGCCGGGGCTGGAGGGGCCGGTGGACTCGCCCTCCTGGGTGCCGGGCCGGCGCGCCCGGGCCGCGGGCGCCGCCGCATGAGCGTCGTCGTCTTCCTCGGCCCGAGCCTGCCGCGCGAGCAGGCGGCGCGCCTCCTCGACGCCACCTACCTGCCGCCGGTCCAGCAGGGCGACCTCCTGCGCCTCCTCGACCGCCCGCCGCGCCACGTCGGCATCATCGACGGCTACTTCGAGACGGTCCCGGCGGTCTGGCACAAGGAGATCCTGATCGCCATGAGCCGCGGCGTGCGCGTCTACGGCGCCGCCAGCATGGGGGCGCTGCGGGCGGCGGAGCTGCACGGCTTCGGCATGAGGGGCGTGGGCACGATCTTCGAATGGTATCGCGACGGCCGGATCACGGCCGACGACGAGGTCGCAGTCCAGCACGCTCCCGAGGGGCTCGGCTACCTGCCCCTGACGCAGGCGCTGGTCGATATCCGTGCCAGCACCGACTCCGCCCGCGAGGGGGGGCTGATCGGGCCGGAGGCCGCCGCGGCGATCGTCGCGGCGGCCCGGGCGGTCTACTATGCCGAGCGGACCGTCGAGACGGTCGCGGCCCGGCTGCATCTCGCGGGCACGGTCCCGGCCCGCGAGATCGCGGCGTGGCAGGAGCACGCGCGGATGGATTTCGTCAGCCTCAAGGCCCGCGATGCCGCGGCGCTGCTCGCCGAGATCGACCGGGAGGCGGCGCAGCCCTGGGAGCCCCGGTCCGTCGACTACACGGTGGCCCACACGGTGTTCGTGGAGCGTCTCCTCAACGAGGTCGCCCTGGAGCGCGCGGGCGGGCGCGGCCCGGTGCCCGCGGCGCTGCGCGAATCGACGCTGCTCGCGCTTGTCGCGCACGCGGCCGCCCGCGAGTTCGGCTGGTCGCCGGGTCCCGACGAGTTGACGGAGGCGGCCGGCGCGCTGTTCGCCCGGCTCGGGCTGAGCGGCCCGGCGCAGGTGGAGGCCTGGATGCAGGCGCACGGCCTGTCCGAGGAGGCGGTGTGGGCCCGCCTGCGGGACGACCTCCTCGTCGCCCGCCTGATGCGCCGGCATGAGGTCGAGATCGCGCGGGCGCTGCCCGAGGCGCTGCGCCTCGCGCGGGCGTTCCGGGCGCCCGGGGATCAGGAGCCGGGCGCCGGATAGCCGTCGAAGAAGGCCGGGTCGCCGGCCCAGGCGACGGCCAGTTCGGCGAAGTAGCGCCGGCCCTCGGCATCGCGCGCGACGAAGCGGTCGGGGGCGGGATGCACCTCCTGGAGCCGGAGGGCGGGGCCGTGGGCGGCGAGGTCCTGCGCCAGGATCTCGATGCCGAGTGCGCTCGCGGTGGCGAGCAGGCTCTCGGTCTGGTGCCGGCCCTGGAAGCTGTGCACGAAGGCGGGCAGGCGGGCCTCACGCACGAAGCGGCGCCAGAGGATGAACCGCTCGGCGCCGCGCGCCGCGACGAGACCCGCGCCGAGCGCCTCGGGCGGCGTCCAGCGCTCGGGGCTGATCGTCGTGGAGCCGAGGTCGAGCCGCGGCAGGTGGTGCCAGTCCGCGATCTCGCGCGACAGCCGCGGGATCGGGGCGAGCAGGGCCGGCCGGCCGAGGAAGACCGCGATGCCGGAGAGGATCGCCGCGAACCGGTCGAGCCCGCCGAGATAGGCGGCCGAGCGCGCCGAGGGGATCAGGGCCGCCGCCTCGCCGGCGCGCCGCAGGACCGGCCGGCCGGCCGCGTCGCACGAGACCGTCAGCTCCCGCAGCGCCGCCGGGTCGAGCGGATCGACGAGGTCGGGCGACAGGCGCGGGCGCGCCGCGACGTTGGGCGCACGCTGGTTGCGCACCGCGAGGTCCGCAAAGCGCAGATGCGGCGCGCGCGCCTCGACCGCCCGCAGGGACGCCTGAAGCCAGGCCCGGAACGGGTCCGGACCCGCGCCCGCATCCCCGAACAGGTGGGAGAAGCGGGCGTAGAAGAAGCACGGCTCGGGGGTGATGCCGCCGAGGCGCAGGGCGGGCTCCTCCGCGCCGGTCCCGACGAGGAGAAGCGCCGAGCCGGGCGGCAGCGGCACGTCGGGGGCGGCGCCGGCCTCAAGCGCGAGCACCGGATCGGCCCAGCCGGCCCCGATGGCGCGCTCCCAGCCCGCGAAGGCCGCCCGGGCCTGCGGCGCGAGGTCGCCCGCGCAGGGCAGGACCCGCTCCTCCCAGGCGAGGCCGCGCGGGACGGGCTCCGTGTCGAGGCCGCGGGTGAGGAAGTCCGCCAGCGGCACCGCCTCGCCGGGGCCCAGGCCTCCGAAGAGGCGGCGCAGCCCGATCCGCGATTCGCTCGTCCCGAGGCCGAACCGGTCGAACGCGAAGGCGGCCCGGCAGCGCCCGTCGATCGCGTGCGCGAAGGCGTCCGAGAGCGCGAAGCGGAACGGCGCGCCGCGGTCCACCACCAGCACGTCGCCGTGCGGTTCGGCCGGCCCGTAGCGGTCGAGCACGCGGGCGGCCGCGGCGTTCGCCGCATCGAGCTGCGCCCGCAGCGCGTCAGGCGCGAGACGGTCGATCCCCGCTTCGAGCGTCTGCGCGATCTGCCGCAGCGCGTCGCGGCAGCGGCGCCACAGCGGTGCCTCCGCGGCGGGCAGGACCGACGCGATGGCGTCCAGCGCCTCCCAGCCATCGGCGTAGATCGCCGGGAAGGCGGCGTCGGACCAGAGCAGGCCGGCCGCGATCCAGCCTTCGGCGATCGCGCGCGCCGCCGCGGGCGGGGCGTGGCGGCCCAGATCCGCCTCGATCTCCGCCAGCCGCCAGGGACCGCCGCTCGCCGGCGCCCGCGCCGTCAGCCAGTCCAGCACCGGATGATGCTCGACCTGCAGGGCGCGCCAGATCCCGTCCGCGACCGTGCCGAACACCCAGCGCTCCGGTCCGGCCCGGCGCAGCGTCGGGTTGATCCGCCATCCCACCGCCTCGATCCAGGGGCGCTGCCGGTTGAGGGCCTCCAGCGCGCGGGCGAAGGGCGCCAGCGCCGGGCTCACGCGCGTCGCCGCCTGCGCGGGCCGGATGTCGAGCGGCCGTTCGGCCGACAGGCCGGGATCTTCAAGGGCGATGCCGGCCCAGAGCCCGTTCGGCGTGGCGCGGCCGACGGCCCGCATCAGGTAGCGGTGCAGCGTCGCCTGCAGGCGGCGCCGGCTGCGCTCGCGGCCCCCGCCCGCGCCGGATTGGCACCATTGGCGGTAGGTCGAGGGGCTGGCGAGGCAGAGCGCCCGCAGGAACGCGTCGCTCCGCGCGATCCGCGCGAGTTCCGCGCCCGCCCGGTCGAGTTCCGCCGCGTGGGCGGCCTCAATCGCGGCGCGCTCGGCCGCGTGCGACTCCCGCCGCCGCGCCATGCGGCGGAGCCCGTCCCCGACCTCCGGCGGCAGGGCGGGGGAGGCGAGAAGCCGCGCGACCGGCTCGCCCGGCAGCGGCTCGGCGCCCCCGTGCAGCCGGCGCTTGAGGTCGAGGGCGGCGCGGCGCGTCGCCCGGTCAGCGAGGGCCGGGATGACGGCGTGCAGGCGTCCGGTCAGCGTCCCGCTGTCGCGGCCGATCGCGTCCCCGGCCTCGATCCAGGCATCGACCCGCGCCGCAAAGGCGTCGCCGCGCAGGGGCGCGATGGTCTCGATCGGCCACGCGGCGATGCGCAGGATCGCCGGGCCGAGAGGGCGGTCGGGCCCGGGCGGCACGCCGGTCCTCACACCGCACCGGCCCGCAGGCGGCCATCGGGCGCCGCGCCGCGCAGGCCCTGCCGGGGGTTCCAGGCCGCCCGCATGGCGCGGGCGAGGAGCGCCGCCTCCGGCTGCCCGATCCCGTGGCGGTTGAGGGTGAACAGGGCGACGAACGGCAGGATCGCCCGCAGGCCCCCGGTCAGCCGGCCGCGGCTCCAGGCGCCCCGGAGGCCCCGGGCCAGGGCCGCGTTGGCGCGGGCGTAGCCGCCGAGGAGCGCGGCTTCCGCGGCGCCGGCCGAGGGGATCAGCTGGTCGAGCCCGGACGGCTCGGCGGGACCGGTCGCCTCCGCCTCGTCCCGCAGGATCGCCGCGAGGTTGCACCACGTGTCCCAGACCTCGGGCCCGTCGCCCAGCGTGCGCCAGAACAGGTCGTTCAGCACCGCGCCCAGCAGCAGCGGGGTCGGCAGCAGGGCGGTCCCCGCCTCGGCGAGGCGGTCGCGCGCGATCCAGGCGAGGCCGTCCGCCTCCCAATAGGCGTGCACGCGGGCCATCGCCTCCGGCCCGCCGAACTGGCGCGTCTCCGGCTCGTAGACGCTCCAGAACCGCGCGGTGAGGTGTCCCTCGGCCGCCACGCGCGCCAGCAGCGGCCGCAGCCGCGCCGCCAGGGCGGCGCGCGGCGCGCGGAAGCGCAGGCGCAGGTCGGGCGGCTTGCGCTGGAACACGAACCGCGTGACGAGGCGATCCCGGCGCAGGCCCGGCAACTCGTCCGCGAGCCCGCGCAGCACGGCGCGCGCGGCAGGCAGCGCCGAGCCGTCCGCGCGGGCGAGGCCGAGGTTGAGCTGCACCCACGCAAGGGGCGTCTCCCTCACGACGCGCCCTCGTGCTCCGCCTGCCGCAGCCGGGCGCTGCTCACCGCGATATGGTCGGGCACCAGCGCGTCGATCTCGCGTGCGAGCCGATCCTCCAGGAGGCGCACCAGCGCGAAATCCTGCAGGGCGGCCGCGAAGGCCGCCTCCCCGAGGCCGGACGCATCGAGCCAGCCGGCGAGCGCCGCGCCGTCGTCGAGGCCGGCCGCCGCCAGAAACCGCTCCGCCTCGGCCTGCATCTCGGCCTGCGTCACGACGAGCCCGAGCCGCGCGGCCTCGCGGCGTGCCAGGAGGCGCAACAGCGCCTTCTTGCGCACCACGGCGAGCGTCTCGCCGCAGGCGGTCGGCCCGTCCGCGCTCATGGCGGTGCCACGGCTGCGCCCGGGACCGTCGCCGGCACGACGTCGAGGAGGCGGTGGCGCACGAGGTTCGTCACCACGTCGCGCGCGAAGGCGACGTCCTCCTGGCTCGCGTCCTCGCCCGACAGACCGACGATGATCTCGGCGGCGGCGCGGTAGCGCGGATCGCCGCCGAGCGCCCGGAAGGTCGCCGGATCGAGGGCGACGCTGCCGCGGCGCGAGGTGATGGTGCAGTGCTCCGCATCCTGCTCGACGGCCGCCGCCCGGCTCCAGGCGAGGCGCCAGAGGGAGGGATCCGCGCTCTCGGGCACCGAGACCCGGTAGGGGAAGGATTGCCCGAAATAGGCGGCGGCGTAGCAGAGCGACCATTCCTCCTGCGCGGGCCACAGGATCGGCGGCCAGGCGTGGAAGCGGGAGAAGCGGGCCGCGATGCGCTCGGTGGCCTCCGCCATCAGGGCGGCGATCTCCGGCCGGCTCAGGCCGCGCGTGTTCTCCCAGGCGGTGCCGATGCCGAACAGGAAGTCGCGTCCCTCCGTCGGCGCCAGCAGGCGCAGGCCGAACCGCTCGGGCTCGGCGAAGTACGGGGTGTCGGTGAGGAGTTCGAGTTCGTGGATGTCGAGGGAGTTGCCCGGATCGTCGAACAGGGCGGCGTTCTCGTCGAAGAAGGCCATCGTCGCCCGCGCGCTCGCCTCGTCCTCGCCCGGGAAGCCGATCATCGAGAAGACGTGGAAGCGGATGCCCGCCTCCGCGCAATGGCGCAGCACCGGCGCGGCGTTCTCGACCTGGATGCCCTTGCGCATCCCGTCGAGCGTCGCCTGGCTCGCGGATTCGAGGCCGAAATAGAGCCGCCGCAGGCCGACCCGGGCGAGCTTCCGGCACAGGTCCGGGGTGAAGCCGGGCTCCAGCCGGGCATAGCCCGAGAAGGCGCAGCCGGTGGTGCCCTGCGCCTCCAGCGCGTCGGCCACGCGCTCGAGGATGCGCGGCGGCAGCGCCTCGTCGGCGATGAGGAAGTGGCGGCAGCCGTGCCGCTGCGAGAGCGCCCGGATGTCCTCCGCCACCGTCTCGGGCCGGCGCACGCGGTAGCGCTTGGGCGAGATGCGGTTGATGAAGGGTATGTCGCAGAAGGTGCACTCGTCGTGGTAGCAGCCCTTGCCCACGAGGACCGGCAGCACGAGGTGCGGGCTGAGGTAGCGGTCGAGGGGCAGGCCGTCGAAATCCGGGGTCGGGACGGCGGCGTAGTTCTCGATGTGGGTCCGGCCGGCGCGGACCGCGTCGCCGTCCTTGAACAGGAAGTTCGGCACGCGCGCGAAATCCCGCCCGCCCTGCAGCTGGTCGACGAGTTCGAGGAGCGCCGCCTCGCCCTCGCGGGTGACGACGCCGTCCGCGAAGGCGTCGAAGAAGGCGGGCAGGTGCGGCAGCCGGTGGGCGATCTTGGCAAGCGCGGTGCCGCCCAGCACCACGCGGTGCCCGCGCTCCCGCAGGCGCCGGGCGAGCGAGAGGCCCGGGATGAGCTGCCAGCGCAGGGTGAGCGAGAGGCCGACGAGGTCGTAGCCGCCGCGATCGAGGGCGGGGAGCACCTCGGCCGTCCAGTGATCCTCGAACAGGTTCGCGCCCGGATCGGCCGTGACGGCGAGCAGGTCCGCAAAGCGGCTCGGATCGACCCCCTCCACGTCGTAGCGCAGCACCTCTGTCTGGTAGCGCAGGCGCCGGGGGGCTGCTGCGGAGACGAGGTCGAGCGCATCGTAGATGCGCTCGCGCGCCGCGTTGAGCCGGGTCGGATCGAGGAAGCGCACGGGATCGCGCAGGGTGGCGAGCGCGTCCGCGATGGTCTCGGCCAGTTCCGGCGCGCGGACGGCCAGCCGCCCGGCGGCGCGGTCCTCCGCGCCGCCCGCGGCCCGCGCGCGCAGGGTGTCGCCGGCCCGCGTCAGGACGTCCGGGCGCAGGAGCGCCAGGACGCCGTCGATGTCGAGGTCGAACAGGTCGACATGGACGCCCGCCGGGCGCAGCACCGCGGCGAGCGCCGGGAGCGGCAGCCGCGGCGCCCGCGGATCGCCGCCCGGCGGGTAGATGAGGGCTATGCGAGCCATGCTTCGGCGCCCGCGCCCGGCCGGCGTCCTACCAGGGGCACATCACGGTCGAGTACGAGACCTTGGACAGATCGAACTTGCCGCCCTTGAGCGACGCCGCCGTCTTGAGGGCGCTCGGGTTGAGCTGCGGGATGGTGGCGATGCCCGGCAGGCCGCCCGCGCCCATCATCCCGCCGCCGCCCGCGACCGCATCCAGCGCCTCGCTGCTCAACTCGTCGTTGCTGCCCGGGGAGGCCGCCGCCATGCCGGACTTGAGCTTCTGCACGTCCTCGTCGGGCATCCTCGCCTGTTCGAGGATCTCCGAGCGCAGATAGTAGTAGTTGCCCGCGTCGTCGGTGATCACCAGTCCGGACGGGCTCTCTTGCTGATCGGCCATCTGACACCTCCTGATCCGTCAGGGCGTGGAATTCCAAAATACACGTGTTGCGGCCCTGTCGCAACAGTGTTCCCAAGTATCGAAGATCGTCTCGCGCTTGATTGTCTTGGGTTTTTCGGACCGGAACGCGCGCCATCCGGTCCGATGTCGGTCGGAGCCGGCCCTCGTCAGGCGATGGCCGGCTCTGATACCCGCTCCTCCGGCGCGCTGCGGGCCGGGCCGTCGCGCGCCAAAGTGATCTGCAGCAGGCGCGCGCCGACCATCGCGTCGATCGCCGCGCGGGTCTCGGCCGGATCGGCCTCCTCGCCCTGGAGCGCGGCGCAGGCGGCGAGGACATCGCCGACGCGGCGCGGGCGCGGGGCCGCGAACAGGCCGAACAGGGGCTCGTCGACCGTGACGGCGCCCGTCCGCGAGGCCACCCGCACCAGTCCGTCGCGGCGGTCGACCGCCGCGGCGGGATTCCAGGCGATGGTGAAGGGCCGCGGGTCGCCATCCTCAGGCAGGGAGGTCCGGTACGGGAAATCCCGGTTCCGGTACCGATCGCCGTAGAGAATCGCGTATTCCTCGAAGCCCGGCCAGAGATGCAGCGGGGTGTTGTGGTGGCGGGCGTAGAGCGTCCGCAGCACCGCGCCGTACTCGGCGACGAGTGCCATCACCTCGTCCTGCGACAGGCCGCGGGCGTTCGACCACCCGCTGCGCACGCCGATCACGAAGTCCTTGGCGAGGGCCTCCTCGGGCACGTCCACGCCGAGCTCCGCGGCTTCCGCGAAGTAGCCGGTGCGCAGCTCGAGGCCGAAGGGGTGGATGTCGAAGGTATTACCCGGATGGTCGATGACGTCGGCGTTCTCCTCGAAGAAGCGCAGCGTGGTGCGGGCGCTCGCGCGCGTCTCCTCCGGGAAGCCGACCATCGAGAAGATGTGGAACAGGATGCCGGCCTCGCGGCAATGGCTGAGCACGGGACGGACGTCCGCGATCCGGATGCCCTTGCGCATGTGGTCGAGGGTGGCCTGGTCGCCGGATTCGAGGCCGAAGAAGATCTTGCGCATCCCCATGCGGGCGATCTTGGCGCAGACCTCGCCCGTGAAGCCGCGCTCGAAGCGCGCATAGCCGACGAAGGAGAAGCCGCGGTCCCGGTGGGGCTCCAGCGCGTCGGCCAGCCGCTCCAGCAGCCGCGGCGGCAGGGCCTCGTCCGTGAACACGAAGTGCCGGCATCCCGTGCGGTCGTTGAGCGTCAGGATGTCCTCGACGATCCGCTGCGTGCTGCGGACCCGATAGGGCTTGCGGGAGACGTGATTGATGAAGGGAATGTCGCAGAACTTGCACTCGTTGAAGTAGCAGCCCTTGCCGACAAGGATCGGCAGGACCGGCTCGGGGGCGAGATACGCGCCGAGCGGCAGGCCCGCGAAGTCGGGCGTGGGCAACTCGTCCACGTCCTCGACGCGGGTCGGACCCATCCGCACGCGCCCGTCCACGACGGAGAGGAGGTTCGGGACGGAGCCGAGATCGCCCCCGCGGCGCAGCGCCTCGACGAGGGCGAGGATCGCGGTCTCGCCCTCGTAGGCGACGATGCCGTCCGCGAAATGCGCGAAGAGTTCGGGCCGCGCGAGGAGCTGGCGCACGAACTTGGTGAACACCGTGCCGCCGATCACCACGCGGTGCCCGCCCGCCTTGAGGCGGTGCGCGAGGGCGAGACCCGGCAGGATCTGCTGGCGGTTGACGATCGACAGGCCGACGAGGTCCGGGCGCTCGCGGTCGAGCGCGGGCAGCAGCTCCGCCCGCCAATGCTCCTCGAACAGGTTGGCGCGCGGATCGGTGCTCGCCGCGATCAGGTCGGGCAGCCGCTGCTCGTCGATGCCCGCCACCTCGTAGCGGATCGGGCAGAGATCGTAGCGCACGGCGGTGCCGCCGGCGGCGAGCTGGACCGCGTCCTGGATCGTCTCGCGGGCGAACGCGAAGGCGTGCGGATCGTAGAACCTGACCCTGTCGCGCAGGATCGCGAGGGCGCGGGGCACGTCCTCCACCAAGCGGTCGCCGCGCCGCAGCAGCCGCGCGATCTCGTCGGCGTCGCGGCCGGGCGGCGCCTTCGCGACCCGGCGCAGGTGATGCGCCACCACCTCGGGCCTGAGGAGCCAGAGCAGGCCGCCCAGATCCGCATCGATCAGCGTCGTCGCGACGCCGGCCCGGCGCAGCACCGCCGCGAGGTAGGGCAGGGCCAAGTGGGGTGCCCGCGGGTCGGTGGCGGGCGGGAAGATCAGGCTCACGCGCATGCGAGCCTCCCCGGCACGGGCGAGGGCCACATCCGCTCCGGCGCGAGGGCGACCGGGCCGAAGCGCGCGAGGTAGAGCCGCGGCGACAGGTAGACCGTCACGGCGGGGCGCCCGCCCGCCCATTGCAGCGAGGCCCAGCCGTGCAGGCCCTCCTCGTCGGCGAGGTCGTCGCCCGCGAGCGCGCGCAGCGCCGCATCGTAGGGCCCGGTCGGCAGGCCGAGGCGGCGCAGCGCCGCGCGCAGGCGGTCGCGCAGCACCGCGTCGGACGTCGCGCAATGGGGAAACAGCCGCAGATGCGTGGTGACCCGGGCCGGCGCGGTCGAACCGGGCGTCAGGTGGAGCGCGCTGAGCGCGCCCCGCCGCAGCGCGCGCCCGGGACCCGCCAGGGTCTCGACGAAGGCCCGCACGCCCTCGCGGCGGGACGGATCGGCCGCGTGCTGCGCGAGCTGCGCCGCATCGGCCTCGGCATGGCGGAGGTAGAGCTTCACCCGGGCTGCATCGCCGGGCAGGAGGTCGAAGCCGAGGAACAGCAGGTCGTCGTCCGGGCCGAGCCGGGCGGCGACCCCCTCCCAGCAGGCGCCAAGGCCGAGACGGTCGAGCGCCGCCCGCGCGGTCGCGCGCGCCTGCCGCCGGCCCGCCGCCATCAGGTGGAGATAGACCTTGAACCAGGGCGCCCGGCCGGCGCGGAAGACCGCACCGTGCCACAGCACGCCCGCCGCCTGCGGATCGAGGTCCGCCAGCACCGGCAGCACGGCGCGCAGCCGCGACAGGTCGGCGCCGTAGCGGGCCTCCAGCGTCTCCGAGAGGGCGAGCGCGGCCGCCAGATAGCTGCGGGGGGAGGGGGGAGCGCCCTGCGCCTCCACCGTCACGCGGATCTCCCGGCGCTCCCCGTCGAGGACGAGGGAATAGTCGCAGCCGCTCGCATCGGCGCCGAGGCCCGACCAGGGCGGCGGATCGGCGAGCGGCGCGTCGGCCCAGGACGCGGCGAGGACGCGCAGGCAGGCGACCATCGCGTCCGTCTCGTCCGCCGAGAAGCCCAGGCTCCCGGCGAGCGCGCGCAACGGGAGGCAGGCCGCCTCGAACCGCGTCGGGGCGGCGGCGCTCATCAGCCGTCCCCGCCGCCGACCTTGGCCACCACCCGCCCGAGCCGGACTGCGGGGGCGGGCCGGGCTTCGGCCGGCGCCTCCTCGCTCACGCGCCGCAGCTCGACGGTGAGGAGGTTCAGCGTATCGGGGCATTGCAGCTCGACTACGTCGGCTGCGCCCCAGGGCACGCTGCCGCCGAACTGCAGCATCAGGATCGCCGGATGGGCCGCATGGTAGAGGTAGCCGCACATCCCGGCGGTGTTGCGCGCGCTCACCTCCAGCACGTCGCCGACCTTGTGCCCGGCATTGCAGGTGCCCTTGATGCAGGTGACGGTGGCCCGGACGGGATGTCCTCTCTCGCGGTTCATCGCGCCTCCTAGATCCGCAGGGTCTCGGTATGGGCGAAGGCGAGACGCCGCCGCTCGGTGCCGACGCGCAAATCGCCGATGTCGATGCGCGGGAGCGCCGTGTTGGTGCGGTGGGCGAGGTTGCGGCTGCGCTGGGCGATCAGCCGCTCGCCGATCTCCGGTTCCGTGACGAGGGAGACGTAGCGCTTCTCGTGCAGGAGCACGAAGCCGAGCGAGACGAGGAAGTCGAGCTTCTCGCGGTCCCCGGGCGGCACGCGCAGCTGCGACACCGGCTGCCGCACCGAATCGAGCAGCGCCGCCAAGTCCGGGGTGAGCAGGCAGTTCGGCACCTTGGCGACCGCGCGGGTGTCGGTGATCTCCATCCAGCCCCCGCCCCGGCGCGACAGGCTCAGGGTCGGCGGACCGCCCTCGGCGCTCCACGCATTCGTCCAGTCGAGCACCGCCTGGTCGAGCCGCGCGACCAGCTCCGGGTTGTCCATGAACTCCGTTGTGTACTCGCCGAAGAAGTGCAGGGCGATGCGGTCGGCGTAGTCGCCGAACAGCTCGTAATAGGCCGCCCAGGCCCGCAGGCCGCGGATGCCGAACCGGTCGGGCTGGTTGTGGTAGGGGCTGTAGCGCGAGATGCGGATCGGCCCCCAGCGCGTCGGCGGGCGCAGGTGCTGCATCAGGGGCAGCATGGCGAGCATCCGCTCGTAATCCGCGCAGGTCTCGCCCGGGATCGCCGTCAGGATGTTCCAGACGACGCGCAGGCCGCGCGAGCCGGCGTCGCGCAGGACGCGCACGTTGTCGATCCCGCTCACCCCCTTGTCCATCCCCTTGAGGATGTCGGTGGAGAAGGATTCGATGCCCGGCTGGATCTCGAAGATGCCGGCGAGCACGAAGCGGTCGAGGTCCTCGGCGCGGATCGGCGACTTCACCTCGTAGCTCAGCGCGCAGGGCGTGCCGCGATGGGCGAGCGCGTCGAGCACCGACTCGGGGAAGTCCCGGGCCATGATGTTGTCGCTCGCGTAGAACTTGGGCACTTGGTAGCGCTCGATCAGCGCCTCGAGTTCGCCCACCACGCGGTCGGGGGATTTCGCCCGGTAGTTCGTGCCCGGGAAGTTGTAGCCGCAGAAGGTGCAGGTCTTCTTGTCCCCCCACCAGCAGCCGCGGGAGGACTCGAAGATGAGGAAGTGCGGGGCGCTCGCGGCGATCGGGTCGTGCTCGCGCAGGGGCGCGAGTTCGTCGAAGTAGTCGTCGTAATCGGGCGGGGGCACGTCGTCGAGCTTGGGCACGCCGCGGCCGCGGATGATGCGCTTGTCGGGCCGCGTCCCGTCCTCGATGTAGGCCTTGCAGAAGCGCGGGAACTCGACGTCGGATTCGCCCGAGAACACGAAGTCGAACACGTCGGTGAGTTCGAGGAGCGCGCTGCCGATGGGCTCGGCCGCGTTGGCGCCGCCCAGCACCGTCAGGATCGTGGGATCGAGCCGCTTGACCTCGCGCGCGATGGCGATGCTCGCCATCGTCTGCTGCACCATGGTCGAGAAGCCGACGATCCGGGGGCGCCCCGCGACGAGGCGCGCCGCGGTCTCGCGGATGTAGTCCGGAATCTCGCGCACCACCCGGGCGACCTGCTCGTCGCTGGCGGAGGGGGGCCGGACGAGCTGGCGCAGCTTGGCGTCGGCCTCCGCATCCTCCTTGAGCATGTCGAGCAGCCGGTCGAGCCGGTCGGCCCGTTCGGGGAAGGCCATCCCGAGGAAGATCGCCTCGCCGAGCAGCGTGCGCGACCCCGCGATCCGCACGCAGGCCTCGAATCCGAAGCGGGCTGCGAAGCTCAGGTTGGCGTAGTGCACGCGCGCCGACACGCCCAGCTTGCGGCAGGCCGGGGCCAGTATGCTCGGGCCGAGGGTGGGGATACCGGGGTATAGCACCGGCGGCACGACGAGGAGAACCTGTTCCGTGAACGACACGGGCAATCCTCCGTCGCCAGATCAGTCCAAACGGATGCCAGGAAGACTATAAAACGTCTTCAGATTTTGTAAAGAGCGTGTGTTTCGTCTGTGTGACTGGCGTCACAAACGCGGCTGGACCGCCTTCAGGATGGCCTCGGCGTCCTCGATGAACTGAAGCGCCTGCCTCGTCTTGCCGGCCGCCAGAGCGTAGCGGGAGCATTGCTCGGAGAGGTCGCCGAGCCGGCGCCGCTCCGTGCCCAGGATCTTGAGGGCGTTCTCCACCGCGAAGCGCAGCACGCCCCGGAGCGCGCCGTCATCGACGGAATCGTTCAACTGGCCCTCGATGGTGATCAGGTACTCGTAGCTCCTGAGTTCCTCGGAGATCTGCAGCAGCGAGCGCATGGTCGAGCGGATGCACTCGCTGTCGCCCGCCGCGAGGTTCGGCCGCTCCGCCGTCTGGCTGACATCCGTCAGCACCTCGGCGAAGAGCGGCTTGATCCGGGCGACGGTGGCGAGGTCGACCTCGCTCAGGATCCTGGCCTGGGCGGCGAGCGGCACCACCGCCGGATTCAGCGCCAGGACGAGCGCCGCCAAGGGGGACACAGCGGCGCGCACCCGCGTGCGGCGCCGGCCGCCGGGTCCGGCGCGAGACCGGTCGGAACGCGTCGCGGTCGGCGTCATGTCCTGCCCGCCCTCTGCCGTTTGCGGCGATCGTAATCCTCGGGACCCGATCGCGCCAGTTCCCAAATGAGGATCGCCGGCGCCGTCCCCACGACGACTTGGTCGTAACTCGCGCGCCCGGCCGGTGTCCCGCTGGTCAACCCGGCGAATCTCTCTATGATGCCGTCAGATCCACCGATCGGGGCGGCGGGTCGGCCAATCCGGGCGAGGCGACATGAGCGGCAGCTCGCAGAAGCCCTTCCGCGCCATCGCGCTCGAACGCGCGACCTCGCCGGAACAGCTCGACCACCTCGTGCGCATCACCAAGCCGGTGGACTGGGTTCTCGCCCTGGTCATCCTGGTGTCGCTCGCCACCGCGCTGACCTGGAGCGTCGTCGGCAGCATTCCCACGCGCACCTCCGCCGAGGGCATCCTGGTGGCGAGCGGCGGGCGGGTGGTGGATGCGGTCTCGGCCGCGCCGGGGCGCCTCGCCGCCGTCGAGGTCGCGGTGGGCGACCGCGTCGCGCAGGGGCAGCCGGTCGCCCGCATCGCCCAGACCGACATCGAGCAGCGCCACCGCGCCGCGATCGAGGTCTTCCGCGAGCGCGAGCGCGAGCACGCCACCCTGGCGTCCAACGCCGAGATGGAGATCGCCGCCAAGGCCCGGAACTTCGCCAAGCTCGAAGAGGCCTTCAACCAGATCGTCCAGGCCACCGACCAGCGGATCGACTATCTCGCCACCGAGATGAAGAACCTGGAGAGCCTGCTGGCGAAGGGCATCACCACCCGCCGGGTGGTGGAGGAGCGGCGGCGCGACCTCACCGACGCGCGCCAGCGCCGCGAGGATGCGCAGAACGAGGTGCTCAAGCTCCGGGTCCAGAAGACCGACCTCGAAACCCAGCGCAGGCGCGAGGTGCAGGAATCGCAGTTCCGCCTCAACGACGCGCGGCGGCAGGTGGAGCAGTTCGCCGGCGAACTCGGCCGCAACACGCAGGTTCTAAGCCCGATCTCAGGCCGGGTGCTGGAGATCAAGGTCGCGCCCGGCTCGGTCCTCAACGTCGGGACGGCCGTGCTGGCGGTCGAGACCGAGGGCGCGACGCTGGAGGCGGTGATCTACATCCCGGCCGATCGCGGCAAGACCGTGAAGCCCGGGATGGAGGTGCGCCTCGAACCCAGCACGGTGAAGCGCGAGGAGTTCGGCACCATGGTCGGGACCGTGGTGACGGTCTCGGACTTTCCCATCACCCCACAGGGCATGGCGGCGGTGCTGCACAACGACAGCCTCGTCACGCGCTTCTCGCGCCAGGGCGCGCCCTACGCCGCGGCGGTCCGCCTCGCGCGCGACGAGCGCACGGTGAGCGGCTACCGCTGGGCGGTGGGGCAGGGGCCCGCCCTGCGCCTGACGAGCGGGACGCTGACCCAGGCGGAGATCACCACGCGCGAGCAGCGCCCGCTCGACCTCGTGGTGCCGATGCTCAAGCGCCTGACCGGCCTCGCCGGCTAGGCCCCGGAGCCCGCGCGTGCGCCGCCTCCTGCCGAGCCTGTCGGGGCAGGGCCTGTCCAGGCTCCTGCCGCGGTGGCCGGGCGCCGGGCGGGTCCGGCGCACGCCCACGATCCTGCAGATGGAGGCGGTGGAGTGCGGCGCGGCGGCGCTCGCGATGGTGCTCGCGCATCACGGCGCCTGAGTGCCGCTCGAACAGCTGCGCGTCGCCTGCGGGGTCTCCCGCGACGGCAGCAAGGCGAGCAACATCGTCAAGGCGGCGCGCGGCTTCGGCTTCGCCGCCAAGGGCTTCCGCAAGGAGCCGACGACCCTCGGCGACCTGCCGATGCCCTGCATCATCCACTGGAACTTCAACCACTTCGTGGTGCTGGAGGGAATCGACGGCGACCGCGTCTACATCAACGACCCGGCGACGGGCCGGCGTCGCCTCAACATGATGGAACTCGACCTCGCCTTCACGGGCGTCGTCCTGGCGATGGAGCCGACCGAGGCGTTCAAGCCGTTCGGGCACAAGCCCCAGGGCCTGCGGCTGCTGCTGCGCGAACTCGCGAACTCGCGCGCCGCGGTGGCGCTCGTGATCGCGGTCAGCCTCGCGCTCATCGTGCCGGGCATCGTCATCCCGGGCTTCACCAAGATCTTCATCGACGAGATCCTGATCCAGCGCACCACCGGCTGGCTCACGCCGCTCCTGATCGGCATGGGCCTCACGGCGCTGTTCCGGGCCGGCGTGACGGCCCTTCAGCAATCGCTGCTCCTGCGCCTGCAGACCAAGCTCGCCGTGGTGATGATCAGCCGCTTCCTCTGGCACGTGATGGCGCTGCCGATGGAGTTTTTCGCCCAGCGCCATGCGGGCGACATCGCCAGCCGGGTCGCAGCCAACGAGCAGATCGCCCGCCTGCTCTCGGGCGGCGTGGTGAGCAACGTGCTGGGCCTGACCTCGATCGTGTTCTTCGCCGCCGCGATGGCGGTCTACGACGTCCTGCTCACGGCGATCGGCGTCGCGCTCTCGCTCGTCAACGTGGTGGCGCTGAAGCTCATCGGCGAGCGCCGCGAGGACCTCAGCCGCAGCCTCGCCCTCGAACAGGGCAAGCTCATCGGCAGCACGATCGGCGCGGTGCGCACCATCGAGACCCTGAAGGCGAGCGGGCTGGAGGACGAGGCCTTCGGGCACTGGGCCGGCATCCAGGCGAAGTCGCTCAACGCCGAGCAGGAACTCGGCGCCTCCTCGATCCTGCTCGACATGGTGCCGACGCTGCTCTCGGGGCTGACGCTGGCGGTGATCCTCGGGCTCGGCGGCCTGCGGGTGATCGAGGGCTCGCTGACGCTGGGAGGGCTCGTCGCCTTCCAGTCGCTGATGGCGAGCTTTTCCGAGCCGATCACCGGCCTCGTGAACCAGGTGGGCAGCGTCCAGACCATCAAGGGCGGCCTGGAGCGGCTGGAGGACGTCTACAACTACCCGCTCGATCGGCCGAAGCCCGCCGAGCCGGTGCCGCCGAAGCTCATAGGCCGCATCGACCTTATGGGCATCGAGTTCGGCTACTCGATCCTGGAGCCGCCGCTGCTCAAGGATCTGTCGATCACCATCGAGCCGGGCCGGCGCGTCGCCCTGGTCGGCCTGTCGGGCAGCGGGAAATCGACCCTCGGGCGCCTGATCTGCGGCCTCTACAAGCCGTGGTCGGGGGAGGTGCGCATCGACGGCCGCCTCCTCGACGAGATCCCGCGCGACGTCTTCGCCAACTCGGTCGCCTATGTCGATCAGGACATCTTCCTGTTCGAAGGCAGCGCGCGCGAGAACCTGACCCTGTGGGATGCCACCGTGGCCGAGCCCGACCTGTCGCTGGCCCTCAAGGATGCGGCGATCCACGCCGAGATCGCGACCCGGGCCGGCAACTACGATTGCCACGTGCTGGAGGGCGGCACGAACTTCAGCGGCGGCCAGCGCCAGCGCATCGAGATCGCCCGCGCGCTCGTGGCGAACCCCGCCGTGATCGTGCTCGACGAGGCCACGGCCGCCCTCGATCCGGTGACCGAGAAGGCGATCGACGACAACCTGCGCCGGCGCGGCTGCACCTGCGTGATCATCGCCCACCGGCTCTCGACCATCCGCGACTGCGACGAGATCATCGTGCTCAAGCAGGGGCGGGTGGCCGAGCGGGGCACGCACGAGCAGCTGATGGCGCGGGGCGGGGCCTACGCGGACCTCGTGGCCCAGCAATGAGCGACGCCCGGCTGCGCCCCGTCCCGTCCCCCGGCGAGGTCGCCGAGGACGCCGCCGCGCCCCGGCCCCTCGTCCTCGACGGGCGCAAGCCCCACCGCCTCGACGCGGCCGGGCCGGTGCTGCTGCTGGCCGCGGGCTATGCCGACCTGTTCGCGGTGCGGATCGCCGCGGACGGGCGCAGCGAGAGCGCCCGCGAGCACCTGTTCCGGGTCGAACCGGGCGAGATCATCGCGCCGATGCCGGACCGTGCCGACGGCGAGGGGCGCCTCGCGATCATCGCGGTCGGCGGGCCGGACACGCAGGCCGAGGCCTCCCCCCGCGAGGCCTTCGACCGGCCCGACCTCGTCCAGGGCTGGCTGATCCGGCTCGCCCGGGTGATCGCCGGCCCCAATCCGGCCTGGGACATCCGCGAGGCCGAGGGCGGGGAGGCGGAGATCGCGCCCGGCGAGCGCCGGCGCGGCCCCGCCCGGGCGCTCGCCTGGGTGAGCGTGGAGGCGGGCCGCGCCCGGCTGATGGGCACCGGGCCGGACATCGCGCCCGGCGATCCGCCCGTGCCGCTCGCCGCGGGCGTCTGGATCGAGGCCGGCCCGGAGGGGGGTCGCCTCGCGCCCGCGCCCACGCCCGAGGCCGCGGCGGCCTGGGCGGCGCTCGACCGCGTCCACGCCGTCGCGCTCGACCTGCTCCAGGCCCAGGTGGCGCAGCGGCCGGCCCGCGAGGCGGAGCGGCTCGCCCGCCGCGCCGATCTCGACACCGCCCGCCGGGTCGAGCTGTTCGACCGCCTCTCGGGGATCGTGGTCCGGCGGCCGGCGCGCGCGCCGGCGGCGGCGGACCCGGGCGACCCGCTGCTCGCCGCCTGCCGCCTCGTCGCCGAGACGATCCCCGCCGTCATCGTCCGCCCGCCCGGCCGCAGCGCCGCGCGCGAGGACGTCTCGGAGGTGATCGAGATCGCCCGCTCCTCGCGTCTGCGCGTCCGGCAGACGCTGCTGCGGGGCGACTGGTGGCGGCAGGATGCCGGGCCGCTCCTCGCGTGGCAGGGCGAGGCGCGCGCGCCCGTGGCGCTCCTGCGCGAGGCCCGGCGCTACGTTCTGGTCGAGCCCGGCAGCGGGCGGCGCCGGGTGGTCGACCGGCAGGTCGCCGAGGAGCTCCATCCCGAGGCCGCGAGCTTCTATCCGACCCTGCCGTCGCGCCCGCTCGGCTTCCGCGACCTTCTGGCCTTCGTGCTCCGGCACGCCGCGCACGGCAACATCCTGCGCATCGTCCTACCCATCACTCTGATGGGCCTGCTGACGATGGTCTCGCCGCTCATCACCCAGGCGCTCGTCAACTCGGTGATCCCGCGCAGCGAACTCGACCAGCTCCTCGTCTGCGCCATCGCGCTCGGCGTCACGGCGCTCGCCGCGGCCGGGGTGCAGACGGTGGAGGGGCTGGCGATGCTGCGCGTCGAGGGGGTGATCGACTGGAAGCTGCAGGCCGCGATGATCGACCGCCTGCTGCGGCTGCCGGCCTCGCTCTTCCGCGATTACACGGTGGGCGACCTCGTGGACCGCTCCCTCGGCATCGACGCGGTGCGCCGCATCCTCACCGGGCGGACCCTGCGCAGCCTCGTGGCGGGCTCGTTCTGCTGGTTCAGCATCGCCCTGATGCTGGTCTACGACGCGACGCTGGCGCTGATCGCCGTGGTGCTGGCGGTCCTGCGCGGCCTGATCATCATGGCCACCAGTGCGCTGCGCCTCTACCACGAGGGCCGGCACTTCGCCGTGCAGGGCAAGGTCTCGGGGCTGGTCCTGCAGTTCCTGTCCGGCATCGGCAAGCTCAAGGTGGCGGACGCCACCGTGCGGGCGCTGGCGGTCTGGTCGCGCCACTTCGCCGAGCAGCGGCGGCACTTCATCGCCTCGCAGCGCACCGCCAACCTGCTCGAAGTCGTGGAATCGGCCTACACGCCGTTCGCCACCATCGTGATCTTCGCCGCCGCCTCGGCGACCGGCAGCACGCTGACCGAGAATCTCGGCGTCTTCCTGGCCTTCTTCGCCGCCTTCGGCCAGACCATGGGCGCCATCGGCTCCTGGGCCTCGGGGGTGAGCGAGTCGCTGGTGGCGATCCCGCACCTCACCCGTCTGAAGCCGCTGATTACGCAGGCGGCGGAGATCGCGGACGACCGCAAGCCGCCCGGCGAACTGGCGGGCGCGCTCGAACTCTCGCGCGTCACCTTCCGCTACACGCCCGGCGGCCCGCCCGTCCTCGACGCGGTGTCGCTGCGGATCGCGGCCGGCGAGTACGTGGCGATCGTCGGGCCTTCGGGCAGCGGCAAGTCCTCGCTGTTCCGCCTGCTGCTGGGCTTCGAGCAGCCGGAATCCGGGGCGGTGTTCTACGACGGCAAGTCGCTCGATACGCTCGACACCAGCGCGGTGCGCCGCCAGCTCGGGGTGGTGCTCCAGAACGGGCGGCTCGCCACGGGCAGCCTCTACGACAACATCTGCGGGGGCGTGCGCCTCTCGCTCGACCAAGCCTGGGAGGCCGCGCGCCTCGCCGCCCTCGACGGCGACATCCGGGCGATGCCGATGGGCATGCACACGCTGGTGGCCGAGGGCGTGAACACCCTCTCGGGCGGCCAGCGCCAGCGCCTGATGATCGCGCGCGCCATCGCCCGCCGGCCGCGGATCCTGCTCCTCGACGAGGCGACGAGTTCCCTCGACAACCGCTCCCAGGCGGTGGTCAGCGCCTCGCTCGGGGCGCTCAACGTCACGCGGCTCGTCATCGCCCACCGCCTGAGCACGGTGCGGGAGGCCGACCGCATCGTGGTGCTGGTCGACGGCAAGATCGTGCAGGAAGGGACCTACGAGGCGCTGAGCAGCGCCGCGGGCGTCTTCCTCGACTTCACGCGCCGGCAATTGCTGTAGGGAGCCCCGCATGCGCAAGGTGCTCTACATCTTCGGCTTCCTCACCGACGGGGACATCGCCTGGATGGCCCGCACGGGCACGCGGCGCCGGCTCGCGGACGGCGAGGTGGTCATCCGGGAGGGCACCAGCGCCGAGGCCCTGGTCCTTCTCCTCGACGGCGAGTTCGTGGTCACGGCTGAGTCGCACGGGGAGATCGCCCGGCTCGGCATCGGCGAGATCGTCGGCGAGATGTCGCTCGTCGATACCGGGCCGGCCTCGGCCACCATCACGGCCCGCGGCGAGAGCCTCGCGCTGTTCCTCGACTTCGAGATCCTGCGCGACAAGCTCGACCGGGACGAGGGCTTCGGCGCCCGCTTCTACCGGGCGCTCGCGGTGTTCCTGGCCGACCGCCTGCGGGCCACGCGGGTGGCGAGGGCCGCCCTGCGCGACGCCGCCGCCCTCTCCCAGGACGAACTCGATCTCGCGATCATCGACCACATCCAGGCGGCGGGCGAACGCTTCACCCGCATGCTCGCCGTCCTGAGCGGGCCGCGGTAGCGCCGGTCAGGCGCCGGGCCGGAGCCTCGCGGCATCCGAGACGCCCCATACCAGCGCCGCGCCGAGCGCGAAGAACCCGATCAGCACTGCGGGACCCGCGCCCAGCGAGCCGGTGAACGAGGTGGCGAGGGCCACGCAGAGCGGGGCCATGAAGGAAGTCAGGCGGCCCGAGAGGGCGAGGAGGCCGAAGTAGCGGCCTGCCTCGCCGGGGGGCACGATGCGCGCGAGCAGGCTGCGGGAGGCGGCCTGGAGCGGGCCGGCGACGAGGCCGATGAGGAGGCCGAGCGCGACGAAGACCTTCTCCGGCGTACTGTCGTAGAGGTGGCCGGGCCGGCCCGGCGCGGTGGGAATCGCGAACAGCACGTGCTCGCGCCCGAGCGAGATGAGGCCGAGGCAGACCAGGGCGAGGAGGCCGAGGCTGCCGAGGATCACCCGGCGCGGCCCGAGCCGGTCGTCGAGCCGGCCGCCCGTGAAGGCGCCGAGGGTGCCCGTGACGGTGAGCAGGATGCCGAACAGGCCGAGCTGCGCCGGCCCCCAGCCGAACATCCCCGCCCCGTAGATGCCCCCGAAGGCGAAGACCGCCACGAGGCCGTCCTGGTAGATCATGTTGGCGAGAAGGAAGCGCAGGATGCGCCCGTCGCGCCGCGCCTCCCTGACCGTGCCGGCAAGCCGCGTCAGGCCCTCGCGCACGGCGCCGCGCCACGGCCGGCCGGTGCGCGGCGCGTCCGGCGTGAAGGCGAAGAGCGGCAGCGCGAAGGCCACGAGCCAGAGGGCCGAGAACGGTCCGGTGATGCGGTCGCCCTCCCGGGCGGCCGGGTCGAGGCCGAAGAGCGGGTCGAGGCCGAAATAGGTCCGTCCCGTCCCCGGATCGGCGGCCAGGAAGCCGAGCACCACGACGATCGACGCGAGCCCGCCCGCGTAGCCCGTGGCCCAGCCGGTGCCGGAGAGGCGGCCCAGCCGCTCGGGCGGGACGAGGATCGGCATCAGGGCGTTGTAGAAGGCCGCCGCCACCTCCGCCGCCACCGTGGCGACCGCGAAGGCCACGAGCGCCAGCGGGATCGCGCCGGCCCATCCGGGCGCGGCCCACCACAGGGCGAAGCAGGCGACGAGCAGAGGGGCGCAGGCCGCCGCGATCCAGGGCTTCTTCGGGCCGACCGCGTCGGCGATCGAGCCCAGCACCGGCGAGAGCAGCGCCAGCACGAGGCCCGCCGCCGCGGTGGCGTAGCCCCACAGGGCCTGCCCCTCGGCCGGGCTCGGGGCCAGCACGGTGGCGAAGTAGGGCGCGAACACGAAGGTGGTGACGAGGGTGAAGAAGGGCTGGCAGGCCCAGTCGAACATCACCCAGCCGAACAGGGCGCGGCGCGGAGCGGCCTGCATCAGCGCTCCAGGAGCAGGCGATCGGCGGCGAGGCGCGGCTGCCAGTCGTGGCGCGCCAGTTCCGGATCGGTGTGCTCCTCCTGCGGCAGCCCGACGCACAGGTAGGCGATCAGGCGCCATGCCGGCGGCACCGAGAGGGACGCGACGAGGGGGGCGGGATCGAGGATCGAGACCCAGCCGACCCCGAGCCCGTGGGCGCGGGCCGCGAGCCAGAAGGTGTGGATCGCCGTGACGACGGAGTAGCGCAGCATCTCCGGCATGGTGGCGCGCCCCAGCCCGTGGCCGGCCTGCGTGGCCTCGTCGCACAGCACCGCGAGGTGGACCGGCGCCTCGCGCAGGCCCTCCAGCTTCAGCCGGCGATAGGCGGCGGCGCGCTCGTCCGGGTAGGCCTCGGCCGCCTGCCGGTTGCAGGCGGAAAAATTCGCGATCACGGCGGCGCGGCGGGCCGGGTCGCCCACGCGCACGAAGCGCCAGGGCTGGCTGTTGCCGACCGAGGGGCTGAGGCAGGCCAGCTGCAGGCAGGCGCGCAGAACCTCCTCCGGCACCGGGTCGGGGCGGAAGCGGCGCACGTCGCGCCGCCACGCGATCAGCGCCGCGAGGGTCGCGCGGAAGCCCGCGTCGAAGGCCGGCGCACCCGCTGCAGTCACGGCCGCGTCAGGTCCGCGAGCAGGCTCGCCGCCACCGAGACCTTGGAGACGGTGAGGCCCGAGGCGGCGATCGCCGCCACCGCGGTGCGGATGCGCGCCAGCGAGGCGCCCCGGGCCGCGCTCCAGGTCTCGACCGCGGCCTGGCCCTGCGCGCCGGTGGCGGCGGCCTCGGCGGTGAGCGCCCGGTGGGCGGCGGCGATCCCGGCCACGGCGCGCTCCAGGGCGATGCGGTCGAAGGTGTCGCCGACCGCCACCCCCCGCGCCGCGCGGGTGAGGGGCCCGAGGCGGAAGAGGTCTTCCAGGGCGAAGTGGGTGGCGGCGATCGCCGCGGGCGAGCGCCCGGCGGCCTCGGCCACGCGCACGATGTCGGGGGCCGAGCCGAGTTCGCCGAGCGCCGCGAGACGGCCGGCCAGCTCCTCCGGCACGCCCTGGTCCTG
The DNA here is from genome assembly GCF_022179325.1 of Methylobacterium isbiliense. Taxonomy (GTDB): domain Bacteria; phylum Pseudomonadota; class Alphaproteobacteria; order Rhizobiales; family Beijerinckiaceae; genus Methylobacterium; species Methylobacterium isbiliense. The sequence continues at coordinate 29,069 of NZ_BPQQ01000027.1, read as the reverse complement.
CAGCGCGCGGGAGCGCTTGGCCAGCGCCTCGCGCGCGGCGGGCGGCAGCACCTCGGCCAGCGAGGCGGCCACGGCGGCGATGCCGTCGCGGTAGCGCGCCACCACCCCGTCGATCCCGCCCGCGCTGCCGCCCAGGTCGGTGTTGCGGATGAACCAGACCATCTGCTGGCGCAGCAGATCCTGCAGCTCGGCATAGAGCGCGAGCTGCGGCCCGCCCGCCACCACCCCGTCGAGCCCGTCGACCGCGCGGTTGAGGTCGAGCAGCCCGAAGGCGTCGCGCGTCACCGCGTAGGCGGCCGCGATGGTCGGGGCCTCGGCGCCGGTCTCGTCGGAGAGGCGGCTGACGATGGTCGGCCCGCCGCGGTTGACGATGGCGTTGGCGAGCCCCGTGGCGATGATCTCCCGCCGCAGGCGGTGGCTGGCCACCGCATCGGGGTAGCGCGCCAGCAGCACGGGCGGGAAGTAGCGCTCCAGCTCGCGCCCCAGATAGGGATCGTCCGGGACCGGGCTGTCGAGGAGCGCATCCTTGAGCGAGAGCTTGGCGTAGGCGAGCAGCACCGCGAGTTCGGGCCGCGTCAGCCCCTCGTCCGCTTGCGCCCGCTCGGCGAGCGCGGCGTCGGAGGGCAGGAACTCGACGCCGCGGTCGAGGCGGCTCTCGGCCTCCAGCATCTGCATCAGCCGGGTCGCGAACCCGCTCTCGCCCGCGCCGCCGCGCTGGGCCAGCGAGAGGGCGAGGGTCTGGAGCTGGTTGTTGCGCAGGACGATGTCGGCGACCTGACCCGTCATGCCGGCGAGCAGCGCGTTGCGGGCCTCCGTCCCGAGCCGCCCGTCGCGTTCCGGCGTGGTCAGGGCGATCTTGATGTTCACCTCGACGTCCGAGGTGTTCACGCCCGCCGAGTTGTCGATGGCGTCGGTGTTGAGCCGCACGCCCCGGCGCGCCGCCTCGATGCGCCCGCGCTGCGTCAGGCCGAGATTCGCGCCCTCGCCGACGACCCGCGCCCGCAGGTCCGCGCCGGTGATGCGGATGGCGTCGTTGGCGCGGTCGCCCGCCTCGTCGTCGCTCTCGGTCGAGGCGCGCACGTAGGTGCCGATGCCGCCGAACCACAGGAGGTCGGCGGGCGCCTTCAGGATCGCCTGCATCACCTCGGCGGGGGTGGCCTCCGTGCGGTCGAGGCCGAGGCGGGCGCGGACCGGACCCGAGAGCGGCACCGTCTTGGCCGAGCGCGGATAGACGCCGCCGCCCGCCGAGATCTTGGCGCGGTCGTAATCGGCCCAGGAGGAGCGGGGCAGGTCGAACAGGCGGCGGCGCTCCGCGTAGGCCGTCGCCGGGTCGGGGTCGGGGTCGAGGAAGATGTCGCGGTGGTCGAAGGCCGCCACGAGCTTGAGGCAGCGCGACAGCAGCATGCCGTTGCCGAAGACGTCGCCCGACATGTCGCCGACGCCCACCACCGTCACCGGCTCGCTCTGGATGTCGATGTCGATCTCGCGGAAGTGGCGCTTGACCGCCTCCCAGGCACCGCGGGCGGTGATGCCCATCTGCTTGTGGTCGTAGCCCTGGCTGCCGCCGGATGCGAAGGCGTCGCCGAGCCAGTGCTTGGTGTCGAGCGAGATCGCGTTGGCGACGTCCGAGAAGGTAGCGGTGCCCTTGTCGGCCGCGACCACGAGGTAGGCGTCGTCCCCGTCGTGCCGCACCGTGTCGGCGGGCGGCACGATGGCGCCGTTGACGATGTTGTCGGTGACCGACAGCAGGGTGCGGATGAAGATCCGGTAGCTCTCGGTGCCCTCGGCGAGCCACGCCTGCCGGTCGGAGGCGGGCGGCAGGCGCTTGGGAAAGAAGCCGCCCTTGGCGCCCACCGGCACGATCACGGCGTTCTTGACCTGCTGTGCCTTCACGAGGCCGAGGATCTCGGTGCGGAAATCCTCCGGCCGGTCCGACCAGCGCAGGCCCCCGCGGGCGATGTAGCCGAAGCGCATGTGCACGCCCTCGACCCGCGGCGAGTAGACGAAGATCTCGAACAGCGGCCGCGGCAGCGGCATCCCGTCGACCTTCGCGCAGCGGAACTTGAAGGCGATGGTCTCGGGCGGCAGGCCGTGATGCGCGACCTGGAAGAAGTTGGTGCGCTGGGCCGCCTCCACGAGGTTGACGAAGCGGCGCAGGATGCGGTCCTCGTCGAGGCTGGTCACGGCCGAGAGCCCGGCCTCGATCTCGGCCCGGATCGCCTCCTGGCGCGCCGTCCGGTCGCCCTCGGCCCGCGGGTCGAAGCGGGCGTAGAACAGGGCGACGAGCTGACGCGCGAGGCCGGCATGGCGGGCGAGCGTGGCCGCGAGGTAATCCTGCCCGTAGCGCACGCGCAGCTGGCGCAGGTAGCGGCCGAGGGCGCGCAGCAGCGCCACGTCGCGCCAGCCGAGCGAGGCTTCGAGCACGAGGCGATTGTAGGCGTCGGATTCCGCGAGGTCGCGCGCGATCGCCAGGAGAGCCGCCTCCACCGGCCCCTCGACGGCCGCGAGCGCGACCGGCCCGCCGCCCGCCCGCTCCAGCAGCATGTCGTGCAGCCAGATCCCGTCCGCCTGCGCGGTGCCGGGCCGGCCGATCTCGAAGGTGCGCTCGTCGATGACGTGGAAGCCGAGATTCTCCAGGACCGGCACCCGGTCGGAGAGCGGCAGCGACGTCCCCTTCGAGAAGACCTTGAGGCCGATGCGCGTCTCGGGGTCGCCCGGCCGCCGGTGCAGATCCACGGCGCGGGGCCGCTCGTCGCTGATCCGTTCCAGGATGGCGATGTCGGACAGGGCCTGCGCGCTCGCATAGGCCTCCCGGTAGCCCGCCGGGAAGGCCTCGGCGTAGTAGCTGCCGAGCGCCCGGGCGCGGGTGCCGTCCATCGTGTCGGCCAGGGCCTCGCGCAGTCCGTCTGCCCAGGTCCGGCTCAGCGCCGTCACGGCGGCCTCCAGGGCGGCCGGGTCGATCTCGGGCGGCGTCTCCTCGCGCCGGCCGATGACGATGTGGAGGCGCGCGAGCGGCCCTTCCGGATAGTCGGGATAGACTGCCGCGATGTGCCCGCCCAACGCCGCCGCCAGATGGGCGCTGATGCGCTTCTGCAGGGCGGCGTCGGTGCGGTCCTTGGGCACGTAGACGAGGAGCGAGACGAAGCGGCCGAACTTGTCGGGCCGCGCCAGCACCCGCACCCGGGGCCGCTCGGCGAGCGACACGATGGCGAGCGCGAAGGTCCGCAGCAGATCGGTGTCGATCTGGAAGAGGTCGTCGCGCGGATAGGTCTCCAGCACGTGCAGCAGCGAGCGGCCGGCGTGGCTCGTGGGGTCGAGGCCGGCCTCGGCCACCACCCGGGCCACCTTGCGGCGCAGGACCGGCACCTCCTCGGCCCGGCTGGTGTAGACGCTGCCCGCGAAGAGGCCGACGAGGCGCAGTTCCCCGGCGACCTTGCCGGCGGACGAGAACAGCTTGACGCCCACCATGTCGAGGTGGGTGCGCCGGTGCACCCGCGAGATCTGGCTCGCCTTGGTGATGATCAGCGCCTCGGGCCGTTCCAGGAAGGCGCGGATCTCCGGCGTCACCGCCACCATGCTCCGGCCGCGGCGCAGCACCTCGACCGCAGGGTCGCGCAGGAGGCCGAGCCCGCTGCCCGGCACCGCCTCGTGGCCGCCGTCCGGCCCGAGCCGGTACTCGCGCAGGCCGAGCAGGGTGAACTGGTCCTCCGCGAGCCAGTCGAGGAAGGCGCGCGCCTCGGCGACCTCCGCCTCCGGCAGGGGAGGGGGCGTGTCCCGGTAGGCGGCGGTGGCGGCGTCGAGCCGCGCCAGCATGGCCGCGTGGTCCTCGGTCGCCACCGCGACGTCGGCATAGACCTGCGCGAGGGCGGCGACGAGGCCGCGGCGCTCCTCCTCGTCGTCGATGCGGTCGAGGTGGATGTGGATGAAGCTCTCGCGGCCGCGCTCGCCCGCGCCGGCCGCCGTGGTCTCGCCGGCGAGCCGCACCAGCGCGCCCTCGGCGTCGCGCTCGACGGCGAGGATCGGGTGGGCGACGAGGCGCGGCTCGTAGCCCCGCGCCACCAGTTCGGCGAGCGTCGAGTCGAGCAGGAAGGGCCGGTTGGCGTTCACCGCCTCCAGCACCGTGACGTCGCGGCGGCGGCCGTCGCGCTCCACCACCACGTCGTTGAGGCGGACGTCCGAGACGGTGCCGGGCGCCCGCACGGCGGCGAGGTGCTGGCGGGCGGCGAGAGCGAGGTCGGCCAGGGTCTCGGGCGTGTAGGCGGTGAGGTCGTCGGGCGGCACGCGCCCGAACAGGTCGCGCACGAAGCCGCCGGGGGCTTGGCGTCCCTCCGCCGCCGAGACGGCCGCGGCGATCAGATCGGTCCGGCTCGCCTGCGCTTCGGGTGTCGCGGTCGAGGTGTCCACGGCTCGTCCTCCGCCCAGGTTGACGTCGCGGAGCGGTGGCACAGACCTCGGCCGGTCGCAAGCCCGGCCTCCCTGGTCCACCTCCCGGCCCGACACCCTCGTCCGGCCCCGCGCGACGCCCTATAGCTCGGATCCTGCGACAGGGAGACGAAGCATGGCCGGATCGAAGCCTGAAGGAAAGACGGGACAGCGGACGGGCCGGCCCGAGAGCGGCGAACGTCCCCGGCCCCAGGAGACGGACGGGGCCGTGATGGCGCTCGACCTGCCGCCGCTGGCCGAGCTGCCGCCCGACCTCGCGGCCTACTTCGACAAGTGCCGCGAGAAGATCGGCTTCGTGCCGAACGTCCTCCTCGCCTACGCGCACGACGCGGCCAAGCTCTCGGCCTTCGCGACGCTGTACAACGACCTGATGCTGGCGCCCTCGGGCCTGTCGAAGCTGGAGCGCGAGATGATCGCCGTGGCGGTGTCGAGCGTGAACCGCTGCTACTACTGCCTCACCGCGCACGGGGCGGCGGTGCGCTCTCTCTCGGGGGATCCGGTGCTCGGCGAGATGATGGCGATGAACTACCGCGCCGCCGACCTGTCGCCCCGGCACCGGGCCATGCTCGACTTCGCGGTGGCGCTGAGCGAGGCGCCCTGGACGATCGAGGAGGAGGACCGCGAGACCCTGCGCGATGCGGGCTTCACCGACCGGGACATCTGGGACATCGCCGCGGTGGCGAGCTTCTTCAACATGTCGAACCGCATGGCTTCCGCCGTCGACATGCGGCCGAACCGCTCCTACCACGGCGACGCCCGGGCGCTGCCGGAGGTATAGACGGGTCCCGTGCGCAACCCCCCGTCGCGGATCGCCGTCCGCCGACGCTCCGGTCGTCCGGGACGGCGCCGGGCGGAGCCGGTCAAAAAAGGAGACCGCGCTCCGGAGAGGCGGCCTCAAAGGTAGGGTCTCGAAACCTCTGGAGGGGCTCTGCCGGCCGACACGGCCGGGGGCTACTGGGGTCTGGGATCCGATCGGAACGGACGGCCGAGCCTAGAGGTCATCATCCGGGATAGAGCTGCTTCGCGGCTGGCGGAAGGCGCCAAAAGGGCGGAATGTTGGCCATATGGCGGCAGCGATGCGGTATCCGGCGGGCCGCGCTGCGAAGCCGGCAACGTGTCGCCCGGGCACCACCCTTGCGGGGCCGCAGGGGGCATCCCATCATGCGGGATTGGCGGACGGCCCGGCGAGGGCGCCCGCACCCGGCCGATCCAGGAGGAGCGATGAGCGAGGGAGAGAGCACGGACAGTCCGTTCTCGGGCGTGGGCGCCCGGGTGGTTCCCTTCCCGGCCACCCACACGCCCGCGCCGCCACCGCAGGTGTCGTTCCACCGCGACGAATTGCGGGTCATCCTGAACCTCTACGGCCGCATGGTCGCGGCGGGCGAGTGGCGCGACTACACCATCGACTTCACCCGCGAGAAGGCGGTGTTCGCCATCCACCGCCGCACCTCCGAGCGCCCGCTCTACCGCATCGAGAAGGATCCCCGGCTCGCCCGGCGGCAGGGCGCCTACGCGGTGGTGGCCGAGACCGGCCGCATCCTCAAGCGCGGCCACGACCTCGCGCAGGTGCTGAAGGTGCTGGAGACGCCGCTGCGCGTGGTGTCCTGAGCCCGATGCGGCGCAAGCCTGAGCGTCAGCCTCAGGCAAGGTAGCCTCCCTAGACCTCGGGCCGTCAGGTTCCGGAGGTCTTCTTCCAGTGAGCGGCGTCTACCTCTTCGGCCTCGCCTCGCGCCAAGCCCAGCATCTGGCCGTGCGGCAGGCGACGATCGCCGGCAACGTCGCGAATGCCGACACGCCGGGCTACAAGGCGCGCGACGTCGCGCCCTTCGCGGAGGTGCTGGCGCGCACCGGCCTCGGCATGGCGGCGACCGACGGCCGGCACCTGCCGGGCAACCCGGCCGCGGCCGCCGTCAAGGTGCGCCCCTCCGAGACCTGGGATCCGCTCGATACCGGCCGCTCGGTCAGCCTCGAGCAGGAACTCCTGAAGTCGAACGAGGTCGCCCGCGAGCACAGCCTCAACACGGCGGTGGTGAAGAGCTTCCACCGCATGCTGATCGCGAGCCTGAGGAGCGGCGCGTGATCGATCCGCTGCAGCTCTCGACGCGGCTCGCCAGCGCCGGCATGGAGGCGCAGTCGCTGCGCCTGCGCGTCGTGGCCGAGAACATCGCCAACGCGCAATCCACCGGCACGACGCCCGGCTCCGACCCCTACCAGCGCAAGACCGTCACCTTCCGCACCGAACTCGACCGGGCGGCGGGCGCGGCCTCCGTGCGGGTGCGGGAGGTCGGCACCGACGCCTCGCCCTTCCGCGTCGAGCACGACCCGGGGAACCCCGCCGCCGACGAGAACGGCGAGGTGAAGTTCCCCAACGTCAACGTGCTCGTCGAGATGGCCGACATGCGCGAGGCCAACCGCTCCTACGAGGCCAACCTGCAGGTGATCAAGCAGGCCCGCGCCCTCGTGGCGAGCGTCATCGACCTTCTGAAGACGTGAGGCACTGAGCGATGATCGAGGCCGTCGCCTCCCTGAACGCGCTGATCGACCGGACCGGCCCGGTCTCCGGCGCCCTCGCGGCCGGACCCGTGGCGGGTGCGCTCGCGCCGGCGACGGCCGCGGCGGCAACCGCCGGGCCGGCCTTCGGCGACGTCATGGCCCAGGTGGCGGCCGGCATGCGCGACTCCCTGCGGGCGGGCGAGGCCGCGGCCATCTCGGGCATCCAGGGCAAGGCCTCCGCCCAGCAGGTGGTCGAGGCGGTGATGAGCGCCGAGCAGAGCCTGCAGACCGCCATCGCCATCCGCGACAAGGTCGTGGCCGCCTATCTCGAAATCAGCCGCATGGCGATCTGAGGTGTCATCATGAGAGCGCTCGCGATCGCCGCCACGGGCATGAATGCCCAGCAGCTCAATCTCGAAGTCATCGCCAACAACGTCGCGAACCTGAACACCACGGGGTTCAAGGGCGCGCGGGCCGAGTTCACCGACCTGCTCTACCAGGCCGAGCGGCAGCAGGGCGTGCCCAACCAGTCCGGCCAGGAGCCGGTGCCCGAGGGGGCGATGCTCGGTCTCGGCGTGCGCGCCGCGGCGATCCGCAACCTGCACCGTCAGGGGCCGCTCGCCCAGACCTCGAACCAGCTCGACCTCGCCATCAACGGGCGCGGCTACTTCCAGATCACCAACCCGAACGGCGAGACGAACTACACCCGTGCCGGCTCCTTCAACAAGGGCAACAACGGGCAGCTCGTCACCCTGGAGGGCTACACGGTCGAGCCGGCGATCCTGATCCCGCCGAACACGATCGAGGTGGTGGTCAACCAGTCGGGCCAAGTCTACGCCAAGGTCGACGGCCAAGCCCAGCCGCAGAACCTCGGCCAGCTCACGGTCGCCAACTTCGCCAACGAATCCGGCCTGGAGCCGCTCGGCAACGGCCTCTACCGCGAGACCGCGGCCTCGGGGGCGCCGGTGGTCGGCGTCGCGGGCGATGCCGGCTTCGGCAGGATCCACCAGGGCTACCTCGAGAGTTCGAACGTCGATCCCGTCAAGGAGATCACGAACCTCATCACCGCGCAGCGCGCCTTCGAGATGAACTCGAAGGTGATCCAGGCCGCCGACGAGATGGCCTCGACCGTCTCGAAGGGCATCCGCTAGCGCGGGCGCGCCGTCCCGCCCGTGAGGCAGTTCAGGATAGCGATCACCATGGTCCAGAGCAGCATTGTCCGGCGCGCCTGCGCGCTCCTCCTCGTCGCGGGCGGCTTCGCCGGCCCGGCCCGGGCCGAGGACCTGATGCTGCCGGTGCCCACCGTCACGATCTATCCGGGCGACGTGGTCAAGGAGACGATGCTGCGCCAGCAGGCGTTTCCGCCGACCTACCGGGCGCGCTCGGCGGTGATCGACGCGCCGCTCGCCATCGTCGGGCGCATCGCCCGGCGCACGCTGCTGCCGGGCGAGCCGGTGCCGGTGAATGCCGTCGACGATCCGCGCCTCGTCAGCCGCGGGGCGCTCACCACGATGATCTTCGAGGAGAACGGCCTCGTCATCACGACCCTCGGGGCGCCGCTCCAGAACGGCGGCCTCGGCGAGGTGATCCGCGTGCGCAACGCCGATACCGGCCGCATCGTCACCGGCACCGTGCAGGCGGACGGGCGCATCCGCATCGGGGCGATCCGCTGATGCGCCGCCCGCCCGCCGTCCTGCGCGCGCTCTCCGTCACGCTCGTCCTTGCGCTCGTGCTGGGGCTCGTCCTCGCCGCGCCGGCCTCGGCCGGCACGCGCATCAAGGACATCGCCGCGCTCCAGGGCGTGCGCGACAACCAGCTCGTCGGCTACGGCCTCGTCACCGGCCTCCAGGGCACCGGCGACACGCTGCGCAACGCGCAGTTCACCGAGCAGTCGCTGCAATCCATGCTCGACCGCATGGGCGTGAACGTCCGCGACGCGCGCCTGCGCACCCGCAACGTGGCAGCCGTGATGGTGACGGCGGACCTGCCGCCCTACGCCACCGTGGGTTCGCGCATCGACGTCACCGTGACCTCGCTCGGCGACGCCACCTCGCTCAAGGGCGGCACGCTCCTGATGACCGCGCTCTCGGGCGGCGACGGCGCGGTCTACGCGGCCGCGCAGGGACCGATGGCGGTGTCGGGCTTCGCGGTGGGCGGCCAGGCCGAGACCCTGACGCAGGGCGTGCCGACCGCCGGGCGCATCCCCAACGGCGCCCTGATCGAGCGCGAGGTGCCGGGGGCCTTCCGCGACCTGCCGCAGCTCGTCCTCGAACTGAAGAATCCCGACTTCAAGACCGCGACGCTCATCACCGACGCGATCAACGCCTACGGTCTGGCGCGCTTCGGCCGCCGGGTGGCGGTGCCGCGCGACCAGCGCTCGGTAGTGCTGCACCGCCCCCGCGACATCGCCCAGACCCGCTTCATCGCCGAGGTCGGCGACCTCACGATCATGCCGGACACGCCCGCCCGCGTGGTCGTCGACCAGCGCACCGGCACGGTGGTGATCGGGCGCAACGTCCAGATCTCGACGGTGGCGGTGACGCACGGCAACCTGACCGTGCGGGTGACCGAGACGCCGGAGGTGTCGCAGCCCGAGCCCTATTCCCGCGGCCAGACCGTGGTGGTGCCCCGCACCGAGGTGACGGCGACCGAGCAGAAGGGTCAGCTCGCGATCCTGGGCGGCTCCGACCTCCAGACGCTGGTCAAGGGCCTCAACCAAGTCGGTCTCAAGCCGAGCGACATCATCTCGATCCTGCAGGCGGTCAAGACCGCAGGCGCCCTTCAGGCGGAGCTCGTGGTGCAGTGAGACACGCCCGGTTCCTCTCGGCCCTCCTGCTCGGCCTCGCCGGCCCGGCCGCCGCGCAGGACGCGGCCAAGCCCCCGGCGGAGGCGGCCAAGCCCCCGGCGGAGGCGGTCAAGCCTCCGGCCTACTGCGCCGGCATCGCGGACGCGGCGGCCGATGCCCGCTTCGCGTGGCAGAAGGAGACGCTCGCCGACCTCGAGAAGCAGGTCGAGGAGCGCATCCGCCGCCTCGAAGCAAAGCGCGCCGAGTACGAGGAGTGGCTGGCGCGGCGCAACGCCTTCCTGGCCAAGGCCGACGAGGCGGTGGTGGCGATCTACACCAAGATGCGGCCCGACGCGGCGGCGCTGCAGCTCGCCAACATGCCCGACGAATCCGCGGCGGCGCTGCTCACCAAGCTCAGCGCGCGCGCCGCGAGCACGATCCTGAGCGAGATGGAGGCCTCCCGCGCCGCGCATCTCGCCCGCCTGATGACCGCTGGCGGCCGCAAGCCGAAGGGAGACGAGAAGTCCTGATGCGCCCCCGTCTCCTCGTCCTCCCGCTGCTGGCCGCCCTCGGCGCCTGCAACTCCCTCGATCCGATCGGCAAGCCGCCGCTCCTCACCCCGATCGGCACGGGGCTGTCGGTGCCGCGCGAGGCGCTGCCCTCGGATTACGGCGCGCGGGCGCGCCACACCTACCATTCCACGTGGTCGCCCGGCAGCGCCGACCTGTTCCAGGACCCCCGCGCCCGGACCATCGGCGACGTGATCACGGTGAGCATCCTGATCAACGACAAGGCGCAGTTCGACAACGCCACCGAGCGCTCGCGCAGCCAGAAGTCGAGCCTCGGCTTCGATTTCGGCTACGGCGTCTCGGGCCTCAAGGATTCCGCCACCGCCGATGCCGGCATCCGCTCGGGCACCGAGACCAAGGGCGAGGGCACCATCGACCGCTCGGAGAACCTCCGGCTCTCGGTCGCGGCCGTGGTCACGGAGGTCTTGCCCAACGGCAACGTGGTGATCAGCGGCTCGCAGGAGGTGCGCGTCAACAGCGAGGTGCGCGTGCTCACGGTGGCCGGCATCGTTCGCCCGCGCGACATCTCGCGGCGCAACACCATCGACTACGACAAGATCGCCGAGGCCCGGGTGTCCTACGGCGGGCGCGGGCGCATCACCGACGTGCAGGATCCGACCTTCGGCCAGCGCGTCTTCGAGACCCTGGCGCCGTTCTGAGGACCGGGCGATGGCGGCGACCAAGACCGACGGCAAGGCGAAGGGATCGGGCAAGGGCTGGATCGGCGCCCTCGCCCTGATGACGCTGGTGGCGGTCGGCACCGGCGGCGGGCTCGGCACCTATCTCGTCTCCAAGGTCGAGAAGTCGGTCGACCTGAAGAAGAAGGACGAAGAGGACAAGGCCAGGAAGGTGCTGACCTATTCGGGCGATCTCAGCCTGCGCAGCGTCGGCCCGCTCGTCACCAACCTCGCGGATTCTGGCGACACCTGGGTGCGGCTGGAGGGGGCGATCGTCTTCAAGATCGGCGCCCTGCCGAACCCCGACGCGACGGTGGCGGAGATCCGCCAGGACGTGCTGGCCTATCTGCGCACCGTCTCGCTCGCCCAGATCGAGGGCGCGAGCGGGCTCCAGCACCTGCGCGAGGACCTCGCCGAGCGCGTGGGGCTTCGCACCAAGGGAGTGGTGCGCGACTTCATCATCGAGACGCTGATCGTCCAGTAGCGGCGCCGGACCGGATCCCCATGCGACACAGATCAGCGACGCGGCCCCTCCTCGCGGGCCTGCCGCTCCTCTCGACCGGGCTGCTCCTCTTGAGCAGGCTGCTCCTGGCGGGGCTGCCGCTCCTTCTGGCGGGCCCCGCCGCCGCGCAGGCGCCGGCGACCGGTCTGCCGGGCCTCGACCAGCTCCTGCCGCCCGGCAACGGCGCGGCGAGCGGGCGCATCATCCAGATGGTCGCGCTCCTCACGGTGCTGTCGGTGGCGCCGGGCCTGCTCGTGATGGTGACGAGCTTCACCCGCTTCGTCGTGGCCCTGTCGTTCCTGCGCTCCGGCCTCGGCCTCCAGAGCACGCCGGCCAACCTGTTCCTCGTCAGCCTGTCGCTGTTCATGACCTTCTACGTCATGGCCCCGACCTTCGACCGGGCGTGGCAGGATGGGGTGAAGCCGCTCACCGAGAACCGCATCAGCGAGGAGGAGGCGTTCGGCAAGGTGGCCGACCCGTTCCGAGAGTTCATGCTGGCGCATGTGCGCGAGAAGGACCTGCAGACCTTCACCGATCTCGCCAGCCGCAACTTCCCCCGGGCCGAGGCCGGACAGAAGGTGGACCTGCGCATCCTGATCCCGGCCTTCATGATCTCCGAGCTGCGCCGCGGCTTCGAGATCGGCTTCCTGATCGCGCTGCCCTTCCTCGTCATCGACATGATCGTCGCCACGGTGGTGATGTCGATGGGCATGATGATGCTGCCGCCCACCGTGATCTCGCTGCCGTTCAAGGTGCTGTTCTTCGTCCTGATCGACGGCTGGAACATGCTGGTGAGCGGGCTGGTGCGCTCCTACTTCTGACGCGGAGCGTCAGCGGTTCTGACGCGGAGCGTCAGCGGGTGTGCGCCCCGCCGAGCGCCCGCTCGCGGCCGACCCGGCTGTGGCGGCGGCCGTAGCCGAAGTAGATGGCGAGCCCGATCGCCAGCCAGATCACCAGCCGCAGCCACGTCTCGCCGTCGAGGGACACCATCATGGCGAGGCAGACCACGATGCCGGCGATGGGCACGAAGGGCACCAGCGGCGTGCGGTAGCCCCGCTCCAGCTCCGGGTGGGTGCGCCGCATGATGATGACGCCCGCGCAGACGATCACGAAGGCGAGCAGCGTGCCGATGCTGGTCATGTGGCCGAGCTGGCTGATGGGCAGGAAGCCGCCGAGCAGGGCGGCCAGCACCATGAAGAACAGGTTCGAGCGGTAGGGCGTGCGCCACGTCGGGTGGATGGTGGCGAAGAAGCGCGGCAGCAGCCGGTCCTGCGCCATCGCGTAGAAGACCCGCGACTGGCCGTAGAGCAGCACCAGCATCACGGTGGTGAAGCCCGCGATGACGCCGAGCGTCACGAGGGTCTGAAGCCAGGGGAAGGGCGTCTGCTGGATCGCCGTGGCGACCGGCGCGGCATCGCCCTTCATGGCGTCGTAGCGCACGAGGCCTGTGAGCACCCCCGCGAAGGCGATGTAGAGCACGGTGCAGATCGCCAGCGAGCCGAGGATGCCGATCATCATGTTGCGCTGGGGGTTCTTCACCTCCTGGGCCGCCGTCGAGACCGCGTCGAAGCCGATATAGGCGAAGAACACCACGCCGGCCGCGCGCATGATCCCGCTCCAGCCGTACTCGCCGAAGGAGCCGGTGTTCTGCGGGATGAACGGCACGTAGTTCTGCGACTTCACGTAGAAGAAGCCGACCCCGATCACCGCGAGCACCACCGCGACCTTCACCACCACGATCACCGCGTTGACGCGGGCGGATTCGCGCACGCCGCGCACCAGCAGCAGCGAGATCACCACGAGGATCAGGGCGGCGGGCAGGTTGACGATCCCCTGCGCGGTGCTGCCGTCGGCGAGCGTCACGGTCTCGAAGGGCGAGTGGACCAGCCGGGCCGGCAGCGCGATGCCCCAGTCCTGCAGCAGGGTGACGACGTATTTCGACCAGCTCACCGAGACCGTGGCCGCGCCGACCGCGTATTCGAGCACGAGGTCCCAGCCGATGATCCAGGCGATGAACTCGCCCATGGTGGCGTAGGCGTAGGTGTAGGCGCTGCCCGAGACCGGGATCATGCTGGCGAGTTCGCTGTAGCACATGCCCGCGAAGGCGCAGCCGAGTGCCGCGATGGCGAAGGAGAGCACCACCGCCGGTCCCGCATGCTCGGCCGCCGCGATGCCGGTGAGCGAGAACAGGCCCGCCCCGATGATCGCCCCGATGCCGAGCCCGACGAGGCTCAGCGGCCCGAGCGTGCGGTGGAGCGCGTGCTCGCCCGCCGTCGCGTCCTCGGTCAGCCGCTCGATCGGCTTCCTGCGCCACAGCCCGCCCGCATCCGCTCCCCCCGCCATGGACCCGCGCCTCCCGCCGTCGTGGCTCGCCGGCTCAACGCGTCAGCGCCGCCGAGGTGGCACGGGCCGGCAAGAATCTTCCGCTGCGGCAGAACGGCCGACCGCCCTCGGTGCGGTTGCGGGACGCGGGGGGCTTTGTCTAGGCTCGTTCCAAAAGATGGAGGGAACCCCATGTGCCGCATCTTCGCGGAGCAGCCGCCGGAGAGCTACGCCTGCGAGACCCGGTCGCTGCGCATCGGCGGCCACTGCACCTCGCTGCGGCTGGAGGCCGCCTTCTGGACCATCCTGGAGGAGATCGCCCGCCAGGAGAGCCTGAGCGTCGCCAAGTTCGCCACCAAGCTGCACGACGAGGTGCTGGAGCGGCAGGGCGAGGTGCGCAACTTCGCCTCGCTCCTGCGCTGCTGCTGCCTGACCTACCTCGCGCAGCAGGGCGAGGCGGGCCGGTCGTCCCGGCCCGCCCTGATGGCGGCGGAGTAGAGGCCTGCGCGCTCAGCGCGGCGCCGTCCCGTCCGGCCGGTTGGAGGGCAGCCCGCCCGGCGCGTCCGGATAGGCGGTGCTCGGGACGCGGTCGGTGCGGCCGGCCGACGTGCTCGGCGTCGCGGTGCGGCTCGCATCGGCGGCGCCGGACGGGTCGGGCCGGCCCGGGCAGGGCCCGCCCGGCGGGCAGGGGGCCGCAACCGGGCGGGCGTCCCGCTCCGCGGCCGGGGTGCCGGCCGGGTTGTTGGGATAGGCCGCCGCGCCCCCGGCGGGAGCCGGCGGTCCGGCCGAAGTTCCTGCCGGGCTGGGCGAGCCCTGGGCGAGGTGGACCTCGGCGGCGGCCGGCGCCGCCGCGAGGCCCGCGAGCAGCAGGGCGGTGAGGGTGAGGCGGGCCATCAGATCTCCCGCCGCTGCATCGCGCCGGCGATGTGGTCGGCCTGACGCAGGGCCAGCGCCACGATGGTGAGCGTCGGATTGCAGGCGGCCCCGCTCGTGAACTGGCTGCCGTCCGAGACGAACAGGTTCTTCACGTCGTGGGTCTGGCCGAACCTGTTCACCACGCCGTCCCGCGGCTTCGCGCTCATGCGGTTCGTGCCCATGTTGTGGGTGCTCGGATAGGGCGGGGTCGGGTAGGTGACGGTGGCGCCCACCGCCTCGTAGACCGCCGCGCCCTGCCGGTAGGCGTGGTTGCGCATGGCGACGTCGTTGGGGTGGTCGTCGAAATGCACGTGCGCCACCGGCATCCCGTGCTTGTCCTTGACGGCGGGATCGAGGGTGATGCGGTTCGTCTCCTGCGGCATGTCCTCGCCGACGAGCCACATCCCGGCCATGCGCGGGTACTGCTCCATCGCGCTCGTGAAGGGGCGCCCCCAGCCGCCCGGGTTGAGGAAGGCGGCCATGAAGGGGATGCCGAGCGAGAGCGTCTCCATCTCGTAGCCGCCCGCGAAGCCGCGCTTCGGGTCATGATGCGCCTCGTCGCGGATGATGCCCGCCATGGTGGTGCCGCGGTACATGTGCACCGACTTCTCGAACACGCCGTAGACGCTGCCGGTCATGTGCCGCATGTAGTTGCGCCCGACCTGCCCCGAGGAGTTGGCGAGCCCGTCCGGGAAGAGGGTGGAGGCGCTGTTGAGGAGGAGCCGCGGGCTCTCGATGGAGTTGCCCGCCACCGCCACGATGCGGGCCTTCTGGCGCTGGAGCTGCCCCTTCTCATCCGCGTAGACGACGCCCGTGACCTTGCCGGCGGCGTCGTGCTCGATGCGGATCGCCATGCAGTTAGGGCGCACTTCGAGGTTGCCGGTCTCCTCGCCGCGGGGGATCTCGGCGATCAGGGTCGACCACTTCGCCCCCGACTTGCAGCCCTGGAAGCAGAAGCCGATCTGCTGGCAGGCGCCGCGGTCGTGGCGCTCCTCGCTGTTGATGGCCATCCGGCCCGTGTGCACCTCCTTGTAGCCGAGGCGGCGGGCGCCGGCCTCCAGCACCTTGAAGTTGTTATTCCCGGGCAGGCCCTTGATGCCGTTGGTGCGCGTCACGCCCATCCGGTCCTCGGCCTTCTCGTACCAGGGGTCGAGCTCCGCCCGGGTGATCGGCCAGTCGAGGAGGTTGGCGCCGGACATCGCTCCGTAATGGTCGCGGATGCGGAACTCGTGCTCCTCGAAGCGCAGGGACGCGCCGGCCCAGTGCACGGTCGAGCCGCCCACCGCCTTGACGATCCAGGCCGGGAGGTTGGGGAAGTCCCGCGCCACCCGCCAGGAGCCCGAGGTGGTGCGCATGTCGGTCCAGGCGAGCTGCGCGAAGCTCGCCCATTCGTCGTTGACGAAGTCCTCCATGTTGTGGCGGGCGCCCGCCTCCAGGATCACCGTCCTGATCCCCTTGAGCGCCAGTTCGGTGCCGAGCGTGCCCCCGCCCGCGCCCGAACCCACGATGACGACGAGCCCGTCGTCGTTGAGATCGAAAGTGGCCATGCTGTCCTCCGGTCGCGCCGGCGGTCCGCGCCTTCCGCGCCCTCCTGCCGCGCGTGAATGTCTCGGGTCGTGGCGGCCGGGTCAGACCTTCGGCAGCCAGTCGATGTCGTTGAAGCCGCGGTGGAGGTAGCCGCCCTTGTCGGCGGAGGGGCCCTCGTAGCCGAATTTCGGCCACAGCTCGGGCTGGTTGTAGAGGGAGACCACGAGGTCGGCCCGCAGCGCCTTGAAGAAGGGCGTGTGCTCGATCGCCTGGAGCAGGACGATGCGGTCGGCCTCCCAGCCGATCTGCGCGTAGGCGACCTTGTGGCGGGTGCGGGCATCCTCGTCGAGGCGGCGCAGGCCCTCCGTGAGGAGCTGCTTCGTCGCCGGGTCGCCCGCCGCCTTGCCGTCCCACGGCTTCACCGCGGCGATGTAGTAGGTGTCGGCCAGGAAATCGTGCGGGTAGATGTCCCGCGCCACCTTCACCAGCGTCTTGAGTTCCGCCGGCGACAGGGCGGCGCCGCCCTCCGCCCAGGCTTCCTCGACCGACAGGCCGGTGGCGATGGCGGCGACCGGGGCCGCCGCGGCCGCACTCTGCAGGAAGCTGCGCCGGCTCACCCGCCGGCGCGGATCGACTTCTCTCATCGGGCGTCTCCTCGTTATGGTCTTTTTTGGCGTGAGGCGTCTGCCGGCGCGGGGCAGTCAGCCGAAGCGGCCGCCCTTCTGGATGACTTCGATCTTGTAGCCGTCCGGATCGGTGGCGAAGAAGAACCGGGCGAGGGTGCGGCCCTGGTGCTGGAAATCCTTCACCGGCGTCGCGGGCAGGCCCTCGCGCGCGAAACGCGCATGCTCGGCATCGATGTCGTCCACCACCACGGCGAGATGGCCGTAGCCGTTGCCGATCTCGTAGGGGTCGGGCCGGTCGAAGTTGACCGTGAGTTCGAGTTCGAACGGCGAGGCGGGGTCGCGCAGGTAGACGAGCGCGAAGGTGTCGAACGCGAAGCGGTCGGCGACCTTCAGGCCGAAGGCGCGGGCATAATAGTCGCACGAGCGGGCCTCGTCGCGCACGCGGATCATGGAATGGACGGGCTTGGCCATCGCGGAAAAACGTCTCCTGGACTTGCAGCCGATGCCGGCGAGTCTGCACGCACCGATCGTAGCCCGCGGTCCGGGCCGCGGGTGGTAGCGGGCTGTTGCGGTCCGGTGCCGGCTCTGCCGCCGCAACCGCCCTACGACGCCGGAGACGCTGTCGAGCCGCTTGCGGAACACTTGAGGAACGCTTACCATGTTCGCGATTTGTTTCGATCGGCGTGCCCGCGCAGGCGATGAGAGTGACCCATGCTCACCCGTAAGCAGTTGGACCTGCTCCGCTTCATCCAGCAGCGGATGCGCGAGACGGGCGTCCCCCCGTCCTTCGACGAGATGAAGGACGCCCTCGACCTCAAGTCCAAATCGGGCATCCACCGCCTGATCACGGCGCTCGAGGAGCGGGGCTTCCTGCGCCGGCTGCCGAATCGCGCCCGGGCGATCGAGGTGATCCGCCTGCCCGAGACGGTGAGCGCGCCCTCCGCCGAGGTGGTGCGGTTCAACCCGAGCGTGGTCGAAGGCGGTCGCGCCAAGGAGCCGCCGGCCAAGCCCGCCATGCCGGCCGGGGTGGCGGTGGACGATCACCGGGCAGGCTCCGTGGCCATCCCGGTGATGGGCCGCATCGCCGCCGGTACACCGATCTCGGCGATCCAGTCCCAGAGCCGCAGCGTGGCGATGTCGCCCGACTTCCTGGCCGGCGGCGAGCATTACGCGCTCGAAGTGCGCGGCGACTCGATGATCGAGGCGGGCATCCTCGACGGAGACCTCGTGGTGATCCGCCGCCAGGACACGGCCAATACCGGCGACATCGTGGTGGCGCTGATCGACGACGAGGAGGCCACGCTCAAGCGCCTGCGCCGCCGCGGCTCGTCGATCGCCCTGGAGGCCGCCAATCCGGCCTACGAGACGCGCGTGCTCGGCCCCGACCGGGTGCGCATCCAGGGCCGGCTCGTCAGCCTGATCCGCAAGTACTGACCATTCCGCTCCGGCTGCCCGCACGGGGCATGGTGACAATCGCAAGGCCTGCGCGAAGTCCCGCGCGGGCCTTCGGCATGTCTGGACATCGTCGGACCGAGATGCGTTGTGCCGCAGGGGCGCGCACGGATGCGAACGACTCCGTCCCCCCGGCTCTGCGACGCTGGCGCACCTGACCTTGGGGTTGCTGGGACGCAATCCAGCCGCCGCTCGAAGGATGACCGCCGCGGCGACAGGAAAACTTAACCGCCGCACCGATACTGTCCTGAGGAGCGTGGAGAACCCTGGGCGTGCCGGCCGGTCTGCCATGCACTGATGAAGGCGATGCGGAACGCACCAATGCCCGACGGCTTCATCCTCCTGGTCTCGGACGATCCCAAGAAGGCCCACTCGCTCGCCCACAGCATCACCTGCCATCTGCCCTGCCGCGTGGCGGCACCCGGCCAGCGCCGTCCGGCCGGCACCGTGCTGGCGGTGGTGCTCGACGTCGCGCTCGACGATCCGTCCATCCTGGCGAGCCTGCGCGGCCTGATGAGCCACGTGCGGGCCTGCGCGCGGCCGTGCCTGTACCTCGCGCGCGATCTGACGTCGGCCACGCTCGCCAGGGCGCGCGCCCTCGGGGCCTCCCGCATCCTGCCGCCCTTCACCTCCCGCGCGGTCCTGTCGGCCGCCCTCATCGACCTCGTTCAGCTGTGCGCCGCCGAGCGCGCGCGGGAGCCGGGGGTGCAGATCCGCGCCCAGGCCGTCGAGGCCTGCGCGCTCGTCACCGGCCTGTTCGATGCCGCCGGGTCGGGCCGGGCGCTGTCCCACGAGGATGTCGAGGCCGGCACCGAGATCGTCCTCGACGCGATCTCGGAGGCCGGGATCCAGGCGTGGCTGGAGACGATCTGGTCGCACCAGAGCGAGGTCTACCAGCATTCCCTCAGCGTGGCGGGCCACGCGGCGATCTTCGCGAGCGTCCTCGGCTTCCGCCGCAGCGACCAGCACCGCCTCGCCCGGGCGGCCCTGCTGCACGACGTCGGCAAGGCGAAGATCCCGCGCGCCATTCTCGTCAAGCCGAGCAGCCTGACGCCGGACGAACTCGCGACCATGCGCCGGCACCCAGCCATCGGGGCGGACCTGCTGGCGGCGCAGCCCGGCTTCGACGCCGAGACCCTCGACGTCGTGCGCCATCACCACGAGCTGCTCGACGGCTCCGGCTATCCGGACGGGCTCCAGGGCCGGGAGATCACCGACCTCGTCCGCCTCGTCACGATCTGCGACATCTACTCGGCGCTGACCGAGCGCCGCCCCTACCGCGCCCCGTTGCGAGCGGCGGAGGCCTGGAGCGTGATGGAGCAGATGGGCGGCAAGCTCGACGCCGCGCTCCTCAAGGCCTTCCGCTCGACCGTGACCGACCTCCGCACCGCCTCCGCCGCGTGACGGCCCAGGGGACGACACCAGGGACGACACCTTGGGGGGCTAAACCTCGGGGACGAAAGCGGCCGCGGCGCGTTTCCTCCGCGGGAGGAGCCATGATGCCGACGAACCCGGAGACCCCGCATCCCGATTGGCCGCGCCGCATCGCGCAGGCCTATCTCGCCGGGGTGCGGCCGCCTCTGACGCCGCGCATGGCGGAGGACCTGCTCGGGCGGCTCGCCGAGGCTCTGCACGGCGGCGAGGCACCGCGGCAGGCCGCCAACGCCGCCCTCGACGCCTTCGAGGCCGAGCTGAACGCGGTGGCCGGGCCGCGGGTGGCGGAACTCGACGCGGCCGGTCACGTCACGATGGGCCACCGCTCCGAAGCCGGCCGTCCGCTGCGGACCTTCGGCGGACAGTGAACCGCCCGCCGCCTCGCGCGAATCCGGCCTCTCGCGGCGGCTCGGCGCCTCAAGGGGCGACACGGATGTGCGCCGAAGCCATTCCTGCAGGACGCGTCTCCTGCGAAGGGAGTCCTGCGACGTCTTGGACCTTGGTCGAAGACCGCCTACCCTGACGACGACGGGCCGGAACCTTATTCTCGGACCCCGTGAGAGGGACGGTTCGTCGCGTCGGGCGCGGCGATCGGAACCGGGCGCTGGCCCCCGGTCCCCCGCCTCCACCGCCGCCCCCTAAGCCCGGGATCCTGACTCCCTATGCGCTTGCTCGCGCCGCTGCTTGTATTTTGTATGCCAGATGATACGGTGAGGCCATGAGCCAGCACGACGTCACGCGCGTTCAGCGCTTCGATCATCCGGGACGCGGACGCGAGCGGGCGAGGCCCGTCCCGAAGGGCCGCCAAGTGGATCCGCGCGCCAAGGCCGAAATTGCAGGCCTCCTCGGCGAGGCGTCTCGGCAACGCGACCTCCTGATCGAGCACCTGCATCGGATCCAGGACACCTACGGCCAGATCAGCGCTCCCCATCTCGCGGCGCTCGCCGACGAGATGGGGCTCGCCTTCGCGGAGGTGTTCGAGACCGCAACCTTCTACGCCCATTTCGACGTGGTGAAGGAGGGCGAGACCCCGGTGCCGGCGCTCACCGTGCGGGTCTGCGACAGCCTGACCTGCGCGATGCACGGCGCCGAGGACCTGCTGGCGGCGCTCCAGGCCGAGATCGGCGGGCAGGTGCGGGTGGTACGCGCACCCTGCGTGGGCCTGTGCGACCACGCCCCGGCGGCGGAGGTCGGCCACAATTTCCTGCACCGCGCCACGCCCGAGAGCGTCAAGGCGGCGGTCGCGGCAGGCGACACCCACGCGCACATCCCGGACTACGTCGATTACGACGCCTACCGGGCGGGCGGCGGCTACGCGACGCTGGAACGCCTGCGCTCCGGCGACCTCACGGTTGATCAGGTGCTGGCGATCCTCGACGACGGCTCGCTGCGGGGCCTCGGCGGGGCGGGCTTCCCCACGGGACGCAAGTGGCGCTCGGTGCGCGGCGAGCCCGGGCCGCGCCTGATGGCCGTCAACGGCGACGAGGGCGAGCCCGGCACCTTCAAGGACCAGCTCTATCTCAACACCGACCCGCACCGCTTCCTCGAAGGGACGCTGATCGGCGCCCACGTGGTCGAGGCGGAGGAGGTCTACCTCTACATCCGCGACGAATACCCGATCGCCCGCGAGATCCTGGCGCGCGAGATCGCCAAGCTGCCGCCGGGAGGGCCGCGCCTTCACCTGCGGCGCGGGGCCGGGGCCTATATCTGCGGCGAGGAATCCTCGCTGATCGAGAGCCTGGAGGGCAAGCGCGGCCTGCCGCGCCACAAGCCGCCCTTCCCGTTCCAGGTCGGCCTGTTCGGCCGCCCGACGCTGATCAACAACGTCGAGACGCTCTACTGGGTGCGCGACCTGATCGAGAAGGGCGCGGCGTGGTGGAAGAGCCATGGGCGCAACGGCCGCACCGGCCTGCGCTCGTACTCGGTCTCGGGCCGCGTGAAGGAACCCGGCGTCAAGCTCGCGCCGGCCGGCGTCACCATCCGCGAACTCATCGAGGAGTTCTGCGGCGGCATGGCCGAGGGGCACAGCTTCGCGGCCTATCTGCCGGGCGGCGCCTCGGGCGGCATCCTGCCGGCCTCGATGGACGACATCCCGCTCGATTTCGGCACCCTCGAGAAGTACGGCTGCTTCATCGGCTCGGCCGCCGTGGTGGTGCTCTCGGATCAGGACGACGTGCGCGGGGCGGCGCTCAACCTGATGCGCTTCTTCGAGGACGAGTCCTGCGGCCAGTGCACACCCTGCCGGGTCGGAACCCAGAAGGCCCGCATGCTGATGGAGCACGGGGTCTGGGACACCGACCTCCTCGGCGAACTCTCGGCCTGCATGCGCGACGCCTCGATCTGCGGCCTGGGGCAGGCGGCCTCGAACCCGCTCACCAGCGTCATCAAGTATTTCCCGGACCTGTTTCCGACGCCGCGGCCCATGGCGGCCGAGTAGCGCGGCGGGCCGGACAAGCGAAAGCGACCCCATGAGCAGCGGTACCCAGATCAGCAAGCCGGCCGGCGGCGATCCCCTCGTCACCGGTCCCGCCGGTCCGCAGGATGCGGGCGGCACGGGCGGCGCCGCGCAGGGCGGCGCCTACTCGCAAGGGCAGAAGTCCGGCGGGCAGGCGGGACCCGCCCCGAGCGGGACGGCGGGCCTGCGCGAGATGCCGGCCGGCATCCCGGGCGTGGTGTTCGAACTCGACGGGCAGACCGTCGAGGCGCGGCCCGGCGAGACCCTGTGGGAGGTCTCCCGGCGCCTCGGCACGCATATCCCGCATCTCTGCCACAAGCCCGCCCCGGGCTACCGGCCGGACGGCAATTGCCGCGCCTGCATGGTCGAGATCGAGGGCGAGCGCGTGCTCGCCGCCTCCTGCAAGCGCGTGCCGGCCGTCGGCATGAAGGTGAAGACCCAGAGCGACCGGGCGGTGAAGTCCCGCGCCATGGTCATGGAGCTGCTGGTCGCCGACCAGCCGGAGCGCGCGACCTCCCACGACCCGGATTCCCACTTCTGGGCCCAGGCCGATTGTGCCGGCGTGACCGAGAGCCGCTTCCCCTCCGAGGAGCGCTGGCACCCGGATTCGAGCCACCCGGCGATGCGGGTCAATCTCGACGCCTGCATCCAGTGCAATCTCTGCGTCCGGGCCTGCCGCGAGGTCCAGGTCAACGACGTCATCGGCATGGCCTACCGCAATGCCGACGCCAAGGTGGTGTTCGACTTCGACGACCCGATGGGCCAGTCGACCTGCGTGGCCTGCGGCGAGTGCGTGCAGGCCTGCCCGACCGGCGCCCTGATGCCCGCCGCCTACCTCAACGACGCGCAGGAGCGCGTCGTCTATCCGGACCGCACGGTCGATTCCCTCTGCCCCTATTGCGGCGTCGGCTGTCAGGTCTCCTACAAGGTCAAGGACGAGCGCATCGTCTACGCGGAGGGCAAGGACGGCCCGGCCAACCGCAACCGGCTCTGCGTGAAGGGCCGCTTCGGCTTCGATTACGTCCACCACCCCCACCGGCTGACGGCGCCGCTGATCCGCCTGGACAACGTGCCCAAGCACGTCAACGACCAAGTCGATCCGGCCAATCCCTGGACGCATTTCCGCGAGGCGACCTGGGAGGAGGCGCTGGAGCGCGCCGCGGGCGGCCTGCGCGCCATCCGCGACACGCACGGCCGCGGCGCGCTGGCGGGCTTCGGCTCCGCCAAGGGCTCGAACGAAGAGGCCTACCTGTTCCAGAAGCTGGTGCGGCTCGGCTTCGGCACCAACAACGTCGACCATTGCACCCGGCTCTGCCACGCCTCCTCGGTGGCGGCCCTGATGGAGGGGCTGAACTCGGGCGCCGTGAGCGCCCCGTTCTCGGCCGCCCTCGACGCCGAGGTGATCGTCATCATCGGCGCCAACCCGACCGTGAACCACCCGGTCGCCGCCACCTTCATCAAGAACGCCGTCAAGGAGCGCGGCGCCAAGCTGATCATCATGGATCCGCGGCGTCAGGTCCTGTCGCGCCACGCCTACCGGCACCTCGCCTTCAAGCCGGGCTCCGACGTGGCGATGCTGAACGCGATGCTCAACGTGATCATCGAGGAGGGCCTCACCGATCAGCAGTACATCGCCGGCTACACCGAGAACTTCGACACGCTGAAGGAGCGCATCCGCGAGTTCACGCCCGAGCGGATGGAGAAGGTCTGCGGCATCCCGGCCGAGACCCTGCGCGAGGTCGCCCGCCTCTACGCCCGCTCGCGCGCCTCGATCATCTTCTGGGGCATGGGGGTGAGCCAGCACGTCCACGGCACGGACAATTCCCGCTGCCTGATCGCGCTCGCGCTCACCACCGGCCAGATCGGCCGCCCCGGCACCGGGCTGCACCCGCTGCGCGGCCAGAACAACGTGCAGGGCGCCTCCGACGCCGGCCTGATCCCGATGGTCTATCCCGATTACCAATCCGTCGAGAAGGCGGCGGTGCGGGAGCTGTTCGAGACCTTCTGGGGCCAGTCGCTCGACCCCAAGCAGGGCCTCACCGTCGTCGAGATCATGAAGGCGATCCACGCCGGGCAGATCCGGGGCATGTACGTCGAGGGCGAGAACCCGGCGATGTCGGACCCCGACCTCAACCACGCCCGCGAGGCGCTGGCCAAGCTCGACCATCTCGTGGTGCAGGACCTCTTCCTCACCGAGACCGCCTTCCACGCCGATGTGGTCCTGCCGGCCTCGGCCTTCGCCGAGAAGGCCGGCACCTTCACCAACACCGACCGGCGGGTGCAGATGGCCCGCCCGGTGGTGCCCCCGCCCGGGGACGCGCGCCAGGATTGGTGGATCATCCAGGAAATGGCCCGGGGCCTCGGCCTGTCGTGGGACTACCGCGGCCCCGCCGACGTCTTCGCCGAGATGGCGCAGGTGATGCCTTCCCTCAAGAACATCACCTGGGAGCGGGTGGAGCGCGAGGGTGCGGTGACCTACCCGGTGGACGCGCCCGACGAGCCCGGCCACGAGATCATCTTCTACGCCGGCTTCCCCACCGAGAGCGGCCGGGCGAAGATCGTGCCCGCCGCGATCGTGCCCCCGGACGAGGTGCCCGACACCGAATTCCCGATGGTGCTCTCCACGGGCCGGGTGCTGGAGCACTGGCATACCGGCTCCATGACGCGGCGGGCCGGGATCCTCGACGCGATCGAGCCCGAGGCGATGGCGCTGATGGGGCCGCGGGAACTCGGCCGTCTCGGCCTCGTGCCGGGCGACCGGGTGCGGCTGGAGACGCGGCGCGGTGCCGTGGAGGTGAAGGTGCGCTCCGACCGCGACGTGCCGGACGGCATGGTGTTCATGCCCTTCTGCTACGCCGAGGCGGCCGCCAATCTCCTCACCAACCCGGCGCTGGACCCGATGGGCAAGATCCCGGAATTCAAGTTCTGCGCGGCCCGGGTCGTGCCCGCGGTCGCGACCTCGATCGCCGCCGAATAGCGCCGCCGGGCGCCGCTCCGGCGGCGCCCGGCCCCGCTCGCGCGGCGATCCGTTCGGTGCGCCCTGCAGGCCTTCGCTCCGGCACAGGGTCCGGTCGACCGGCAGATGGTCGGGACATCCGGCGAGCCGTCGACTTGATTTTGTGAATGGCAGACCGCCCGAACTGGCATGAGGAATGCCGGAGTGACCGGGACCCGGCATCGCCGGCCGGCTCAGGGGAGGGTCCGCCGCCCATGAAAGCTGCGCTGCTCGTCGCGCTGTCGCTCATCCAGCCGGCACATTCGTGGTATCCCTACGAGTGCTGCTCCGACCATGATTGCGAACCGGTGCAGGACGCCGTGGAGGTGCCGGGCGGCTACCAGACCCACGGCATCTTCGTGCCGTTGTCCAAGGTCCGGCCGAGCAAGGACGGCAACTTCCACTGGTGCCACCGCGGCGACTACGTCTTCTGCTTCTTCGCGCCGCTCGCGGGGTGAGGGGAGCGGCTCAACGGCCCGATGCGTCGGCATCCTGGGCCGTTGATGTCAGTAGGCGTTCTCGGCCTTGAGTAGCGCGAAGGGCGTCTTGGCCAGGATGCGCAGGTCGAACAGCACCGACCAGTTCTCGATGTAGTAGAGGTCGTGCTCGACGCGGCGCTGGATCTTCTCGCTGGTGTCGGTCTCGCCGCGCCAGCCGTTGATCTGCGCCCAGCCGGTCAGCCCCGGCTTGACCTTGTGGCGTGCGAAGTAGCCGTCGACGACCTGATCGTAGAGCGTGTTGGCGGCCTTGGCCTGGAGCGCGTGCGGACGGGGACCGACGAGGGAGAGGTCGCCCTTCAGCACGTTGAAGAGCTGCGGCAGTTCGTCGAGCGAGGTCCTGCGGATGAAGCGCCCGACCGGGGTCACCCGCGGGTCGCCCTTGGTGACGAGTCTGGCGGCACCCGCATCGCTCTGGTCGACGTACATCGAGCGGAACTTGTAGACCTCGATCAGCTCGTTGTTGAAGCCGTAGCGCTTCTGCCGGAAGAACACCGGCCCGCGCGAGGTCAGCTTCACGGCGAGCGCCACCGCGATCATGACGGGCGCGAAGCCGATGAGCATCAGGCCGCCGACCACGCGGTCGAACAGGCTCTTCACCACCACGTCCCAGTCGGCGATCGGCTTGTCGAAGACGTCGAGCACCGGCACGGAGCCGAGATAGGAGTAGGAGCGCGGGCGCAGGCGCAGCTTGCTCGCATGGGCCGAGAGGCGGATGTCGATCGGCAGCACCCAGAGCTTCGACAGCATCGCCAGGATGCGGCCCTCGGCGGAGATCGGCAGGGTGAACACGATCAGGTCGAGCCGCGTGTGGCGGGCATAGGTCACGAGGTCGCTCACGGTGCCGAGCTTGGGATAGCCCGCCACCACGTCGGCCGAGCGCCCGTCGTTGCGGTCGTCGAACACGCCGACGATGCGGATGCCGGAATCGCTTTGATGCTCCAGGGAGCGGATCAGCGCCTCGGCGGACTCGCCGCCGCCCACGATGGCGGTGCGCCGGTCGAACCGGCCCCGGCGCATCTGCGTGCCGATGATCAGGGACAGCACCAGCCGCTCGGTGAGCAGCACGCTCAGGCCCGCGAGATAGAACGTGCCGAGCCACAGCCGCGAGTAGTGATCACCGAGCTTGGCGAAGAACACGACCGTGCCGGCCATCAGGAACACCAGCGACCAGCCGACCACGACGCGCATGCCGGCGGTGAAGAACGCCCGGAGGGCGCGGATCCCGTAGGTTCCGGCAGACTGCAGCACCGCCACGGTGAGCACCGCGAGCCCGCCGATGGCCGCCAGATAGACGTGGTTGAGCGGCACCACGCCGCCCAGCACCGCCGCATGGACCACAAGGCCGGTCGCCGCCACCAGGACCAGCTCGGCGAGGCGCACGCAGCCCGCCACGACGACCGGCGAGAGCGGCGCATCGGCGCGCGGCGGAACGAGGTTCTCGGCCGGCGGCATCGCGCCGCGCGCGGGAGCCGGCCCGGCCCCCGCCTCCTGGGCGGCGGCCGTCTTCAGGATGTCGCGGACGTCGAACGCGCTCATGACGTGGATCCGGCTGAGGTCGGGGCGGACGGCTCGGGGGTGACGGCCGCGGGGGTCAGCGGCGCGACGGTGCGGGCGCGCCCGGGACGGGCAGGGCGCCGGCCCGCTGTGCGTGGGCGGCGGCGTAGCCGGCGAGCACCCCGTCGGCCATGCGCTGCATGGAGAAGCGGGTACGAATGAAGGCGCTGAGCCCCGCCGCCTCGCCCTGGCGCTCTGTCTCGGGCTGGTCGAGCTTGCGCATCACCGCGAGGGCGAGGGCCTCCACGTCCCGGGGCGGCACCAGCGCGCCGGCCGCGGGGCCGAAGATCTCCGGGATGCCGCCGACCGTCGTGGCGACGAGCGGCTGGGCCGCGGCGGCGGCCTCCAGCACGACGTAGGGCAGTGATTCGGCGAAGGAGGGCACCACCATCACGCGGCCGCGGCAGAGGGCCGAGCGGATCGCCTGGGGCGGCTCGAAGCGGATCGCCCCGGAGAGCCCGAGGCGGTCGGCGCGTGCCTTCAGGGCGGCCTCGTCCGGCCCGGATCCGACCACCAGCAGGGTCAGGCGGCGGTCGAAGGCGTGGCGCAGGCGCGCCAGCGCCTCGAACAGCACCGGCACCCCCTTCGCGTCCCGCAACTCGCCGATATAGACGAGGTCGAAGGGGTCCGGTGCGCGATCGATCGGTGCGAATTCGGAAGCGTCGATGCCGTTGGGCACGATGCGCACCAGCCGGTCGGTCTCGCCCACGAAGGCCCGGTAGCGCCCGGCGATGTACTCGCTCTCGAACAGGAAGACGTCGGTGCGCCGGGAGAGCGCCGCCTCGGCGGCCATGTAGACCTGGTGCAGGGCGCTGCCCGGCCGGTAGTTGAAGCTGCCGCCGTGCGGCGTGTAGGCGCGGACCGGATCGGCCACCCCGCGCGGCGCCACCGCGATGCGGGCGAACAGGCCGCCCTTCGAGCCGTGCCCGTGCAGCACGGTCGGCGCCGTGCGGCCCATGAGCCGGTACAGGCCCGCGACCGCCGCGAGGTCGCGCGGGTGCGGGTTGCGCCGCATCGGCACCCGGGTGAGGCCGAGCGCGAGGCGGGGGGTGAGGTCGGCCAGCACCGCCGCGGCGCGCTCGCCCCCGGTGCTCGCATCGCAGAAGAAGCCGACCTCGTGGCCCGCCGCGATCTGCAGCCGGGCGACGTCGAGGACATGGCGGAACAGCCCGCCCACCGGGGCCCGGAAAACGTGCAGGATGCGCTCGCGCCGGGCCGGTGCCGGGTGGGGGGCCTGCGCATCCGGATCCGGGACCGGAACGACATCGACAGGACGAAGGTGAGGCGCGGCCACGGGGATTCTCCGCAACGCAGGACGTCTGATGCGAGGCCGTCTCTTCATCAAGACAGGACCGGTTCGTTGGTCGAACCTCGCGTCTCGTCTTGTGGAGGCGGCCGCGTCGACGGGGGGTTAAATGCCGTCAGCTCCCGTGATCCGGATGCGGCGGTGGTTAAGGGCTGCTCAATGCGACGGCGCGATGCCGAGCCGTCTCGCGGTGGCTCGCCATCGCGTCGCCCGCCTTGCGGCTCAAGCTGCGCCGGGTCGCACCGGACGATGCGACACGTCCTGCCCCCGGCTCGCTCGCCTTCTCAGACCCGGACTGCCATGCGCCGCATCCTGCCCGCTTTCGCTTCCCTGCTCCTCGCCGCCGCGTCGCCCGCCCGGGAGGCCGCGCCGCCGGTCTCGGCCGATCCCGTCGTGCCGCAGGCACCCGCCCGCGTCCCCTATCTGGCGGCCGGGACGCTCGACACCCGGGCGATCCTGCCCCCGCCGCCCAAGACCGCCTCGGCATCCGTGCCGGTCTTGGGCGGCGGGGGCA
>NZ_BPQQ01000026.1 GCF_022179325.1 Methylobacterium isbiliense | reverse complement strand
CTGGCATCGACCAGACGCTCGGCCTCGCCCTCCCGGATCCACCAAACTCGCCGATGAACCACCCCGTGGGGGCTGATCACTTGAGCTTGTAGAGGCGGTAGACACGCTTGGCGTTGACGGCCCAACCCTCCCGGCGCAGCAGAACGCAGATCCGCCGGTAGCCGTAGCGGACCCGCATATGGGCGATCTCTCGGATGCGCTTGCGGAGGATGGCCTGCTCGGGGCGTCTGGACCGGTAGTGGTAGGTCGAGCGCGGGGCCGGTACTGCCCGGCATGCTCTGCGGACCGACACGCGGAAGGCGGTGCGGACGAAGTCGACCATCTCCCGCCCCCGAGCAGGCGTCACATCTTTCGCCGGATGACCTCGGAGAGCATCTCCCTGTCGAGGGTGAGGTCCGCCACGAGCTTGCGCAGGCGGGTATTCTCCTCCTCGAGGTGACGCAAGTGGCGCACCTCGGAGGGCATCAGGCCACCGTACTTCTGCTTCTATCGGTAGTAAGTAGGTTCGGACACGCCCATCTTGCGGCAAACCTCCGCGACGGCCTTACCCGCCTCGGCCTGCTGGAGCGCGAAGGTAATCTGCTGGTCTGTGAAGCGGCTCTTCTTCATCGGTCAGGCCTCCTCAGCGGAACGAGCCTAACCCGATACCTCTCACGTCATCCGGTCCAACTTTCCGGGATTGGACCAAGGCCGGATGTCGATGAGCTGAACGCTGTACACATCGCAAAGCTGGCTTGCTCGTCCTGAGTGAATCTGCAGCGCTGTGAAGGGCGCGCAGGCGGGCCCTCACGCTAACGTCGAGCTACACCATCAGGCACACGACCCCGTCGCGCTCTCGATCGCCCCGCGGAGGTGAACGATACGCCCGGCTCATAGGTGCCGAACGTACATCAGCCCTGGTCGATGAAGGTGATGTCGCCAGTTTCGCGCAGATTCGCAGAACGGATCGTCAATATGCGAAAGACCCTACCAAGCGAGGTCCTATTTTGGAGCGCATCGACTTGGTCCAGGATCGGCGCCCCCGCGCCGGCTCTGACCGGCGGGCTGGGTTACAGTCTGAACCGCTCTCAACCCGGCCCGCAACTTTTTTTGCGCCGCGCGGCCCCGCCTAGAGCATTTTCCGACGAAGTGGATGCCGTTTCGTCGCAGAAAATGCGGCAAAATCAAAAACCTAGAGCAGGCTTCACGCTTCAACCTGATTGAAGCCTGCTCTAGGCGACTGCGCGTCTTCAAGCCGTGGGCTCGCACAGAATGACGGACGCGTTCTCTCAAATCGAACATGTCTATTCATCATGCTACTGAGGTATAAGCGATGCCAGTAACCAAGATCGACTGCGTAGCAAGATCAAATAACGAAAGGGAATGTAATGAAAATTGAGTCTTGTGCCACACTGCTGGCCTTGGCTGCCGCGGGACTACTCGCCGCAGGCCCGGCGCTGACGCAGACTACCAGAACGCAAGGACGGGAAGTCCCGAAGGTGCCGGCGGAAGGTCGAGATCCAGCTCTCGGCGGTCCCCAGTCGATGGAGGGCGTCAGGATTCAGAACCAGCCCGAGCAGCGCTCCAGAGCGGCCGCAGCATCCGGGCCGCCGCCGCAGCCCTACGGCGACGGCAGGCCCTTCGAGGTCCAGTTTACCGAGAACGGCGAAATGGTTCGCCCGACCGGTTGGCGCGATTGGCCTTACGTCGGCACGCCGCTCACACCCAACGGCCTCAATCCGCCCGAGGCTCCGTTCCCGGAATTCCACAATGTCTACATGGAGCCATCGGCGTACGATCACTATAAGCGGACCGGCGAGTTCAAGGACGGCACGCTGCTGGTCAAGGAACTCGTCGGCGTCCAGAAGAACAACACGACAAATCAGCAGGACGGCTCGACGGTAGAATCGAGCGGCCGTGGCTATTTCATGTCCGACTACATCGGCCTCGAGACTGAGTACAAGAGCAGCCGGCGCTACCCCAACGAGCCGGGCAACTGGGCTTACTTCTCGTTTGGTCACGTTCCGGAGGCACAGTACGCGGCGGCGACCGCGGCGCAACCGACAAACAATTGCAACGCCTGCCATCAAGCGAACGCGCAACAGGATTACGTCTTCACGCAGCACTACCCTGTGCTCCGTGGAGCGCGCGAGCGCGTCGGGCGGCGATAGTTTCGTCTTTCACGATCGGGGCTCCGGCCCCGATCAGATCGGAGCCGCCTGTGATCCGCATGATTTTTGCCGCGGCCTCGTTCGCCGTTCTGGTGATGGTGGCGGCGGCGCAGACGCCTACGTCCGACACTGCCTCTGTGCCCAACGACAGCTTGAAGGCGAAGCTGCGCGTGCCGGAGCATTACCGCGCCACGTATCAGTACCTCGGCAATTGGGCGCCGGCGAAAGACGACGGCCCGGGATCGGACGAGTTCCACACCGTCTATGCGTCCCCCGGCACCATCGAGGCCTACCGCAAGACTGGCGAGTTCGCGGACGGGACCGTCCTCGTGAAGGAAGTGTTCGAGACGGCGACCAACGTCATGACCACCGGGACGGTGAGCCGGGCCGACCGTCTCATAGGTTGGTTCGTGATGGTGAAAGACTCCGCGAACCGGTACCCGAACGATCCGCTCTGGGGCGAGGGCTGGGGCTGGGCTTGGTACAACGTAGGCGACCCCGTCAACACGCCGACGAAGGATTTTCGTGCCGAATGTCTCCCCTGCCACCAGCCGGCACGGTCGACCGATTGGACCTTTATCGAGGGCTATCCAGCGCTCCGCGGTGACTGAGCACGTTTAACCGGAGTTGTGGACGATGCGAGAGAAGCTCGAGGCCGCTGTTCTCATCTGCGCCATTCAGCAAGCTTCGGCGCAGGACGGGAAGGCGGTGTTCGCCCATTGTGCGGTCTGCCACTCGGTCGAGGCGGGCGTCAACAGGCTTGGGCCGACCCTCGCTGGTATTCACGGGCGCGCAGCAGGAGCGATCGAAAACTTCGTCTACTCACGTACTATGAGTATGTCAAAGATCGTCTGGAACGATGAGGCGCTCGATGCTTACCTCGCGAGTCCGAAGAAGTATGTTCCCGGCGACCGCATGCCTTTTGCTGGAATACAGGATGAAAGAGAGCGCAGAGCAGTAATTGATTACTTGTGCCCGGTAGTACCATGACAATCAAAAAAGAAATAGCAATTCGACGAAGTTTGCCAATGCAGCTCAAGCGTCTTGCTCCGTCGCAGATTGCAGCTTGCGGCGCTGGCGAGATGGAAGGGCGCAGCAACTGAGGCGAGACCTGACATCATGCGAACCCTTTCGAGAGCGGCAAGAGGCGCGACGCGTCGAGATGCGCTAGTCCTGTTTCCTGCCTTGGTGACGCTTGGCAGCCAACTGGCTGCAGCGCAGTCGGATCGGCCAGGCGGCCCCTTCACGGGGCACGTTTACATGCAGACGAACGAGGTCGCGAACCGTGTGATGCAGTTCGGGCGGCTGGCCGATGGCAAGCTCGTTCCGGTCGAGTCCGTGCCGACCCGAGGCGCCGGCTCCGGCGTTTTCAAGCCGGTCAGCGGTCAAGAGAGCGCACCGAACGCGTTCGAAGGCGCGGACAG
The DNA here is from genome assembly GCF_022179325.1 of Methylobacterium isbiliense. Taxonomy (GTDB): domain Bacteria; phylum Pseudomonadota; class Alphaproteobacteria; order Rhizobiales; family Beijerinckiaceae; genus Methylobacterium; species Methylobacterium isbiliense. Next base: position 766 of record NZ_BPQQ01000026.1, on the reverse strand, counting down.
CGTGATCCTCACAAATTCGAATCGCTATCTCTTCGCTACGAATGGGGGCGACAACAGCGTCTCGTCCTTCCGCGTCGAGGTCGATGGACGTCTGTCCTTCATAGACGCCCAAGCGACGGGCGAACCCGTAACCGGACGCAGCGGAACAGCGAAGTCTCTTGCCTACGCTCCCGCCTCGCGTACCCTCTACGTGCTGCACGCGTTCGGCCCGAACCACATTCGAGCCTACTCCGTTGCGGACGGGAAACTCACGCTCCGACCCGACAGATACACCGTCAACACGGCCACGAAAACGGACCGGGTCCCGACGCAGGCCGTCCTCTCGCCGGATAGTCGTTATCTTCTCGTCGACATATTGTTCGACGCCCGACCAGCAGTTAACCCCGACGGGTCGGCGAAGCTTATCGTCGCGAACGCGCCGGATCCCGACGGCCTCGTGATCTTCCCCGTGCGTGCCGATGGAACGCTCGGGGCTCCGGCGTTCCGGGATGCGGGTGGAGCCGGCCCATTCTACATCGCGTTCCTGCATGGCAGTGAGGACACGTTCGCTAATGGTCTCGCGGTCGGAGACGGCGTCCTGTTGAGCCGGCTTGATGCTCAGGGCCGCGTCGCCAACGGTCCGCTCGTGCCCATCGATACGGGTGCGGGCAAACCGTCGGAACTGTGTTGGCTCCAGGTCACGTCGGACAACACGATCGTCCTGGCCACGAACTTCGGTTACGGAACAGTTTCGAGCTACCGTCTTAGACCCCGTTTCATAACGGGG
>NZ_BPQQ01000025.1 GCF_022179325.1 Methylobacterium isbiliense | reverse complement strand
CTGTGCCACCAAGCCGAGGGTCCACTCCTTAGGCTTATGCCTTGGGCAACAGGCGACGATCTATCTGCGCCCGTCGCTCCACACTAAAATCCGGATAGCCGAAGAAATGGGCAAAACGCATCGGGGACCTCTGGCACGCGCGCGCCCGGATTCGGGTGGGCGGCTGGGGCGTGGCGGGGGCGGGCGCGCTCGGGCCGGGCGCGTCCGCTCAGCTGCGGGTCGGGGGCAGGTCCTTGCGGTCGGGCGTGACCTTGGCGCCGGGCCGGACCCGGGTGAGGCCGTTGATCACGATGGTCTCGTCCCCTTTCAGGCCGTCTCGCACCACGCGGTAGCCGTCGATCTTGGGACCGAGCCGCACGTTGCGGGTGGAAATCGTGTTGTCGTCGCCCACGACGTAGACGATGCGCTTGTCCTGGTTGGCGCCCACCGCCTCGTCGGGGATCAGCACGCCCTTGTAGGGCCGCGAGGCCGGCATGCTGATGACGCCGAACAGGCCCGGCTTGATGAAGGTGTCCGGGTTCTCGACGGTGGCGCGCAGCAGCACCGTGCCGGTGGCGTCGTCCACGCGGTTGTCGACGAAGTCGAGCCGCCCCTTGCGCGTCGGCTTATCCTCGCCGGTGAGCGCGATGAGGATCGGGACCGTGTGCTCCTTCTGCGTGGCGCCCATGCCGATGCGCAGCGTGCCCTGGTAGGACAGGAAGGAGCGCTCGTCGACCGGGAACGAGAAATAGATCGGATCGAGCGAGACGATCGTGGTCAGCATCGTCTGGTCGGTGATGACGATGTTGCCTTCCGTGACGTTGCGCTGAGAGATGCGGCCGGTGATCGGCGAGCGCACCTCGGTGAAGTCGTAGTTGAGCTGCGCCTGGCGCAGCGCCGCGGTGGCGTTGTCAACGTCGGCCTGGGCGGTAAGCGAGGCTTGACGGCGCTGGTCCGTGACCTGCTCGGAGATGTTGCCCGAGCGGCTGAGCGTCTGGGCGCGCTCCAGATCGGTGGTGGTGAAGTTCAGCCGCGCCTGCGCGGAGGCGAGCGAGGCCTGCGCCTGATCGAGGGCGGCCTTGTAGGGCCGCCGGTCGATGGTGAACAGGAGATCGCCCTTCTTGACCAGGGCGCCGTCCTGGAAGTGGATCTTCTCCAGATAGCCCGTGACCCGGGCGCGCACCTCGACGAACTCCACCGCGTTGAAGCGGCCCGTGAAGTCGTCGTGCTCCACCACTTCCTTGACCACCGGCTTGGCGACCACGACGGTCGGCGGCGGTCCGCCCGGGGCCTGTGCGGCGCCGGGTCCCGCTGCCAGAATCAGGAGCGGGGCCAAAGCCGCCAGCCAGCGCCTGCGCATACCTACACTCCGTGCCTTCAGCTGATGATGCCCCTGACGCAGCAAGAGATGGGCGCAGGCCCATCCGCGTCGAGGGGAGCCGCACGGGAACCGCGCCGCCGGCGGGCGCGGCCCTCCCGGGGGCCGATGCCGATCCGGGCAGGCCGGCGACCCGCGCCGCCCTGCATCCGGACCGAAGAGTGTCTCACCGCAGGGCGCCGGACGCCCTGCCGTCACGCGACCGCGTCACGCGATCTCTTCGCCCGCCGCGGCCCAATCCTTGAAGCCGCCGAGATAGTGCTCGGTCAGGGGGACGCCCTGGCTCTGCGCGTAGTCGAGGGCGCGGGCCGAGCGAACGCCCGCCGCGCAGGAGAGCACCGGGCGGCGACCGTCCTCGGCGATCAGCGCCTGCAGGCCCTCGAGATCGAAGGTCGAGAGCGGATGCGAGATCGAACCCGGGATGTGACCCTGCGCGAATTCATGCGGCTCGCGCACGTCGATCAGCAGCACGCGTCCCTCCGCGAGGCCGCGCTTCACTGCCTCCCGATCCCAATCGACGATCGTCATGCGACCCACCTGAACCCGGTTACCCGACGCTCGCTGCGCCCGCCCGCCGCCGGACCACCATGCCCGTGGCCGGACGGCTCGGCCCGGCGCGACCGCTCGGCCCCGGTCGAGTGACGATTGGGATAAATCATCACTGCTCAACGTGGCAAGCGCCGACCATGTGCGGCAACGCACAGACCACGCGGAGTCTGGTCTCCTGCCGCATCGGAGTCTATGGCGCCGGATCTCGATCGTCTTCGCTTCGGTCCTTGATGACAACACGTCCGGTCGTTTTCGACCTCACCCGCCTCGTCACCCGCCTGCGTCACGCCCACCCGACCGGCATCGACCGCGTCGACCTCGCCTATGCGCGCCACCTCCTCGGCCAGCCCGAGGGCGAGCGCTTCGGCCTCCTGACGACCCCGCGCGGGCCGCGCCTGCTCGACCGGACGGCCGCCCGCGCGATCGTGGCGCGGGTGGCCGAAGGCTGGGTAGAGGAGAGCGCCGCCGAGGCCGACCCGGTCTACCGGGCTCTCGCCGCCAGCCTTGGACGCAGCGCAGCGAACGCGCCCCCGGCGGGTGCCGGAGCGGCGCGACCGGCCGGCGGGCGGCGGCGGGCCGCCCTCGCGATCCGGCTCCAGGTGGAGCGCGCCCCTGGGGTCGCGCGGCTGCCGTCAGGAGCCGTCTACGTGCACACCTCTCACCTGCGCCTCGACAAGCCGGGGCGCTTCGACTGGCTCTACGACCGGCGGGACGTCCGCCCGGTCTTCTTCGTGCACGACCTGATCCCGATCGAGTTTCCGGAATACGGCCGCGACGGCGAGGCGGCGCGCCACGCCGTGCGGATGCGAACGGTGTCGCGCCATGCCGCGGCCGTGGTGGTGAATTCCGCGGATGTCGGGCGGCGCTTCGCGGACTACCTGACGGCGCAAGGCCTGCGGGCACCGCCGGTCACGGTCGGCCCGCTCGGCATCGAGCCCGCCTTCCTCGACCGCACGGGCCCGCCGCTCGCGCTGGCCGGGCCGACCTTCGTCGCCTGCGGCACCATCGAGCCGCGCAAGAACTACTACGGCCTGCTCAACCTCTGGCGGGACCTCGACGCCCGGCACGGCCCGGCGACACCCCGCCTCGTCGTGATCGGCCGGCGCGGCTGGGAGAGCGAGAACCTCGTCGACCTCCTCGACCGCTGCCCGGCGGTGCGCCGCCATGTGACCGAGGTGGCGGACCTCTCGACCGCCGGCCTCGTGCGGCTCCTGCGCGGCGCCACCGCCCTGCTGATGCCCTCCTTCGCGGAGGGCTACGGCCTGCCCGTGGTGGAGGCCGCGGCAGCCGGCCTGCCGGTGGTCGCCTCCGACATCCCGGTGCACCGCGAGATCGCCTCCGCCTTCGCGGAGTTCGTCCACCCTCTCGACGGCCTCGGCTGGATGCGCGCCGTCGAGGCGCTGGCGCGCCCGGACTCGGCCCTGCGCCGCGCGATGCTGGCGCGCCTCGACCATGTCCGCCCGCCGACCTGGGAGGACCATTTCGCCAGGGTCGATCCGCTGCTCGCCGCGCTCTGACCGCCCTGCCCTTTGGAAAGGCGCGGCCGAGCCGGTAGGCTCGGCCCGTCCGATCACCGGAAGACCCCCATGAGCGACACTCCCTACCCGCGCGACCTCGTCGGCTACGGCCGCGAGACGCCCCATGCCGGCTGGCCGGAGGGCGCCCGCCTCGCGGTGCAGTTCGTGATCAACTACGAGGAAGGCGGCGAGAACTGCCTGCTGCATGGGGACCGCGGCTCGGAGGCGTTCCTGTCGGAGATCGTCGGCGCCGCCTCCTGGCCCGGCCAGCGCCACATGAACATGGAGTCACTCTACGAATACGGCTCCCGCGCCGGCTTCTGGCGCCTGTGGCGGCTGTTCACGGCGCGGGCCATGCCCGTGACCGTCTACGGCGTCGCCACCGCCCTGAAGCGCAACCCGCAGGCGGTAGCGGCCATGCGGGAGGCCGGCTGGGAGATCGCCTCGCACGGCCTCAAGTGGATCGACTACAAGGATTTTCCCGCCGAGGAGGAGCGGGCGCATATCGGCGAGGCGATCCGGCTGCACACGGAGGCGACGGGCGAGCGGCCGCTGGGCTTCTACCAGGGCCGCACCTCCGAGCACACGACCCGCCTGGTGATGGAGGAGGGCGGCTTCCTCTACACGGCCGATTCCTACGCGGACGACCTCCCCTACTGGATCGAGGGGCCGCGCGGGCCGCAGCTCGTCGTGCCCTACACGCTCGACGCCAACGACATGCGCTTCGCCACCGCGCAGGGCTTCAACAGCGGCGACCAGTTCTTCACCTACCTGAAGGACACGTTCGACTGCCTCTACGCCGAGGGCGAGAGCGCGCCCAAGATGATGTCGGTGGGGCTGCATTGCCGGCTGGTCGGCCGCCCGGGCCGGGCCGCGGCGCTGGCGCGTTTCCTCGACTACGTGGCGGGCTTTCCCGACGTCTGGGTGGCGCGGCGCCTCGACATCGCCCGCCACTGGATCCGCCACCACGCGCCCGCGGACCTGCGGCCGAGCACGATGTCGCCGGCCCTTTTCGTCGAACGCTTCGGCGACGTGTTCGAGCACGCGCCGTGGGTGGCCGAGCGGGCGCACCGCGCGGGCCTCGGCCCCGCCCAGGACAGCGCGGACGGGCTGCACGCCGCGATGGTGACGGCGATGCGCGCCGCCGATCCCGACCGGCTCCTCGCCCTCATCCGCAACCATCCGGACCTCGGCGAGCGGGTCGCCGCCCTGACGCCGGAATCCCGCGCCGAGCAGGCGAGCGTCGGGCTCGACGCCCTCGCCGAGGAGGAGCGCGCCCGCTTCCTCGACCTCAACGAGCGCTACCGCGCCCGCTTCGGCTTCCCGTTCGTGATGGCGGTGCGCGGACGCGCGCCGGAGGAGATCCTGGCGGCCCTGGAGGAGCGGCTCGATGAGCCGCCCGAGGCCGAGCGCGAGCGCGCGCTGTCCGAGATCGAGACCATCGCCCTGCTGCGCCTGCGCCAGCGCCTGCCCTCGCTGCCGGATGTCTTCGCCACCACGGCGTGAGGCGGTGCCGTCCCGACGCGCAGGCGCCTCCGGCAGGGCGGCAGGGCGGCAGGCGTCGCGGCCCGCGCCCCGGTGGGAGGCGCGGGCCGGATCGCTCAGTTCAGCATGGCACCCGCAGGGCGGCGCTCCGCCGTGACGGCGACGTCACCGATCATCAGCCCTTCCGGGCCGAGGCGCACCGGCACGGGCTCGCCGTCGTGGATGGTGCCCGACAACAGCTGCTCGGCCAGCGGGTCCTGCACCGCCTTCTGGATCACGCGCTTCAGCGGACGCGCGCCATAGGCCGGGTCGTAGCCCTTCTGCGCGAGCCAGTCGCGGGCGTCGGGCTCCACGTCGAGCGTGATCTTGCGCTCGTCGAGGAGCTTCTGCAGGCGGGCGAGCTGGATGTCGACGATCGCCCCCATCTCGCCGCGCTTGAGGCGGTGGAACAGGATGATCTCGTCGACGCGGTTGAGGAACTCGGGCCGGAAATGCCCGCGCACCACCGCCATCACCTCGTCGCGCACCGCGTCGCTGTCCTGGCCCTCCGGCTGGTTGACCAGGAACTCGGCCCCGAGATTCGAGGTCATGATCAGCAGCGTGTTGCGGAAGTCGACGGTGCGCCCCTGCCCGTCGGTGAGCCGCCCGTCGTCGAGAACCTGCAACAGGACGTTGAACACGTCCGGATGCGCCTTCTCGATCTCGTCGAACAGCACGACCTGGTAGGGCCGGCGCCGCACGGCCTCGGTGAGCGCCCCGCCCTCCTCGTAGCCGACATAGCCGGGCGGCGCGCCGATCAGCCGGGCGACCGAATGCTTCTCCATGTACTCCGACATGTCGATGCGCACGAGCGCGGTCTCGTCGTCGAACAGGAAGCTCGCCAGCGCCTTGGTCAGCTCGGTCTTGCCGACGCCGGTCGGCCCCAGGAACATGAACGAGCCGATCGGCCGGTTCGGGTCCTGCAGGCCGGCCCGCGCCCGGCGCACCGCGGTGGCGACCGCCTCCACCGCCTCGCGCTGGCCGACGACGCGCTTGGACAACGCCGCCTCCATCGCGAGCAGCTTCTCGCGCTCGCCCTCCAGCATCTTGTCGACCGGGATGCCGGTCCAGCGCGAGACGACGCCCGCGACGTGGCTCGGCGTCACCGCCTCCTCCATCAGCCCCGAGCCGTTGCCGCGCGTGCCGTCCTGGCCCCTGGCCTCGAGGTCCGCCAGTTCCCGCTCCAGCCCCGGGATGATGCCGTAGGCGAGCTCGCCCGCCCGCTGGTACTGGCCCTGGCGCTGAGCCGCGGCGAGTTCGTTGCGGGCTTCGTCGAGCTTCTTCTTCAGCTCCGCCGCGCGGCCGAGCTTGTCCTTCTCGGCCTTCCAGCGCGCCGTGATCGCGGCCGACTGCTCTTCGAGGTCGCCGAGGTCCTTCTCCAGCCGCACCAGCCGGTCGCGGGAGGCCGCGTCGGTCTCCTTCTTCAGCGCCTCGGCCTCGATCTTCAGCCGCACGATCTCGCGGTCGATGGTGTCGAGTTCCTCGGGCTTCGAATCGACTTGCATGCGCAGGCGCGAGGCGGCCTCGTCGACGAGGTCGATCGCCTTGTCGGGAAGGAAGCGGTCGGTGATGTAGCGGTTCGACAGGGTCGCGGCCGCGACGAGGGCCGCGTCCTGGATGCGCACGCCGTGGTGCTGCTCGTACTTCTCCTTGATGCCGCGCAGGATCGAGACCGTGTCCTCGACGGTCGGCTCGGACACGAAGACGGGCTGGAAGCGCCGCGCCAGCGCCGCGTCCTTCTCGACGTGCTTGCGGTACTCGTCGAGGGTCGTGGCGCCCACGCAGTGCAGCTCGCCGCGGGCGAGCGCGGGCTTGAGCAGGTTCGAGGCGTCCATCGCCCCGTCCGCCTTGCCGGCGCCCACGAGGGTGTGCATCTCGTCGATGAACAGGATGATGCCGCCCTCGGCCGCCGTGACCTCGGAGAGCACGCCCTTCAGCCGCTCCTCGAACTCGCCGCGGTACTTCGCGCCGGCGATCAGCGCGCCCATGTCGAGGGCGAGCAGGCTCTTGTCCTTGAGGCTCTCGGGCACGTCGCCGTTGACGATGCGCAGCGCCAGCCCCTCGACGATCGCCGTCTTGCCGACGCCGGGCTCGCCGATCAGCACCGGGTTGTTCTTGGTGCGCCGGGACAGAACCTGGATGGTGCGCCGGATCTCCTCGTCGCGGCCGATCACTGGGTCGAGCTTGCCCTCGCGGGCGGCCTCGGTGAGGTCGCGGGCATACTTCTTGAGGGCGTCGTAGGAGTTCTCGGCCGTGGCGTTGTCGGCCGTGCGGCCCTTGCGCAGCGCGTTGATGGCGGCGTTGAGCGAGGCGGCGGTGACGCCCGCGGCGGTGAGCGCCCGGCCCGCCTCGCTGTCCTTCTCGACCGCGAGCGCGAGGAGCAGCCGCTCCACCGTGACGTAGGAATCGCCGGCCTTCTCGGCGGCCTTCTCGGCCGTGTCGAACAGGCGCATCAGCTCGCGCGTCGCCTGCGGCTGGGCGGCCCCGCCCGAGACCTTCGGCTGCTTGTTCAGCCACGCCTCGATCTGGGCCAGCGCCACCCGCGACTGGCCGCCCGCGCGCTCGATCAGGCCGGCGCAGAGGCCTTCGGGATCGTCGAGCAGCACCTTCAGGACGTGGCCCGGTCCGAGCTGCGGATGCCCCTCGCGCAGCGCGAGGGCCTGGGCGGATTGCACGAAGCCCCGGGCGCGCTCGGTGTATTTCTCGAAATTCATGTCGTCTCCCCTCCTCGATCGGGGCCATCCGCCCCGGTGGCGGGCGCGGACGGGCCGTCAGGCTCCCCGCAACGGTCGGCGTTCGCGGGGGCCGGCCCTCAAGGCGGAGCGGCCGGCAGGCTCCATGTGGTGTGGCATATCGGTGACACAAGGGGCAGCCGGCGCCGAGGTCGTCCGCCATCCATGCGTCGCGCGAGGGGGCCGGATGCTTGCTCTGCGCCCGCGCCGGGGATAGCCCTGCGGCATGGCTGCCTCTCTTCGCGTCGTCGACCTTCACCGCTATCCCGTGAAGGGCCTGTCGCCCGAACGCCTGGAGGCCGCGGTTCTCGCGGCCGGCTCCTACTTTCCGGGCGATCGGCTGTTCGCGGTCGAGAACGGGCCGAGCGGCTTCGATCCGGCCGCCCCCGCCCATCAGCCCAAGATCAAGTTCCTGATGCTGATGCGCAACGAGGCCCTGGCGCGCCTCGCCACGCGTTACGACGACGCCACCGGCACGCTGATCATCCGCGAGGGCGAGCGGGAGGCCGTGCGCGCCGACCTCTCGACGCGCGAAGGAAGGCTCGCCGTCGAGGCGTTCTTCCGCCGCTTCATGCCGGCGGCGCTGCGCGGGCCGCCCAAGCTGCTCGCCGCACCGGACGGCTTCCGTTTCACGGATTCGCGCTCGGGCTTCGTCTCGCTCATCAACCTCGCGAGCGTCGCGGCGCTGGAGGACATGGTGGGCGCGCCGGTGAACCCGCTGCGCTTCCGGGGCAACCTGCACGTCGAGGGCCTCGCGCCCTTCGCGGAACTCGATCTCGTCGGCTCCGACCTCGTCGCCGAGAACGGCCTGAGGCTCACCGTGACGAAGCGGACCGAGCGGTGCGCCGCGACCAACGTCGATCCGTGCACCGGCGAGCGCGACCTCGCGATCCCGCGCACGCTGATGCAGCGGCTCGGCCACGCCGATTGCGGCGTCTACGCGCGGGTGGTGACGGGGGGCACGCTGCGCCCGGGTGACGCGTTGAGGATCGAGGCAGGGGCGTGAGGCCGGTCAGGATTTGGAGGGCAGCCAGACGGGCTCCGGGTCCGCGGGCGGCAGCATCGCCGCCACGGCGTCGAGATCGACGGTGTAGCTCTCCGTGAGGAGCCGCCAGAGATCCTGGCGGCTCGCGGCGCGTCGGCCGAGGGAGGCGACGGTGGCGGCGAGAAGCGAGGGATTGGTGAGGGCGGGACGCGGAAGAAGGGAATGGCGTTGTCGCATCGTTCCACCTCGTGTGGCTGAAAAAGATTCCTTCCGTAGGGTTAATGCGGCGTAAAGCGTGAGGACGATCCCGAACTTCCCGCGCCACGTGCTCGTCCGCAGCGGACCCGGCGCCGCGGGCGAACGGGCGCTGGCGCTCGGGAGCGCCCTGGAGCGGCGCGGCCACACGGTGACGCTGCGGGCGGAGGCGGACGGTCCCGTGCCGGCGGACGTGGTGGTGTCCGACCACGGCGAGGCGCCGCTGGCCGAGGAGCAGGCCCTGCGCGCCCGGGGCACCGTCCTCGCCTGCCTCGACGGCCGGGCCGACCGGGCTCACGCCTGCGACCTCCTGGTGGATGCCACGCCGGGACGCGGCCGGGCGGATTTCGCCGGGCTGATCCCGCGCGGCGCACGCGGCCTGTTCGGACCGCGCTACGCGCTGCCGCCGCAGGACCTCGAGGGCGGCGACGGGCTCGGTGCGGAGCGCATCGCCGCAGCACTCGGCGACCTCGTGGCCGCCGCCCCCTTCGTGCCCGGCGCGGTGGCGCTGCGCCCGGCCCGGGCGGCGGATGCCCACCGGCTCTGGATCTGGCGCAACGACCCCCTGTCCCGGGCGATGGCGCGCAGCTCCGCCCCGGTCGGCTGGGACGGACACCGCGCCTGGCTCGCCGCGCGGCTCGCCGAGCGCGAGCGCACCCGCCTGCTCGTCGCCGAGGCGGACGGGGAGCCGGTCGGCTCGCTGCGCCTCGACCGCATCCGCGACGGGCAGGAGGCCGAGGTGACGCTGATCGTCTCGCCGCTCTCGCGCGGTCTCGGCCTCGGCGGGCGCCTGCTCGACGCGCTCGCGGCCGACGCCGCTGAGACCGGTTTCGCCCGCCGCCTGATCGCGACGATCCGGGCCGACAACGCGGCCGGCCGGCGGCTCCTGGAGCGCGCCGGCTTCCGCCTCGTGCAGGCCGGAACGGCCTGGCCGCGCTACGAGCGGACCGTCATCGTCCCGTCGCGAAGCGCTCCCTAAAGGCGGCCCTTGCGTGCTTCCGGTGCCCGGCAAGCTGCGATAGAACCCGCCGCCGACCCGCGCCCCGATCGAGAGGATCCCGCACCATGAGCGAAGCCGCAGACGCCCTGCCCAACGTGCACGTGCGGGCCGAGGTGCTGGTGCAGGCCCTGCCCCACATGCAGCGCTACGATCAGGAGATCGTGGTGATCAAGTACGGCGGCCACGCGATGGGCGACCGCGCCGCGGCCGAGGACTTCGCCGAGGACATCGTGCTGCTGGAGCAGTCCGGCCTGAAGCCCGTCGTGGTGCATGGCGGCGGGCCGCAGATCGGCCGGATGCTGGACCGGCTCGGCATCAAGTCGGAGTTCCGCGAGGGGCTGCGCGTCACCGACGAGGCCACCGTCGAGGTGGTCGAGATGGTGCTGGCCGGCTCGATCAACAAGCAGATCGTGGGCTGGATCTCGGCGGAGGGCGGCAAGGCGATCGGCCTGTGCGGCAAGGACGGCAACATGGTCCAGGCCCGCCGCGCCACCCGCACGGTGACGGACCCGGATTCGCACATCGAGCGGCACGTGGATCTCGGCCTCGTCGGCGAGCCCGAGCGGGTGGACCGCAGCGTGCTCGACGCGGTGCTCAAGGCCGAGCTGATCCCGGTGCTCGCCCCCGTGGCGGTGGGCGCCGACGGCCAGACCTACAACGTGAACGCCGACACCTTCGCGGGGGCGATCTCGGGAGCGCTGCGGGCCAAGCGCCTGCTCTTGCTCACCGACGTGCCGGGCGTGCTCGACAAGGACAAGCGCCTGATCCCGGAACTCTCGGTGGAGGATTGCCGCCGGCTGATCGCCGACGGCACCATCACGGGCGGCATGATCCCGAAGATCGAGACCTGCATCTACGCCATCGAGCAGGGCGTCGAGGCGGTGGTCATCCTGGACGGCAAGGTGCCGCACGCGGTGCTGCTCGAACTCTTCACCGATTACGGCGCGGGGACGCTGATCCGCCGCGCCCGCGCCTGAGCGGACCGGCGCCGTTTGCCTTCTCGGCCGCGGCGCCTATCCTGCCCATCCGGGGGCCGCGGGGCCCCCTTCGCGTCGAGACGGGTCCATCCTCTTGTTCCTGCCCAGCGAGAGCCACCTCACCGCTCCGGATGCCCGCGGCTTCTCCGGCGTCGACACCTGGATCTTCGACCTCGACAACACGCTCTACCCGCACGACGCCCGCGTCTGGCCGCAGGTGGACGAGCGCATCACGCTCTACGTGATGAACCTGTTCGGCCTCGACGGCCTGTCGGCGCGCGCGCTGCAGAAGTACTTCTATCACCGCTATGGCACGACCCTGCGGGCGCTGATGGCCGAGTGGGACATCGATCCCTACGCCTTCCTCGACTTCGCGCACGACATCGACCATTCGGGCATCGCCCTCAACCCGGATCTCGGGCGGGCGATCGAGCGGCTGCCGGGGCGCAAGCTGATCCTCACCAACGGGTCGCGCCGGCACGCCGAGAACGTGGCGGGCAAGCTCGGCATCCTCGACCATTTCGAGGACGTGTTCGACATCGCGGCCTCGGGCTTCGTGCCCAAGCCCGAGCGGCCGGCCTACGAGCGCTTCCTCGACCGGCACGGGGTCGACCCCACCCGCTCGGCCCTGTTCGAGGACATCGCCAAGAACCTCGTGGTGCCGCATGATCTCGGCATGGCGACCGTGCTGGTGGTGCCGCGCACCATCGACCCGTTCCGCGATCCGTTCGAGCAGGAGGCGGTGCGCGCCCCGCATATCGACCACATCACCAACGACCTTGCGGGGTTCCTGACCGACCGGGTCGCGCCGGCGCTCGCCGCGTGAGCCGGGAGGACGATCCGGTCGAGGTCTGGGGGCGTCGGATCGGCCGCGGGCTCGGGCTCGTGGCCGTGGGGGTGCTGGCCTGGATGCTCGGCGCGCAACTGGGGCTGTGGTGAGCATGGCGGAGACCGACTGGAGCGACCTGAAGGCCCCCGACCTGGGCGCCCTGGAGGCGCTGGCGGAGGCCGCCTTCGCGCGGCTGCCCGACGCCTTCCGGCGGCTGTGCCAGGGCGTGGTGATCCGGGTCGAGGATTTCCCCGACGACGAGACCCTGGCGGAGATGGGCTGCGAGAGCGAGTTCGACCTGCTCGGGCTGTTCCGGGGCACCGGGCTGGCGCAGGGCGGCGGGGCGGCGAGCCTCGCCACCGGCCAGTTCCCCAACATGGTCTGGCTCTATCGGCGCCCGCTCCTCGACTACTGGGCCGAGCACGACGAGACGCTGGGCCACCTCGTCACCCACGTGCTGGTGCACGAGATCGGCCACCATTTCGGCCTCTCGGACGACGACATGATGCGGATCGAGGAGGCGGCGGGCTGAGCGCCGGGCGGCACGGCACCCGGCCTTACCCGGCCGCCCTCTCCAGCGTCCGCGCGACCCATCGGTCGAGGCTGAGGCCGGCGCGCGCGGCGGCCGACGCGGCGGCCCGGTGCACGGCGGGTTCCACCCGCACCACGAACCGTCCGGAATAGGGACGCTCGGGCCCCTCGCCGCGCTTGGCGCAGAATTCGAGGTAATCCTCGACGCTCTCGGCCAGGGCCTGCCGCAACTCGTCCACCGAACGGCCCTGGAAGGTGATCACGTCGCGCAGGTTGACGACCTCGCCGTGGAAGAGCCCGGCCGCGGCATCGTACGCGATGAAGGCGTCGTAGCCCTTGTAGGTCATCATGGACATGGCCGTGCCTCCGCCTCGTCGCGCCAACGCCGAACCGATCTCACCGCTCGTCCTGGTCGTTTCCTCTCCCGGGCGCGTCCGGTGATGCGGCGCGCGCCCTGCGAGGCCGCCCGGGCAGCCTCGTTCTTCGCCGATCCGTGTCGCCGCGTCGGCCCAAATGTTGGCCCCTGCGTCGGGCGTCCGACGTGAGGCGCGGGTCGCACGGAGCCTCCGACTCGGAGCCGGACAGTATCATTTGTCAGTATCGCCGGCCAACGGTGGGCGGAGCCCGCCGAGGGAGCGGCCTCGGCTCAGCCGCCGCCCGCGCCCGGCAGCGCGCTCGCCCGCGGGCGGCTGGTGCGGAACTGCCCGCGCTCGATCGCCGCGAAGGCCAGCACCGCGACGGCGAGGCTCGTGAGCCACCAGATCACCGTGGTGCCGATGCCCAGGCAGGCGGAGGCGTAGGCCGCCGCCGCGGTCGCCATCGCGCCGGGGGCGAGCAGCGGGTGCTCGCGGCCCGACTGGCGCAGCGCCGACCACATCACGAAGGCCGCCGCGACGGCGCCGACGATGCCGAGTTCGTACCAGATCTCGAACAGGAGCGAGGACGGGGCGTTGGCCGGCAGGAGCCCGACGACCCGGCCACGCAGCGCCGTCTCGAAGCCGTGGCCGGTGATCAGGCGCAGCGGCTCGCTCGTCACCACCCGCTGCCACGTGCGCAGCGAGAGCGACAGGGGATGCAGCGGGCCGAGGATCGGCGTGACGAGCGGGCGCAGCAGGAACGGCAGCACCGGGCCGAGCACCACCAGCCCGGCCGCCATGCCGGCCGTGACCTTGACGCCGATCTCCCGCCGCCACGCCGTCAGCGCGAAGGCCGCCGCGCCGGCGGCGAGCGCCAGGAGCGGGATTGGGCTCGGCGCCAGCACCAGGGCGAGCGCCACCGCCACCGCGACGCCGAGCGCCTCGATGTCGCGGCGGCGCGAGCGCAGCCACGCCACCGCCGGCCAGACGAGGAGCGCGAGCAGCATCGCGCCGCGCTCCAGGGCCGAATCGTCGTCGAGCCCGACCCGCAGCGCCGCGCCGCTGAACAGGCCGAGCGCCACCGCCAGGACCGCCGCCAGCGCGACGCCGACGGGCAGCAGGTAGGCGTTCGCGGCGCGCATCCGGTCCGGCAGGGCCAGGAAGCCCGCGAGCGTCAGCCCCACCGTGACGGCGACGTTGAGCAGCCGCTCGGCGGCCGGTCCGGGAAAGGGGGTCCAGACGAGGGAGAGGGCGGCCCAGCCGACGAGGAGCGCCCCGGCTGCAGCGGCCCTGGCGCGCGCGAAACGGCCGAGGCCCGCCCAGGCCGGCCGGGCGCTGCCGTCGAGGGCCGCCGCGAGGCACAGGAGCACGACCGCGATCGGCACCACGATGACGATGGCGCGCCGCGACAGCAGGGCGGCGGCCGGCACCACCACCAGCATCGCGAAGAACCCGATGCGGCGCAGCAGCGCCGCCGCGTCGACGGCCGGATCGGAGTGGGATGACACCACGCGCGGCATGGGGTGCGACGAGCCTTCAGGGCCGGCGCCCCGGGCGCGCCGTCCTTCCCTCCTAGTCGAGGCGCCGGGTCCGGGGCTGTAGATGCGATGCAACACTGCTGATGGGCGGTGACGATTCTGCGCGCAACGCCGCCGGTGTGGCCCGGCGGCTCAGACCAGCAGGTGGACGCCGCCCGCCACGGTCGCCACCAGCGCCGTGCAGCCGAGGGTGAGCAGCATCGCGGTCGGGCCCGACAGGCCCAGCGTGGCCCGCACCGCCGACCCGTAGAGGTGCACCAGCACCGCCCCGAAGGCGAGGTCGTGCACCACCGCGAGGCCGGGGGTCGAGAGCCCGAGCAGGAGCAGCAATCCGGGGAAGGACAGGACCAGGAAGGCGACGACCAGGATCCAGTTCGTGACCACCACGAACGGCACGTAGCCCCGCGTGAGCTGGAGGCGTCGCGCCACCGCGATCATCGCGAGCGGGACCACCAGGAAGCACGCGAGCGCGCCGGCCAGAACCGCGAGCGTGACGTGGTCGAAGCGGAACAGCCCCGATTGGACGAGATCCTCGCGGCCCCGCTCCAGCGCCAGCGCGATCACCACGGCCGGGGCGGCGAGCCAGATCGCTCCGAAGGACCGCCAGAACCCGCGCTCGCTCGTGTCGAAGCGACCGAGCGCGCCGGGCTTGCGGTTGAGGAGATCGGCCGTGCCGCGGAGCGAGCGGACGACCTCGTCGGCAGTGGCGAGCATGCGGCCTCCGGCGGATGGCCGAAGCTCACCATGCGATGTCCGATGCTCCGGCCTGCCCACCGAGATTCAACTTTCGTCTAATGCGGGTCAAGCCCGTTCTTGCGGCGCAGCATGGCCCGGAAAGTAGGCATCGAGCACGCGGCGGAAAATCGCGGTCAGGCGCGCGAGATCGCTCACCGGCACCCGCTCGTCGACCTGATGCATGGTCTGCCCGACGAGGCCGAACTCGATCACCGGGCAGGCGTCCTTGATGAAGCGCGCATCCGAGGTGCCGCCGCTGGTCGAGAGCGCCGGCCGCACGCCCGTCTCCGCCTCGATCGCCCCGGCGACGAGATGCACGAAGGGGTCCGGCTGGGTCAGGAAGGCGACCGCGTTGGTGGGCCGCACGGCGAGGCTGTAGCGCACGGCGTTGCCGGCCGCGGCGTCGAGGCGGCGGCGCAGTTCCGCCTCCAGGCTCTCGGGCGTCCAGAGATCGTTGAAGCGGATGTTGAAGGTGCCCTGCGCCTGCCCCGGGATCAGGTTGGTGGCGGGGTTGCCCACGTCGAGGGTGGTGAATTCGAGGTTCGATGCGTCGAAATGCCGGGTGCCGCCGTCCAGCGGCTCGGCCAGGAGCGCGCCGGCGAGCCGCAGGAGGCCGGGGATCGGGTTCTCGGCCAGATGCGGATAGGCGACGTGGCCCTGCACCCCGTGCACTGTGAGCGTGGCGGTCAGCGAGCCGCGCCGGCCGATCTTGATCATCTCGCCGAGGCGGGCCGGGTTGGTCGGCTCGGCCAGGATGCAATGGTCGAAGCGCTCTCCCCGGGCCGCCGCCCAGGCGAGCAGCTTCACCGTGCCGTTGACCGCCGGCCCCTCCTCGTCCCCGGTGACCAGGAAGGCGATCGAGCCGCCGAAATCCGGCCCGCGTGCGGCCAGGAAGTCGAGCACGGCGGCGGTCAGGCAGGCGAGCCCGCCCTTCATGTCGACGGCGCCGCGCCCGTGCAGCTCCCCCGCCTCGACGACGCCGCCGAACGGATCGTGCCGCCACGCCGCGGCATCCCCGGGGGGTACCACGTCGGTGTGGCCGGCGAGCAGCAGGCAGGGAACGGCCGTGCCGAGGCGGGCGTAGAGATTCTCGATGTCGGGCGTGCCGGGTTCCGAGAAGACCGGGTGCTCGACCGCGAAGCCGGCCCGCTCCAGGATGCCGCCCAGGTAGGAGAGCGCCCCGCCCTCGGCGGGCGTGACGGAGGGACAGCGGATCAGCCCCTGCGTGAGGGCGAGCGGCGACAGGATCTCGGGCATGGCGGTCCCCGGTGGCGAGACATCCTGCCCCGGTAGAGCGGTTCTCGCCCGCCGGGAAGCCGTTTCGCCGCCCAGCGAGGGGCCAAGCGGGGGCCCATGCGCGCCCGGGCCTTCCGGAGCGCCGCGCGCGCGGCTATCTCCGCAGCCATGACCAGCCTGTCCCCCGACGAGATCGAGCGCTACGCCCGGCACATCGTGCTGCGGGAGGTGGGCGGGCCGGGGCAGGCGCGCCTCAAGGCGGCCCGGGTGCTGGTGATCGGGGCGGGCGGCCTCGGGGCTCCCCTGATCCAGTACCTCGCGGCGGCGGGCATCGGCACGATCGGCATCGTCGACGACGACACCGTCTCGCTGTCGAACCTGCAGCGGCAGGTGATCCACGGCACGCCCGACATCGGCCGGCCGAAGGTGGAGAGTGCGGCGGCCGCGGTGGCGCGGCTCAACCCGCATGTCGGCGTCGTGCCGCATGCCCTGCGGCTGACTGCCGAGAACGCCGAGGCGATGGTGTCGGCCTACGACGTGGTGGCGGACGGGTCCGACAACTTCGACACCCGCTACACGGTCTCGGATGCCTGCTTTCGGGCCCGCCGGCCGCTGGTGACGGCGGCGCTCGGCCAGTTCGACGGCTCGCTCACCACGATCCGCGCCCACGAGACCGGCCCGGACGGGCGCCCGAACCCGACCTATCGCTGCCTGTTTCCGGACCCGCCGCCCCCCGGCGCGGTGCCGACCTGCGCGCAGGCCGGCGTGCTGGGGGCGCTGGCGGGCCTGATGGGCTCGCTGATGGCGATGGAGGTGATCCGGGAGATCACCGGCTTCGGCGAAGGGCTCGTCGGCCGCCTGCTGATGGTCGACGCCCGCTCGCTGCGGTTCGAGACCCTAGGCTATGCCTGGGATCCCGCGAATCCCCTGAGCGGCGCGTGAGGCTCGCCCGCCGCTGAAGGCCAGATACCGCGCCGGGCACGGTCGGCTTCGTCACCTCGCCCTTGGCCGGTCCATCACCAGCAGCGTCGAACTCGCCGTCGCAACGATGCGCTGCCCGGCATCCTTCAGCGTCGCTTCCGCGAAGGCCGCGCGGCGGCCGACCGAGATGGCGCGCCCTTCCGCCCGCAGCGCGCCCGTGTCGGCCGTCACGGACCTGAGATAGGAGACCTTCAGTTCCAGCGTCGTGTAGGCTTGGTCGGCGTTGAGCTTGGAGTGGACGGCGCAGCCGCACGCCGAATCCAGTAGCGCCGCCGCGTAGCCGCCATGCACGGCTCCCATCGGATTGTAGGCACTCACCGAGGGAACCCCCGCGAAGGTCGCCCAGCCGTCCCCGACCTCGACCAGGGTGAAGTCCAGGGTGTCGCCGATCGGCGGCCGACCGCCGGCCCGGATCAGCGCCTGCAGCGTCTCCAGGCCGGAGAGGCCGGGGGCGACCTGTTCGATGATGTTCATGGACTGCGTCTCCTTCTCGATCGTGCCCGGTCATGCGAGGGGATGCTGGCGGCACCGCGCGGGACTGCATCCTCTGCGGCTACATCGCGGCCCGGGGCGCGAGGCGGTCGCGCATGCGTTCGTCCGCGGCCGGTCCCGCGACCACGCGCACCCCCTCGGAGAGCGGGCGGCCCGTCCTGGCATCGACGACGACGGGGTCGATGGCTGCGCCGGTGGTCGGATCGGTCAGGACGATGCTCTGGCCTTCTGGTGCAAGATGCCTGTTGCCCCAGGCCGCCAGGGTCCACAGCACCGGGCGGAAGTCGCGGCCCATCGCGGTGAGCACGTAGTCGTGGCGCGGCGGACGCGCCTGGTAGAGCCGTCGCTCAAGCAGCCCGGCTTCGACCAGAGCCTTGAGGCGCCGTGTCAGCATGTTGGGGGCGATGCCGAGGCTCGACTGGAACTGATCGAAGCGGGTCAAGCCGTAGAAGGCGTCCCGCAGGATCAGGATGCTCCACCATTCCCCGACCCTCTCCAGCGAGCGGGCGACGGGGCAAGGCATCTGGCCGAAGGATGTCCGCTGCATGCCGGACCGATAAGGCAGTCACTATCATCATGCAAGTCACTAAGGTCGCGGCGCGTCCGGGGCGTGACCGATCTCGGGGGCGTCGATCACCCGGTGGACGGTGGCTCTTCAGTTCTGCGGCCGGGGTGGTGCACCGGCGATGCGATCCCTACGTCTTGGTCCATGACATGCGAGCAACGCCTCCAGCCCCACCGCGAGTGTGGCCCCGAAGAGCGGGTGATGCGGGCAGAGATCGCCTATTGCCTGCTGGAACGCGCCTATCAGACCCTGGCGCTCGCCTTCGAGCGTGCGGCGCCGGGGCGCTTTGCCTGCCTCAATCGCGCGGTGATGCGCGACGTCATGGCCGATCTGCGGGAGATTCAGGAGACGCTTCCCGACAGGGCTGCGGCCGAGACCGCGTTCGCGGATATCGCGGGGGAACTCCGCGAGACGCTGCTGGCGGCCGAGACGATCGTCTGCGTGCCTCGCGAGGGAGACCCGTGACGCGCTCGCCGCGCGCCGCATGTCGGGGCGAGTGAAGGACCAGACCCGGGTATCACCGTGATCTCGGGCGGCGGACGATCATCGCGCTTGACGATCCCCGCCGCGTCCCACCTTCTGCACCGAGAACAACGTTGAACGGGAGGCGATTTAGATGAGTCTGAAGCAGCTGCTGCTATCCGCCGGATGTCTCGCGTTGTCGGCGCTGCCCGTCTCGGCACAGACGAGCGTCAAGGTCGGCGTCCTGAACGATATGTCGGGGGTTTACTCGGACATCGGCGGGAAAGGCTCCGTCGTCGCGGCGCAGCTGGCCGCCGAGGACTTCGCCGCGATCAGCAAGGACGTCACCGTCGAGATCGTGAGCGCCGACCACCAGAACAAGCCGGATATCGGCGCCGGGATCGCGCGGCAATGGTACGATAGGGAGGGCGTCGACGCGATCCTGGACGTGCCGACATCGTCGGTCGCGCTCGCGGTCAGCCAGATCACGCGCGAGAAGAACAAGATCTTCATCGATTCGGGCGCCGGCAGCACCGATCTGACCGGACCGCAATGTTCTCCCAATACCATCCACTGGACCTACGACACTTACGCGCTCGCCAACGGCACCGGCAGCGCCATGGTCAAGCGTGGCGGTGACACGTGGTTCTTCCTGACGGCGGATTATGCCTTCGGCCAGTCGCTGCAGGCCGAGACCGCCGCCGTCGTCACGCGAAGCGGCGGAAAGGTCGTCGGCTCCGCCAAGGTGCCGTTCCCCGCCAACGACTTCTCGTCCTTCCTGCTCCAGGCGCAGAGTTCAGGCTCCAAGGTGATCGGGCTCGCCAACGCGGGCGGCGATACGATCAATGCCGTCAAGCAGGCCCACGAATTCGGCATCACGCAGAGCGGGCAGAAGCTCGCCGCGCTGCTGTTCTACGTGCTCGACGCGAAGGCACTCGGCCTTGAGACGGCGCAAGGTCTGGTGCTCACCGAGGCGTTCTACTGGGACCTGACCGACGGCACCCGGGCCTTCTCGGAGCGCTTCGCCAAGCGGGCGAACGGCAACATGCCGACCATGAACCAAGCCGGCGTGTATGCGGGGCTGATGCACTACCTGAAGGCGGTCGCGGCGACGAAGTCGAAGGACGCGAAGGTGGTGATGGAGTGGATGAAGGCCAATCCGACCGACGATCCGCTGTTCGGCAAGGGCACGATCCGGGCCGACGGCCGCAAGATCCACGACATGTACCTGTTCGAGGTCAAGAAGCCGGGCGAGTCGAAGGGGCCGTGGGATCTCTACACCAAGCTCGCGACCATCCCGGGCGATCAGGCCTTCAAGCCGATGAGCCAGGGAGGCTGCCCGCTCGTGGCCAAGCCCTGACGGGCGACAGCCTGGAGCAGCAGGCGTCCGATCGGACCGGCTGCTGCTCGACAAGCTGTTGCGCGCAGCGGCGACGATGGGCCAGGCTTCAGCTCTCGCCGGTCGGCGCCGCGTTCCTCGCCATGACTTTGTCGTAGCAGCACTTCTTGAACTTCCGGCCGCTGCCGCACGGGCAGGGATCGTTGCGCCCGACATCCCGATAGGGGTTGTGGGCGGGAGGCGGGATGTACTCGGCCGGCGGCGCGTCCGGGTCGGGCTCGGCGGTGAACGCCAGCTCCTCGGCGAGATCGCCGAGATAGCCGAGGCGCATCGTGTCGAACTGCTTGCGCCGAGCCCGCGCATCGGAAGCGTTGCGCAGCAGCTTGTCGAAATCGGACGGGTAGCTGAACTCGTCGGGGGTCCGCCTCCTGCGGCGCGAATCCCGCGCCCGCTCGGCCAGATCCGCTAAGCCGAGGAGGCCGATCGCGTCCTCCCAGCCCTGCCAGGCGGGATCACCGTCCGGGGCCTGCCCCTCCGCGTCGAACCGCGCAAGAAGGTCATGGGTCGCGGCCGGATCGATCCGGCCTTCCGCGGTCAGGAAGGCGATGGTGCCGAACACCGACATCCGGGTGAGCCCCTCCGCCTGCGGGTCGCGCACGAGGGCGAACAGGGCCTCGGCATCGCCGTCGAACAGGCTCGCGACCACGCGCGGCAGGGTCTCGACATAGTCCTCGCCGAGGATGGCCGCGACGGCCTCATCCGGGCGGCGGATCAACCGCAGGTAGGCCGCGCAGGCTCTTACGTGCCGGGCGGCGGCGAGCGCGTGGACGCCCCAGAACACGAGGTTCGTCTCGGGGACCGTCAGGCCCTCGCCCGCGGCGGCCCGCTCAAGCAGCGCGACCACCGGTTCGGCGATTCCCTCCGGGGCCGCCACCGCCCGGTCGAGCGCGGCCTGCGGCAGGTAGGTGGCGTTCGCGAGCTCCTCGACGAGATCCGCCTCCGTCATCGTCACCCCCTGCCCTGCGTCCACTCAGCCGCGCAGCGTCGCGCCGGTCTTGCGAGACACCTCGGCGACGATCCGGGCGCTCACCGCCTCGATCTCGGCATCCGTGAGGGTCCGGTCGACCGGCTGCAGCCGCACCGCGACCGCGACGGACTTCTGGTCCGACCCGATCCCCGCGCCCTCGTAGACATCGAACACCTCCACGCCCGCGATCAGCGTGCGCTCGGCGGCCTGCGCGGCCTTCAGGATGTCGCCCGCCGCCACGTCGCGCCCGACCACGAAGGCGAAGTCGCGGCTCACCGGCTGGAACTCGGACAGCTTGGCCGGCGGCTTCACCTTCGTCGGCCGGTGCTTGGGCAGCGGCAGGGCGTCGAGCACAATCTCGAAGGCGACCACCGGCCCCTTCACGTCGAGGGTCTTGAGCACGCGCGGGTGCACCTCGCCGAAATGCCCGATCGGGTTCTTCGGCCCGAATTGCAGCGTGCCCGAGCGGCCGGGATGGAAGTAGTCCGGTCCGCCCGCCACCACCTGCAGCCCGCCGGTCGGCACGCCGAGGGCGGTGAGGAGCGCGAGCGCGTCGGCCTTGGCCTCGAAGGCGTCCACCGCCTGCGCCGCCCCGTCCCAGTGGCGCCCGGCGCCGGCGAAGCGGGCGGTGCCGCGGCGGATGGCGGCGGCGCGCATGCTCTGCCCCTCCGGCTGGTCGGAGGCGAAGCACTGGCCGACCTCGAACAGCGCCACGTCGCCGTAGCCGCGGTCGGCGTTCCGCTGGGCGGCGCGCAGCAGGCCCGGCAGCAGGCTCGGACGCATGTCCGAGAGGTCCGCGGCGATCGGGTTGGCGAGCGCGAGGTCGGGCCGTCCGCCGCCGAAGGCCCGGGCCTCGTCCTTGGCGATGAACGACCACGTCACCGCCTCGACGAGGCCGCGCGCCGCGAGCTCGCGCTTGGCGAGCCGGGTGCGCCGCTGGAGCACGGTGAGCACGGGGCGGATCACCGTCGCCTCGATCCGCGGCAGGGGCTTCGGGTCGATGCGGTCGAGGCCGGCGATGCGCACGATCTCCTCCACGAGATCGGCCTTGCCCTCGACGTCCGGCCGCCACGAGGGGGGCAGCACCTTGACCCGGTCGCCGCTGCCGGCGACGTGGAAGCCGAGGCTCTCCAGCGTCACCTTCATCTCGGGCCGCGGCAGGTCGAGCCCCGAGAGGCGGCGCACCTCCGTCCAGGGGAAGTCGATGACGCGGTCGGTGTCGGGCATCTCGCCCGCGACGCTCGCCTGGGTCGGGATGCCGCCGCAGAGTTCCGTCACCATCCGGGTCGCGAGGTCGAGGCCCGGCAGCGTGAAGGCCGGGTCGACGCCGCGCTCGAAGCGGTAGCGGGCATCCGTGATGATGCCGAGCCGCCGCCCGGTCTGGGCGATGGTGCGCGGGTCCCACAGCGCCGATTCAATCAGCACGTCGGTGGTGGTCTCGTCGCAGCCCGAATGCTCGCCGCCCATGATGCCGGCGATCGATTCGACGCCCGCCGCGTCGGCGATCACCACCACGCCCTCGTCGAGCCGGTAGGTGCGCCCGTCGAGGGCCACCACCTCCTCGCCCACCCGAGCGCGGCGCACCGTGAGGTTGCCGGTGACCTTGGCCGCATCGAAGACGTGCAGCGGCCGGCCGCGGTCGAAGGTGATGTAGTTGGTGATGTCGACGAGCGCGTTGATGGGCCTGAGCCCGATCGCCCGCAGGCGCCGCTGCAGCCAGTCCGGCGACGGCCCGTTGCGCACGCCGCGCACCAGCCGCAGGCCGAAGAGCGGGCAGAGGTGCCGGTCCTCCGCCGCGAAGGCGAGGTCGACCGAGACCGGGCAGGCGCCCTCCCCGCGCACGGGCGGCAGCGGCTCGCGCTTGAGGCTGCCGAGGCCCGCCGCCGCGAGGTCGCGGGCGATGCCGTGGATGCTGGTGCAGTCGGGTCGGTTCGGCGTGAGGTTGATCTCGATCACCGGGTCGTCGAGGCCCGCATAGGCCGCGTAGGCTTCACCCACCGGCGCGTCGGCCGGCAGGTCGAGGATGCCGTCGTGGTCGTCCGACAGGCCGAGTTCCGCGCCCGAGCACAGCATGCCGCGGCTCTCCACGCCGCGGATGGTGCCCACCGACAGGGTGATGTCCTTGCCCGGCACGTAGGTGCCGGGCGGCGCGAAGACGCTCTTCATGCCGGCGCGCGCGTTCGGCGCCCCGCACACCACCTGCACGGGCGGAGCGCCGTCGCCGGTCTCGACCGTGCAGACGCGCAGCCGGTCCGCGTTCGGATGCTGCTCGGCGGTGAGAACGGCGGCGATCCGGTAGGCCGCGAGATCTGCCGCCTTGTCCTCGACGCGCTCCACCTCCAGCCCGATGCGGGTCAACGTCTCGACGATGGTGCCGAGGGAGGCGTCGGTGTCGAGGTGGTCCTTGAGCCAGGAGAGGGTGAATTTCATGGGATCTGCCTTGTCGGCTCAGCGGGAACGCGGCTTGGCGATGAGGAGAACGGCCAGTTTCATCCTCTGCGTCCTGTCGAGCGTCTCGATGATGGCGATGGTCTGCTGAGCCCTTTCCAGGCATTCGCGTGCCCAGGCTTTGCTCACGGTGAGAGAGGGAGCGGCGTAATCCGCCTCATGCCGCTTCTCTTCGAGGAAGGTGAACGCCGCGCCGACATCGAGTCCCTGCGGCTCCAGCAGCGCCTTGGCTTCTGCACTCGCGAGGCGGGTCTTGGCCGAGCCGTGATCGAGCGAGCGGTAGATCGGCACCATAACTTCGCTCTTCGACCAGCCGACGAGCGAATCGGCGCAGACGTAGCAGAGGGCGTGGAAGACCGCGTAGTAGGCCGTGCTGACGGCCCGCCGGAGCGCGGCCTTGCGCTGGCTGCCGGTGCCCGACGCCCGCGTCAATTCCTCCGCGACGGTCAGCAGATCGTAGACGAGCGGGTTCCCGAGCCGCGTCATGGCTCGTCGTCCGCGATGACCCGGTCATCCGGGAACGCGTAGTCGAGATAGGGGAAGCGCTCCTCGTCCCGATCGAGCAGGGCGCCCCGCAGGGCGCCCATCGCCCGCACGGTCGGGCGCTCGGCGGAAGGGGCTGTCCCGGGCCCGAAATGCGCCACGACCCGCAGGGCCTTGTCGCCTGCGTGGTCGACGTAGGGCTCCACATCGGCGTGCACGAAGCCGGTGGCGCCCAGGATGTCCCTGAGCACCTCGTTCACCAGCGTCTCGATCTCGGGCAGCGTCATCGGCGTAGTCCCGGAGCAGGCCTCACCCGGTCAGCCCGCCCACCAGACTCGGGATGTCGAGCGGGCGGAAGCCGTAATGGTCGAGCCAGCGCAGGTCGGCCTCGAAGAACGGGCGCAGGTCCGGCATGCCGTACTTGAGCATGGCGATGCGGTCGATGCCCATGCCCCAGGCGAAGCCCTGCACCTGATCGGGGTCGAGGCCGCACTGGCGCAGCACGTTGGGGTGCACCATCCCGCAGCCGAGGATCTCCAGCCAGTCGTCGCCCTCGCCGAAGCGGATCTCGCCCCCTTTGCGCGAGCACTGGATGTCGACCTCCGCGGAGGGCTCCGTGAAGGGGAAGAACGAGGGGCGGAAGCGCATCTTGACGCTCTCGACCTCGAAGAACGCCTTGCAGAACTCCTCCAGGATCCACTTCAGGTGCGCGATGTTGGCCGAGCGGTCGATGACCAGCCCCTCGACTTGGTGGAACATCGGCGTGTGGGTCTGGTCGGAATCGTGCCGGTAGGTGCGCCCGGGGCAGATCACCCGGATCGGGGGCTGCTGCGTGCGCATGGTGCGCACCTGCACGGGCGAGGTGTGGGTGCGCAGGAGCTTGCGCTTCCCGTCCCGGTCGGGGGCGAGGAAGAAGGTGTCGTGCATCTCGCGGGCGGGATGGCCCTCGGGGAAGTTCAGCGCCGTGAAGTTGAGCTCGTCCGTCTCGATGTCCGGCCCCTCGGCGATCGAAAAGCCCATGTCGCCGAAGATCGCCGTGATCTCGTCGATGACCTGCGTGATCGGATGCACCCGCCCGCGGGTCTCGGGCCCCTCGCGCACGGGCAGGGTCACGTCGATGCGCTCGGCCGCGAGGCGGGCGGCCAGGGCGGCCTCGGCGAGGCTCTCGCGGCGGGCCAGGATCGCGCCCTGCACGCGGTCGCGCAGCCCGTTGATCAGGGGTCCGCGCTCCTTGCGCTCCTCGGGCGACAGCGTGCCGAGCGTCTTGAGGAGGTCGGAAACGGCGCCCTTCTTGCCGAGCGCGGCCACCCGCACGCCGTCGAGCGCCGCTTCGTCCGCGGCGGCCTCGACCTTCGCGAGGAGGTCGGATTCGAGGCTGTGGAGATCGGTCATTGGGTCCCTGCCGGATCGCGCGGGGACGCCGTGCCCCGCCGGGGCCGGCCGGTCAAGCCGCGCAAACGAGAACGGCCCGCGCGGAGGCGGGCCGTCGGATGGCGCGGGGGGCGACGGGCGCCCCCGATGCGCGTGACGTCACGCCGCCTGGGCGGTCTCGGCGGGCAGCGCGGCCTTGGCCTGTGCCACCACGGCCCCGAAGGCCGCCGGCTCGTGGATGGCGAGTTCCGACAGCGCCTTGCGGTCGACCACGATCCCCGCCTTGGAGAGCCCGTCGATGAAGCGCGAATAGGTCAGGCCGTGCTCGCGCACCGCCGCGTTGAGACGCTGGATCCACAGGGCGCGGAAGCTGCGCTTGCGGTTCTTGCGGTCGCGGTAGGCGTACTGGAGGCCCTTCTCCACCGCCTGCTTGGCGATGCGGATCGTGTTCTTGCGCCGGCCGTAATAGCCCTTGGCGGCCTTGAACACCTTCTTGTGCTTGGCGTGACTCGTCACGCCGCGCTTGACGCGAGCCATGATGATCTCCTGGAATGCTTGACGAAACAGATTGATCGCGAGAGGAGGACTTCAGCCGTTGGGCAGGAAGTACTTCTTGACGTTGGCGGCATCGCCCTCGAACAGGGTGGTGGTGCCGCGCAGGTTGCGGATCTGCTTCGTGGTCCGCTTGATCATCCCGTGGCGCTTGCCGGCCTGGGCGTACATGACCTTCCCGGTCCCGGTGATCTTGAAGCGCTTCTTGGCGCCCGACTTGGTCTTGAGCTTGGGCATTTGGCTCTCCTGCCTGAGGCGAACTCCACCGGGCCCTTGCAGACCCGACGATCCAGCGATCGATGCGTGGAGCGAGACGAACCGCCACGGCAGCCCTCACGGCCGGGCGGTTCGTGATGAGGCGGGCGCCATAGCACGCCCCGGCGACGGCCGCAATCGCGCGGCGCGAGGCGGGTCCGGATCGCGTCCGGGTGAGGAAAGATGTGGGCAGCGGGGGCGGCACCCGCGCCCGGACTCCCCAGGCGCGCGGGTTCGTGTTGTGCATCGCACCGGAACCATAGCCGTAGGTTCGCGGTTCTGTTCATGTCCCGCTCAGGCCCGATCGTGCTTGATCCCGCCAACGATTGGCGTCTCAGGAGAATTCGTCGTGCGCATAGCCCAGATCGCCCCCCTCGCGGAGGCTGTCCCGCCCAAGTTCTACGGCGGCACCGAGCGCGTGGTCTCGTGGCTGACGGAGGAACTGGTCCGGCAGGGCCATGACGTGACGCTGTTCGCGAGCGGCGACTCGGAGACGAGCGCCAAGCTCGTGGCCTGCGCGCCCGAGGGCCTGCGGCTCGCCGGCATCCGCGACCACGTCGCGAGCCACCTCGCGATGCTCTACCACCTGCGTCGCCGGGCCGACGAGTTCGACATCATCCACTTCCACATCGACCTCCTGCAGTACCCGCTGTTCGAGGACCTGAACCACAAGTGCGTCACGACCCTGCACGGTCGCCTCGACGTGCCGGACTTCATGCCGGTCTACCGCACCTTCACGGGCATGCCGCTGGTGTCGATCTCCGACCACCAGCGCGGCCCGATGCCCTCGAACGCCAACTGGCTGGCCACGATCCATCACGGCCTGCCGGCCGAGAACTGCCGCTTCTCGGCGACGCCGAAGGACGGCGGCTACCTCGCCTTCCTCGGTCGCATCTCGCCCGAGAAGCGGCCCGACCGCGCCATCGAGATGGCCAAGCGCTCGGGCGTGAAGCTGAAGATCGCCGCCAAGGTCGACAAGGCCGACCAGGAGTACTGGGACGAGGTCATCGAGCCGATGACCCATCATCCGCTGATCGAGTACATCGGCGAGATCAACGAGGACCAGAAGCACGACTTCCTCGGCAACGCGCTGGCGCTGGCCTTTCCGATCGACTGGCCGGAGCCGTTCGGCCTGGTGATGATCGAGGCGATGTCGGCGGGCACGCCGGTGATCGCGTGGCGCAACGGTTCGGTGCCGGAGGTGATCAAGGACGGCGTGTCGGGCGTGGTGGTCCAGTCGATGGACGAGGCGGTGGCGGCAGTCGAGACCGTGAAGGCCATGAGCCGTCACGAGGTGCGCCGCTACTTCGAGACGCGATTCACCGCGAGCGTGATGGCCCGTTCCTATGTGAACGCCTACGAGTCGCTGATCGCGGCCGAGGCGGCGGCGATCAAGATCCCGGGCCTGTCGCTCGGCGACCATGCCCTCGGCGGCATCGCCAACGGCCATAACGGCACCAAGCCCGCGGGCCTCTGGCCGCTCTGACGTCGTCGGGCGGTTCTCCACCCCCGCCGAACGAAGGCCCGGCCTCCCCGCGGGGGCCGGGCCTTCGCACATCTGGCGCGAAAGCCGGCAGGACTCCCCCTGGCGCGGGCCGCACGATGGCCCACATTGGCGGGCGTATGGGGACAACCGGGGCGTGATTCGCCCCTCCCGCCCCCCGATCAGCCCCCTTTCGAGCTGGAGACCCGCGCCGATGGCCGTGACCGTGCAGGAGCCCGCCGCCCTCTCCCCCATCGGCTCAGGACACGACGACGAGGCGCTGCCGCAGTACCATATCGAGGCCCAGACCTCGCTGGTGGAACGGCCGCTGCGCTCGCTCAAGCACGGCGACGCGTTCGCGGTCCTCGACAGCTACGGCGATATCGGGGTGTTTCCGGGCCCCGAGGGCCTGTACTTCCAGGACACGCGCTTCCTCTCGCGGCTCGAACTGACCGTGGAGGGCCAGCGGCCGCTCCTCCTCGGCTCGGTGATCCAGGACGACAACGGGGCGCTCTCGGTCGACATGACCACCCCCGACATCCGCATCGACGCCAACGACGAGACCTCGATCCCGCGCGAGATCATCGCGCTCGATCGCACCAAATTCCTGTTCCGCGGCACCTGCTACGACCGGATCGGGCTGCGCAACTACGACACCAAGCCCCGGCATGTGCGCCTCGCGCTCACCTTCGACGCGGATTTCCGCGACCTGTTCGAAGTGCGCGGCGGCACCCGCGAGCGGCGCGGGCAGCGCAGCGTGGAGGTGACCCGGCCCGACGAGGTGACGTTCCGTTACCACGGCCTCGACGACCGCCTGCGCACCACGCGCCTGCGCTTCGGGCCGAAGCCGGTGGTGATCGAGAAGCACCGGGCGGAGTTCGAGGTTCGCCTCGCCCCGGGCGGGCGGGCCTCGGTGTTCGTGCGCGCGGTGTTCGACGCGAGCGACATCAAGGCGGACAGGCTCGTGACCGTGACGGGCAGCGCGCTGCCGATCACCTCGCCGGCCTATCCCAACCCGCGGCGGGAGGACGGCCACGCCAAGGGCGAGGGCATGGCCTTCGCGCTGGCTTACCGGGACGCCCGGCGCGACCTGCGCGCGGCCACCGCCGACATCACCACCATCGAGAGCTCGAACGACCAGTTCAACGAGGCCGCCTGCCGGGCCACCGCCGACCTCTACATGCTGGCGAGCCGCACGGAGCACGGCCTCTACCCCTATGCCGGCATCCCCTGGTACAGCACCGTGTTCGGCCGCGACGGCATCATCACCGCCATGATGACGCTGTGGATCGACCCCAACATCGCCAAGGGCGTGCTGCGCTACCTCGCGGCGACCCAGGCGAAGACCAGCGATCCCGCGGCGGACGCCCAGCCCGGCAAGATCCTGCACGAGACCCGCCACGGCGAGATGGCCAATCTCGGCGAGGTGCCCTTCCGGCAGTATTACGGCACCATCGACGCGACGCCGCTCTTCGTGATGCTGGCGGGGCAGTATTTCGAGCAGACCGGCGACAAGACCACCATCCAGGCGATCTGGCCCAACATCCTGGCGGCGCTGGAATGGATCGACGCCTTCGGCGACCGGGACGGCGACGGCTTCGTCGAATACGCCCGCGAGACCGAGAAGGGACTGGCCAACCAGGGCTGGAAGGACAGCCACGACTCGATCTTCCATGCGGACGGCCGCATGGCGCAGGGGCCGATCGCGCTGTGCGAGGTGCAGGGCTACGTCTTCGCGGCCAAGCGCTCCGCCGCGAAGCTCGCCGCCATGCTCGGCCACGCCGCCCTGGCCGAACGGCTCAAGGACGCCTCCGAGCGGCTGCGCGAGGCCTTCGACCGGGCCTTCTTCGTGCCGGAGATCGGCACCTACGCGCTGGCGCTGGACGGCGAGAAGCGCCCCTGCGCCGTGCGCTCCTCCAATGCGGGCCACGCGCTGTTCACCGGCATCGCCCATCCCGATCGCGTGGCGAGCGTCGCCGACGTGCTGATGAGCAAGGACGGGTTCAACGGCTGGGGCGTGCGCACGATCGCGCAGGGCGAGGCGCGCTTCAACCCGATGTCCTACCACAACGGCTCGATCTGGCCGCACGACAACGCCATCGTGGCGCTCGGTCTCGCCCGCTACGGGCACAAGGCGGCGGCCGCGCGGGTGTTCGAGGGCCAGCACGGCGCCTCCCTGTACCAGGAGGGGCGGCGCCTGCCCGAGCTGTTCTGCGGCTTCATCCAGCGCAAGCAGCGCGGCCCGACCAATTATCCGGTGGCCTGCAGCCCGCAGGCCTGGGCGGCGGCGGCCCCGTTCGCGTTCCTGGCCGCCTGCCTCGGGCTGGAGCTTCGCCACGACCGCAACCGCATCCGCTTCCGCGACCCGATCCTGCCGTCCTTCCTCGACGAGGTGCTGATCCGCAACCTCAAGCTCGGCGGGTCGCGGGTCGACCTGCTGCTGCACCGCCACGGCGCCGACGTCACGGTCAACGTCCTGCGCCGCAAGGGCGACGCGCAGGTGGTGCTGCTGAAGTGAGGCCGGATCCGGAGTTCGGGCTGCGTCCGGGCGAAGAGGCCGCAGCCCTGCCCGACACCTTCGATGCGGGGCTGCACTTCATCGGCCGCATCCGCACGCCCTGGGCGCGCCGGGCGGACTGCCCCAAGAACTCCGCGCAGTCGGACGCCGTCTGCACGATCGAGGTCGCCCCACTGTTCGCCCCGGCGCTCGCGGGCCTAGCCGGGACCACGCACCTGATCGTCCTCTACTGGATGGATCGCGCGCCGCGCGGACTGCTGGTGCAGCAGCCGCGCCACGCGGGCGCGCCGCGCGGCACCTTCGCGCTGCGCTCCCCGGCTCGCCCGAATCCGATCGCCCTCTCGGTCGTGGACCTTCTTGCCATCGATGGAATGCGGCTCAGTGTGCGCGGGCTCGACTGTCTCGACGGCACCCCGCTGCTCGACCTCAAACCCTATTTCGCCTCGACCGATGCCAAGCCGCAGGCGCGCGTCGGCTGGAAGGCGACAGAATCCACCGGCTGACCCGCCGGCATTGCCGCTAGGTCAAGTATAGCCGGAGCCCTGCGGCGCATCTCCTCTGACGCGGCATGGCTCGATCAATCGCGGGTTACGGTTTATCAAATTCCTGCGGGCATAACGGGCGTCGAATCGTGCAGATCGGCAGCCGTATGCGAATCAGAACAAAACTCATCGGGCTCCTCGGAGGGTTCGGGATCATCACACTGCTGGTCGCCGGGATCGGCGTGCAGGCGCTGGGCAATCTCTACGGCGCCGTGGACGAGGTGAAGGCGGCCTCGACCCGCGCGCTCTACAGCGAACGCCTGAACCGCCTCGTCACCGCGGTGGTCATGGAGGCCCGCGGCATCTACGCGGCGAAGGCCACGGACGATGCGCGCAAGTTCGCCGACGGCCTGACCACTCTCCTCAACGAGATCGATGCGCTGCTCGATGCGTGGCGGCCGCTGGTGCCAGAGGCGGACCGGCCCGTGTTCGAGGCCGTGATGCGCGACGCCGCCACCTTCCGGGCGTTCCGCACCGAAACCGCGCGGTTGGGTACGGAGGTCTCGCCGCAGGCCGCCAACCAGCAGGGCAACAACGAGGCGAACCGCGCCAACCGCAAGGCCTTCCAGACCAGCATCGACGCGCTGACGGCACGCAGCCGCGCGCAGGTCGAGGCGATCGACCGGGAGACCGAGGCGCTCTACACCTCGCGACTGCAGCTTCTCCTCGCCCTGGCGCTCGCGGGCACCACGCTCGCGATGCTGCTCGGCACGCTGATCGCGCAGCGGCAGATCGGCCGCCCGCTCGGGCGCGTCACGGCCGCAATCGGCGCCCTCGCGGCGGGCGAGCGCCAGCTGCCTGCGGTCGCGCCGCGTCGCGACGAGATCGGCGAGATCTGGTCGAGCACGCAGATCCTCGCGGAGGCGATGCGGGAGGCCGATGCGCTGCGCGCCGCGCAGGACGAGGGCACCCGGCACGCGGCCGCGCAGCGCCGGGCCGACATGGAGGCGATGGCCGGCCAGCTCGACCGCAGCGTCGGCAGTCTCGTGCGGCAGCTCACGCAGGCGGCGCAGGAGATGGAGTCCACGGCCGGCATCATGGTGCGATCGGCCGACCACGCCACCGCGCAATCCGCCACCGTGGCGGGCGCGGCCGAGCAGACCTCGGCCAACGTGCAGACCGTGGCGGCCGCCACTGAGGAGATGAGCGCCTCCATCCAGTCGATCATCGGGCAGGTGGCGCAATCGTCGGGCATCGCCGGCCAGGCTGTGGAGGATGCCAGGCGCACCGACGCCACGGTGCAGAACCTCTCGGCCAGTGCCGGTCGCATCAGCCAGGTGGTCTCCGTCATCTCCGGCATCGCCGCCCAGACCAACCTTCTGGCGCTGAACGCGACGATCGAGGCGGCCCGCGCCGGCGAGGCCGGACGCGGCTTCGCGGTCGTCGCCGCCGAGGTCAAGGATCTCGCCGGCCAGACCGCCAAGGCCACCGACGAGATCACCGCCTATGTGGGCGAGATCCAGGCCGCGACGCAGGCCGCGGTCGCCGATCTGCACCGCATCGGCGAGGTCATCGCCGAGATGGCGCGCTCGGCCACCGGGGTCGCGGCGGCGGTGGAGCAGCAGGGTGCAGCGACGCGCGAGATCGCCCGCAGCGTGCAGGCCGCCGCCCAGGGCACCGAGCGGGTGACCGAGATTGCCACCGACCTGCGCCAGGGCGCGGGCACCACCGGCGAGGCGGCCTCGCGGGTGCTGCAGGCGGCGCAGGCGCTGTCGGCCGGCTCCGAGGGCTTGGCCCAGGAGGTGCGCGGCTTCCTGGCGCGGGTGCAGGCCGCCTGAGGCGCCTGCCCGCTGCCGCGGTCTGGGCTGCCGACGCCCAGACCGCGCCTCGACCGACCGGCCGTCGGATCACCGATCCGGCGGCGTAATGCGGGTTGTCGGCAGGCCGCTTCAGGCACCGGTCCGCGCCGTCCGGCGCGCCTGTGCGAGGAGATCGGAAGCCGGGGAGACGAAGGCCACGGATCGGCTCGGTCGTTCCTCCTCGCCGACGTCGGACGCATGCGTCCTCCGCCGGCATCCTCCCGCCTCGTCCTGCGCTGCGCCGGAGCCGTCCCATACGGCGGGCAGCGAGTGCCGGCCGAACCCGATCGAGTGCAGGACCTGTCAGCGCAGGTGGCCGGTGCGAACGCGCCGCAGGGCCGCCCGGACCCGCTGAGCCAGCCGCCACAGGCCGAGATAGCGCTCGATCGCGCCCGTCAGCCGGGCCGGATCGAGGCCGCCCGGCGGAACGGCGGCGATCTCGGCAATGCGGGTCCGGTCCGGGTAGAGGTCGCCGAGGATACGGTTCTCGATCGTGACGGAATCGAGACGTCGGGCGAAGTCTCCGGCGTGGAAGGCCCGGATGATCTCGAGTTCCAGCAGGGCGCCGGGTGCGAGCGCGGCGTGGGCCTCGTCGTAGGCCGTCTTGAGCAGAAAGGCGGTGCCGCCGCCGACCAGCGCCAGACTGGCCGCGATCACGGCGCCGTCGAGGCGCAGCAGGTCGGCGCGCGGCACGAAGGGCCGAGACGCCGCCGCGAACAGGTCCTGCGCGAAGGCCGTGGTGGCCGCGCGGCTCGCGAGCGCCGTGCCCGCCCTGCCCTTCCAGCCCCTCCCCTCCAGGGCGAGGAAGGCCCGGAGCGCGCCCGCGAGGTCGCCGTCCGGCCCGACGCTCTCGACGCTCACGCGGCCCGCCTCATCGAGGCGGCGACGGCGACGGCGCAGGTCCTTCAGGCGGCCCTTGCAGGGATGTCCGGACAGGAAGGCATCGTGGCTCGGGCGGCGGTCGAGGATCGGACGCTCATAGGACGAGATCGTCGCGAGCTGCCAGCCCGCCTCCTGCATCGCGAGGCGCAGCGCCCGCCCGACCGGCTCGTCTGCCGGCAGGCCCGGCCACCACCAGCCCGATCCGCCGCAGCTCTGCCCCAGCCCCTCGACCAGCGCCGCAAGGGCCGGGGCGAAGGCGGCTCCGTCCGCGACCAGCGGCGCCTTGGCCATGATGAAGGGGGAGCCGAAGGGCTTGGCCACGCGAAGCCGGGGTCCGAGGCGGACGCGGCGGAACGGCAGCAGCGCCAGGAGATCGCTTCGGTCGCGCACCGCCAGGCACGCAAGATCGGCCGGCGCGAGCCCGTTCGCCCGATGCGCCTCGATCATCTGCCGGCTGTAATCCGGCGAAGGGGCGAGGGCGCGGGCCGTGAGTGCGTCCCAGGCCCTCGGATCGAGCGCCGCGACGGGCAGCACCTCGGCGCGAAGGGTGGTGGCGGCACCGAGCCGCAGCACCGGGGCGTTCATGCGAGACTTCCCGCAAAGGCCGGCGTGACCACGCCGAGGCGCAGCCGCGCGGCGGCGGCCAGGAGACAGCCGCGCAGCGCCACGGCGAGGGCGGCGGAGAGCGCCGCTCCCGTCACCCCCAGCCCCGGCACCAGGAGCAGCATCAGGACGATGGAGAAGCCGAGCACCGCGAGCGTGATGGCGGCGCAGAGGCGTTCGGCGCCGAGCATGGTGAGCACGTCCTCCGCCGGCCCGAACGCGGCCGCGCCGACATGCCCGGCCACGAGGATGGCGAGGAGCGGCAGGGCGGAGCGGAACCCGGCGCCGAACAGCCCAAGCAGCAGGGGGCTCGCGGCGAGGAGGCCGAGGCCGGTCGCGAGCGTGGCGAGCAGGGTCAGGCGCGACCAGTGGCGCACGAGGCGGTCCAGGCCCGTCTGGTCGTCCAGCGCCCCCGCTTCGGCGATGCGGGGGGCCGTGACCGCCGAGGCGGCGTAATGGACGAAGGCGAGGAATTGCAGCAGGCGCGTGGCCGCGAAGTAGACCCCCACCGCCTCCGGCTCCAGCAGGAAGCCGAGCACCAGCACGTCGGCGAAGGCGAAGCCGGACCCGGCCAGGTCGATGAGCCCGATCGGCAGCGCCGCGTTCATCCAGCGCCGCCACGGCCAGGCGCGCCGCCCCGGCGGCAGCACCTGCCGCAGGCGCGAGGACAGCAGGGCGGCCTGGACCGCCAGCGCCAGCGCGGTGGCGATGAGCGTGCAGGCGACGGCCGTGGCCGCCTCCGGCGGCGCGCCGAGGGCGAGGGCCGCGAGCATCGCCGCCATGATCAGGCCCTGGCGCAGCAGATAGGGCGGCGCGATCGCCAGCAGCGTCCAGTGCTGCGCCCGCGCGAGGCCCTCGCAGTAATCCTGAAGGGCGAAGAGCGGCAGCACGAGCGCGGCGACGAGCAGCGGCGCGGCGTAGGGCTCCGCCACCGCGCCCGGCACGAGGATGACGACGGCCGCACCCGCGCCCGCGAGCAGCGCCCCAACCCCGAGGGAGACGGCCGCCCCGAACGCGATGTAACCGCGGGCGAGATCGGTTTCGCCCGTCGCCCGGTAGGCGGGCAGGAAGCGGGACGCCGCCTGCGACAGGCCCCAGGTGGAGGCGTGGCCGAGGAGTGCGGTCCAGACCCAGACCGACGCGAAGATGCCGTACTCGGCCCCGCCCATCAGCCGGGCCATCAGGGCCTGTGCGCCGAAGGCGAAGCCCGCCGCGGCGATGCGCACGCCGAAGACCGCCGCGGCCGAGCGGGCGAGCCCGCCGGTGTCGGGCGCCATGCGCGAATCGCCGAACGAAGCCCCCACCGTCATCCCGCCGCCACCAGCGCTGGCCGGCAGGCGATGCGCGCCGGTGCCCTGGACTAGCGCATCGGGATTGTTGCCCGGTTAAGCGGCGCGCGATGGTTCTCGCGATCGCCGCGGGACTATTTTGCGACGGGACCGGCGCTGGCCGCGGATTGCGACGGGGGGCTCGGTGCCGGACCCGGCGTCGGGGTGCCGGTCACGTCCGGCTGCAGCAGCGAGACTGTGATGGCGCGGGTGACGTGCTCGGCCATGCAGCGGGAGCCGAGATCGGCGAGGCGGAAGCCGCTCATCGGCAGCGTGCCCTTGGAGGCGCCCGCGAGGTAGCGCATCGCCTCGAAGCGCAGCACCAGCGGCACCTGCCGCGCGGCCGCCACCTTCTGGATCGCGCGCACGAACTCGTTGTAGTAGTCGTCCTTGGCGAGACTCGCGGTGTATTGCGGATCGACCAGCACGATGTCGATACCATGCGACTTGATCCAGTCGACGGTGTCGGCGAGCGAGGCGGCGAAAGCCTCGACGTCGACGCGCGCGAGCGCGTCGTTGGAGCCGACCTGCCAGACCACGAGATCCGGCTCGATCTCCGCCACCATGTTGCGCAGGCGCTCGGCCGCCCCGTAGGCGATCTCCCCGGACAGGCCGCGGCTGTCGACGTCCACCGTCACGTCCGGGAAGGATTGCTCCAGGGCCGTTTCGAGCTTGACCGGGTAGTTGGCGGCGGCGCCGAGGCCGCCGGAGGTGGAGCCGATCGAGAGCACGTGCACGGAGCGGTGCTCCTTGAGCGCCTTCTTCACCCCCCGCAGCTTCGCCAGCGTGTAGAGCTTCGAGCCGGGCACCCGGCATTCCGGCGACAGGCTGGCATCCGGCGTGTCGGGGAGCGGAATCTCGGCGCCGACCGGCTTCTCGGACGGAGCCGCGCCCTGCGCGGCGGCGCTGGGCGGCACGGCGGCCGCGGCGAGCCCGGCGGCGAGGATGCCCGTCAGGCCGTACCGGAGGACCTGGGGGAGCGGGAGCGCCATTCGACGAACCATGCGGTGAACGCCAGGAGACAGATCCCCGATCCTACGACAAACACGTCGACGGCGAAACCGCCCCCGGTCCAGAACCTTAACAGCTGGGCCGCGAGGCTCGCGATCGACCCGACCGAGAACACCGCGAGCGAGTTGCGGCCGAGCGCCGCGAGCTGGGCGCTGAGCCATGCGGCGTGCCGGTCGATCCACTCGAACGCGCCGTTGAAGGCGAGCACGACGCCGATGAAGTGGATCAGCCGGGCGGGCGGCAGGTTCGATTTATCGAAGGTGAAGAACAGGCGCGGCTCCGGCACCAGCAGCGGGTCGGGCCGGATGTGGAACCACGCGAGATAGGCGCCGAGCCCCACGATGGCGATGCCGAGCGGCCGCAGGCGGCGGCGCCAAACGAGGAAGCCCGGCGATTCCCGCCGCCATTCGTGCGCCAGGAAGCCGAGGACGAGCAGGAGCTGCCAGCTGAACGGGTTGAAGAACCAGTGCCCCTCCCCCGGCCAGGACGGCACGTTGAGCTCGAAGGTCAAGGCGGCGGCGTAGAGGGCGAGCGAGGCGCCGAGCGCGAGCGCCCGGCTGACCCGGGCGAGGAGCACGAAGATCGGCGCGAGGCCGAGCAGCACCACGTAGAGCGGCAGGATGTTGAAGAAGCCGAGCTGGTGCAGCAGCGTGACCCAGCCGACCATGGTTTGCACCGGATCGGTGAAGACCGGCCCGGCATTGTGCCATTCGAGGAGCAGCGGATTGTCGGTGTAGAGCGCGGCGCCTGCCAGCATGGCGAGCGCGATCGCCGTGATCACGAGCTGCGCCCGGTAGACCTCGACCATGCGAGAGAGCAGCCGCAGCAGCGTGCGGCTCGCGGGTTCCGGCACGCCCTTGCGGCCCCGGACCGCAATGCCGATCGACCATCCCGCCAGGAAGACGAACAGCTCGGCGGCGTCCGAGATGCCGTACTGCGAATAGGTGTAGTTCTGGAAGACGTTGCCGGGGATGTGATTGATGAAGATGGTGATCAGGGCGAGCCCGCGCCAGAAATCGACTGCGTTCGGTTCGCGCGCCATGCTGAGCTTGTCCGATCCGTCGAGTCCGCAGGGCCGCGCCGCGGCCGGAAGGTCCGCGAACGGGTGTTCGTTCCTTATCGAGAGCCTTACCGGCCCGCGACCGGCGCATCGCCCGGCCGCGTGCGCCAGCGCACACGCGCCTCAGCGCACGATGCGGTCCAGGCGGTTGTCGATGAAGAAGTAGAGTTCGCGCCCGCCGGGCTCGGCATAGAGCACCTGCACCTCGCGCTGTCCGCGACCGCTCTCCCCGACGAGCACGTCGGTGGGCGGTCTGCCCTTGATGACCACCAGATCGCACTCGGCGATGCCGGGCGCGATCGTGGCGGCCGCGCGCGGGGCCGGGCCGGTGCAGGAGCCGTCCGGGGCGAGCACGGCGCCGAGACCGGGCCTCGGCGCCGGCTGCGGCACCGGTGCGACCGGGGCAGCGCGCTCCGGCCCGGAGCCGCACCCCGCCAGCGCGGCGCTCACGCCCGCCAGGATCACCGCCCGCGTCCCTCTCATCGTCCCTCGCCGCCCTGCCGTGCCGCCAGCGCCGCCTCGTAGAGGCGACGGGCCTCGCTGCGGAAGGCCACCCGCGAGGCTTGGCGGGAATAGAACATGTGCCCGCCCGGGAAAACCGCCAAGCTGAGCCGCCGCTCCGGCCCGAAGGTCGGGATCTGGTCGAGGATGAGCTTCGACGCGAAGTAGGGCGTCACGAGGTCGGTGTAGCCGTGGGCGACCAGCACCCGCATCGCCCCGTCGAGGGCGAGCGCTTGGCGCAACTCGCTCACCGCCTCCGGCGGGGTGCGGCCAGAGCCCCAGCTCCAGGCCCGGTTCACCGCGCTGCTGAGGAGTTCGTAGCGCAGGTTGACGACCCGCCAGTTCAGGGTGCGGGCGTAATGGTCGACCATCGCGCTCGACAAGGGCGCCAGCATCGCGGTCAGCAGCGGATCCTCGAAGCCCGCATGGGCGGCGGTGGGTTCCGGGTTCCAGCCGGTCACGCCGGTGTCGTAGGCGCTGGCGATCCGATCCTCGCCGCGGGCGGTCTCGCGCTGGAAGCTGCCGGTGGAGATGCGCCCGGCCTGACGCCGCACGAGGTCCGGATCGAGCCCGGTGAAGCTCGAGACCCGGGCGGTGAGTCGGGCCCGGGCCTGCGCGTCGCCGGGGCCGCGCAGGAGGTCGGCGAGGTAGTCGGTCGCCGCGTAGGTCTCGGCCTCGGCCATGGTCTGCGGCCCCGGCGTGAGGCCGCGCCGCTCCAGGCCGGCCGCCGCGAGCGAGGGCAGCCGGGTGACGTCGCCGAGCGGGTTGTGGCGTGGCGGCTGAAGCCAGCCGAAATCGAGCACCGGCGAGAGCAGCACCAGACCCGAGAGGCCGACGCCCACGTCGTCCTGCAGCTTGCGGGCGATGAGCGGGCCGCGGAAGCCGCCGTAGCTCTCGCCGAGGAAGAACTTCGGCGAGGCGAGCCGGTCGTTGGTGCGCAGCCAGCGGGCGATGGCCGCGGCGAGCACCGACGCATCGGCGTCGATCGAGAAGTAGCGCTTGCCGTCGTCGCCGGCCGCCCGGCTGTAGCCGGTGCCGACCGGATCGATGAAGACGAGATCGGTGAAGTCGAGCCACGTCTCGTCGTTCGGCACCGGCACCGGCACCGTCGAGGGGCTGATGCTCGGCCCGTCCAGCGGCAGGCGCCAGGGCCCCACCGCCCCGAGGTTGAGATAGGCCGAGGCCGCGCCCGGACCGCCGTTCAGGCCGAAGGTGACCGGGCGCGCCACGGGGCTGCGGTCCGGCAGCGTGTAGGCCGTGAAGGCGATCTCGGCCTGAAGCTTGCCCGCCTCGTCCACGAGGGCGAGGCTGCCGGCGGTGGCCGTCAGGGCGAGCGTGCGCCCGTCCGAGAGGGTGAGGCTGTGCTGCGTCACGGCGTCGGCGGGGAGCTTGCGCCCCTCGGGCTGGCGCGCCTCCGCCGGCCGCGCTTCCGGGCGGGGCTGCGCCAGCGCGGATCCCCCCGCCGCGGGCAGGCCCGCCGCCAGGGCGGCGAGCAGCATCAGGACACGGATCATGGGGTTCTCCTCCCGGGATTGGGCGGGGTCGCCGCTCACGCCTTCTTCTGCCAGCGCCCGCTCTCGTCCTGCTGCCAGTAGGCGACGCTGTGACCGGCCTCCTTGGCGGCACGCCACTGCTCGCGCGCAAACAGCAGGGCGTCCTGGTCGCCGCCGTCGAACAGGACGCAGATGCGGGCGTAGCTGCCGGCATCCTCCGGCAGCGGCGCGCCGTCGACGAGGAAGCGGATGGTCGCGGCGTTGGGGTTGGCGTCGCGCAGGGTGAGCACCACGGGCTGCGTGCCCGCATCGGGGTCGCGGTCGGTGCCGTGGGGCAGGAAGCTTTCGTCCGAGAAGGTCCAGAGATGGTCGTCGAGGGCCTGGAGCCGCTCCTCGCTCGTGGCCTGCACGGTGACGCGCCACTGCCGCTCCAGGGATTTCTCCAGGAGGCTCGGCAGCACCGATTCCAGGGGCTGGCGCTGCATGTGGTAGAACAGGATCTCGGTCACGGCGGTGAGATAGGGTGGTTTGCCGCCGCGGTCAGGGCGCGATCACGTGCGGCACGAAGCGCGCCCGGTTGCCGGTGATGAGGCCGGGGCTCTCGCGCAGGCACAGGCCCGCCGGCTCGTTCCCGACGATCCAGCTGCCGAGGAGCACCCGCTGCTCCCCGAAGGCGGCGAGGTCGGCCAGCGCCTGGCGCACGAAGCCCTCGCCTCCGTAGGGTCCGTCCTCCCGGGCGACCACCGCGCCGTCGCGCACCATGAGCACGTTCGCGCCCTCCCGCGACAGGATCGGCTTCTTGACGAAGCTCGTGCCCAGCGCGGCCTTGGCCGGGTCGTCCTCGAAGTAGGCGGGCAGCAGGTTCGGATGGCCGGGCTCCATCGCCCAGAGATGCGCGAGCAGCCCCTTGTTGGAGAGCACCGCCTTCCAGGGCGGTTCGAGGAAGCGGGTCGGGGTGGCCGACAGGCGTTGGCCGAACGGATCGCGGAAGGCCCATTCCCACGGATAGAGCTTGAACAGCGTGCCCAGGGCCGCCCCGAGACGATCCGCGAAGGCGCCGTCCTCCCTCACCGAGACGGCGTCGAGCGGCACGAAGCGGGTGGCGAGACCCGCCTGATGCGCGCAATCCTGCAGGTAGGCCACCGTGCCGCGATCCTCCAACGCGTCGGCGAGGCAGGTGAAGGCCACGGGCCCGCGGATCTCGCCGAAGCGGGCGACCAAGCGCTCGTGCACGGAATTGAACTGGTCCGTGCCGGCGGGCAGCCGCCCGCGCGCGAGGCCGTCCTCCAGCCAGAGCCACTGGAACACGCCGGTCTCGTAGAGGGCGGTGGGCGTGTCGGCGTTGTATTCGAGGAGCTTCGCCGGGCCGCTGCCGTCGTAGGCGAAATCGAGCCGTCCGTAGAGGGAGGGGTCGCGGCGCAGCCAGCTGTCGCGCACCGCCGCGAAGGCGTGGGGCGGAATCGCCAGCGAGGCGAGGATCCGATCGTCGGCCACCGCGCGGTCCACGAAGGCGAGGCAGAGGGCGTGGATTTCGGCGCTCGGCGCCTCGATGTCGCGCTCGATCTGATCGAGGCTGAACGCGTAGGCGTGGGACTCGTCCCAGTAGGGGGCGCCGTCGAGGGTGTGGAAGGAGAAGCCCGCCGCCTCGGCCTGCGCCCGCCAGTCCGGCCGCTCCCCGAGGTCGCGCCGGCGCATCAGCTGCCCCCGTGCGCCGAGACCGCGTGCCCGGTGCCGCCGAAGCCGCCCGAGGCGACGACGCGAGGCGAGCTGGTGCTCGTGTGCGCGACCGCCGAGGAGACGCGCGCGCTGCTCGATCCGCTGCTCGCGGTCCAGACCCGCCCGCCGGCACTGGTGCAATAGCTGCCCGCATGCCCGCCGCCCGCGCCGCAGGGGCGGGTCTCGTGACGGTAGAGGGGCTGCACGGGTAGCTTCTGCTCGGGCGTGCGGCCGATCATGAAGCCGGAGAGCGTCGGAATGAAGTAGCCGGCGGCCACGGGCGAGACGAACCCGCCCGCGGTGCAGCCGCCGCAGCCGTGATGGGCCTCGCAATCGCCGTTCGTGGCGTAGCGGGGCGCGGCCTGCGGGTAGAGGCTGCGCACCTCGCGGTCGGCGGATTCGCAATCCTCCCGCGAGCGCAGGCCCTGACCCAGGCAGGCGGCGAGGTCGCGATAGACGAGAGCATCCTCCTCCCGCTGCGAGGGGTCCCGGCGGGCGAGGCCCCAGGCGGCGGCGCCCACGCCGAGGAGCAGGACGAGAGAGACCGTCTGCGAGCGCTTGGAGCCGGGACGTCCGGAGCCGGGCTGCATGGTCAGTACGTCATCGCGGCGGCGTTGATCACGCCCGCCGCCAGGGAGGCGGCGGCGAGAAAGACCGCGGGGGCGCTCTCGCCGGCCTCGATCTGGCGCGACATCTCCGGCAGCGTCGCGCGCACCGCCCAGTAGACCCCCATCTGCACGATGAGGGCGACGAGCCCCCAGACCGCGCAATCCAGAAGGCCTTGGGCGTTGTAGATCGCCACCGCGAGCGGGAGCGTGAAGGCGATGAGGCTGCCGCCCAGCGCGATCGCCGCCGCCGTGACGCCGCGCCGGATCAGCGCCAGCTCGTCATGCGCGGTCGCGAGCAAGTAGATGACGAGATAGATCGCGACGAGGACCGCGGCGGTGGCGAAGTAGGCCAGGAAGGCGCCAAGTCCCGAAATCGACGCCAGCATCCGCCCCCCGCTTCCCGGCCGATTCTCCTGCCAGGCTTCACTACACCGGCGCGGCGCCTCAGACCAGACGGCTCTGCACGATCGCCGCCTCGACGAAGCTCTTGAAGAGCGGATGAGGTTCGAAGGGCCGCGACTTCAACTCGGGATGGAACTGCACGCCGATGAACCAGGGATGACCTTCGACTTCGACCGTCTCCGGGAGGAGACCGTCGGGCGAGAGGCCGGCGAAGCGCAGGCCCGCGGCCTCCAGCCGGTCGCGATAGGCCATGTTGACCTCGTAGCGGTGGCGGTGGCGCTCCGCGATGGCGGTGCCGCCGTAGATCTCGGCGATGCGCGAGCCCGGCGCGAGGGTCGCCCGGTAGGAGCCGAGCCGCATCGTGCCGCCGAGATCGCCCTCGGCCACGCGCCGCTCCAGTTCGTTGCCGCGCATCCACTCGGTCAGCAGGCCGACCACCGGCTCGGGCGTGGGGCCGAATTCCGTGGAATTCGCCGCCTCGATGCCGGCGAGCGAGCGGGCCGCCTCCACCACCGCCATCTGCATGCCGAAGCAGATGCCCAGGTACGGGATCTTCTTCTCGCGGGCGTAGCGGGCCGCGCGGATCTTGCCCTCGGCCCCGCGCTGGCCGAACCCGCCCGGCACCAGGATGCCGTTCAGGCCCTCCAGGAACGGCCCGGGATCCTCGCGCTCGAAGATCTCCGCCTCGATCCATTCGAGG
This sequence comes from Methylobacterium isbiliense, assembly GCF_022179325.1. GTDB lineage: Bacteria > Pseudomonadota > Alphaproteobacteria > Rhizobiales > Beijerinckiaceae > Methylobacterium > Methylobacterium isbiliense. The sequence continues at coordinate 39,256 of NZ_BPQQ01000025.1, read as the reverse complement.
TTGACCTTCACCCGGTTGGCGATGCCGCCGTGGGTGAGCGCCTCGATCAGCGACTTGTAGGCGTCCTTGAGCCCCGTGTACTTGCCGACGATGGCGATCGAGACCTCGCCCTCCGGGTTCCTCACCCGCTCGGAGATGGTGCGCCAGCGCTCCAGCTTCGGCTCGGCGGCGCTCTCCAGGCCGAAATGCGCCAGCACCTCGCGGTCGAGTCCCTCGTCGCGGTAGGAGAGCGGCACGTCGTAGATCGAGGCGACGTCGCGGGCCTCGATCACGGCGGTCTCGCGCACGTTGCAGAACTGCGCGAGCTTGCGCCGCTCCTCGCGCGGGATCGGCCGGTCGCAGCGGCAGAGCAGGATGTCGGGCTGGATGCCGATCGAGCGCAGCTCCGCCACCGAATGCTGGGTCGGTTTGGTCTTCAGCTCGCCCGCCGAGGGGATGTAGGGCAGGAGCGTCAGGTGGATGTAGGCGCACAGGCCACGCGGCAGCTCCTGGCCGAGCTGGCGGATCGCCTCGAAGAACGGCAGGCCCTCGATGTCGCCGACCGTGCCGCCGATCTCGACCAGCACGAAATCGTACGCATCGTTGCCGTCGAGGACGAACTCCTTGATGGCGTTGGTGACGTGCGGGATGACCTGGATCGTCGCCCCGAGATAGTCCCCGCGGCGCTCCTTGGTGATGATGTCGAGGTAGATCCGGCCGGTGGTGATGTTGTCGGCCTTGGTGGCCGGCACGCCGGTGAAGCGCTCGTAATGCCCGAGGTCGAGATCGGTCTCGGCCCCGTCGTCGGTGACGAAGACCTCGCCGTGCTGGGTCGGGCTCATCGTGCCCGGATCGACGTTGAGGTAGGGGTCGAGCTTGCGCAGGCGGACCTTGTAGCCGCGGGCCTGCAGGAGCGCGCCGAGGGCCGCCGACGCGAGCCCCTTGCCGAGAGAGGAGACCACGCCGCCGGTGATGAAGACGTACCGCGTCATGGGACCTGCTCCATACATCGGCGGGGCTGACTTGCCAAACGCCCGGGGGCTCCAACGGGATCGGTCCCGGACGGCGGGCGCCGGCCGGATCCACAGACTTTATCGGGCGGCCGAACCGACCGCCGCGCAGGCGAAGGGGTGGACGGGCCCGCCGGCCGGCGGGCCGACGCTCAGCGCGATTGCGGGGCGGCCGGCGCCGCGGGGGCGGCCGGCGAGGCCGGAGCGGGCGCGGGCGTCGAGGCCGGCGCGTCACCCTGCTGCTGGCGCAGCTGGTCGAGCAGGTTGCCGCCGGAGGACGGCGCGGCCGGCTGATTCGCGGCCGGCGCGCCGCTCTGGCCCGCGCCCTCGAAGATCGAGCGCGGCGCCGCGCTGCGGTGCGTCATGATCGCCAGGATCATGCTGGTGGTGAAGAACAGGGCGGCCAGGATCGCGGTGGCGCGGGTGAGCGCGTTCGCCTGCCCGCGGCCGGTGAGGAAGCCCTGCGTGCCGCTGCTCCCCCCGCCGCCGAGGCCGAGCCCGCCCTCGGAGCGCTGCAGCAGCACCACGCCGATGAGCGCGAGGACGATGATCAGGTGGACGACGATCAGGACGGTCTGCATCGGGCTTCCAGGGGCGGCCGCGCGGACCGCCAACATGCGAACGGCCGGCGCGCCGCACAGCGCCCGGACCTCAACTGGGGCGGGCTGTTACACGAGAACCGGGCGCAGGCCAAGCGCGGCGAGGTGCGCCCGCGCACGTGCAACCTGCCCTCGTGGTTCCGGGGTCCGGGCGGTCGGATCCAGTCGCACGGCTCAGGCGTAGGCCGCCGCGATGCCGAGGAAATCCTCCGCCTTGAGGCTCGCGCCGCCGACGAGCGCCCCGTCCACGTTGGCGACCGCCATCAGTTCAGCCGCGTTCGAGGGCTTCACCGAGCCGCCGTAGAGGATGCGCAGGCCCCTCCCCTCCGGCCCGAGGCGGGCTTCGAGTTCGCTGCGGATCAGGGCGTGGACCTCCGCGACGTCGTCCCTCGTCGGTGTCAGCCCGGTGCCGATGGCCCAGACCGGCTCGTAGGCGATCACCGTGTCGGCGGCCGTGGCGCCCTCCGGCAGCGAGCCGGCGAGCTGCCCGCGCACCACGTCGAGGGTGCGCCCGGCCTCGCGCTCCTCCCGCGTCTCGCCGACGCAGAGGATGGCGACGAGACCCGCGCGGTGGGCCGCGAGCGCCTTGGCGCGCACCTCCGCGTCGCTCTCGTGCTGGTCGGCGCGCCGCTCGGAATGGCCGACGATGGTGTGCGTGGCGCCGAGATCCGCCAGCATCTCGGCGGCGATGCAACCCGTATGGGCGCCGCTGGCCTTGGGGTGCACGTCCTGGCCGCCGATCCGTACCGGCGAGCCTTGCGCGGCCTCCGCGAAGGCGCCGACGAGCGTCGCGGGCGGGCAGACCAGCACGTCGATGCGCCGGGCGAGCGCGGGGTCGAGGCCGTCGCGGATGGCCTCCAGCACGGCGCGCGAGGCGCGGCTGCCGTTCATCTTCCAGTTGCCCGCCACCAGCGGACGCGGCCGCTCGCTCGCCATCGCTCTCCCCTTCGCATCTCGGCTTTGGAGCCGGGTAACAGAGCCGCCGCGCGGGCGCAAACCGAGGGCAGGCCGGCCTTTCCGCCGCGGCGCGGATGGGCTATCGCGACAGCCACGAAGGATGGCGGCCGCTCGGCCGCTCGGGACGGGTGATCGAGGACCGCGATGCTGCAGGGGTTCCGCGCCGCCAGCCAGAGCTGGCTCGGCAAGCTGGTGATGACGGTCGTGTTCGGCCTGCTCATCGTCGGCCTCGCGATCTTCGGCATCGGCGACATCTTCCGCGGCGGCGGCAGCACGGCGGTGGCCACGGTGGGCAGCACGCCGATCAGCGCGGAGGCGGTCCGCTCGGCCTACCAGAACCAGATCCAGCGCCTCGCCCGCCAGACGCGCCGGCCGATCACCCCGGACCAGGCGCGGGCGCTCGGCCTCGACCGCGAGGTGCTGAACGCGCTCATCACCGAGGCGACCCTGGATCAGAAGACCCGCGACCTCGGCCTGCGGGTCTCGGACGCGACCGTGATCCGCCTGATCCGCGAGGAGCCGGCCTTCAAGGGACCGAATGGCAATTTCGACCTCGGCGTGTTCAACGACACGATCCGGCAGGCGGGCCTCACCGAAGCGGCGTTCGTGCAGGAGCAGCGCGCCGTCGCGGCCCGGCTGCAGCTCGCAGAATCGATCATCGCCGATCTGCCGGTGCCGCTCGCCGTGCGCGAGGCGGTCCACCGCTACACCACCGAGCGGCGCGCCGCCGGCTACCTCGTCCTGCCCGAGAGCGCGGCGGGCGAGATACCGGCACCGACCGACGAGCAAGTCCAGAGCTTCTACGACGACCGCAAGAGCGCCTTCCGCGCCCCGGAGGTGCGGGGCGTGAACATCCTCGTCCTCGACGCGACGACCCTCGCCAAGCCCGATGCCGTGACCGAGGCTGAGGCCCGCAGCCGCTACGATGCCGACCAGGGCCGCTACGGCACGCCGGAGCGCCGCACCATCCAGCAGATCGTCTTCCCCAACGAGGCGGACGCGGCGGCAGCCCTCGCCCGGATCCGCGGCGGCGAGGCGCCCTTCGAGTCGATCGCGGGGGAGCGCGGGCTCGATCCCAAGAGCCTCGACCTCGGCACCTTCACCCGGGCCGAGCTGTTCGACCCGGCGGTGGCCGATGCGGCCTTCGCGCTGCAGCAGGGGGCGGTCAGCGAGCCGGTGAAGGGCCGCTTCGGCACCGTGCTCCTGCGCGTCACGGCGATCGAGCCCGGCAGCGTCAAGCCGTTCGAGGAGGTCGCCGGGCAGATCCGCACCGAGATCGCCCGCGAGCGCGCCCGCGACGACCTCGAGAAGGTCCACGACGCGATCGAGGATCAGCGCGCGGGCGCCAAGCCGCTGGGCGACATCGCCCGCGAGCGGGCCCTGCCCCTCCTGAGCATCGCGGGCGTGGATGCCCAGGGCCGCGACACGCAGGGCAAGCCTGTCGAGGGCCTGCCCGACAAGGACGCCGTGCTCCCGGCCCTGTTCCGCGCCGAGATGGGGGCGGACAGCGAGGCCCTGCGCACCCGCTCGGGCGGCTATCTCTGGTACGACGTCACCCGGGTCGACCCCGCCCACGACCGGCCGCTGGCCGAGGTCCGCGACCAGGTCGTGTCGCAGTGGCGCGACGACGAGATCGCCCGCCGCCTCTCGGCCAAGGCCCGCGAGGCCGCCGAGCGCCTTGACAAGGGCGAGGCGATCGAGGCCGTGGCCGCCGCCTACGGCGTGGAGGCGAAGACCGCGACCGACCTCGCCCGCGGCCGCGCCAAGGACGAGCTCACCGCCGAGAGCATCGGGCGCATCTTCGCGACGCCGGTGGGCAAGACCGGCTCGGCGACCGCAGGCGAGAAGGCGCGGGTCGCCTTCAAGGTGACCTCCGCCACGGTGGCGCCCTTCCAGGCCGGCGCCCAGCCGAACGTCGAGCAGCAGTTCCGCACCGCGCTCGCCGACGACATCATCGCCCAGTACATCGCCGACGCCCAGAAGCAGGCCGGCGTCTCGGTGAACGAGGCCGCCTTCCGGCGTGCCATCGGCGGCGAGTACTGAACCTCAGCTGGATCGCGTCTCGGAACATCGAGGATCCGACACGTCACCACGGTGAGTTCTGCAAGCGTCGTGTGGCTCTCAGAAGGACACCGTTGGTGAGCACGACGACGCGAAAGGACGTGCGCGGGAACCCTCTGTCCTGTACCGGAGACGGGATCCCGCGCGAGGTCTTCGAACGAGTGCCGTCATGATCGTGCCGTCCGGATCCATCCGCCCATCGATCCATCGTCGCGCTCATCCCTGTCACCCCCGGGAGGGCACGGCGCCGCGTCGCGGCGATCTGTGGGCTCCGGACCGGCTGTCGGACCTGACATCATGCTCGTGACGCCCCAGCCCGATGCCGTCGCGACCGCCTACGCGGCGGGCACGCCCGTGCTGCTGCGCGCGACCCTCGTCGCCGACCTCGAAACGCCCGTCGCCGCCTTCCTGAAGCTGCGGGCCGCGCACGACGGCGCGGCCTTCCTGCTCGAATCTGTCGAGGGCGGCGCGGTGCGCGGGCGCTATTCGATGATCGGGCTCGATCCCGACCTCGTCTGGCGCTGCGAAGGCGGCCGGGCCTCGCGGGCGGACGCGCCGGACCTCGCGGCCTTCCGGCCGGACGACCGCCCTCCCCTGGCGAGCCTGCGGGCCCTCATCGCCGAGAGCGCGATCCCTGGCGAGACGGCGCTGCCGCCGATGGCCGCCGGGCTGTTCGGCTATCTCGGCTACGACATGGTGCGGGAGATGGAGCGCCTCGATCCGCCCAAGCCCGACCCGATCGGCGTGCCGGACGCGATCCTGGTGCGGCCCACCGTGATGGTGGTGTTCGACGCGGTGCGCGACGAGATCGCGGTGGTCACGCCGATCCGCCCGGCTCCCGGTGTGGCGGCCCGGGCCGCCTACGAGGCGGCGCTCGCGCGGCTGGAGCGGGTCGCCGGGACCCTGGAGGGGCCGCTTCCGGTCGAGGCCAGCGTCAATCCGGCAGAGATCCCGGTTCCGGCGCCGACCTCGAACACCGCCCCGGAGGCCTTCCACGCCCTGGTGGCGCAGGCCAAGGAATACATCGCCGCGGGCGACATCTTCCAGGTGGTGCTGTCGCAGCGCTTCGAGGCGCCGTTCGGGCTGCCGGCCTTCGCCCTCTACCGCTCCCTGCGCCGGGTGAACCCGGCACCGTTCCTCTGCTACCTCGATTTCGGCGCGTTCCAGATCGTCTGCTCGTCGCCCGAGATCCTGGTGCGGGTGCGCGACGGGAAGGTCACGATCCGGCCCATCGCCGGCACCCGGCCGCGCGGCGCGACGCCGGAGGCGGACCGCGCGCTCGCCGAGGATCTGCTCGCCGACCCCAAGGAGCGCGCCGAGCACCTGATGCTGCTCGACCTCGGCCGCAACGACGTGGGCCGCGTCGCCGAGATCGGCAGCGTCACGGTCACGGATTCGTTCTTCCTCGAATACTACAGCCAGGTGATGCACATCGTGTCGAACGTCGAGGGCCGCCTCGATGCCCGTCACGACGCGCTCGGCGCGCTGATCGCGGGCTTCCCGGCCGGGACGGTCTCGGGCGCGCCGAAGGTGCGGGCGATGCAGATCATCGACGAACTGGAGCGCGAGAAGCGCGGTCCCTATGCCGGCTGCATCGGCTATTTCGGCGCCGACGGGCAGATGGACACCTGCATCGTGCTGCGCACCGCCGTGGTGAAGGACGGACGCATGCACGTCCAGGCCGGTGCCGGCATCGTCTACGATTCGAACCCCGCCTCCGAGCAGCAGGAATGCGTGAACAAGGCGCGAGCCCAGTTCCGGGCCGCCGAGGAGGCGGTGCGCTTCGCCGCGCAGGCCCGGCGCGGGCAGTAGGCGCACGGCGCGCAGGAGGCGCGCCACGCGCAGGAGGCGCGCCGCGCGGGAACCCTGCTGCGGCCGGAGGCTTCCCCCCGCGAGGCCCGCGGCGGAGCGAGGGATGAGCGGGAGCAGGCCGGAAGCGGAACCACCGGCGCGCCCCTTCGGCGCGGAGCGCATCAACACCCTGGTGCAGACCCTCGCGATCCTCGGGGCCGGGGCCTGGGGCGTCTACACCTTCATCTATGAAGCGCGCATCAAGCCGAGCCTTGAGCCGCCGGCCGTGTCGGTGACGACGACGCTGGTGAAGGCGGGCGAGCGCGACGACCACGTCGCGATCCGCTCCACGGTGACGCGCCGGAACGTCGGCCAGACGGGCGTGCGCATCCTCGGTCTCGTCTACAACGTCATCGGCGTGCGGGCGCGCTTCGCCGAGCGCCCCGATCCGGGCGCCTTCGACCAGAATCTCGACGGGGCGAGCCGTATCGCGGCGGCGCGCGGCTACACCCTCGGCGAGCCCGGCACCGTGATCCTGCGCCAGGGGGTGCTGTTCGCGGGCGCCACTGAGGCACAGGCCGAGGCGTCCGACCTCAACCCCGGCGAGGCGGTCTCGCGCGACCTCATCGTCTACGCAGACCGAACCCAGTACGATTTCGTGCGCTTCGAGGTGAGCCTCGCCTATACCCGCGAGGACGACCCGCCCGTGAGACTTCGCTTCGAGGCCGACCGCGACGGTGTCCTGGCGCTCAAGCCGCAAGCCGAATGCCGGGCCGATCCGGCCTCGTGCCGCCCGCTCAAGACCACGGATTTCGGCACGGAGTTCTCGCTCTGGTGAACTACCCTTCGGCGCCCTCGCGCTCCTGGCAGGCGCCGCACTCGCCTTCGATCTCGACGATGCGACTCGCCGGCCGGAAGCCCGCCCGGGCCAGCGTCCGGTTGAGGCCGCGCTCGATCTCCGCCGAGGTCGTCTCGTCCACCGCGCCGCAGGCGCGGCAGATCAGGAACACCGCGCTCTCGCCCCCGCTGTGGCTGTGGTCGCAGGGCACGAAGGCGTTGCGGCTGGCCAGCCGATGGACGAGGCCGTTCTCGGTCAGGAAGTCGAGGGCGCGATAGACCGAGACCGCCGCCACCCGCCGGCCCGGCAGGCTCAGCCGCTCGGCGATGTCGTAGGCGCCGAGCGGGCGCGTCTCCCCGGCGATCACCTCCAGGGTGCGCTGGCGCAGCGGCGTGAAGAGGAGGCCGCGCTCGCGGCAGAGCCGCTCGGCCCGGGCCACCAGCCCGGCCCGGTCGTGGCCGCAGGCGTGGTCCGGATGCGCAGGCTGGTCCATGATCCGCTCTCCCTGGGCGCCGGTTGACAGGCCCCGCCTGTTACAGTGTAACGGGACGGTACGGCCGACGTCGCCGGGACACCTCTATCAAATGGTCGGCCGGACGCCATCCGTCAGGGTTCCGCCGCCGCGAGGATCCCGGTCCGCGCCCTTCATGGTGCTGAGGAGTGGTCCGATGCAGGCCGAATCCGCGACCGCCCCGCGCCGGGTTCCGGCTGCGGCCCCGCCCCGCTCCCTTATCGGGCTCGGCCTCGTCCCGCGCCTCGGTCTGGCGCTCGGCCTCACGCTCGCCGTGTGGGGCGTTGTCGCCTGGGCGGTCGCCGCGTGAGCGCCGCCGCGCCGGGCGCCCTGGTCTTTCGCGGGCTGACCCTCGGCTACGACCGCCATCCCGCCGTGCACCACCTCGACGGGGTCGTGCCGGCGGGCGCGGCGCTCGCCGTGGTCGGCCCGAACGGCGCCGGCAAATCGACCCTGCTCAAGGGCATCGTCGGCGAGGTCGCGCCGCTGGACGGGCGGATCGAGCATCCGGGCCTCGTCCGGCGCGAGATCGCCTACCTGCCGCAGGCGGCCGAGATCGACCGCAGCTTCCCGATCAGCACCTTCGACTTCGTGGCCATGGGGCTGTGGCGCAAGCTCGGCCTCTTTCGCGCCCTGCGCCCGCATCGCGGCGCGGTGGCCGATGCGCTCGCGGCGGTGGGTCTCTCCGGGTTCGAGCGCCGGCCGATCGGCACCCTGTCGGGCGGACAACTGCGGCGCGCCATGTTCGCGCGCGTGCTGCTCCAGGACGCCCGCGCGATCCTGCTCGACGAGCCGTTCGCGGCGATCGACAGCCGCACCAGCGCCGACCTCCTCGACCTCGTCCGGCGCTGGGGCCACGAGCGCCGCACCGTGGTGGCGGTGCTGCACGACCTCGATCAGGTGCGCCGCCACTTCCCCACCGCCCTGCTGCTCGCCCGCGAGGCGGTGGCCTGGGGCGAGACCGAGGCGGTGCTCACCGGCCCGAACCTGCGGCGCGCCCGCCAGCTCTGCGAGGCCTGGGACGACGAGGCGCCTGTCTGCCGCGGCCCCGCCGGTCATGCCCACGAGGCGCACGGCCAGGAGGCGCACGGCGAGGCGCCGCACGACCACGCCCACGACCACGAGCACGCCGCGTGATCGACCTCCTCACCGCGCCCTTCGTCGAGTTCGCCTTCATGCGTCGCGCGCTCGCGGGCTGCGTCGCCCTGTCGGCGAGCGCGGCCCCGGTCGGGGTGTTCCTGACGCTGCGGCGCATGAGCCTGATGAGCGAGGCGATGAGCCACGCCATCCTGCCGGGCGCCGCGGTAGGCTTCCTGGTGGCGGGCCTGTCGCTGCCCGCGATGACGCTGGGCGGGCTCGTGGCGGGGCTCGCCGTGGCGATGCTGTCGGGCGCGGTCGCGCGCTCCACCGTGCTGCGGGAGGATGCGAGCCTGGGCGCCTTCTACCTCCTGGCATTGGCCGCCGGGGTGCTGCTGATCTCGGCGCGCGGCTCCTCGATCGACCTCCTGCACATCCTGTTCGGCACGGTGCTCGCCCTCGACGACGCGGCGCTGATGCTGCTCGGCGGCATCGCCACGGTGACGCTGTTCGCGCTCGCCCTCGCCTATCGGCCGCTGGTGCTCGAATGCGTCGATCCGCTCTTCCTGCGCTCGGTGAGCCGCGCGAGCGCGCCGGTGCACTTCGCCTTCCTGGGGCTGGTGGTGCTGAACCTCGTCGGCGGCTTCGCGGCTTTGGGCACGCTGCTCGCGGTCGGGCTGATGCTGTTGCCGGCGGTGAGCGCCCGGTTCTGGGCGGCGGACGTCACCGGGCTCATTCCGGTGGCGATCGCGCTGGCGCTCGCCTCCAGCACGGCGGGCCTCCTCGTCTCCTATTACGGCGACCTGCCGAGCGGGCCGGCGATCGTGCTGACCGCCGGGGCGCTCTACCTCGCCTCGATGCTCGTCGGCAGCCGGGGCGGCCTGCTCTGGCGGCTCATGCCGGCGCGCCACCTCGAAGCCTGACGGATCATCGCGATCCCAGGATCTCGTCGTAGAGCGCGAGAAGGTCGTCGCCCTGCGCGGCGGCGCTGCGGATCGGGCGGAGGCGCGGCGGGGACTCGCGGAATCGGGCGGGATCGGCGTCGATCAGGGCCAGCGCCGCGCGCAGCGGCTCCGGGGTTGCGACATCCACCACGAACCCGTCCGTGCCGGGCTCGACATCCTCCCCGATCGCGCCGCGGTCGCTCGCCACGACCCACAGCCCGAAGGCCCGCGCCTCGCGCGCCACGAGGCCGAAGCTCTCCGGCCAGAGCGAGGGCACGAGCAGCACGTCGAGATCCCCGTAGAGCTGCGCGATCTCGCTCTGCGGCACCGGGCCGACGATGCGCACCGGGGTGGTGCCCCAGACCTCCTCGCCGACGAACCCGGCCTCCCGCCCGAGGTCGACGGCGGTGAGGCTGAGGTTCCGGAACGGGGTGCGGCGCAGCACCGCCTCGATCAGGGGCAGCCCCTTGTGCGCCTCGCGCCCGCCGACATGGCCGAGCCGCACCCGCGCCGTGGGACTGGGACGGCGGGGCGGGATCACCAGCGGCGAGAGGCCGTTCGGCACCGCGAGCGTCTGCGGGAAGCCGGCGTCGCGGTAGACCCGCGCGAACGCGTCCGACACCGCCAGGATCCGGTCGGCCCCGTGCAGCAGGCGGCCGAGGCGGCGGCGGCGCACGATCCCCTGCATCGCCCCCCGGATCGGAGCAGCCTCCGGCAGCAGCGTGTCGGGCGTGGGCGTCACCACCCGGCCGTCCCGGTCGACGAGGAACTGGTGGTCGGAGAGCCACCAGCCGTCGTGCACGGTGACGAGGTGCGGGATGGCCCGCGCCTGCGTCTCGGCCAACACGGAGGCGGTCAGGCGCTGGACGCAGTGGAAGTGGATCAGGTCCGGGGCGAAGCGATCCAGGAAGGCGCCGAACCGCTCCCCGATGGCGGGATTCAGCGGGCGCCAATCCATGTTGATCTCGGCCGGCGTCGAGAGGCGCAGCACCGGCACACCTCGGTAGGCATCGATGCGGGCGCGACCCGCCGGCGTCACGCCCTCGTCGCTCGCCGCCACGGCGAGGTCGAAGCGGTCCCCGGCATGGTCCAGGATGTGGTCGAGGTTGTCACGCACCACCCGCGTCGCCCCGCCGATCGTCTGCGGCGGGAAGAAGACGTTGACGATGAGAAGCCGCGGCTTGGAGCGGGATCCGGTCGCGCCGCCCGCCGATCCTGCTCCGGGGCTTCGATCGGGCCGCGTCGTCCGCGACGAACCGGCGGCCTGATCGGACGACGCGGTGGCGTGGACCTGCGCGGCTGGCGGCCCGTCGGCGGCATCGGGACCCGGCCGGGGCAGAACGCGCGCGAGGGTGTCGCGCATGGCCTCCAGCGTATAGGCGCCGAGCGCCCGGGCCCGCGCCGTATCGCCGACGCGTCGGCGCAGGCCCGGATCCGCGATCAGGCGTTCCAGCGCGTCCGCCCACTCCTGCGGCGTGTCGGCCAGGAGCGCGTCGACGCCGTCGGTGAGGATCTCCCGGTAGGTGCGCGTGCCGCTCACCACCGAGGGGATGCCGCACATGGCGGCTTCGAGCCACTTGATCTCGCTCTTGGCATCGGCCGCCGGGCCGGGCAGGAGCACCGCGAGGTTGATGTCCACGCCCGACAGCACCTCCCAGTAATCGGCCACCCTGGCGGTGAAGCCGAGTTGCCGGACGCGGGGGCCGAACCGCGCGAAGGCGGGATCGAGCTTCAGGTGGCCGGCAATGACGAGGCGCGCCTGCGGATGACGCGCCAGCACGGTGAGAAGGGCCGGGCCGGCAAGGTCCGTGAAGTCCTGATTGTGGGCCTTGGTGCCCGAGCCGTAGAAGAGGGTGACGGGGTCCTGCGGCGCGGCGGGCGGGGGCACGGGCCGGTTCAGGTAGGGATCGTTGCGCTGGTCGAGCCCGTTGCGCAGCACGTGGCAGCGGCCCGAGCGCACGACCGCTCCCACCGCCTCCGCCAGGACGGGCGTGGAGGCCAGTCCCTCGTCGCACAGGGACATGGCGAACCGGAACAGCGGCACGCCGATCTGCAGCCCGACATAATCCTCGGCCGAGATCTGCCCCTCGTAGGTCTCGAACGGCGGCGGAAAGCTCGCGCGATCGAAGATCAGGTCGTCGATGTCATAGAGCGTGCGGACGCCGAGCGCCCGAGCGTAGAGCAGCGCGTGAACGACATCCGGAAAGGCCGGCACGCGGTAGAACAAGGCGGTGCCCGCCCCGTGCAGGGCCTCGCGGAAGGCCTCCGTCTCGTGCTGGCCGAAGACCTGCACGCGCCAGCCGGCATGAGCGAGCTGACGCCGCCGCTGCTCGACGCGGTAATGCACGCATTGCGGCAGGTCGAGGTTGGCCAGGATCACGACGTCGCCCGCGCGGGCGGGCGGCAAGGGGGCAGGAAGGGGCGCGGCCAGGGGCCAGTCCCGCGTGAGCTGCTCCAGCGCCTCGGTGATGATCCGGTCCCCGGTCTCGCGCGCGCCGTCGCGATAGGCGGCCTTGGCCTCGGCGGTCTGCGCCTCGAACGCTTGGCGCAGGACCGCCGTGGCGCTGTCCCGCCAGCGCGCGTCGCGCGTCCAGGTCCGACTCGATTCGCGCATCTGCGCGAGCGCCCCGGCCACGTTCCCGCTCGCGGCGAGGCCTTGGACGGCGCGGATGTGGCTCCACACGCCGGCTCCGGGGCAGCGCGCCGCCTCCCGGTACACGGCGGCCGCGCCCGACAGGTCGCCGAGGGCGCGAAGGGCCTCGGCCCGGCCGTGCAGTCGGCCGGCCGTGGGGCCGCCACGGTGAAGCGCCTCGTCGTAGGCCTTGAGCGCGAGGGCGAACTCGCCGCGCAGCCATTCCCGACGTCCGAGGCTGGCGTATAGGTCGGCCGCGCCCGGTCCGTCGATGCCGGCCATGATTCCGGCCTTGAAGCCGACATCGAGCCAGTGCTGGAGGATTGTGGTCCGGCAGCCTTCCGGGATGCGCAGGGCGGCGGGCAGGGCGTGTCGATAGGCCGCCTCATCGAAGCAGGCCGGAAACACCTTCGCACCGATCAGGCTGGACAGGCGGGCCGCCTCGTTGGGCATCCACTCCTGAACGTCGCCGGTGCGCAGCCAGTGCCGGTAGAGCGCCACGTCATCGAGGTCCGGCTCAACCGGATAGGCCCTGCGATAGAAGTCCGGGTCGAACCGGTCATCGCTGCTGAGGGGAGCGAGGCGGGCCACGCCCTCCTCGGCGAACACCCGGATGCCGTCGGCCCGCGTGGCCGGCGGGTCTTCGAGCCAGTCGGCGTTCAGGTGCAGGAACTGTCCAAGGTTGAACCGCAGGAGCCACGCCCCCGCCGCGAGACCGTGATGCGTCAGGAACGCGGCGAGGGAGGGGCCGGGCTCCCCCGCCTCGGTCCGCGCCAGCATCATGGCGCGGAATTCCTCTTCGAGCTCCGACAGATCGACGCGGTAGCGGCGCTCCTCGCTGCGGCCGTGCTTCAGGTAATGCGCTTCGAACTCCCATTCCTCGGACAGGCTCGCGGCGAGGTCGGGATTGAGGGCGCGGTAGGAGACGGTGCTGAAATCCGCCGGCAGCGCGCCGTGCTCGGCCGTCAGGGCGGCCAGATAGGAGGCGACGGTGGGGTGCCGCCCCTCCTGGGCGCCGTGGCGGCGATAGTGCCGGAAGAGGGCCTCCTCGCCGGCGAGGTGCCGCAGATCCGGGTAGAGCTTGGCATAGAAGTGCGGCTCGAAGCCCGGCCCGATGCGGACCGGGCGCCGGAGCATCCGCGACAGGGCACCTGCGAACCTCAGAGGGCTTTTGCGCACGTGGTCCACCTTCGTCCGCCCGGCACTGCCGCGCGGCCCTGATCCTGCGGACGGCGGTGCCGCCGCTCCGGCCTGCGTGGCGGCTCTATAGGGCAGATCCGACCGACGGACTATCGCTTTCGCCCGATCGCTTTCCTCAGATGTCGGCAGGGGTGCCTAAGCAGATCTCGGACAGACGGACCATGGATTGCGCTCACGATCCGGCGCTCGACTGGTCCGGATCGAGAATTGCAGGAAGGATGAGTTGATCATGCGTGGATCATGGCCGATCAGGCGTCGGCGGTCGCACGGGCCTCGGCCTCGCGTTCGGCCTCGAGAAGCGCGTCGGCGATGCGGCAGGCCAGGGCCTGCGCGGCGGCCTCGACGGCCGCGGGGTCACGCGCCCGCGCCGCGCGCGCCAGCGCCGCCCCTTCCAGCGCGACGATGGCACGCGCGACGCGGATCGCATCGGCGAAGGGCTGTCGGGCGCGCGGCATGCCGCCTCCGTCACGGGTTGCCGAGAGCCGCGCGGGTGGCCGCGTCGCTGCCGATGTCATCGGGACCGCCCATGCCCAGCACCTGGGTCAGCCGCAGGCGGGCGCGGCTGACGCGGCTCTTGATCGTGCCGACCGCGACGCCGCAGATCGCCGCGGCCTCCTCGTAGGTGAAGCTCTGCGCGCCGACGAGCACGAGCGCCTCGCGCTGGTTCGGCGGCAATCCCGCGAGTGCGGTGCGGAACGCGTCGAGTTCGAGCCGCACCTCCTGCTCGGGCAGCGCGGCGAGCCGGGCCGCCATCGCGCCGTCCACATCCTCGACCTCGCGGCGGCGCTTGCGCAGGTCGGAATAGAACAGGTTGCGCAGGATGGTGAACAGCCACGCGGTGAGGTTCGTGCCGCGCCGGAAGCTGTCGGACTTGGTCCAGGCGCGCACCAGAGTCTCCTGCACGAGATCGTCGCTGCGGTCGAGATCGTGGGTGAGCGAGAACGCGAAGGCGCGCAGGGCGGGAATCGCCGCGAGCAGGAGATCGCGCATCTCCGGATCGACATGGGTCATCGGGACGCCTCCTCCGGAGCGGGCGGATCGCGGTCGAGGGCCGCGAGCAGCGTGACGAAGCGGTCGGGGATCGGCGCCTCCATGAGATCCGCGTAGGCGAGGCGCAGGGCCCGCCCGAGATGCTCGCGGACCGCCTCGTCGACGCCGCCGGCCTGCTGCCTCCGGAACCCGGCCTGCGCCGCGCGGCGGCGCCCGGCGCCGGGTGCGGGCTTGGCCCGGGCTGGATCCTCGTTCGTCATCGACCTCGCCTCCACGGCCCCATCGGCACGCGGGGTCTCGCCAACGAAAACCTGCGCCGGGCCGCTCTGTCACTGCGAGCGCCGCAATAAAGACTTGTGTTTTAATGCGCTCTGAAAGTCGTATTCAGGAAACTTTAATCTAGAAGCTTGAGCTTGAACTTCGCTATTCCGAAAGATGACGGCTGTCACACGGGACAGGCCGAGCTGGTTCAGCGCGGGGCCGTCGCAGGATGTTGTGGCGATCGGTGATGCGGGCCGAGAGAGGATCTGCGACAGCGCGGCCCCGACGGGGGTGTGACATTCCGGTCGCTGTGGCCGTCACGCGCTTGCCTGCCGGTTCCGGGAGCCTAGAACCGGATGGTGAACACCAGCGGGGATGGTCTCTTGGTCTCGAAGTCGCTCCGTTCGCCGGTCGCCATCGCGGCGTTTGTCATCCTCTCGGCCACGCCGGTCCTCGCGCAACGCGAGGATCCTGGCCTTCAGCTCAACTGCGCCAACGATTATTTCCGGCTCTGCGCCGGGGCCGACCCGGACAGCCCGGAGGTCGAGCGCTGCTTCGCGCGCAACCGCAGCCGCCTCTCACCCCAGTGCCGGGCGGCGATCCAGGCCTTCGACCGGGGGGAGAACACCACCGAGGCGGGGCGGCGGGCGCAGTAGTCTCACGCCTTGCGGTCGAGCCGCAGGATCCGGCAGGGCGCGCCGGCCCGCGCGGCCGGCGCGTGGGGCGGCCTGATCAACAGCGCCTCGGCGGTGGCCAGCACCGAGAGCATCGAGGAATCCTGCTTGGCGTCGGGGTGGACCACCGGCAGCCGCTCCGGGCTGAGATCGAGCCGCGCGCGCATGTAGTCCTGGCGGCCGTCATTGGCCGGCAGGTCGCGGCCGAGGAGCGCCGGTTCGCTGCGGTCGTCGCCGGCACGCGGGTCGCCGAGGAGCGCGGCGACCAGCGGCCGCACGAAGACGAGGCCGCAGACCACCGACGAGACCGGGTTTCCGGGCAGGCCCAGCACCGCCATCGGCCCGAGCCGGCCGTGCATCAGCGGCTTGCCGGGACGGATGGCCACGCGCCAGAAGCCGAGGCTGAGCCCCTGGCGCACCAGGGCGGATTGCACGAGGTCGTGATCGCCCACCGAGGCGCCGCCGAGGGTGACGAGCAGGTCGGCGCGCGCGTCGCGCGCCCGCTCGATTGCCGCCTCGAGATCCGCGAAGCGGTCGCCCGCGATGCCGAGATCGATCGCCTCCGCGCCGGATTCCTCGGCCATCGCGGCGAGCGCGAGGCCGTTCGACGCCACGATCTGGTCCCAGGCGGCGGGCTCGCCCGGCCGCACCAGCTCGTCGCCGGTGGCGAGCACCGCCACGCGCGGACGACGGCGCAGGGGCAGGGTCGGGTGCCCGCCCGCGGCGGCAAGCGCCACCCGCTGCCCGTCGAGCCGCGTGCCGGCGGTGAGCAGCAGATCGCCCTCCCGGAAATCGAGGCCCGCGCCGCGCACGTGGCGCCCCGGGGGATTGCCCTGGCCCAGGCGCACCGTGTCGCCCGACACCTCGGCATCCTCCTGGATGACCACCGTGTCGGCGCCCTCGGGCATCGGCGCACCGGTGAGGATGCGGATCGCCTCCCCGGGGCCGAGCGGGCCGCGATGGCCGTGGCCGGCGGCGCTGATCCCGACGAGACGCAGCGACACGGGCGCCTGCGCGACGTCCTGGCTGCGCACCGCGTAACCGTCCATCGCCGAGGTGGTGAAGGGCGGCTGCGTGCGCAGCGCCCGCAGATCCGCCGCCAGGGTGCGGCCGGCCGCCCGACCGACCGGGACGGTCTCGGCCTCCACCGGCGTCGCATCCGCCAGGATGCGGGCGATCGCCTCCCCGACCGGCAGGAGCGGGCTCGCCGGCGGCGGGCTCATGCGCGGTCCGCCTCGTAGAGGCCCGAGCGGCCGCCACTCTTCTGCAGCAGGCGGATCCCCTCGATGCGCATGCCCCGGTCGGCGGCCTTGACCATGTCGTAGACGGTGAGGCAGGCGACCGAGACCGCCGTCAGCGCCTCCATCTCAACCCCGGTCGGTCCCTGCACCTTCACCTCGGCGGTGATGCGGATGCCCGGCAGATCGGCATCGGGGGTGCAGTCCACCCGCACCTTCGACAGCAGCAGCGGATGGCAGAGCGGAATCAGTTCGTGGGTGCGCTTGGCCGCCATGATGCCGGCGAGCCGCGCGGTTCCGAGCACGTCGCCCTTCTTGGCGTCGCCCTCCAGGATCAGCCGCAGGGTCTCGGGATTCATCACCACCGCGCCCTCGGCGCGGGCGGCACGGGCGGTGGCGGGCTTCTCGGAGACGTCCACCATGTTGGCGCTGCCGGCGGCGTCGAGATGCGTCAGGACCGGCATCGGGAGTCTCGCGCGTGAGGGGTGCGGGCGGGACGGACGACCGACCCCGTCATGCGGCCTCGCCGAACAGCAGCCGCCGCGTCGCCCCCGTCACCTCCCTCTCGCGCATCAGGCTCTCGCCGACGAGCAGGGTGCGGATGCCGGCCCCGGCGAGGCGCCGAACGTCGGCATGGCCCGTGATCCCGCTCTCGCCGACGAGGATGCGGTCCGCCGGCACGAGCGGCGCGAGGCGAATGGCGACGTCGAGGGAGACGCGGAAGCTGCGCAGGTCGCGGTTGTTGATGCCGATCATGCGGGTGCCGAGCGGCAACGCCCGCTCCAGCTCCGCCTCGTCGTGCACCTCGACCAGCACGTCGAGGCCGAGATCGTCCGCCGTCTCGACGATGGCGGCAGCCTCCTCGTCGTCGAGGCTCGCCATGATGACGAGGACGCAGTCGGCTCCCCAGGCCCGGGCCTCGTAGACCTGATAGGGCTCGAACAGGAAATCCTTGCGCAGGACCGGGAGCGTGCAGGCGGCCCGCGCGGCCACGAGATCGTCTGGGCGGCCCCGGAAGGAGGGCTCGTCGGTGAGAACCGACAGGCAGGTCGCGCCGCCCTCCGCGTAGGCGCGGGCGAGCGCCGGCGGGTCGAACTCCTCGCGGATCAGGCCCTTCGACGGGGAGGCCTTCTTGATCTCGGCGATGAGGGCCGGGCGCCCGGCGTCGAGATGAGCCTGGATCGCGTCCGCGAAGCCCCGCGGCGGATCGGCCTTGGCGACGCGCCGCTCCAGTTCGGCGAGCGGCACGCGCAGCTTCGCCTCGGCGATCTCGCGGCGCTTGTAGGCCTCGATGTGAGCGAGCACGTCCGGCGTCTGCGGCCGGGCCGTCCCGGCGGCCGGGTTCTTGAGGTCGATAACGGACACGGGCGGGCTCCTCTCTCGGGGAGGATACGGCGACGGACTCGCGGGCGCGTCAGGCGTTCGACACCGCGACGAGGCGATCGAGGACGGCCCGGGCCGCCCCGGTATCGACCGCCTGCCCGGCCCGCGCGACGCCGTCCTGTAAGCTAGCGGCCTGTCCGGCGACCACCAGGGCCGCCGCGGCGTTGAGGATCGCGATGTCGCGGTAGGGCGTTCGCGCCCCGTCGAGGACGGCGCGGAGCGCCGCCGCATTGTGCTCGGGATCGGCGCCGCGCAGGTCCTCCGGGCGGCTCAGGGCGAAGCCGAGGTCGCGCGGATCGATGCTGAAGTGGCGCAGGGCGCCGTTCTCCAGCGCCACCACGGCGGTGGGGCCGGTGGTGGTGATCTCGTCGAGCCCGTCCGACCCATGCACGGTCCAGACCCGGCGGCTGCCGAGATCCGCGAGCACGCGGGTGAGCGGCTCGGCCAGGGAGGCCGCGTAGACGCCGAAGAGCTGACCCTCGACCCCGGCCGGGTTGCAGAGCGGGCCGAGCACGTTGAAGAGCGTGCGGGTGCCGAGTTCGACCCGCACCGGCGCCACGTGGCGCATCGAGGCGTGGTGCGCCTGCGCGAACATGAAGCAGAGGCCTGCCTCGGCGAGGCAGCGGGCGAGCGCCGCCGGATCGAGCCCGAGCTTCACGCCGAGCGCCGCCAGCACGTCGGCCGCGCCCGAGCGCGAGGACGCCGCCCGGTTGCCGTGCTTGGCCACCGGGACGCCGCAGGCGGCGGTGATGACGGAGGCCAGCGTCGAGACGTTGTAGCTGCCCGAGTGGTCCCCGCCGGTGCCGACGATGTCGATGGCGCCCGGGGGGGCCACCACCCGCACCATCCGCTCGCGCAGCGCCCCGGCCGCGCCGACGATCTCATCCGCCGCCTCGCCCCGGACCCGAAGCGCCATCAGGAAGGCGCCGGCCTGGGCGTGCGTCACCTCACCCGAGAGCAGATGATCGAAGGCGGTGCGGGCCTCCTCGCGCGTCAACGCGGCGCCCGTGGCCACCTTCGCCAGATAGGGCTTGAACGAGTCCATGACGGGAGCCTGACACCCAGCGCAGCGGTTTCGTCGTCGCCGACGTCAATGCACGCCGGGCGCCGCCTTGTCACCCCGCCGGCCCTCGTTCCAGGCCCGGGCCAAGTCGAGAAAGTTGCGCACCATGCGCTCGCCGTGCTGCGACAGGATGCTCTCGGGGTGGAACTGCACCCCGTGCACCGGCCGCCCGGCATGCTCCAGGGCCATGATCAGCCCGTCGGCCTCCGCCGTGACGACGAGATCGGCCGGGCAGGTGGCCCGGTCGACGATCAGCGAATGGTAGCGGGTGGCCGCGAAGGGCTCGTTGATGCCGCGGAACAGGCCGGTCGCGCGGTGCTGCACCGTCGAGACCTTGCCGTGCATGGGGGCGGGCGCGCGCACCACCTCGCCGCCGAAGGCCTGCCCGATCGCCTGGAGGCCGAGGCAGACACCGAACATCGGGATCTCGTCGCTCAGGTGCCGCACCACGTCGAGGCAGATCCCGGCCTCGCTCGGGGTGCACGGGCCGGGCGAGAGCACCAGCGCGTCCGGTGCGCGGGCGCGGATCGCCTCGACGGTGATCTCGTCGTTGCGCACGACGGTGATCGTCGAGACAAGCGGCCCGATCAGGTGGACGAGATTCCAGGTGAAGGAATCGTAGTTGTCGATGACGAGGATGTCGGACATGGGCTCCGCCGGGTTGAGGCGGGTGTGCGGGGGCGCGGGCGCGGGGTCAAGGGGCGCGACGCCGCCCGCACCCCGACCGCATCGGCCGCCGGGACCGGTCTCACTCCCGCGGTTCGAACGCCATCGCCACGCCGTTCATGCAGAAGCGCAGCCCGGTCGGGGCCGGGCCGTCCTCGAAGACGTGGCCAAGATGGCCCTTGCAGCGTTGGCAATGCACCTCGGTGCGCGTCATGAAGAACGAGCGGTCGGTCTGCGTCTCCACCGCGCCCTCGAGCGGGGCGAAGAAGCTCGGCCAGCCGGAGCCGGACTCGTATTTGGTCTGCGAGTCGAACAGAGGCTGCCCGCAGCCGGCGCACACGAAGGTGCCTGCTCGCTTCTCGTCGTTGAGCGGGCTGGTGCCGGGCCGCTCGGTCCCGTGCTGGCGGAGCACCCGGTACTGCTCGGGCGTCAGGGTCGAGCGCCACTCTTCCTCGGACTGGGCCGCCTCGCCGGTGCCGGGCTCCTTGGTGAATAGACCCATCGCGGTTCTCCTGCGGATTCTGGTTGTCCGCAGGCAAGATGGGGAGCCGGAGCGCGTCCGGCGAGTGTGTCAGGCCGGCGCCCCCACGGTGTCGGCCATGCGGGCCTGCCGGGTGCCGAGGGGACGCTCGGGGCCGGTCGTGGTGTCGCGCACGGTCTGGTGCTCCAGCTCGGCGTTGATCTCGCCGCCGATGAGCACGATGGTGGCCGAGATCCAGATCCAGGTCATGAAGCCGATGACGGCGCCGAGGGATCCGTAGGTCTCGTTGTAGCTGCCGAAATTCGAGACGTACCACGAGAAGGCGATCGACCCGGCGAGCCAGACCGTGCCCGCGATGATGCTGCCGGGCGTGACCCAGCGCCAGCGCGGCTTGTCCCGGCTCGGGCCGAACCGGTAGAGCAGAGCGAGCCCGAACAGCAGGATCGCGAACAGGATCGGCCAGCGCACCAGGGCGATGTACCACGCGTTGGGGCTCAGGCTGATGCCGAAATGGCCGATGAAGTTGAGGATCACCGGCAGGACCACGATCCCGACGAGCGCGATCACCACGAAGAGCAGGCCACCGAGCGTGAAGGCCAGCGATTGCAGGTTGAGCCGGATGAAGCTGCGCTTCTCCTCCTCCTCGTAGACGATGTTGAGGGCGTCGAAGATCGCCTTCACGCCCGCATTCGCGCTCCAGAGCGAGATCGCCAAGCTGGTGAAGAAGGTGACGCCGAGCGTCGTGCCGCCCTTGGAGGTGATACGCTTGACCTGCTCGCCGATGATGTCGAGGGCGCCGGAGGGCAGCACGCCCTGGAGCAGCGCGAGGTGGTCGTTGATGGTGGCCGGGTCCGTGAACAGGCCGTAGAGCGAGACCAGGGCCGCCACCGCCGGGAAGATCGCCAGCAGCGTGTAGAAGGTGACGCCGGCCGCCACCGAGAGCACCCGGTCCTTCTGGAACTCGAGGTAGACCCGATAGAGGACGTCCTTCCAGCCCTTGGCCGGGATCTCGGTGGGATGCTCGGCCTTGCGGCCGCGATCCGTCTCGGTCTCGGCGACCCAGTGGGCGGGGCGGCCCGCATAGGACTTGGCGCCGGTGCCGAGATGGCGGGTCGGATCGGAGGGCGCCTCCACGGCCTCCGGACGGCGCGCCGTAACGAGGCGCACGAGCGCGAGGCCGAGGAACACCGTCCACAACGTCGAGGTCGCGCGGCTGGAAGCATCGGGACTGGATGGCGGACGTGACGTCATCGGGCAACCGAAATCGAGGCAAGAGGCCGCGGGCGCAGGCCGTCGCGGGCTCAACTCGCGTGCGGTTACGGCGTTCCGCCGCCCCAGTGTTGGCGGCGCGAAAACGCGGAGCACCCGCCGATTCTGCTTGAATCGGCGGTGGACAAGACGCTCGCGCCGGGTTCGCCGCGGCCGAACGACGGCTAGCCCCGGCCGCGGCGCCGGGCCGAGACCAGGGCCAGCGCCGCCAGATCCTTCTCCCCGTGGCCCTGGGCGGCCGCCTCGATCAGGCCGTCGCGCAGCACGCTGGCGAGCGGCATCGCCACCTGCGCGGCCTCGCCGGCGGCGAGCACCAGCCGGATGTCCTTGGCGCCGAGCGCGAGGCCGAAGCCCGGCGGCTCGTAGCGGCCCGCCGCGATCGCGCCGCCGTAGTTCTTGTAGACGGGCGCAGCGAAGATCGTGCCGGTGAGGAGTTCCAGCAGGGCGGCGGCATCGACGCCGTGCGCCTCGCCGAAGGCCGCGGCCTCCCCCATCGCCTCGACGGCCGCGACGATCATGAAGTTGCCTGCGAGCTTCACCGCGTTGGCGCGGGCGGGGTCGGGGCCGAACGGCCAGGTACGGGCGCCCATCGCGTCGAGGAGCGGCTGGGCGCGGGCGATGGCCGCCTCGGGTCCCGCCGCCACGATGTTGAGGTTGCCGGCCGCCGCCACGTCCGGCCGCCCGAAGACCGGCGCGGAGACGTAGGGCACGCCCGCCCGCTCGTGCAGGGCGGCGAGGTCGCGCGCGAGCGCCACCGAGATGGTGCTCATCCCGAGATGCAGCCCGGGCCGCTCCGGCTGATCGAGGATGCCGCCCTCCACGATGACGCTGCGCAGGGCCGCATCGTCCGCCAGCATGGTGACGGCCGCATCGCCCCGGAACGCCTCGGCGGCGCTCGCCACCGGCTCGACGCCTTCGGCCCGCAGGGCTTCGGCGGCCTCGGCCGAGCGGTTCCAGACGCGCACGCGGTGCCCGGCCCTGGCCAGCGCGAGCGCCATCGGCCGGCCCATGCGGCCGAGCCCGAGAAATCCGACATCCATCGTAAGGTGGCTCCCGTCGGTTGCGAGAGCCCCGAGAGGTATGGCGCGCGCCGCGCGCGCCAACCGGCCTCAGGCGCCGAGCAGGTGCGCCTTGTCGATCCCGAGGGTTTCGGCGACCTCGTCCAGCACCTTGTGCTCGAGCTCGCTGATGCCGCCCTGGTCCGCCACGTCGGCGGCGATCAGAAAAACGTCCTGGCGCTGCTCGGAGGGCCGTTCGAGGATCGCCCCGACGTAGCGCATGTTCTCGATCCGCCCTGCGCGGGACTTCGCCCGGGCGATCGCCTCATGCAGTTCCTGCTCCAGCTTGAGCACGCCGTAGGATTTCTGCAGGATCGGGTTGGCGCTCATCACGCTGAGCGCGGTCTCGATCTCGTCCTCGTCGATCTCGCGGTCAGCCATGATGACGTTCGCGGTGGCCGAGACCGCCGCGTGCAGGAACGCGGTGTCGCCGGAATACGACCTCACGACCCGGCCGAACCGGGTGAAAGCATCCTGAAAGAGCCCCATCGTCCAGTCCTTGTGAGCGGGCGCCCGCAGCTCGGCGCAGTTGCCGCATCGTTCTGCCGAAGCGATGCACAACACCGGCAAGGCAGGCAAGTCCATCCGGGGCACAGTGGCGGGCCGAAATGCGCCGAGAGCCGCGCGTTACACCGCCTCGATCGGAAACACCCGGCTCGGCGCCACGAACTCGTCCTGCGCGGCCACCGTCAGGATCTCGCGCGACCCGGCCTCGGCGGTGCGCCGCAGCAGCCCGTAGATGGAGGCCGCCGTGGCGCCGAGCGCCTCCGCGGCCGAGCGGGTGCGGGCGTGGTGCACGAGGAACAGCGCCGCGCTCGCATCCCCCGCCCCGTTGATGTCGAGGGAGAGCCGCGGGGTGCGCACCCGCCAGAACTGCCCGCCCTCCGCGGCCAGGAGGTCGACGGCGTCGGCGGGCGTCTCGGCGGTGTGGAGCGAGGTGACCAGCACCACGCCCGGACCCTGCGCCTGCAGGGCCGCCACCGCCCGCTTGGCCTCGGCCAGCGACCCGCAGGCCCGGCCCGACAGGAATTGGAGTTCGAACAGGTTGGGGGTGATGAGGTCGGCGGCGGGCAGCGCCCGGTCGCGCATGAATTCGGGCACGCCCGGGCGCACGAACACGCCGCGCCCGACATCGCCGATCACCGGATCGCAGCAATAGAGCGCAGCGGCATTGGCCGCCCGCACCCGCGCCACCGCCCCCAGGATCGCCTCGCCGATCTCGGCCGAGCCGATGTAGCCCGAGAGCACGCCGTCGCACTCCGGCAGCACGCCGCGCTCGGCGATGCCCTCGACGAGGTCGGCGATGGCCGCCCCGTCGAACACCCGGCCCCGCCACGCCCCGTAGCCGGTGTGATTGGAGAACTGCACCGTGTGGATCGGCCAGACTTCCACCCCGAGCCGCTGCATCGGGAAGACCGCCGAGGCGTTGCCGACGTGGCCGTAGGCGACGTGGGACTGGATCGACAGGATGTTCATCGCACCCCCTCTGGCGGTGATCGGGATGGACTCGCCCGCAAAGGGAGAGAATGCAACAGCCGGATCCGGCGGCCGGCCCGGTCGGTTGTGGGAAGCCCCGGTGCTGGTGCGCAGGGTCACACGACGGTTGCCCTTGGTGTGACATACACGGCGACCCACATTGCTGGCGGCTGACCGGTCGAGGTGAGATGGATTTCGAGACGCTCCGCACCACCACCCTGGACGTCGTGCGCGACCACCAGGCCTGGGCGCCGGTGATCACCGGGATCATCGCGTTCTGCGAATCGCTCGCGGTGCTGTCGATCTTCGTGCCCGCCACCGTGATCCTGCTCGGGATCGGCGCGCTTCTCGGGGCCGGCGACATCCCGTTCGTACCGGTGATGGTCGGCGCGGCCATCGGCGCGATCCTGGGCGACTGGGTCTCCTACGAGTTCGGCCGCTACTACAAGGACGGCGCCAAGCGGATCTGGCCGCTCACCCGCTATCCCGAGATGGTGACGAAGGGCGAGGATTTCTGCCGGCGCTGGGGGGCCTGGGGCATCTTCGTCGGCCGCTTCATCGGCCCGGCCCGGGCGGTGGTGCCGCTCATCGCCGGCATCTTCCTCGTCGGGCGCCTGCCCTTCCAGGTCGCCAACGTCACCTCGGCCTTCGTCTGGGCCTTCGTCTGGCTGGCGCCGGGGGCGGGCGTGTTCGGGTTCCTGCGCGCCTGACCCCGAACACGCCCCGGACTCAGCCCATCGCCTTGCGGATGAAGCGGTCCTCGAAGGTGGTGGCGAGGTCGATCTTCGTGCCCTGCAACTCGGGATCGAGGGTGCGCACGAGTTCGTAGACGCTCGTCATGCCCTCCTGCGAGGGGATGCCGGTGCGCGAATAGCTCTCGAGCGAGTTCTTCACCGCCTGCACGTAGAGGGCGCGGTCGCCGAAATGGTAGGCGGCCGGCACCGTGTCGGCGACCTCCTCGGGCGAGGCGGCGGCCAGCCACTTCAGCGCCTTGGCGAAGGCCGCGACGACCTTCTGGGTGCCGACGGCGTGGCGCTCGATCCAGTCCTGCTTGGTGTAGACCACCGCCGCGGGGTTCGGGCCGCCGAACAGGGCGCGCGTGCCGGCCTCGGTGCGGGTGTCGACGAGGACCACGATGTCGCCGTCGCTCTCCAGCTTGGCGATGACGGGGTCGAGGTGCGAGATGACCTCGATCTCGCCCTTCTTCATCGCCGCGATGGCGCCCGCGCCGCCGCCGATGCCGATGAGCGGCGCGTCGCTGGCCTTCAGGCCCGCCTTGATCATGGCGTATTGCGCGGCGAGCGCCGTCGAGGAGCCGGGCGCCGTCACGCCGATCTTGCGTCCCTTGAAGTCGGCCGCCGACTTCACGGTGCCGGCGAGGTCCTTGCGCACCGCGATGACGATGGCCGGATAGCGGCCGAGCTCGCACACCGCCCGCACGTCCTGGCCCTTGGCCTGCATGCGGATGGTGTGCTCGTAGGCCCCCGTCACCACGTCGACCGAGCCGCCGATCAGGGCCTGGAGCGAGCGAGCGCCGCCACCGAAATCGTTGATCTCGGCCTCGACCCCCTCCTCCTTGAAGTAGCCCTTCCGCTCCGCGATGGTGAGCGGCAGGTAGTAGAGCAGGGGCTTGCCGCCGACGCCGATGCGCACCTTGACGGGCTCGGCGCCGGCCGGCGCGGCGGGGCCGAGGGCGAGGGCGGCGGCCGCCCCGGCCAGGAAGCTGCGGCGTTGCATGGGGACTCCTCCGGTTCTGGTTGGTGTGGGCGTCAGACCGACCCGCCGGCCCCGCCGGGGCGCCAGACCAGCAGCCGGTTCTCGATCAGCGTCACCACCGCGTCGATCGCGATGACGAACACGGCCAGGATCAGCATGCCGGCGAAGACGCCCGTGACGTCGAACACGCTCTCGGCCTCGTGGATCTTGTAGCCGAGACCGGCCGAGGAGCCGAGATACTCGCCCACCACCGCGCCGACGAGGGCGAAGCCCACCGCCGTGTGCAGCGAGGAGAACATCCAGGTGAGCGCCGAGGGCCAGTAGACGTGGCGCAGGAGGCCGCGCTCGTTCATGCCGAGCATCCGGGCGTTGTTGAGCACCACCGGGCTCACCTCGCGCACGCCCTGGTAGACGTTGAAGAACACGATGAAGAACACGAGGGTGAAGCCGAGCGCCACCTTCGACCAGATGCCGAGCCCGAACCAGAGCGCGAAGATCGGCGCGAGCACCACCCGCGGCAGGGCGTTCGCCGCCTTGATGTAGGGGTCGAATACGGCGGCGAGGAGCGCGTTGCGGGCGAACAGGAAGCCGAAGGCGATGCCGCCGAGCGCCCCCGTGACGAAGGCCAGGATCGTCTCCTGCAGGGTGATCCAGAGGTGGTTCCAGATCTCCGGGTTCGCCATCTCGGCCCAGGTGCGCTTGAGGACGTCGACCGGGGTCGAGAAGAAGAACTGCACCTGCTTGGGCTGGCCGAGGATCGGGTAGACGGTGAGCACGTGCCAGATCGCCAGGGCGACGAGGCCGACGAGGATCTGCAGGGCGAGGAGGCCGAGGCGGCCGATCGGGCGGTTCACGGGCAGGGCTCCTTCACGGGCAAGCCTCCGCTGCGGGGATCAGGCCGGGCCTGTGGCGTAGGCGCGGGAGACCTCGACGCGCAGGCACGCCCAGATCTCCTTGTAGATGGCATGGAATTGCGGTTCGAGGCGGATCTCGGCGATGTCGCGCGGGCGCGGCAGCGTCACCGGGTACTCGCCGACGATCCGGGCCGCGGGCCCGGCCGAGAGCACGATCACCCGGTCCGAGAGGGCGATCGCCTCCTCGAGGTCGTGGGTGACGAAGATCACCGCCTTGCGGTTGGCCGCCCACAATTCCAGCAGCAGGTTGCCCATGATCTGCCGGGTCTGGGCGTCGAGCGGCCCGAAGGGCTCGTCCATCAGCAGGATCTCGGGATCGCGGATCAGCATCTGGGCGAGCGCCACGCGCTTGCGCTGGCCGCCCGAGAGCATGTGCGGGTAGCGGTCGGTGAAGGTGGCGAGCCCCACCCGCCCGAGCCAGTCGCGCGCCCGGCTCAGCGCCTCGGCGCGCGCCACGCCCTGGGGCTCCAGCGCCACCGCCACGTTGTCGAGGGCGGTCTTCCACGGCATCAGGGCATCGGCCTGGAAGAGGTATCCGGCCCGGGCGTTGATGCCGGACAGGGCCTGCCCGAACACCGTGACGCTGCCGTCCGCCGGCTTGAGCAGGCCGGCGGCGGCGTTGAGGATGGTGGACTTGCCCGAGCCGGTCGGCCCCACCACGGCCACGAACTCGCCCGGCGCCACGCCGAGGTCGATGCCCTCGACCGCCACGTAGCGCTTGCCGCCCTTGAGCGTGAAGGCGATGGAAACGCCGTCGAGCCGCACCGCGCTCGTGCTCTGGGCCAAAGCCGTGCCGCCGATCAGGCGCACGCCGCCGCGTCCGCCCTTCCGTCCCTCGGCAGCGCCTTGCTGGCTCATCCGGCTTCCTCCGCGCGACATGCCCGGACTTCGTGCCGGTCCGGGGCGGCGCCGAATGTCGGCGAGCCGGCGCAGGAGATCAACCGGTTCGTTCGGTGCGGATCAGCGCAAGTCCGACATGCCACGCCACCAGCGCCAGCGGCAGGCCGAGGCCGATCCAGGCCGCGACCCAGCCAGGGCCCTCGAAGAACAGCGCACTGAGAAGCCCGGCGAGCGAGGTGAGGCCGACGAGGAGCGGGATGCGGAAGACGCGGCGTCCCTCCGCGGCCTTCGGAACACGCGTCATGCGGTCGGGGCCGGCCGGAGGGTGAGCGCGGCGGGCGCGGTGCGGCCGCGGCGGGCGAGCCAGAGGTAGAGGCCGCTGCCCAGCACCACGATGCTCACCAGATCGAGCAGCGCCCAGATGATCCGCAGCGGCAGGCCGCCGTAATCGCCGAAATGCAGCGGCTGCGAGACCAGGAGGGCGGTGAGGTACCAGGGCAGGTGCCGCGTCGCCCCGACGGCCCCGGTCTCGGCGTCGATGAGCACCGGCTGGAGCAGCCGCGCGGTGAGCGGCGTGTCGCCGCGCAGGAAGACGCCGTAATGGCGGGAGGTGCTGAACGCGGTGCCCGGATAGGCGACGAACGAGACCGTCATGCCGGGCGCGGCGGCGCGCGCCTGCTCGACCGCGCGATCGACCGGCAGGAGCGAGGCCGGCGCGCGCGGCTGCTGTTGCCCCTGCCCCTGCCCCTGCGAGGCCACCATGTCGGCGAGTTCCGTCGCCTTCCAGTGGTTGATCATCGGCTCGGAGAGGGTGTTGATCACGCCCGTCGCCCCCACCACCGTCAGCCACGCCACCGTAACGATGCCGAGCAGGTTGTGCAGGTCGAGCCAGATCGTGCGCGGCGCCCGCCCGGTCCGGATGGTCCCGAAGGCGAGGCGCCGGGTGAAGGGCGCGTACAGCACCACGCCCGAGACGATGGCGGCGACGAGCAGCGTGCCCATCAGCCCCAGGAACAGCTTGCCGGGCAGGCCCGCGTAGAGATCCACGTGCAGGCGCAGCATCACCATCATGAAGCCGCTCATCGGCGGACCCAGCGGCGCGGCGGTGTGGGAATCGTAGACCTTCGTGACCGAGTCGTTCGGGTGCGCGCCGGCGCTGGCGTTGAGGATGGCGAAGACCGCGCGCGGCTCATGCTGGTCGAAGCCGACATACTGCATCACCTTGCCCGGATGCTGGGCGAGCGCGGCGTCCGCGATGCGCGCGAGCGGCAGCGGCGCCTGCCCGGCCTGGATCGCGGCCGGCTCCGCCTGCGCGCCGAGCCACTCGTCGATCTCGTGGTGGAAGATCAGCGGCAGCCCCGTGAGGCAGAGCAGGAGCATGAAGAGGGTGCAGATCAGGCTCGTCCAGGTGTGGACGAAGCGCCATGCGCGCAGGGAGGCGGTCGTCATGCCGGTCCGCTTCCTCACCACGTGTAGCTCACGCTGCCGATGATCCGCCGCTGCTCGCCGTAGAAGCAGGAGGTCACGGTCGAGCAGGAGGAGACGAAGCGGCGGTCGGTGGCGTTCTGGAGGTTGACGGCGGCGCGCCAGCCGTCGCGCTCGAAGTGGATCGCGGCGTCGAACAGCAGGTAGTCGGGCACTGTCAGGGTGTTGGCGACGTCCGCGAAGGAGCGCCCGACGTAGCGCAGGCCGCCGCCGAATCCAAAACCCTTCCAGGGGCCGGCCGGGATCGTGTAGTCGAGCCAGAGCGAGCCGAAGGTCTCCGGGATGCCCACCGGCACGCGGCCGAGGTCGAGCACCGTGCCCTCGACGGTGCGCAGGCCGTAGACCGTGTAGGCGCCGACGAGATTCAGTCCCTCCGTGAGGGTGGCGACCACCGACGCCTCGAAGCCGCGCGAGCGCACCGCGCCGATCTGCAGGCTGTTGAACGGGTTGGCCGGATCCGGCGTCAGCACGTTCGAGCGCTGCAGGTCGAAGGCCGCGACTGTGAACAGCGTGTTCCAGCCGACCGGCTGGAACTTCGCCCCGACCTCGATCTGGTCGCCGCGGTCCGGCGCGAAGGGCCGCCCCGCCGTGTTGGTGCCGGGCGTCGGGTTGAACGAGGTGCCCCAGGTCACGTAGGGGGCGAAGCCGTTGTCGAAATTGTAGATCAGGCCGAGTCGTCCGGTGAAGGCTTGGTCGTCGGCGCGCACCGACGAGGCGGGCGAGAGCTTGTTGACCACGTCGCTGCTGACGAAATCCTGCCGGCCGCCGATCAGGAAGGTCAGGCGCTCGGTCAGCCGGATCTGGTCCTGCGCGTAGAGGCCGACCTGCTGCAGCGTCTGGTTGGTGACGAGGTAGGGCGTCGGATAGGCCGAGGGCTGGAAATAGACCGGCCGCAGGATGTTCAGGGACGGGACCGGGAACGTGGAGGCTTGGTTGTCGTAGAGATTGTAGTGCTTGTAGTCGACGCCGAGCAGCAGGTCGTGCGCGAACAGGCCGTCGCCGAACCGCGCCTCGGCCTGCGTATCGACCGTGACGAGCCCGGCCCGCGGCGTGGTCAGGAAGCCGTAGCGCGACAGCTCCGTCTGCGTGGCGTCGCCGACGGCGTAGCCGTTGCCGACGTAGCGCTGGTCGCGCACATCGGTGAAGGCGTAGCGCATGGTCTGGCGCACGGTCCACACGTCGTTGAACTGGTGCTCGAAGACGTAGCCGAGATTGGCCTGGTTGCGGGTGTAGCCGTCGACCAGCGGGTCGCTGACGTTGAGCGAGCGGTCGATGCGCAGGCCGAGCGCCTGGCGGCGCACGGTGCCGATGTAGGGCAGGAACTGGCCGGCCCCGCCGGTATTGTCGCGCTGGAAGCTCGTGAGCAGCGTGAAGGTGGTGGCCCCGTCCGGCTTGTAGGTGAAGGCGGGCGCGATGTAGTAGCGATCCTCGGGCGCGTAGCGCACCTGCGCGTCGCTGTTCTGGAACCGGCCCGTCAGGCGGTAGAACCAGTGGCCCTCCTTGTCGGCGGGGCCGCCCAGATCGACCGCCGTGTAGACCTGGTTGAACGAGCCGCCGCCGACCTCGACGTAGCGCAGCGGGTCCAGAGGCGGACGCTTCGACACGATGTTGATGAGGCCGCCCACCGGGCTGCCGCCGAACAGCGTCGCGGCCGGCCCGCGCAGCACCTCGATGCGCTCGGCCCCGAACGGATCGATGCGGTAATTCGCGAACGAGGTCTGGAACAACTGCAGCCCGTCGCGAAACAGGCCGCTCTCGGTGGCCGAGAAGCCCCGGATGATGAACCAGTCGAGGCGGGTGTCCGGCCCGAACTGGTTGGCGAAGATCCCGGGCGTGTAGCGCACGGCCTCCGAGAGGGTCTGCGCCTTCTGGGCGATGATCTGCTCGGTACCGATTACCGACACCGATTGCGGCGTGCGGATCAGCGGCGTGTCGGTCTTGGTGGCGGTGGCGCTGCGGGTGGCGACGTAGCCCTCGACCGGGCCGACGGCCGTCTCCGGCCGCAGGCGGGGCGCACCGGCCGGCCCTCCCGAGGGCGCCCCCCTCCCCTCCACGTCGATCGTGTCGAGCGGGATGGTGCCGCTCTGCTGCGCCAGGGCCACTCCCGAAAGAGCCGCCAGCGACGCGCCCGCGAGCGCGGCCCTCACCATGGCCGTCCGGCCGATGCCACGACGCGACATCATCCTCTGTCATCCCTTGCAGGCGCGCAGCACAACGGGTTCGCCGAAACGGCGAGCGACGCGGGGCGGCGTTGTTTTGAATTATAATAAACTACTGATAGTTCAGCGTTTTTCTGGATCGGTGCTATCGTCGGGGCCGCGCCTTGGCAAGGGGCACCGCGGCATCTCGCGGCGCACGTGGCACGGGCGCTACGCCCCTGCGACACGTCCTCCGCGTGACAAGGGGCGCTCCGCCGGTCCAGACTCGCGTTCCTGATTCGTCCTCGTTGCCTCCACCGGTCCTCGCCCCTGTGTCCGCCGCCCTCTCGCTGCCTCTCGACCGCCGCCAGTCGCCGATCGCGTTCGGAGTCCAGCGCGGGGTGCGCCGCCTGTTCGCGGATCTCGGCCACGTCACGATCCCGGAATTCACGCTCGCCAACGGCCGGCGCGCCGACCTGATCGCGCTCGGTCCCGGCGGACAGCTCACCATCGTGGAGATCAAGTCGGGACTCGCCGACTTCCGGGCCGACCGGAAGTGGCCGGATTACCGCGACTACTGCGACCGCTTCTACTTCGCGGTGCCCGACGACATGCCGACCGATGTCCTGCCGGAGGATACCGGGCTGATCGTCGCCGACGCCTTCGCGGCCGCGATCCTGCGCGAGCCGCCCGAGCACCCGCTCGCGGGCGCCCGCCGCAAGGCCGTGACCCTGCGCTTCGCCCATATGGCGGCGGGGCTGCTGCACGCGCTGGCCGATCCGGGCTCGGTGCGGGAGGGCGCGCTGTAGCGCAGGCCTCGCGCGCCGCCCCCGCGCGGCCCGCATGGGCCCTCTCCGCTTCGCAGCATTGGACAGGCTCCACCCCGGCGGCCATGATCCGGCCCGCGACCCGCGCGCCGATGAGCGCCCGGGCGACGGGGAGGTGCGGCATGAGGCTCAAGGGCAAGATCGCGATCGTCACGGGGGCCGGCGGCGGGTTCGGCGAGGGCATCGCCAAGCGCTTCGCGCAGGAGGGCGCCCGCGTCGCGGTGGTCGACCTGCGGGGCGATGCCGCCGAGCGCGTGGCGCGCGAGATCGGCGAGGCCGCCGTCGCGGTCGCGGCCGATGTGGGCGCCGAGGGCGACGTGCAGCGCACCGTGGCGCTGACGACCGAGCGCTTCGGCACGCCGCACATCCTCGTCAACAATGCCGGCACGACGCACCGGAACCAGCCGCTCATGGACGTGGACGAGGAGGCGTTCGACCGCGTCTTCCGCGTCAACGTCAAGTCGATCTTCTACTACGTGCGCGCGGTCGCGCCCGCGATGCGCGACAACGGCGGCGGGGTGATCCTCAACGTCGGCTCGACGGCCGGCATCCGGCCCCGGCCGGGGTTGACGTGGTACAACGCCTCCAAGGGCGCCGTGAACCTGATGTCGAAGTCGCTCGCGGTGGAACTCGCGCCCTGGAAGATCCGGGTCAACGCGCTCTGCCCGGTGATGGGCGAGACCGGCCTGCTCGAAGCCTTCATGGGCGTGCCGGACACGCCGGAGAACCGCGCGAAGTTCATCGCCACGATCCCGCTCGGACGCATGTCGCGCGCGGAGGACATCGCCGCGACGGCGCTGTTCCTCGCCTCCGACGAAGCCGCCTTCATCACAGGCGTCGAGATGCCGATCGACGGCGGGCGCACGGTCTGAGGGACGGCAAGGCGCGGGAAAATCCGGCCGGCTCCTCTTGCGCTGCACCGCGGCGGCGTGTTGCGTCGCACGAGGACGCCCGGAGATCCCCCATGCCCGCACGCCGCTTCGTCACCCTCGACGTCTTCACCGAGCGCCCGCTTGCCGGCAACCCGCTGGCGGTGGTGCTGGATGCCGAGGGACTCGACGATGCCGCCATGCAGGCCGTCGCGCGCGAGTTCAACCTCTCGGAGACGGTGTTCGTGCTGCCCCCGCGTGAGGCGCGCCATCGGGCTTGGCTGCGCATCTTCACGCCCGCCCAGGAACTGCCCTTCGCCGGGCACCCGACGGTGGGCACCGCGGTGCTGCTCGGCCTGCGCGACCGGCGTGCCGACGTGGCCGACGCCGTAGCCTTCGGCCTGGAGGAGGCGGTCGGCACCGTCTCCTGCGTGGTCGAGCCGGGGGACGGGCGCGGGCGGGCGCGCTTCCGGCTGCCGCGCCTGCCGGAGATCTGGGGCGAGGCGGACGGGCTCGGGCCGATGCCCGAAGCCGCCGCGGCGGCCCTCGGCCTCGAACCCGGCGAGATCGGCTTTGCCCGCCACCAGCCGAGCCGCCATTCCGCCGGCACGCCCTTCGACCTCGTGCCGGTCCGCACGCTCGCCGCCCTCGGGCGCGCCCGGGCCGGCGCCGCCTCGCTCGAAGTCGCGTTCGGGGCGAACGCCAAGGTCTTCCTCTACACGCGCGAGACCGGGGATCCGGCCCACGGCTTCCGGGCCCGGATGTTCGCGCCCGGCCTCGGCGTGCCGGAGGATCCGGCGACCGGCGCGGCCGTGGCGGCCTTCGCGGGCGCCTTGATGCAGTTCGAACCGCTCGGCGAGGGCACGCACGACGTGGTGATCGCGCAGGGCTACGAGATGGGCCGGCCGAGCGAGATCGCGCTGCAGCTCGTGATCGAGGAGGGGCGCCTGCGCGCAGCCGAGATCGGGGGCAGCGCCGTGGTGGTTGCCGAGGGCGAGATCCGGATCTGATGGCCGCCATCGACCTCCGGCGCGTCCGCGCCGTCACGGCCGCGCTCGGCCCCTTCGACTGGGCCTGGGCGCGCGACAACCGGGCGCGGATCGAGGCCCACTGGGCGCGGCGGCGCGCGGACCGGCCCGCGATGTTCAACGGGCGGGTGATGCTCGCCCGCGCGATGGCGGAGCGGGACGGCGTCTGCCATGTCGCGCTGTTCGAGACGGATTACGCCACCCTGACGGCGTTCCGCGATCTCGGCTTCCCGGATCCCGGCATCCTCAACGTGTTCGCGGCGGTGGCGCCGCGCAGCCGGGATGGTGCCTACCTGCTCGGGCGCATGAACGGCCACACGGCCAATGCGGGCCAGGTCTACTTCGCCTGCGGCACGCCCGACCCCGAGGACTTGCGCAGCGGCGGCCGGGTCGATCTCGGGGCGAGCGCCTTGCGCGAGCTGCACGAGGAGACCGGCCTCGTGCCACCCGAGACCGAGGGCGGCTGGACCATTGTGCGGGAGGGCGGCCACCTCGCCTTCCTGCGGCCGATGCAGTTCGCCGAGGATGCCGACACCCTGCTCGCCCGCGCCCGCGCGCACCTCGCCGCCGAGGCGGTGCCGGAACTCGCGGACGTCGTGGCGGTGCGCGGCCCCGGCGAGATCGATCCCGCGACGATGCCTCTCTACGCGCAGGCCTTCCTGCGCGACGCCTTCGCGGCGGACGGGCGCGCGTGGTGACCTACGGGTAGCCGTAGCGCGCGCGGGCGGCGGCGTGGAGGCGCAGGGCCTCGGCCTCGCGGCCGGCGGCGCAGGCCTCGGCGGCGCGGGCGAGATCGCCCGAGAATTGCTTGCCCACCGGCGCATTCAGGTTGCCGGTGGCGACATCGCTCTCGACGATCGCCTGCGTGCGGGCGATGGCCGGGCCGCAGCCGGCGCCCCCGGCCGGCGGCACCGGGACGGGCGCGGCCGCCACCGCGGCGGCGGGTGGCGGCGTGCTCGGCTTGCAGGCGGCCAAGTTGCAGGCGGCCAAGCCGAGGGCCGCGAGCAGGGCGACGGCACGGCCGTGGTGCGCGGACATGGGCGAACTCCTGGCGAAACGTATGGCCGAGCTTGTGGCAAGCGCGGCGGCCCGGGTCAATCGCGGCCCTGGCGCGCGGCTTGTCATCGTGTCCTCCGCCCCGTAGAACACGCAGGCATTCACCGGGCGCTCGCCCGAAGGAGACCCGAGCCGTGGCGCATGCCGGCTCCCTGCCGCTGCCGATGACGCCCGCTCCCGCGGCGGCCCGTCGCCGTGCGCGTCGTCTCTCCGGCCTTCTCCTTACCCGCCCCTGAGGGCCGTCCGGGCGCGTGCCTGGGCCTTCAGGGGAGCGCGACGACCCCCCTCGACCTTCGCGACTGCGCCGCCTCACGCGGCGCCGGGACTCAAGGACAATCTCGCCATGACCGATACCGCCTCCCGCCCGACCCCCTCCCCCGAGCGCGTGCTGATCTTCGACACGACGCTGCGCGACGGCGAGCAATGCCCCGGCGCCACCATGACCTTCGAGGAGAAGCTCGCGGTGGCCGAGATGCTCGACGGCATGGGCGTCGACATCATCGAGGCCGGCTTCCCGATCGCCTCGAACGGCGACTTCGAGGCCGTGGCCGAGATCGCGCGCCGCACCAAGCGCGCGGTGATCGCCGGCCTCGCCCGCGCGGTGCCGGCCGACATCGTCCGGGCCGGCGAGGCGGTGCGCTTCGCGGCGCGCGGGCGCATCCACACCTTCGTGTCGACCTCGCCGATCCACCTCGCCCACCAGATGCGCAAGAGCGAGGACGAGGTGCTGGAGATCATCCAGAAGACCGTGGCGCAGGCCCGCGACCTCGTGGAGGACGTGGAATGGTCGGCGATGGACGCCACGCGCACGCCGATCGACTACCTGTGCCGCTGCGTCGAGGCGGCGATCCGCGCGGGCGCGACCACCATCAACCTGCCCGATACGGTGGGCTACGCGACGCCGGACGAGTACCGGGCGATGTTCCGGGCCGTGCGCGAGCGCGTGCCGGACGCCGACAAGGCGGTGTTCTCGGTCCATTGCCACAACGACCTCGGCCTCGCGATCGCCAACTCCCTGGCGGGGATCGAGGGCGGCGCGCGCCAGGTCGAGTGCACCATCAACGGCATCGGCGAGCGGGCCGGCAACGCGGCGCTCGAAGAGATCGTGATGGCGCTGCGCACCCGTGCGGACGTGCTGCCCTACGCGACCGGCATCGACACGACGCAGATCATGCGGGCCTCCAAGCTCGTCGCCGCCGCCACGCATTTCCCGGTCCAGTACAACAAGGCGGTGGTGGGCCGGAACGCCTTCGCGCACGAGAGCGGCATCCACCAGGACGGTATGCTCAAGAACCAGTCGACCTACGAGATCATGACGCCGGAATCGGTCGGCGTGCAGAAGACCTCGCTGGTGATGGGCAAGCACTCGGGCCGCGCGGCCTTCCGCTCCAAGCTGGAGGAGATGGGCTACCGGCTGTCGGACAACCAGTTCCAGGACGCGTTCGAGCGCTTCAAGGCGCTCGCCGACCGCAAGAAGAACGTCTACGACGAGGACATCGAAGCGCTGGTCGACGAGAACCTCGCCACCGCGCACGACCGCATCCGCCTCGTCTCGCTGACCGTGATCGCCGGCACCCGCGGCCCGCAGCGCGCGACCATGCGGCTCGACATCGAGGGCCGGCTCGTGACCGAGGAGGCGGACGGCAACGGTCCGGTGGACGCGGTCTTCAACGCCATCCACGCGCTGGTGCCGCACGAGGCGAAGCTCGAACTCTACGACGTGCACGCGGTCACCGAGGGTACCGACGCCCAGGCCGAGGTTTCGGTGCGGTTGCGCCAGGCCGAGCGCAGCGTGACCGCCCGCGGCGCCGACCCCGACACCCTGGTGGCCTCGGCCAAGGCGTATCTCGCCGCGCTCAACAAGCTCCTGGCCGGCGCGACCCGCCTGCATGCCCAGCATGCCGCAGCCGAATAGCCGCCGAAAAAACGCGGCTGCCGCTCGCGCGAAGGGCTGGACAGTCCTGGCGCGAGCGGCTATCTCCCGCCTCGCGTTCGGGGCGGTTGGTGGCCGGCCCGACCCGCTCCTCGGAGCGACGGGTGCATAGCTCAGTTGGTAGAGCAGCTGACTCTTAATCAGCGGGTCCTAGGTTCGAGCCCTAGTGCACCCACCAAACATTTTCAGTCACAGAGACAAAGTAGGCCACCGCCGAACAAGGCAGCGTGCGCCGCGGCATAGCAACGTCGCCGGCAAAGTCTCGGCCGGAGAGGCGGTGATCGGCTCGACCGTCGCCCTTCTGCATGGCTTCTATCTGCTCTGCGCCTGCCTCGGTTTCCAATCGCAATTGCACGGCGCTTCCAGCGACTGTTTCGTCAGTTCAGATTGGCACCAACCGAGGCGGCTTGAGGTGCGCAAGCGTAGGGGTTGTGTTAGCTGGGAGCTGTGGCGTTGCTCCACCAGCTGAGCGGCAATGCGGCCTGGGCACCGGCTGTCGGTTCAGAGTTGCATCGACGGTGTCCGGCTCGATCCAGTGAATCTAGGAGAGGAGCCAGCCGGCAGGGATTTGGGCATCCCCTTTCGAGGTGATGAACGTGAGAAAGTGACTCCTTCCGGACCTTGCGCCCCCTCCCTCAGAAGGTCCTGTGTGGATGGCTCCGGCCCTGCAAGGGGGTCTCTGAAGGCTGGCGGGCTGGTCGGGTGCCGTCTTGTGTTCGGCCTGTTTGCGCGGTCATCGACCGCTGGCCCTGATGGTATCCGCGGACGAGGTCCCATTCTGCTTTGCGGGCTACGACGCCCTGGACCTTTGCGCAGGTTGTCCTCGTCCCCGGTCTGACCGGTTCGCCATCACTTCACAGGGTCCTCGCAACCTCCTTCGCGCGGTCTCGCGCTGGACCTGATCGGGGATGTCGCCGTCAGGCCGCGGCCACGCTTGCCACCGGCACCCGGTAGACCTCGCCACGCACCATGATGGCCCAGATCGCCCGCGCCGCCCGATTGGCCATGGCGACCGTGACGACCCGCACCGGCTTGCGGGCGAGCAACGCGTTCATCCGCGGATCGGCCGCGCTGGGATGATGCTTGTTGCGTCTGACGAGCGAGGTCATGCCAGTCACCAGGAGACGGCGCAGGTACTGATCGCCCATCTTCGAGATGCGGCCGAGCCGCTCCTTGCCGCCACTGGAGTTGTTGAGCGGCGTCAGCCCGAGCCAAGCCGCGAACTGACGCCCGGAGCGGAAATGGGTCGGATCGGTGACGGTGGCGGCCAACGCTGTCGCCCCGAGCAGGCCGACGCCGGGCACCGTCGCGATGCGCCGGGCCAGCTCGCTGGCGCGGTACCAGGCCAGAAGATCGCGTTCGAGCTGCCGGATGCGGTCTTGCACCTCGCTCGCCTGCTCGGCCAGGGTGCCGATCACCTTGGCGGCAAGGTCGGGGACCTCGCGCGCCGCACCGGCCACGGCGCGTCGCACGAATGCGAGGGCATGGCTAATGCCCTTGGGGAGGTCGATGCCGAACTCGGCCAGAAGGCCGCGGATCATGTTGATGAGCTGCGTGCGCTGACGGACCAGAAGATCGCGCGTCCGGTGCAGCGCGAGCGCCGCCTGCTGCTCGACGGATTTGATTGGTACGAAGCGCATGCTGGGGCGCGTGACCGCCTCACAGATCGCCTCGGCGTCCGCCGCATCAGTCTTGCCGCGCTTCACGTAGGGCTTGACGTAGGCCGGCGGCATCAGCCGCACCTCGTGACCGAGGGCCGTGAGTTCGCGCGCCCAATGATGGCTCGTGCCGCAAGCTTCCATGCCGATCAGGCACGGCGGGAGCTTGCTGAAGAAGGGCATCACCTGCGCCCGCCTCAGCGCTCGCCGGACGAGGACCTCGCCCATGCGGCCGATGGCATGCACCTGAAAGACGTTCTTGGCCAGGTCTAGGGTCTGAACTCAATCAGCTTGGCCGCGTGAAGGGCCGCTGAGGGTGGGAAGCGGACATTCGCACGCGCAACTCGACGAGGGCCTCGCTTCTGAAATGGGTCTCAGCCGCGGGAGTTAGGACAGTCTTTGCGAAACTCACGAATTGCCTGACCATTGCGCGTTCCCACCATGAACACCCCTGTCTCCTCCACACCTATGAACGAGACTTTCGTTGGCGGCGCGCGACCAAACCAATCCTCAAGAGCCGTGATCTCATTGATCGAGAGCGGCGCAGTCACGATTGTATCCAGAAGACTGGAGCTACGAGTTTCGTCTCCACGCGGACTGAACGCCTTTCGCGCTGATCCGCCCCCCTGTGAGT
>NZ_BPQQ01000024.1 GCF_022179325.1 Methylobacterium isbiliense | reverse complement strand
CACCTACTAAGACTTAAGGTCTCACCCGAAGACGAAGAGCCCGGCCGCAAGGCCGGGCTCTTCCCTTTTGAGGCGGGGCCAGCCCCGTCCTCACTCGATCCCGAGCTTGGCCTTCAGCAGGGCGTTCACGGCCGCCGGGTTGGCCTTGCCGCCGGTAGCCTTCATGGTCTGGCCGACGAACCAGCCGAGCAGCGTGGGCTTGGCCTTGGCCTGCTCCACCTTGTCGGGATTGGCCGCGATGATCTGGTCGACGGCCGCCTCGATGGCGCCGGTATCCGTCACCTGCTTGAGGCCGCGCCGCTCCACGATCTCGCGCGGGTCGCCTCCTTCGCTCCAGAGGATCTCGAACAGGTCCTTGGCGATCTTGCCCGAGATGGTGCCGTCCGCGATGAGGTCGATCACTGCGCCAAGCTGGGCGGCCGAGACGGGCGAATCCTCGATCCCGCGCCCCTCCTTGTTGAGGCGCCCGAACAGCTCGTTGATCACCCAGTTCGCCGCCGCCTTGCCGTCACGGCCGCGGGCCACGGCCTCGAAGTAGTCGGCCGCCGCGCGCTCGGCCACCAGCACCGTCGCGTCGTAGGCCGAGAGGCCGAAATCCGACACGAAGCGCGCCTTCTTGGCATCGGGCAGCTCCGGCAGCTCGGCCCGCAGCCGCTCGATGAAGGCGTCGTCGATCTCCAGCGGCAGCAGGTCGGGGTCCGGGAAGTAGCGGTAGTCGTGCGCCTCCTCCTTGGAGCGCATCGAGCGCGTCTCGCCCTTGTTCGGGTCGAACAGGCGCGTCTCCTGCTGGATCGTGCCGCCCTCCTCGATGATCGCGATCTGGCGGCGCGCCTCGGTCTCGATCGCCTGCCCGATGAAGCGGATGGAATTGACGTTCTTGATCTCGCAGCGCGTGCCGAACGGCTCGCCCGGGCGGCGCACGGAGACGTTCACGTCGGCGCGCAGGTTGCCCTTCTCCATGTCGCCGTCGCAGGTGCCGAGATAGCGCAGGATCGTGCGCAGTTTCGTCACGTAGGCCTTGGCCTCCTCCGACGAGCGCAGGTCGGGCTTCGACACGATCTCCATCAGCGCCACGCCCGATCGGTTGAGGTCGACGAAGCTCAGGGAGGGATGCTGGTCGTGCAGGGACTTGCCGGCATCCTGCTCGAGGTGCAGGCGCTCGATGCCGACCCGGATCGTCTCGCCGTCGGGGAGATCGACCGTGACCTCGCCCTCGCCCACGATCGGGCTCTTGTACTGGCTGATCTGGTAGCCCTGCGGCAGGTCGGGGTAGAAGTAGTTCTTGCGGTCGAACACCGAGCGGTGGTTGATCTGCGCCTTGAGGCCTAAGCCCGTGCGCACCGCCTGCGCGACGCATTCGCGGTTGATCACCGGCAGCATGCCGGGCATCGCGGCGTCGACGAGCGACACGTTGTCGTTCGGCTCGGCGCCGAACGCGGTCGCGGCGCCCGAGAACAGCTTCGCCCGGCTGGTGACCTGGGCATGGATCTCCATGCCGACCACCACCTCCCAGTCGCCGAGGGCTCCCCTGATCAGCTTCTTCGGGTTCACGGGCGCGTTCATCGAAAACCTGTCGTCCTGCCTGAGGGTGCCGTTCTAGTAGGGAGGGGCCGCGCGGCCGGTCAAGCGCGGGGGGCGATGGCGCGCCGTGCGCCGTAGCCGACGACGGCCCAGAGCAGGGCGGACACCGTCCGCACCGGGAAGAAGGTCGGCAGGTCGCGCCCGACCGGAGCCGGCCACGGCACGCCGAGGCCGGTCAGAGCCCAGGAGGTCAGCACCGCCGCCACCAGCGCGATGATCGCCACCAGCACGACCTTGCCGAACTGATCGGCCTTCCAGCCGAGCACGAGCGCCACGACGATCAGCACCGGATCGAGCCCGGCCCAGATCCAGACCGAAGGCGGGTAGTAGGGTACGGTCATTCACGCAGCATCCCGTCGCAATGCGGGGCTTGTGCCGGGTCGGTGCCGGTCCGGCAAGACGGCGCCGAGCGTAGCCGCGTCGACACGTCGCGTCGGGAAACCACACCCTCTTCATCCTGGCGGCGCGCATGTGGACCGTCGAAACAGGGCCGATCGCAGTGTCCGGGAGCGGGTCACGATCAGTTGCGCAAGCGTTCGCGAGCTGAAGCAACAACAGTACTGCTCGGGAATTCGCAGGGAGCCTGACCCAAAGTCGGAGCTTGCAGATCTCGATCCAATAAATTATCATATGTTAGTGGCAAAGACCAGGATCGGTCGGCCACCTGCCGCACCCGTCCGCAACTCCGCACTCGGCCTGCGCCGATGACCATGACCGACACCGCCTTCTCCCCGGGCGATTTTCTGGCTATCCGGATTTTGGCGT
>NZ_BPQQ01000023.1 GCF_022179325.1 Methylobacterium isbiliense | reverse complement strand
AGGGCGCGGTCAGGGCGCGGAGGCGGCCCGCCCCGGCGGCGCGTCCGGCTGCGGCCTGGCCGCCTCGGCCCGGGCGATGGCGTCGGCCACCAGGGAGGGGCTCGCCTGGAGGCTGCCGAGTTCGACCGCCGACATCGCCAGCAGCACGGGAGCGAGGCGCGCCGTGGCGTGCCCCTCCGCGTCGAACAGGCCGAGGTCGTCGCCGGCCTTGAGCCCGACGCTCGCGGATATGCGGCCGGCATAGTTCTGGATCCGGGTCTCGTCCGAGCTGCAGAGCGGCGGCGGCGGCCGCAGGGCCGCGGGCAGCGCCGCCACGGAGGTGAGCGAGGTCAGAGAGGGCAGCAATGCGGCCTCGGCGGCGAGCCGCTCGCCGTCGAGGACCCGACCGGGCGTGACCGCGGCGGAAGCCGGCCGCGGCGCGGCGGGACCGAGGCCGGTGGCGATCGAGGGCGTCGCCATCAGCGGCAGCGGCCGGGCGCTGCCGCGCGGACGCCCGGAGAGGCGCGCGAGGGCCGACCAGGGCTGGACGCGCAGCGCCGACCCGGCGGCGGGCTTGGCCGGTGCGGGGCGGGCCGCGAGGGTCTCGGTCGCCGCCGACGGGATGGCGGGCGACCTCGCTGCCGCCACGGGCTTGACCGCCGCCGGCTTGACCGCCGCGGGCTTGGCCGCCGCGACGCGGCGGGCCGGCACGCCCCGTCCCCGCGCGGCCAGGAAGCGCGCCCGGACCGTGCGGCCGATGCCCTGCGGGGCCAGCG
Organism: Methylobacterium isbiliense; assembly: GCF_022179325.1. Lineage (GTDB taxonomy): Bacteria > Pseudomonadota > Alphaproteobacteria > Rhizobiales > Beijerinckiaceae > Methylobacterium > Methylobacterium isbiliense. The sequence goes on along the minus strand of NZ_BPQQ01000023.1, from coordinate 107,598 downwards.
CCGCCAGTGCGGGCGAGGCCGGCGCGCCGCGTGATGCGCCTTGGGGCGTGCCGCGCGGACGGACCGCGACCGGCGCGCCGCATTCGGCCGGCGCCCAGCGCCGCACGATCGCCAGGGCGGAGCGGCGACCGAGCACCGTGTAGTAGCGCCGCAGCAGCGAGACCGCGGCGTCGGCGCCGTGCCCGGCCGTCGCGAAGCCCGTATGGCCCTCGGCATCGGCGCCGATCTCGCCGTCCCAGTTCGCGCGCTTGATGCACCAGTAGTTGTTGAGCTTGACGCAGCGGGCCACGAAGGCGGGATCCACCGGCGAGGCGAAGGCCACCAGGGCGAGCGAGACCGGCCGCAGCGCCTCGCGGGTCTCCTCGCGCCAGTTCGACACCGCCCGTGCCTCGGCGCGGTAGAGGGCCGGCACTGCGGGCCGCGCGAGCGCCACGGCCTCGGCGATGTCCTGCCCGGTCCGGGCGGCGCTCGCGCGCAGGAAGGAGGCCGCCCGGTCGGCGCCGGGCGCCAGCACCGTGGCGACGGCGAGGAGTGCGGCGATCACGGCGTGTCCTCAGGGGAAGCGGTGGGGCGGGTCGAGGGGCATGCCGCGGCGGGTCTCCTCTGCGGCGTCGCGCTGCCGCCGATATAGAGCGCCGCAGGACGGCCTTGGTTGCGTGCCGCGCCGCTTCCGCCGCGCCCGGCTCGGCCGCCGCTGTCCCGGTCCGAGCTGCCGGGCCGCGCCGCCCGGCCCGACAATTGCCTCGCCCGCTGCCGCATGCCCGATCTCGCGTCCCCCTCTCCCCTGCCCTCTCCCGAGCAGCACCTCACCATCGCGGTCGTCGATCCGAGCCGGGCCCGTGCGGCGGTGCTGGAGGAGGGTCTGCGCACCGTCGAGGGCGCCCGCGTCGTGGTCATCCCCGACACGGTGGATCTCCTCGACCGGCTCTCGGCCCTCTCCCCGGACGTGGTGGTGATCCATCTCGAGAGCCCGAGCCGCGATCTCCTGGAGCAGATGTTCGGCGTCTCGCGCCTCGTGGAGCGGCCCGTGGCGATGTTCGTCGACCGCAGCGACGTGCCGATGATGCAGGCCGCCGTCGATGCCGGCATCTCGGCCTACGTCGTGGACGGGCTCAAGGCGGAGCGGATCAAGCCGATCATCGACATCGCCATCCTGCGCTTCAACGCCTTCGCGCGGCTGCAGCGCGAACTCACGGAGGCGCGCAGCGAACTCGCCGACCGCAAGCTGATCGACCGGGCCAAGGGCATCCTGATGACCGCCAGGGGGCTTTCGGAGGACGAGGCCTACCGGCAGATGCGCCGCAAGGCCATGAACGAGAAGCGCAAGATCGTCGACATCGCCCGGGCCATCGTCACCGCCGCGGACCTGCTCGGATGAGGCTGCAACTCGGCTACGTTCCGCTCACCGATGCCGCCGCCGTGATCGCGCTGGTCGAGGGCGGGTTCGCGGCACGCGAAGGCATGCGCGTCGACCTCGTGGCCGAGCCCTCCTGGGCGACGCTGCGCGACAAGCTGGCGCTCGGCCTCCTCGACGGGGCGCACCTGCTCGCCCCGCTGGCCCTGGCGAGCCATCTCGGGCTGAGCGGGCCGCCGGCCCGGCTGATCGCCCCGGCGGCGCTCGCCCGCAACGGCAACGCCGTCACCGTGTCGCTGGCGCTGTGGCAGGCGATGGCGCCGGCCTCCGACGCGCTGCCCGACGTGGCACGGGCGCTGGCGCGGCTGGCGGAAACCCGCTTCGCCGCCGGCCGGCCGCTGTGCCTCGCCACCGTGCACCCGTTCTCCAGCCACACCTATCAGCTCGGCCGGCTGCTCGCCCTCGGGGGCGGCCGGCTCGACCTCGTGCGCCTCGTCGTCGTGCCGCCGCCGCGCACGGTGGAGTCGCTGCGGCGCGGCCTCATCGACGGCTTCTGCGTCGGCGCCCCGTGGAACAGCGTCGCGGTGGCGGCGGGCGTCGGCCGTATCGCCGCGCTCGGCGTCGACATCGCGCCCGCCTGCCCCGAGAAGGTGCTGACCCTGGCGGCCGAGATGGAGGAGCGCGCGGCCCCGCTCCTGCGGGCACTGAAGGCGGCCGCCCGCTGGTGCGGCACGCCCGAGCACTGGCCCGATCTCGCGCGCCTGCTCGGCGGGCGGCGGCATCTCGACGTCGATCCCGACCTGATCCTGCGCGGCCTGCGGGGCGACCTGCAGGTGGCCCCCGACGGCAGCGTGCGCGCCGCCCCGGACTACCTCGTCCTCGGCGAGGACGCGCTCTCGCTCGAGCCCGGCACCGCGACCTGGATGCTGGAGGAGATGGCGGCGGCCCGCCAGCTCGCCGACGTGGCCGCGGCCCGGGGTGCCGCCGCGGGCTTCCTCCGGCCCGACCTGCTCGCTGCCTGCGATTGAGGCAATCGCCGCCGCTGCCCGGACGGCGATCAGGCCGCCCATGTTTTGTGCATCGCAGCAGAGCCCGGTGTCGGCAGCTTGGCCGGTCCGGGCGCCTACGGACGCCTTCGATCTCGGCGGTCGGGATCGCCGCGGCGGACTTGGCACGGAACCTGCTGGACTGGGGACGATCCGTCAGCGCCGACGGGTCGATACCGTCAGCAGAGCCGCTGACCCGAGTCCCCCCGCACAGGCCCCGCAGGACGGCGGCCGCGGTCGAGCTTGGGCAGCGGTTTTTTCGTTCGGGCCGGGCGGGATCGTCCGAGGGCAAGAGGAGCGGCAAGGGTGTCGATCGGCAAGAGTGACCACGACGGGAGTGACCAGGACGGTCGTGAGCGGAGTGCGCGTGCCCACACCACGCGGCGCGGGATCCTGAAGGGCGCTGCCGGTGCGCTGTCGCTCGCCGCGGCCGCGCGGGCCGCGCTTCCGGGCGGGGCCTTCGCCCAGGGGGCCGGCCCGGAGGTGAAGGGCGCCAAGCTCGGCTTCATCGCGCTCACCGACGCGGGTCCCCTCTTTGTCGCCAAGGAGAAGGGCTTCTTCGCCAAGCACGGCATGCCCGACGTCGAGGTGCTCAAGCAGGCCTCCTGGGGCACGACCCGCGACAACCTCGTGCTGGGCTCCGGCGGCAACGGCATCGACGGCGCGCACATCCTGTCGCCGATGCCCTACCTGATCAGCGCCGGCCGCGTGACGCAGAACAACGTGCCGGTGCCGATGCACATCCTCGCCCGGCTCAACACCAACGGCCAGTGCATCTCGGTCGCCAAGGAGTACCTCGACGCCAAGGTCGCGCTCGACTCCAAGGTCTTCCGGGTCGCGACCGAGAAGAAGAAGGCCGCCGGCAAGTCCGTGAAGGCCGCCATGACCTTCCCGGGCGGCACCCACGACCTCTGGATCCGCTACTGGCTGGCCGCCGGCGGGATCGATCCGGACAAGGATATCGAGACGATCGTGGTGCCGCCGCCCCAGATGGTGGCGAACATGAAGGTCGGCACGATGGACTGCTTCTGCGTCGGCGAGCCGTGGAACGCGCAGCTCGTCCAGCAGGGCCTCGGCTACACCGCGCTCACCACCGGCGAGTTGTGGAAGGACCATCCCGAGAAGGCCTTCGCGATGCGGGCCGACTTCGTGGAGAAACACCCGAACGCCACCCGCGCGCTGCTGATGGCGGTGCTTGAAGCGCAGCAATGGTGCGACAAGCCGGAGAACCGCGACGAGTTCGCCGCCATCGTCGCCAAGCGCCAATGGATCAACATCCCGGTCGGCGACGTCGCCGGGCGCATGAAGGGCACGATCGACTACGGCGACGGCCGCGTCGTCCAGGACAGCCCCTTCGTGATGAAGTTCTTCCGCGACCACGCCTCCTACCCGTTCCAGTCCCACGACCTCTGGTTCCTCACCGAGGACATCCGCTGGGGCAAGTTCGACGCGCAGACAGACACCAAGGCGCTCATCGCCAAGGTGAACCGCGAGGATCTCTGGCGCGAGGCCGCCAAGGCGCTCGGCGTCGCCGAGATCCCGGCCTCGACCTCGCGCGGCAAGGAGGCCTTCTTCGACGGCAAGGTCTTCGATCCGGCCGACCCGGCGGCGTACCTCGCCAGCCTCAGCATCAAGAAGGTGGCGTGATGGCGCTCGGCTTCTCGCTCGGCGGCCTGTCCGCCGTCCGTCCCCGGGGCGAGGCCGCGCGCCGCCCCCTGATCACCGCCGCGATGCTGCGGGGTGCGGCCGCGCGCATCGTCCCGCCCCTCGTGGTGCTCGGCCTGTTCCTGCTCCTGTGGGAGGTGCTCTGCGCCCGGCCCGGCGCCGGCCTGCCGCCGCCCTCCCGGGTGCTCTCCGAGGCGTGGCCGATCATCATCGATCCGTTCTTCGACAACGGCGGCACCGACAAGGGGCTGTTCTGGCACATCGCCGCGAGCCTCCAGCGCGTGGCGCTCGGCTTCGCCCTCGCGGCCATCGTCGGCATCCTCCTCGGCACGCTGGTCGGCCAGTCCGAATGGGCGATGCGCGGGCTCGATCCGATCTTCCAGGTGCTGCGCACCATCCCGCCGCTCGCGTGGCTGCCGCTCTCGCTCGCGGCCTTCCGGGACGGCCAGCCCTCGGCGATCTTCGTGATCTTCATCACCTCGATCTGGCCGATCATCATCAACACGGCGGTCGGCATCCGCAACATCCCGCAGGATTACCGCAACGTCGCGGCGGTGCTGCGCCTCAACGCTTTCGAGTTCTTCGGCAAGGTGATGCTGCCGTCCGCCGCCCCCTACATCTTCACGGGGCTGCGCATCGGCGTCGGCCTGTCGTGGCTCGCCATCGTGGCGGCCGAGATGCTGATCGGCGGCGTCGGCATCGGCTTCTTCATCTGGGACGCGTGGAACTCCTCGCACATCAGCGAGATCATCGTGGCCCTCGTCTATGTCGGCGTGATCGGCTTCGTCCTCGACCGCATGGTCGCCGGGATCGGCGTGCTCGTCACCCGCGGCACCGCCACCGCCTGAGGACCCTCCCCCATGTCCCATCTCGTCCTCTCGAACGTCGGCATCAGCTTCACGCGGGGCGGGCGCACCACGGAAGTGCTGCGCGACGTCAACCTCACCATCGCCAAGGGAGAGTTCGTCTCCCTGATCGGGCATTCGGGCTGCGGCAAGTCCACGGTGCTCAACATCGTGGCGGGCCTGCTGCGCGCCTCGACCGGGGGCGTGCTGCTCGACGACCGCGAGGTCAACAGCCCCGGCCCCGAGCGGGCGGTGGTTTTTCAGAACCACTCGCTCCTGCCCTGGCTCACGGTCCGCGAGAACGTCGCGCTCGCGGTCGACAAGGTGCTGCGCGCCAAGAAGAGCCGGGCCGAGCGCCGGGAGTGGATCGACCACAACCTCGCCCTCGTGAACATGACCCATGCGGCCGAGAAGCGCCCGCACGAGATCTCGGGCGGCATGAAGCAGCGCGTCGGCATCGCCCGGGCGCTCGCCATGGAGCCGAAGGTGCTCCTGATGGACGAGCCCTTCGGCGCCCTCGACGCGCTCACCCGCGCCCATCTCCAGGACCAGCTCATGGAGATCCAGCTGCGGCTGAAGAACACCGTCATCATGATCACCCACGACGTGGACGAGGCGGTGCTCCTCTCCGACCGCATCGTGATGATGACGAACGGCCCTTCGGCGACGATCGGCGAGGTGCTGGACGTGCCGCTCGCCCGGCCGCGCCGGCGCCTCGACCTCGTCGAGGACCCGATCTACACGCATGCCCGGGCCGAGGTTCTGGAGTTCCTGTACGCCCGCCACGCCAAGCCGGCGCTCGCCGCGTGAGGGACGGGGCGATGCAGGACGGTCCGGCCGAGCGTCTCGTGGTCGTGGGCAACGGCATGGCCTCGCTGCGCTTCCTCGAGCGGCTGACCGAGGCGGCGCCGGGCCGCTTCGCGGTGACGGTCGTGGGGGCCGAGCCGGTGGCCGCCTACAACCGCGTGCTGCTCTCCTCGCTGCTCGGCGGCGAGGTCGACGAGGCCGCCTGCACGTTCCGCGGCCTGGACTGGTATGCCGGGCACGGCATCACCCTGGTGACGGGCGCGCCCGTCACCGCCATCGACCGCGCCGCCCGCACGGTCGCGGTGGGCGGGGACCTGACCCTGCCCTACGACAGGCTCGTCCTGGCGGTGGGGTCGGTGCCGATCCGGCTGCCGAAGCCCGGCATGGACCTGCCCGGCGTCATCACCTTCCGCGACCTCGCCGACGTGGCGGCGATCCGCCGGGCCGCGGTGGCGGGCGCGCGCGCCATCGTCATCGGCGGCGGGCTGCTGGGCCTCGAAGCGGCCATCGGGCTCGCCCGGCTCGGCGTCGGCACCACGCTCCTGCACGTCATGGACCGGCTGATGGAGCGCCAGCTCGACCACGCGGCCGCGGCACTCGTGAAGAGCGCCATCGAGGCGCGCGGGGTGCGGGTGCGTCTGCTGGCGGACACGGCCGCGGTGGAGGGCGAGGGCCGGGTGGAGGCGTTGCGCCTCGCCGACGGCACGGTCCTGCCGGCCGACCTCGTGGTCATGTCCGTGGGCGTGCGCCCGTCCACCGCGCTCGCGCAGGCCGCGGGCCTCGATGTCGGCCGCGGCATCAGGGTGGACGACCAGCTCGCCACATCCGACCCGGCCGTCTTCGCGCTGGGCGAGTGCGCCGAGCACCGGGGCCAGACCTATGGCCTCGTCGAGCCCGCCTACGAGCAGGCCGAGGTGCTGGCCCGCCACCTCTGCGGCGGGGCGGCGGCCTACGCGGGCACGGCGCTCGCCACCAGCCTCAAGGTCTCGGGCCTGCCGGTCTTTTCCGCGGGCGTGGTCGACGTGCCCGAGGGCGCCGAGGCCGTGATCTGGAGCGACCCGGCCGCGGGCCTCTACCGCAAGCTCGTCATCGCGCAGAACCGGCTCCTCGGGGCCGTCTTCGTCGGCGACGTCGCCGAGCAGGGCTGGTGCAAGGCCTTGCTCCGCTCGGGCACCCCCCTGTCCCGCGCCGACCGCGACGACCTGATGTTCGGGCGCACCGATCCCCAACCCCTCGCAGCGTGAAGGAGCGCGCAATGGCCGACGACTTCGACGCCGAGCAGAAGCGTTACCTCGAAGGATTCGCCAACGGCATCCAGGCGGTCCGCCTGACCGGCGGGCTCGGCCTCGGCGGGGCGCCCGCCGCGGGCCCGGCGCCCGAGCCGACCGGCCCGGACGCGATCCACATCAAGGCCCAGGACAAGGTTACCAAGGCGGGCGGCAAGCTCTGCGATCAGGAGAAGTGGAAGCGGGCCGAGAACCCCTTCGACGGCCACAACCGCCTGATCGCCGAGGCCGCGACCGGCAAGGCCCCCAAGCCCGAGGACAATTTCCGCTGGCGCTACCACGGGCTGTTCTGGGTCGCACCGGCCCAGACCTCCTACATGTGCCGCCTGCGCATCCCCAACGGCATCCTGCACCACTGGCAGTTCGCCGGGATCGCCGACCTCGCGGATGCGCATGGGGGCGGCTACGCCCACGTCACCACCCGGGCCAACCTCCAGGTGCGCGAGATCGCGCCCGAGCACGGCCAGCCCTTCCTGGACGGGCTCGTGGATCTCGGGCTCACCGCGCGGGGCGCCGGCGCGGACAACATCCGCAACGTCACGGGCTCGCCCACCGCCGGCATCGACGCGCAGGAGATCCTCGACACGCGGCCGCTGGCCAAGTCCTGGCACAACTGGATCCTCAACGACCGCTCGCTCTACGGCCTGCCGCGCAAGTTCAACGTCGCCTTCGACGGCGGCGGCGTGCTGCCGGTGCTGGAGGAGACGAACGACATCGGCTTCCAGGCGATCGAGGTGATGGAGGGCGCGGGCGTCGCGCCCGGGATCTGGATGCGCCTCGTGCTCGGCGGCATCTCCGGCCACCGGGATCTCGCGCGAGATACCGGCGTGGTGCTGCCGCCCCAGGAGTGCAACCGGGTCGCCGACGCGATCCTGCGCGTCTTCATCGAGAACGGCGACCGCACCAACCGCAACAAGGCGCGGATGAAGTACGTCCTCGACGCCTGGGGCTTCGACAAGTACCTCGCCGCCGTGGAGGAGAAGCTCGGGCGCAAGCTCGACCGGGTCGACCCGGCCCACGTCAAGCCCCGGGGCGGCTTCGACCGCACCGCCCATGTGGGCGTGCATCCCCAGAAGCAGGCGGGGCTGAACTGGATCGGCGTCGTGCTGCCGGTCGGCAAGATGACCACCGACCAGATGCGGTCGCTCGCCGCCATCGCGCAGGAATGCGGCGACGGGCAGATCCGCCTCACCGTGTGGCAGAACTTCCTGTTCTCCGGCGTGCCGGACGCGAAGGTGGCGGAGGTGGAGGCGCGCGTGGCCGCGCTCGGGCTCACCACCAAGGCGTCGAGCATCCGCGCGGGCCTCGTTGCCTGCACGGGCAACCGCGGCTGCAAGTTCGCCGCTTCCGACACCAAGGGCCACGCCCTGATGATCGCCGATTACGTTGAGGCCAGGGTCGGGGATCTCGACGTCCCGGTGAACCTGCACCTCACGGGCTGCCACCATTCCTGCGCCCAGCACTACATCGGCGACATCGGCCTGATCGGCGCCAAGGTGGTGGTGAGCGAGGAGGGCGACACCGTCGAGGGCTACGACATCGTGGTGGGCGGCGGCTTCGCCGACAACCCGAAGATCGGCACCGAGATCTGGAAGTCCGTGAAGGCCGAGGATTGCCCCGGCCGGGTGGAGTTGCTGCTGCGCGACTACCTCGCCCACCGCACCGGCCCGCAGGAGAGCTTCCAGGCCTTCACGGCCCGCCGCGGCCCCGAGGCCCTGAAGGGCCTCGCCGAGACGCGGATGCTGGAGGCGGCGGAGTGAGCCCCGCCGCACGCCCCGCCCCGCGCCCCGCCTGACACCGTCGAGCCCGATCCGCGACCATGACCCAGCACGTCACGCCCCCCCTCGTCCTGATCCCCGAGAGCGCTCCCTTCAATCCCGACCAGCGGGCGTGGCTCTCGGGCTACTTCGCGGCGCTGCTCGGCCCGGCGATCGAGGGGGCCACGGCCCTCGGTGCCGCCGAGGTCCCGTCGGGCCCGGCGCTCGCCGACAACGGCGATGCGCCCTGGCACGATCCCTCGCTGCCTCTCGACGAGCGCATGGGGATGGCCAAGGACCGCCCCGCGCCGCAGAAGCTGATGGCCGCGATGGCCCAGCAGGATTGCGGCCAGTGCGGCTACAACTGCGCCGACTATGCCAATGCGATCTTCCTCAAGAAGGAGGAGCGCCTGAACCTCTGCCAGCCCGGCGGCAAGGACACGCTCCGGATGCTGAAGAAGCTGGAGGCGGAGCTGGGCGCCGCGCCTCCCGCAGGGGCCGCGGCGACGGCGGCCGAGGAGGCCCCCAGGGCGGAGGTGCCGCTCGGGCCCTACGGCCTGTGCCGCGAGAACCCGGCCGAGGCCGTCTTCCTCTCGCGGCGGCGCCTCAACGCGCCGGGCGGCGAGAAGGAGACGTGGCACATCGAGATCGACCTCCAGGGCACCGGCATCGACTACGTGGTCGGCGACTCGCTCGGCCTGTTTCCGGCCAACGCCCCGGCCCTCGTCGACACGGTGATCGCCGAACTGGGTGCCCGGCCGGAGCGGGTGATCGCCACCAAGTTCGGCGAGAAAACCCTGCGCGAGCACCTGCTCACCACCTACGCGCTCGGCGCGGCGCCCGACAGCCTCTTTCAGCTCCTGTCGCTCCTCACCTCGGGGGCGCAGCGCCGCAAGGCGCAGAGCCTTGCGGCGGGCGAGGACCCGGACGGCGACCTCGCCCATCTCGACGTGCTGGCCGCCCTGCACAAGTTCCCGGGCGCGCGGCCGGACGCCGAGGTCTTCCTCGAAGCCCTCGACGAGCTGCAGCCGCGCCTCTACTCGATCTCGTCCTCGCCCAAGGCCGATCCGGGCCGGGTCTCGCTCACGGTGGACGCGGTGCGCTACAGCCACCGCTCGCGCCTGCGCCTCGGCGTCGCCTCGACCCATCTCGGCGAGCGGCTGGCCGAGACCGCGACCGTGCGGGTCTACCTGCAGAAGGCGCACGGCTTCGGCCTGCCCGCCTCGCCCGAGACGCCGATCATCATGTGCGGTCCCGGCACCGGCATCGCGCCCTTCCGCGCCTTCCTGCGCGAGCGCGCCGCCACCCGGGCGCCCGGCCGCAACTGGCTGTTCTTCGGCCACCAGCGGCAGGCGTCCGACTTCTTCTACCGCGAGGAGCTGAACGCCCTGAAGGATCAGGGCGTGCTCACCCGCCTGTCGCTCGCGTGGTCCCGCGACGGGGCGGAGAAGACCTACGTCCAGGACCGCATGCGCGAGAACGGCCGCGAGCTGTGGCGCTGGCTCGAGGAGGGCGCGCATTTCTACGTCTGCGGCGATGCCAAGCGCATGGCCAAGGACGTCGAGCGCGCGCTCATCGACATCGCCGCAAAGGAAGGCGGACGCAGCCCGGAGGACGCGGTCGCCTATCTTGCCGCCCTCAAGAAGGCCGGCCGCTACCAGGCCGACGTGTACTGAGCTGCGCGGAATTTCCTCCCGCAAGGGAAGCGGATCCCGCGTCCGTTCGGCAGCCGAGGCCCGCCTCGTGCGTCGCCGAGATTCCATCCCGTTCGGAGCGGGTCTTCCATGAACCTTCACGTCCCGGACCTCGCGCCTCTTCCCGAGCCGGTGCGCACCACCTGCCCCTATTGCGGCGTCGGCTGCGGCGTGCTCGCGCGGCCGGACGGTGCCGGGGGCGCCGGCATCGAGGGCGATCCCGAGCATCCGGCGAATTTCGGCCGTCTCTGCTCCAAGGGCTCCGCGCTCGGCGAGACGCTCGGCCTCGACGATCGGGTGCTGCACCCGACCATCGCGGGCGCGCGCGTCACCTGGGACCACGCGCTCGACACGGTGGCGGAGCGCTTCCGGCGCGTCGCCGAGGCGCACGGGCCGGACGCGGTGGCCTTCTACCTCTCGGGCCAGCTCCTCACCGAGGACTACTACGTCGCCAACAAGCTCGCGAAGGGGTTCATCGGCACGCCGCACGTCGACACCAACTCGCGCCTGTGCATGTCGTCCTCGGTGGCCGCGCACCGGCGCGCCTTCGGGTCGGACACGGTGCCGGGCTGTTACGAGGATCTCGACCAGGCCGACCTCGTGGTGCTGGTCGGCTCCAACGCCGCGTGGTGCCACCCGATCCTGTTTCGCCGCATGCTCGACGCGCGCGCGAAGCGCGGCACCAGGATCGTCACGATCGACCCCCGGCGCACCCAGACCGGCGAGGAGGCGGACCTGTTCCTGGGGCTGAAGCCCGGGACCGACGCGGCCCTGTTCTCCGGCCTCCTCGTCCACCTCGCCGAGACCGGCGCCGTCGACGAGCGCTACGTAGCCGCGCACACCGCCGGGTTCGAGGCCGCGTTGGAGCGCGCCCGCGCGATCGCCCCCGACAGCGCCGCCACCGCGGCCCTCACGGGCCTCGCGGAGGCCGATGTGCGGCACTTCTTCGAGCTGGTGCGCACGACGCCGCGCGTCGTCACGGCCTTCTCGCAGGGGGTCAACCAATCGGCGCAGGGGACCGACAAGGCGAACGCGATCATCAACTGCCACCTCGCCACCGGCCGCATCGGCAAGCCCGGCATGGGCCCGTTCTCGCTCACCGGCCAGCCCAACGCGATGGGCGGGCGCGAGGTCGGCGGGCTCGCCAACATGCTCGCCGCCCACATGCACTTCGCGCCCGAGGAGGTCGACCTCGTCCGCCGCTTCTGGGGGGCGCCGCGCATCATCACGGGCGAGGGGCTGAAGGCCGTCTCCCTGTTCGAGGCGATCGAGCGCGGCCGGATCAAGGCCCTGTGGGTGATGGGCACCAACCCGGCGGTGTCGATGCCCCGCGCCGACCGCGTGCGCGCGGCGATGCGCAGCCTCGACACCCTGGTGATCGCCGAGGCGGTCGCCACCACCGACACCGTGCGGGTGCGCGAGGACGCGATCGTGCTGCCGGCGCTCGCCTGGGGCGAGAAGGACGGGACGGTCACCAATTCCGAGCGGCGCATCTCGCGCCAGCGCCCCTTCCTCAAGGCCCCGGGCGAGGCGCGGGCCGACTGGTGGATGCTGGCGCAGGTCGGGCGGCGCCTCGGCTTCGCCAAGGAGTTCGCGTGGCCGAACGCGGCCGCGGTCTTCCGCGAGCACGCCGCGCTGTCGGGCTTCGAGAACGCGGGCAGCCGCGACTTCGACCTCTCGGGCCTCGCCGACATCACGGATGCCGCCTATGCGGGGCAGCGGCCGGTGCAATGGCCCCTCCCGCGCAGGACCCGCACCAGCGAGGCGCGGCTGTTCGCGAACGGCGGCTTCTTCACCCGCGACCGGCGGGCCCGCTTCGTCGCCGTGCAGAAGCCCGCGCTCGCCGATCCGACGAGCGCCGCGTTTCCGTTCCGCCTCAACACCGGCCGGGTGCGCGACCACTGGCACACGCTCACCCGGACGGGGAAGAGCCCGCGCCTCTCGGCCCATCGCGCCGTGCCCTTCGTGGAGGTCCATCCCGACGACGCGGCCCGGGCGGGCCTCCGCGAGGGCGACCTCGCCCGGGTGCGCACGCCCTACGGCGCGGCGGTCTTGGAGGTGATGGTGACGCCCGGCGTGCAGCCCGGCGTGCTCTTTGCCCCGATGCACTGGAGCGAGGCGACCGCCTCGGCGGGCCGCGTCGGCGCGCTGGCCCAGGGCGCCGTCGATCCGGTCTCGGGCCAGCCCGAACTCAAGGCGACGCCCGCCGCCATCGCGCCGGAGCCGATGCGCTCGCGCGGCTTCCTCATCACCCGCACGCCCGCGCCCGCGCCCGAGGGCTGGTGGTGGGCACGGGCCGCCATCGAGGGCGGCTCGGGCCTGATCGTGGCGACGAACGACGGACCGGCCGAGGCCGCCGCCCTGATGCGGGCGCGCTTTCCCGGTGCGGCCTTCAGCGAGTACGCGGACCCGGCCTGCGGGGTCTACCGCGCGGCGGCCTTCGCGGAGGGGCGCCTCGTCGGGGCGCTGGCGCTGGCGCCCGCGGCCGAGCGGCCGTCCTTCGAGGCCGCCAAGGCGTTCTTCCGCACCCAGGAACTGCTGGAGCCGGCGGCGCGGCGCGCCCTGATCTCGGGCCGGGCCGAGAGCGGCGGCAGCGGTCCGCTGGTCTGCGCCTGCCACACGGTCGGGCGCGACACCATCGCGGGCACGATCGAGGCCGGCGCCGCCAGCGTCGAGGCGGTGGGCGCGGCCTGCCGGGCCGGCACGAATTGCGGCTCGTGCATTCCTGAGATCCGCAAGCTTCTGGCGGCGGCGCTTGCGCCGAGCCCGGCGTGAGCGCATCGTCCCGGCGATCCCCTCATCGTTTGATCCTCATGCGTACCCCCCGCTCCCCGCGCGAGACGCGCTCCCCCGGCCTCGAACCCCTCGCGGTCCTGCCGGTCTTCGTGACCCTCCAGGGCAAGCGCGCGGTGCTGGCCGGAGCCAACGGCGGCGCGGCCTGGAAGGTGAAGCTCCTGGCGGCGGCCGGCGCGGAGGTCGACGTCTACGCGCGCGAGCCCACGGAGGAGATGCGGCTGGCCCCCGCCGAGGCGGTGGCCGGGCGCGTCACCCTTCACGAGCGCGACTGGAGCCCGGCGGATCTGGAGGGCGCCGCCTTCGCGATCGCCGCGCACGAGGACGAGGGCGAATGCGCCTGCTTCGTCGCGGCGGCACGTCAGGCCGGCGCCATCGTCAACGCCATCGACCGGCCGCATCTCTGCGACGTGTCCTTCGGGGCGATCGTCAACCGCTCGCCCCTGGTGGTCGGCATCTCGACCGAGGGCGCGGCCCCGGTCTTCGGCCAGACCGTGCGGGCCCGCATCGAGGCGATGCTGCCCGCGGGCTTCAAGGCGTGGGTGGCGGCGGCGCGCGACTGGCGGGCCGCGGTGAGCGCCCGCTACCACGCCTTCGCGGAGCGGCGTGCCTTCTGGGAGCGCTTCACCAACCTCGCCTTCGCGGAGCCCGATCGCGCGCCCGTGCAGGCCGACCTCGACGCCCTGATCGCCGAGACCGATGCCGGCCCGCGCGGCGGTGCCGTGACGCTGGTCGGCGCCGGCCCGGGCGATGCCGAACTCCTGACCCTCAAGGCCCTGCGGGCGCTGCGCGGCGCCGACGTGATCCTGTACGACGACCTCGTGGCGCCGGAGATCCTGGACTACGCCCGGCGCGAGGCGCGCACGATGCTCGTCGGCAAGACCGGGCATGGTCCCTCCTGCCGCCAGGACGACATCAACGCCCTGATGGTGAGCCTCGCCAAGTCCGGCAAGCAGGTGGTGCGGCTGAAATCCGGCGATCCCCTGGTCTTCGGCCGGGCCGGCGAGGAGATCGACGCCTGCCGGGCCGCCGGCATTCCGGTGACGGTGGTGCCGGGCGTCACGGCGGCGCAGGGGGCGGCGGCCTCCCTCGGCCTGTCGCTGACGCACCGGGACGCGGCGCGCCGCCTGCAATACGTCACCGGCCACGACCGCCGCGGCGCCCTGCCGGACGACCTCAACTGGGCCGCGCTCGGCGATCCCTCGGTCACGACCGTGGTGTACATGCCCAAGCGCACCCTGCCCGCGCTCCTCGACCGGGCGGTGGCGGAGGGCCTCGGCCCGGACACCCCGGCGCTGGCGGTGTTCAATGCCACCCGCGCCGATCAGGCGGTCGTGCACGGCACCGCCACGACCTTGCCCGAGCGGGTCGCGGCGGCCGGCCTCGACGGACCTGCGATCGTGATGGTGGGCGATGCGCTCGGGCGCGGCGCGCAGAGCGCGGCTGCGGATCTGGAGCGGGCGGCGGTCTCGGGGTGAGTCAGGCGAGGTGGAGGAGGGCGCCGAGCTTGGCTCCGACCTCATCCAGAAGGGTCTGGGGCGCCCGGCAGAGGAACACCGCGCCGCGCGCGAGCCACGGCACATTCTTGGCTTGGTCGGCCAGAACCACGCCGCGCAAGGCACCGTCGCGGGTGGCGTCGGCATCAACGAGGGCGAGACCACCGGGGAGCGCGAGGCCGCCCGGCACGGCAACCTCGAACGGGTAGCCCTTCACGCGGCCGGTGACCGGGCAGAGGATGCACAAGCGTGTGGCTTGGTTGTAGCGGCGCGGGGTGAGGACCAGGGCCGGCCGCTTGCCCGCCTGTTCGTGCCCGGCCTGAGGGTCGACATCCACCGCGATCACGTCGCCACGGTCTGGGCAGTGGCGAGGATCAGAGGAGTTCCGGGCCGCGCGGAGAATCCGCGAGACCGTCGTCATGGCGGTTCTCGTCGGTGATGCCGGCCAGACGATCATCGAGCGCGTAACGCGGCCGGTCCACCACGGGGATCACCACCAATCGGCCGGTCTCGACCCGCAAGTCCGCGGGCGTGCCTTCCGCCGCCCCGAGTTCACGCAGCGCGCCGCTCGGGATGCGCAGGGCGACGCTGTTGCCCCATCTGGCGAACTGAACTCTCATGCACGCACTCGTGCGGATCGCCTGTAGATCCGATGGATATCCTTACGCCCGAGATGTGGCGAGGTTCGGCCCTCACCCGCTCCAGCCGTACTCCGCCGCCTCGTTCACCCGGCGGTGGAAGGCGAGCTTGCGGTCGTATTCCAGCGGGTCCTTGGGCTTCACCAGCGCGCCCGGGGGCACGTTGAGCCAGTCCACGAGGCGAGTGAGCATGAAGCGCAGGGCTGCCCCGCGGCACAGGACCGGCAGGGCCGCGACCTCGGCCGGCTCCAGCGGGCGCAGGGTCTCGTAGGCGGCGATCATCGCCTGGCCCTTGGTGCGGTTGAACGACCCGTCCGCCTCGAAGCACCACGCGTTGAGGCAGATCGCGAGGTCGTACGCAAAGGCGTCCGTGCAGGCGAAGTAGAAGTCGATCAGGCCGGAGACCCGGTCGCCGATGAAGAAGACGTTGTCGGTGAACAGGTCGGCGTGGATGACGCCGCCCGGCAGGTCGCGGGGCCAGCCCGCCTCCAGGCTGGCGAGGTCCTGGCGCGTGCGCTCGGCGAGGTTCGGGGCGACGCGATCCGCCTCGGCCTCGGCGGCGGAGAAGAGCGGGCGCCAGGCCTCCACCGAGAGCGCGTTCGGCCGCCGCAGGGCGAAGTCGGCCCCGGCGGCGTGGAGGCCGGCGAGCGCGCTGCCCAGCGCCCGGCAATGGCGCACGCCGGGGCGGCGCACCGAGACCCCGTCGAGGAACGACACGATCACCGCCGGCCGGCCGCAGAGCCGGCCGAGCGCCGTGCCCGCCCGGGTGCGGATCGGCTGCGGGCAGGCGAGCCCGCGCGCCGCCAGATGCTCCATCAGCCCGAGGAAGAACGGCAGATCGGCTTCCGCCACCCGCTTCTCGTAGAGGGTCAGGATGAAATGGCCGCCCGTGGTGTGCAGGAAGAAGTTGGTGTTCTCGACCCCCTCGGCGATGCCCTTGTAGGAGAGCAGGCCGCCGATGTCGTACTCGGCCAGGAAGGCGCCGAGCGCCTCGTCGGGAACCTCGGTGTAGACCGCCACGGTCCGGTGTCCGTCTTGGGTGGGAGGAAGTCTTGCGTGGGTGGAAGGCGCCGGAATGCACGAGGCGCCGCCCCGGTTGATGGAGCGGCGCCTCGCGCTTGTCAAAGCCGTCGGCGGTGGCCGTGGGGCGGCGGGCTACTCGGCGGCCTCGCTGCGCAGCTCGCGCGGCAGCGGGAAGACCATGTCCTCGGTGGTGGTCGAGACCGTGTCGACCGTCACCGTGTAGCGGGTCGCGAAGGCGTCGATGATCTCCTCCACCAGCACCTCGGGGGCCGAGGCGCCGGCGGTGAGGCCGAGCCGGCGGATGTTCGCGAAGGCGTCCCAGTCCACGTCCTCGGCCCGGTTGACCAGCCGGGTGATCGGGCAGCCGGCGCGCTCCGCGACCTCGCGCAGGCGCTGCGAGTTCGAGGAATTGGACGAGCCGACGACGATCAGCGCGTCGACGAGCGGCGCCACCTGCTTGACCGCCTCCTGGCGGTTGGTGGTGGCGTAGCAGATGTCGTCCTTGTGCGGGCCGACGATCGCCGGGAACTTCTTCTTGAGCGCCTCGACGATGTGGTGGGTGTCGTCCACCGACAGGGTGGTCTGCGTCACCCAGGCGAGGTTGTCGCGGTTGGCGGGCTCCAGCGCCTCGATCTGCTCCAGGTCCTCCACGAGCGTGATCGAGCCCGCGGGCAACTGCCCCATCGTGCCGACCACCTCCGGGTGCCCGGAATGGCCGACGAGGAGCACGTGGCGCCCGCGCTTGTGGTGGATCTCCGCCTCGCGATGCACCTTGGTCACCAGCGGGCAGGTCGCGTCGATGGTGGTCAGGCCGCGGCTCTCGGCGGTCTGGGGCACCGTCTTGGCGACGCCGTGGGCCGAGAAGATCACCGGCTTGCCGCCGTCCGGCACCTCGTCGAGCTCGGCGACGAACACCGCCCCTTTGCGCTTCAGGCTCTCGACCACGTACTTGTTGTGGACGATCTCGTGCCGGACGTAGACCGGCGGCCCGTAGATCGCGAGCGCGCGCTCGACCACGTCGATGGCCCGCACCACGCCCGCGCAGAACCCGCGGGGGGCGCAGAGCAGGATCTCGAGCGGGGGCTTCTCGGGCGCGGGCGCGCCGGGTTCGTTCTGATTCACGGGAGCGGTCATGATAGCCGGGATGTGGCGAGGCGGGGCGGCCTCTGTCAACCTATCATGGCATCGAATCGCCGCGATCAACAGTGCGCGGGCGCAAGTCGTCCCTGCCGCTCCACCCCTGCCGCTTCTGCGACACCGGCCCGGCCGGCGTCTCGCCTGCGCCACGTCCGCGGGTTAGGTTGCCGGTTCTCTGGCTCATCCTCTTGCCCACCCTCTTGCCCACCGGGAGCCCGTCCGCGATGGCGAGTGCCGCCGACCACGCCAGCTTCCTGCCGCCGGTCCTGACCTTCCTGTCGGCGGCGGTGATCGGCGTGCCGATCTTCCGCCTGCTCGGTCAGAGCGCGGTGCTGGGCTACCTCGTCGCGGGGGTGGTGATCGGGCCGTCCGGGCTCTCGCTCATCACCGAGGCGGAGACGGCGCGCAGCGTCTCCGAACTCGGCGTCGTGCTGCTCCTGTTCATCGTCGGGCTCGAACTCGAATTGTCGCGCCTCATCTCGATGCGGCGGGACATCCTCGGCCTCGGCACGCTGCAGCTCGCCTTGTGCGCGGTGGCGCTCGGAGGGCTCGCCATGCTGGGCGGCCTGTCGATGGCGGCCGCCACGGTGGTCGGCATCGCGCTCGCCCTGTCGGCGACGGCGGTGGCGCTGCAACTGCTGGAGGAGCGCCGCGACCTCGGCGCCCCCTACGGCCAGCGCGCCTTCGCGATCCTGCTGTTCCAGGACCTGTCGGTCGTCGCCATCCTGGCGCTCCTGCCGCTGCTCGCCTCCACGGGCACCACGTCGGGCGGCAACTGGCTGGGGGAGGCCTTGCAGGCCACCGGCTCGGCGGTGGCCGCCGTGGTCGCGGCCGTGCTCGTCGGGCGCTACGGCCTCAACCCGTTCTTCCGGATGCTGGCGGCGAGCGGCGCGCGCGAGGTGATGACCGCCGCCGCCCTGCTCGTGGTGCTCGGCACCGCGCTCATCATGGAGCATGTCGGGCTCTCGATGGCGATGGGGGCGTTCCTGGCCGGGCTGCTGCTGGCCGAATCGAACTTCCGCCACCAGCTCGAAGCCGATATCGAGCCCTTCCGCGGCATGCTGCTCGGCCTGTTCTTCATGAGCGTGGGCATGTCGATCGACCTCGCGCTGGTGCGCGAGCACTGGCTCGCGCTGTCGGCCGCGACGGTCTCGGCGATCCTGCTCAAGACCGCCATCGTGGTGGGACTGTTCCGCCTGTTCGGCTCGCCCTGGATCGATGCCCTGCGCGGCGCGGCGGTGCTGGCGCCCGCGGGCGAGTTCGCCTTCGTGCTGCTGCCGGTCGGCGGCGAACTCGGGATCGTGGACGGGAATGCCGGGCGCCTCGCCATCGCGCTCGCGGCGCTCACCATGCTGATCGGTCCGCTCGCCGCCAAGGGCCTCGACGCCCTGCTGGCGACGCGGCGCACCAGCGCCCTCGAACCGGCCTACGACGTGATCGAATCCGCGGAGGCGCGGGTGCTGGTGATCGGCTTCGGCCGCTTCGGCCAGATCCTCAACCAAGTGCTGCTGGCGCAGGGCGTCAGCGTCACGGTGATCGACAAGGACGTGGAGCAGATCCGCAGCGCCGCCCGCTTCGGCTTCCGGGTCTATTACGGCGACGGCACCCGCCTCGACGTGCTGCGGGCGGCCGGCGGGGCCAGGGCCGAACTCGTCTGCATCTGCATCGACGACCCCGAGGAGACGCTCAAGATCATCGATCTCGTCCACGCGGAATTCCCCTCCGCCCGCACCTACGTGCGGGTGTACGACCGGGTGCAGGCGATCGAGGCGATGAACCGCGACGTGGACTATCTCATGCGCGAGACGGTGGAATCGGCCCTCGCCTTCGGCCGCGCCACCCTGGAGGCGCTCGGCGTGCCGGCCGCGGAGGCGGCGGGCGTCGCCGACGACGTGCGCAAGCGCGACGTGGCGCGGCTGGTGCTGCAGCAGGCGGGCGATCCCCTCGACCGGGCCGACCCGGTGCGCAGCCTCGTGCGGATCAAACCCGAGCCGCTGATCACGCCGGTGCGCTCCTCCCGGGCACTCACCGCCGAGACCCAGGACATCATCGCCAAGGAGCGCCCGGCGCCGCCCGAGCCCGCCCGCACGGACGGGGCGGCGGCGGACAAGGCCCGCGCGGAGGCCGTGCGCGCGGACGAGATCCGGCCCGAGCCCGTTGCCGACGATGCATGAGGCGCCCGCCGCCTTCGTCACCGGATCGACGCTGCGGCACGTCGTGGTGATGGGCGCGACCGGGTCGGTCGGCCTGATGGCGATCTTCGCCGTCGACCTCCTGTCGCTTCTCTACGTCTCGTGGCTCGGCGATCCGAACCTCACGGCGGCGGTGGGCTTCGCCACGATCGTCCAGGTCTTCGCCATCGCCATCAACATCGGCATGATGATCGCGGTCGGCGCGCTCGTGGCGCGTGCGCTCGGGGCCGGCGACCGCGAGGCCGCCCGCCGCATCGCCGCCTCCGCGATGGTGCTGACGGTGGTCGCGGCGCTGGCGGTGACGGGGCTGCTCCTCCCCGTCCTCGACCCGGTCCTGGCGCTCATCGGCGCCGCGCCCGAGACGGTGCCGGTCGCCCGGCGCTTCCTCCACATCACCCTGCCGTCGATCGCCGCGATGGCGCTCGGCATGGGCTTCTCCGGGGTCCTGCGGGCGGTGGCCGATGCGCGCCGCGCCATGATCGTCACGGTCGGGGGCGCCCTCGTGACGGCCCTGCTCGACCCGCTGCTGATCTTCGGCCTCGGCCTCGGCCTCGACGGCGCGGCCTGGAGCGTGGTGGCGGCCCGCCTCGCCTTCGCGGGCGTCGGCTGGCACGGGGCCGTGGTGGTCCACCGCATGGTGGCCCGGCCCCGTCCCGCCGACCTGCGGGCCGATGCGCCCGAGGTGCTGCGCATCGCCCTGCCGGCGGTGGCGACGAACCTTGCTCCCCCGGTGGCGAGCGCGTTCCTGGCCCACGTCGTGGCCGGATTCGGCACGGCGGCGATCGCCGCCAACGCGGTGATCGAGCGCCTGATCCCGGTCGCCTTCGGCGGCCTCTTCGCCCTCTCGGGGGCGATCGGCCCGATTCTCGGCCAGAACTGGGGCGCCGGCCGCTTCGACCGCATGCGGCGCGTCCTGCGCGACGCGGCCCTGGTGACGGGCGTCTACGTGGTCGCGGTCTGGCTCGCCCTGGTGCTCGGTCGCACCGCCATCGTCGAGGCCTTCGCGCTCAGCGGGGAAGCGGCCCGCCTCGTCGCGTTCTTCTGCCTCGTGGCGGGGGCCGCGTGGTTCTTCAACGGGCTCCTGTTCCTGGCGAACGCCTCGTTCAACAACCTCGGCTTCCCGCTCCTCTCCACCGCCTTCAACTGGGGCAGGGCCACGCTCGGCACGATGCCATTCGCGCTGGCGGGGGCCTGGGCCGGCGGCCCGGAGGGCGTGCTCGTCGCCATCGCGCTCGGCTCCGCCCTGTTCGGCACCGCGGCCCTGGTCGCGGCCTTCCGGGTCGTCGGAATCCTGGAAGGCCGCGCGGGTGCGTCCGTCCCGGCCGCCGCTTCAGCAGGCGAGAGTGCCTTTCAGGCGCCGGCCGTTCCTGGCCACGATCCTCACCACCCCATGCGGGGATCCCCGCCGGGCCTTGAGGCCTCGTCGACCCGCCAGGTGCAGGGTCGGGTCGTCCCGCCACGAGAGCGCGAGGGCGCCGACCACCTCGGTGCGCGTGAGGCCGAGATCCTTCAGCATCCGGTCGTCGAGGTCGGCCAGGCGGTGGGCGGCGCGGCGGTTCTGCCACAGACGGATGGCCTGCACCGCGATCCGGCCGGTCGCGCGACCGGCCCGCAGGACCAGCGAGAGAACACCGAAGGGAGCAAAGCCGATCCTCATCGTGACCTCCAGCGGCGCCCGTCGGAAGGAGCGGCCGCGCCACCCTCATAGTCCCGCTCGACCGATCCGTTGAGCGAATGGTTGAGATGTGTCACATCACGGATGCTGATGAGAGGCCGCCGTGGTCCATCCCCTCGATATCGACCAGCTCCGCACCTTGGTGGCGATCGCCGACAGCGGCTCCTTCACCCGGGCCGCAGACCTCGTCCACAAGACGCAATCCGCGGTCTCGATGCAGATGCGGCGCCTGGAGGAACGGGTCGGCCGCGAGGTCTTCTCGCGCGCCGGACGGGGCGTGCGGCTCACCGACGACGGCGAGCGGCTGCTCGACTACGCGCGCCGGATCGTGCGCCTCCAGACCGAGTGCCTCGCCACCTTCGACGAGGGCGATCTCGCCGGGCGGGTGCGGCTCGGCCTGCCCGACGACTACGCCGAGCGCTACCTGCCGGAGATCCTGGCCCGCTTCTCGCGTGCCCATCCGCGGGCCGAGGTGACGGTGGTATGCGAACCCACCGACATGCTGGTCGCGCGCCTCGGGCAAGGCGACATCGACCTCGCCATCGTGACCGAGACGCGCCAGCACGGCGGCATCGAGACGATCCGCACCGAGGCGCTGCTGTGGGTTGCATCGAGCCGCCACCGGGTTCATGCCGAGACGCCGCTGCCTCTCGCGCTCGGCCGCCCTCACTGTGTCTGGCGCCGCGCCGCGACCGCCGCCCTGGAGCGCGCCGGGCGGCCGAGCCGCGTCCTGTTCGTGAGCTGGAGTTCCACCGCGGTCGGCGCCGCGGTGCTGGCGGGGCTCGCCGTCTCGGTCCTGCCCGAGAGCGCCCTGCGCCCGGGCATGCGCACACTGAGCCCGGCCGAGGGCTTCCCTGCCCTGCCCGCCTGCCGCATCGGGCTCATGCGCCACCGCGCGCCCGAGCCGCAGCCCCTCGCCGACGCGCTCGCCGGGCAGATCCGTCAGAGTCTGAGCAACCTCGGCGCGGCCGCCGAGTAGCGAGCCGCGTCAGGATGGCTCAGGCTCCGCTGAGGACGGCCACCACCTTGGTACTCAGAGTTGCATAGAGAATGCGCAACTGGTCGCCGTAATTCCCGACGCCGACGGCCAGGACCAGGAAGACCAGTGTTACGATCAAGCCGTACTCGATCGCCGTCGCTCCCGATTCGTCGTTCAGGAAGCGGCGTGGCGATCCGACGCTGCGCCAAAGGCTGCCCACGACGCTCTCCTGTTCCGACCTGTGCGAGAACTACACGCTAACCTCCTCACCATCCGTTAAGAGGATGCCCGAAAGGACGGTTGCGACCGATCCTCTCGGGCCTTGCGCCTCAAGCCTTGCCGGTGGCCTTGCGCAGGCTGTCGATGCGCTCTGAGGCCTCGGCCTTGTCGAGATCCGGATCGAACGCCTCCTCGTCTCCGGCCTCCTCGGACAGTGTCTTGAGGTAGGAGGCCTGGGCGCCGGTCATCGGCTCGCCGCCCGTGGTCCAGTCCTTCGGATCCTTGATGCGGTTCGATGCGTCGCTGCCCTTCGGATCCGTGTCGTCGTGACGATCGATCGCCTTCCTGGCTGTCATGTCGGCTCCTCTTCGTTCACGTATTGTTCTCGGTACGGGAACGCCGGAGACGGGCCTCCGGTTCCGGGGCACGGGGCCCGCGGCCCGCGGCCCCGCGCTCCGGTGAAGCTTCAGGCTGCCCGGGCGCGGGGCTGCACCTCGGCGCTGTAATCGTCCATCAGCGTGCGGGTCATGGCCGCAGGCTGGAAGCGGTAGGGGCCGATCTCCGACACCGGCGTCACCTCGGCGGCCGAGCCGGTGATGAAGCATTCGGAGAAATCCGCCAACTCCTCGGGCCGGATGCGGCGCTCGATGACCTCGAAGCCGCGGCGGCGGGCGAGCTCGATCACCGTCTGCCGGGTGATGCCGTTCAGGAACCGGTCGGCGAGCGGCGTATGGATCGCGCCGTCCCGGATGAAGAACACGTTGGCGCCGGTGCACTCGGCGACGTTGTCCTCCCAGTCGAGCATCAGGGCGTCGGCGTAGCCCTTGTTCTCGGCCCGGTGCTTGGAGATGGTGCAGATCATGTACAGGCCCGCCGCCTTCGAGGAGGAGGGCGCGGTGCGGGGATCGGGCCGGCGGTACTCCGCCATGTCGAGGCGGATGCCCTTCATCTTGGTGGCCGGGTCGAAATAGCTTGGCCATTCCCAGGCCGCGATGGCGAGGTGGATGGTATTGGCCTGGGCCGAGACGCCCATCATCTCCGAGCCGCGCCACGCGACGGGGCGCAGGTAGGCGTCCGCAAGCCCGCTCTCTTTGAGCACGAGCTTCTTGGCGGCGTCGATCTCGGCCACCGAATAGGGGATCTCGAAGTCGAGCAGCTCGGCCGAGCGGCGCAGGCGCGCGGAATGCTCCGTGCACTTGAAGATCTCGCCGCCGTAGGCGCGCTCGCCCTCGAACACGCACGAGCCGTAATGCAGGCCGTGGCTGAGTACGTGAATCTTCGCGTCCGCCCACGGCACCATGCGGCCGTCGAACCAGATGTGACCTTCACGCTGGTCGAAGGGGATGACGGACATGACGATGATCCTCGTATGCGGTTCGTTTCCGCGAAGGCGGCCAACTCGCAACCTTCGGTCTTCGCAGACGCGAAAGACGTTCATTCGTTTCGCCGGCGGGGTTGACGGGTATCAACGGGGCTGAGATATGTCAACAAGGCTGACGTAAATCCGAGGGCCGTGCGCGGCCCTCGCCGCACCATGGGGGACGACGGTGAAGCAGGCTGCCCGGACGCGACCCCTTTCGCCTGAGCCTCCCGACGCCGCCAACGAGGACCTGCCCGAGGCCGGGCACGCCGACGACCTGATCGAACTCCTGTTCTTCGCCTACCGCGACTTCGTCTCCGATCCCGACCGCATCCTGGAGGAATACGGCTTCGGCCGCGCCCACCACCGCGTCCTGCACTTCGTGGAGCGCAACCCCGGCCTCACGATCGCCGAACTCCTCGATATTCTGCGCATCACCAAGCAGAGCCTCAACCGGGTGCTCAAGGAATTGATCGAGACCGGCTACATCGAGCAGCGCGCCGGCACGAGCGACCGTCGCCACCGCCTCCTCACCTGCACGCCCCGCGGGCGGCGCCTCGCCGAACAACTCGCCGAAGTGCAGGGCGAGCGGGTGCGCCGGGCGCTGGCCGAGGCGGGCCCGGCCGCCCGCGGCCCGGCGAGCCGTTTCCTCCTCGCGATGATCGACCCTACGGATCGGCCGGGGGTGAGCCGGCTCCTCGCGGCCGCACCGCCGCGCCCGGCGGACGAGGCCTGAGGCGATGCCGGTGCTCGTCACGCAGGCGGACCTGCCCGATCACGCCCCCCACATCCTCGTGGTCGACGACGACCGGCGGCTGCGCGACCTTCTCTCGCGCTTCCTGTTCGAGCACGGCTACCGGGTGACGGCGGCGGCGAGCGCCGCCGAGGCCCGGGCCAAGGGCGCCAACCTCGTGTTCGACGCCCTCGTCCTCGACGTGATGATGCCGGGCGAGACCGGGTTCGACTACGCCCGCCAGATCCGCCTGACCTCGCAGGTGCCGATCCTGATGCTCACGGCCCGCTCCAACCCGAACGACCGGGTGACGGGGCTGGAGATCGGCGCCGACGACTACCTGCCCAAGCCTTTCGAGCCGCGCGAGCTGATCCTGCGGCTCGCCAACATCCTGCGGCGGCGCCACGGCGGCGGGGCGGCCGAGCCCTCCGCGCCCCTCGATGCGGTGCGCTTCGGGCCGTTCCTGTTCCGGGTCGAGCGGGGCGAACTCACCCGCGACGACGAGCTGATCCGCCTGAGCGAGCGCGAGCGCGAGATCCTCACCATCCTGGCGCTCGCCAAGGGCGGCAACGTGGCGCGCGAGGCGCTGGCGGGCGCCAGCGAGGCCGGCAACGAGCGCACCATCGACGTGCAGATGAACCGCCTGCGCCGCAAGGTCGAGGACGACCCGGCCAATCCCCGCTACGTCCAGACCGTGCGCGGCGTGGGCTACCGCCTCGTGCTGGACTAGTCGGGTGGCGGCGTCGCCGGGCCCGTTCGCGGGAGCGCAAGGGCCGCCCGGGCTCGACGCCCGTCCGACCGGGGCGGCCCGCCTCGACCCCCGGCGGCTGTGGCGCCGCATCGGCCGGTTGCTGGCCGACCGGCTGCCCAAGGGCCTCTACGCCCGCTCGCTCATCATCATCATCGCGCCGGTCGTGCTGCTGCAATCGGTGATCGCCTACACGTTCATGGAGCGCCACTGGCAGCTCGTGACGAAGCGGCTCTCGGCGGCGGTGACGGCGGATGTGGCCGCCCTGATCGACATCTACGAGAGCTACCCTCAGGACCGGGACGCGGCCACGCTCCAGCGCATCGCGGGCGAGCGCTTGAACCTCGACATCGACATCCTGGAGGGGGCCAAGGTGCCGCCAGCGGGGCCGCGGCCGTTCTTCTCGCTCCTCGACGAGGCCCTCTCGGACGAGATCCGCCGCCAGATCAACCGGCCCTTCTGGATCGACACGGTCGGCCGCTCCAGCCTGATCGAGATCCGCGTCGAGATCCCGGGCGGGGTGATGCGGGTCATCGCCCGGCGCAGCCAGGCCTACGCGTCGAACTCGCACATCTTCCTGCTCTGGATGGGCGGCACCTCGCTGGTGCTGCTCGGCGTCGCGATCCTGTTTCTGCGCAACCAGATCCGCCCGATCCTGCGCCTCGCCGACGTGGCCGAGAGCTTCGGCAAGGGCCGCGAGGTCGAGTTCCGGCCCCGCGGCGCGCGCGAGGTGCGCAAGGCCGGTCTCGCCTTCATCGAGATGAAGCGGCGCATCGAGCGGGCGATGGAGCAGCGCACCACGATGCTGAACGGGGTCAGCCACGACCTGCGCACCATCATCACGCGATTCCGCCTCTCGCTCGCGCTGCTCGAACAGACCCCGGAGATCGACGACCTGCGCCGGGACGTCGACGAGATGAGCCGGATGCTGGAAGCCTATCTGGCCTTCGCGCGGGGCGATTCCGGCGAGCAGGCCTCGCCCGTCAACCTCCGGGCGCTGCTGGAGGATCTGCGCACCGACGTCGAGCGGCTCGGCGGGCACGTCAGCGAGGTGGCGGTGACCGCCCCGGCCACCGTGACGGTCCGGCCGGACGCGTTCCGCCGCTGCCTGTTCAATCTCGCGGCCAATGCCGCCCGCTACGGCGACACCATCGCGATCACCGCCCGGCAGGAGAGCCGCTGGCTCGCCGTCTCGATCGACGACGACGGCCCGGGCATCCCGCCCGAGCAGCGCGAGGAGGTGTTCAAGCCCTTCGTGCGCCTGGACGATGCCCGCCAGGACGCGGGCGGCTCCGGCCTCGGCCTCGCCATCGCCCTCGACATCGCCCGCATGCACGGCGGCGACGTCTCGCTGCACGACAGTCCGCTCGGGGGCCTGCGGGCGACGGTGCGGATCCCGGCCTGACGGCAAGGCCCGCGGCGAGGCGCCCCGGCTATGCCGGCCGCACGATCGGGCGGGCCTGAAGGATCGGGGCGGCGGCGGCCAGGATCGCGGCGCGGTCGCGCAGCGGCGGCACGATCCGCTCCCGGTTGATGGTCCGCTTGGTCGCCTTCGCCTCCGGGCCGGACGCCACCAGCGTGTCCCGGTCCCAGCCCGCCGTGTAGGCCGCCCCCCAGGCGCCGAGATCGAGGACCGTGACGTAGTCGGGCGCCGCGAAGGCGAGGCGCGCCTCGGGGCAGCCGAGGAGGTCGCAGGCGGCGTTGTGGCCGGCGAGCCGCCCCATCGGACGCGCGTGCTGGCAGGACATCACCGTGGCGTGCCCGGCCGCGTCCGCCGCCGCCCGCGCCACGTCCCCGGCCGCGTAGAGGCCGGCCACGCCCTCGACCTGCAGGAAGGCATCGACCGGAACCCGGCCGAGAGGGTCATGTGCGACCGGCAGCGGGGCCGCAAGCGGGCTCGCTCGCAGGCCCGTCGCGCACAGGACCGTGTCGGCGGCGATCCGGGATCCGTCGGCGAGGCGCACGCCGTCGGGCTCCACCGCCACGACGCCGGTCTGCCGGTGCACCTCCACGCCTGCCGCGGCGAGCGCCTCACGGATCGCCGGCCGGGCCGCGCCCATGTCGGCGCCGGGCTCCGCACCGCGCTCGATGAGCACCACCCGGGCCGGGTCGGCGGGCGAGGCGAGATCCCGCAGCCGGGCGGGCAGCTCGCAGGCGGCCTCGATCCCGACGAGGCCCGCCCCGACCACCACCGCGGTCGCGCGTCCGGGCCGCGGCTCGGTGCGCGCGAGGTCGCGCAGGTGCTCTGCGAGCCGTGCGGCGCCCGCGTAGGTGTCGACGTCGAGCATCCGCTCCGCGCCCGAACACGGCGGACGGGCGAGCGTGCTGCCCGTCGCCAGCACGAGGCGGTCGTAGGAGAGAGCCTCCGCCGCTCCGGAGAGCCGGACCTTGCGCAGCGCCGGATCGATGCTCTCCGCGCGGGCCTGCACCCGCGCGACGCCGATTGGCCCGAGCACGTCGTCGAGCGCGACGCGCAGGCCGTCGAGGTTCGGCTCGTAGCAGCGCACCCGGAAGGTGTGGAACGGGTCGGGCGCCACGAGGGTGATGGCGAGGTCGCCGCCCCGCTCGCCCGCCAAGCGCGCGGCGGCCGCTGCCGCCCACAGGCCCGCGAAGCCGCCGCCCAGGATGACGAGCCGCCCTGCCATCGCCCCCTCCCCGCTCGTGCCGGCGCGCTCCCGAAAAGTCGCACCGGAGGCCCGGAGGTTCGCCCGCCACGCCGGCCGGCGCAACCGTCCGGCGGGACGATCGGGCGTCAGGCCACGGCCGCGACGCGCTCCTCGCCGCAGCCCTCGGCACGGGCCGGCAGCGCCTCGGGTTCGGCCCAGCCCCCGGCATCGATCTGCGCGATGCGCGCGTCGATGGTCCGCACCACGAACTGCGCGAAGGGATAGAGATGGGTGAAATGCGCGATGTTGCGCAGCACCGCCTCGTAGGATTTCGGGCGGTGGCGCACGCAGTCGTAGAGCGTGTGCCAGAAGTGGCGCGCCAGTTCGGGATGCCGCACATGCATGGCCCAGAGCAGGCGGCCGAACGCGACCACGTCGCGCCGGGCCGTCTGCCAGTAGAACCTGCGCTGGCGCAGGGTCGGCCGGTCGAGCAGGCGCCCGAGCCGGCGCACCCGCGCGAAATAGGCGTCCGCATCGTAGGTCTGCGCGACCACGTCGCGGTAATCCTGCATGATCTCGCGGCGAGGGCGCAGGGTGGTGAAGTTGAGACCCGCCGTGCACATGTCGCCGGACTCGGTCATGGAGGCGCGGAAGCGGTCGAACAGGCGCCCCTCCCGCGACAGGCGGCGCGACAGCTGGGTGTTGGGCAGGGCCGTGAGCAGCCCGACCGTCGCGGTCGGGATGCTGGTGTCGCGGATGCAGGTGCTCATGCTCTGCGCGACGCTCTTCTCCTCGGTGTCGAAGCCGACGATGAAGCCGGCCGCGACGTACATGCCCGCCTTGTAGATGCGGTGGACGCTCTCGGCGATGCTGCGGCGGGTGTTCTGCTTCTTCTGGGTCTGGACCAGCGTGGCCTCGTCGGGCGTCTCGATGCCGACGAACAGCGCGAAGAAGTTGCAGCGGCGCATCAGCCGCAGCAGCTCCGCATCGTCCGAGATGTTGAGCGACGCCTCAGTCGAGAACTTGAACGGGAAGCCATGTTTCTCCTGCCACGCCTGGAGGTGGGGCAGGAAGGCCTTCACGGCCTTCTTGTTGCCGATGAGGTTGTCGTCCACGAAGTCGACGTGGCCGCGATAGCCGAGGGCGAGCAGGCGGTCGAGTTCCGCCAGCATCTGCTTCGGCGTCTTCGTCCTCGGGGCGCGGCCGTAGAGCTCGATGATGTCGCAGAACTCGCAGGTGAAGGGGCAGCCGCGCGAGAACTGGACGTTCACCCAGAGATAGTGCCGGAAGTCGAGCAGGTCGAAGCGCGGGATCGGCGACGCGGTCACGTCGGCCTTGAACTTCGGGGCGGTGAAGCGGCCGCGGCGCTCGCCGGCCTCCCAGGCGGCCACGAACTCGTGGATAACGCCCTCCGCCTCCCCCACCACGATGAAGTCGGCCTCGTCGAAGACCTCGGGCGTCGAGGTCGGGGCCGGGCCGCCGAGGCAGATCGGCACGCCGAGCCGCCGGCAGCGCTCCATCAGGGCGAAGATCGCCGGTTCCTGCGGCAGCATCCCGCCCGACATGACGAGGTCGGCCCCCAGGATATCGGCGTCGGTCAGCTCCTGTGCGTTGCAGTCGATCAGCCGGAGCTGCCAGGTCTGCGGCAGCATCGCTGCCAGCGTGATCAGGCCGAGCGGCGGGGCGAGGCAGCGCGCCCCCTGGAGCGCGCAGGCCGCCTCGAATCCCCAGAACGAATTCGGATTGAAGCGCGGCGAGACGAGGAGAATGCGGGTTTCAGGCTTCGGCATCACGGCTGGCTCCGTCTCGTCTCCGGATCAGACGAGGTATAGCCACCCCTCGTCCGATATGCCGTGCCCCAGCCGACACAGTCGGCCGCCGCCGATGCGAAGGAAACGGCTGCTGTCGATGGGACGACGGGATCGGGGATATTTGCGCCTTTTTGGCGGCGGGTCGGGCTAGTGACACGTGATGCTGATTCGACGTCAGCTCGACAAATTTGTCCCTGCGGGTGGCGATTCGATAAGGATGCCGAGGTCCGCAGGTCGTGCCGCGATGCGTCTTGGACAGACTAGCGGCAGATGGTTTTCCCAGGCCGCGCTGTCATCACGCGCGCCGGCTGCGTGAGGCGACATGACGGGTATTTCGCCCGAATTGATATTTCCGGCTTCATCGAGGCCGGCGGCGATCTCGGACCGGACTGCATGCAGCGTCATGGCGCGGCGCGCCGGCCTCCCGTGCCGGCCACGTCTTTGCCCGGCGCGGGCAAGGAGACCCGTGTCCGCACGCCGGCCCGAGGCAAGCGCGTCCGTTGCCCGGCCGATCAGGGGATCGCGGTAAGGCGCGGGGAGAGGTTATGGAGGATGGACGATCCCGCGTGGCGCGCCTCGCCGCGCGAAGCGGCGCCTGCGCCAGCCAACGTCTCCATCCGATCGGGCAGGCCCGAGGTCGAGCGGACACCTGCGCCTCGACCAGCGAGATGGCGGCGCGACGACGATGCGGGATGGCAGGGCGGTCAAGCATGCCCGCCACTCCCGCTGGAGGAGTGTCGCGGTGCCGGAACCGGCCCCGCCGAGCGATCCTCAGGCGGCGATGCGCCCGCCCAGCTCGTCCTCGATATGCGCCCGGATGATCGTCTCGAAATCGGGCTCCGCGGTGAAGCCGAGTTCGGTGGCCCGGCGCGCGTCGAAGGCGCGGGGCCAGCCGGCCACGATGCGCTCGATGGTCGGGTCCGGCTCGCGGCGGATGCGGGCGACCACGGCATCGCCCGCGATGCGGCGCAGGGCCTCGATCTGCTCGGCCACCGTCACGGCGACGCCCGGCATGGTGAGATTGCGCCGGTCGCCGAGGCGAGCACCGTCGATCGTCGCGGCATGCAGCAGGAAGCCGACCGCGGCGCGGGGCGACGCATGCCAGTGGCGCACCGAATCCGAGACCGGCAGCACCGCCTCCTGCCCGGCCAGCGGCTCGCGGATGATGCCGGAGAAGAAGCCCGACGCCGCCTTGTTGGGCTTGCCCGGCCGGACGCAGATCGTCGGCAGGCGGATGCCCACCCCGTCGAAGATCCCCCGGCGGGTGTAGTCCGACAGAAGGAGTTCGCCGATCGCCTTCTGGGTGCCGTAGCTGGTGAGGGGCGCCGTCAGGTACTCGTCGCCGATCGGCTCGGGCATGGGCGCGCCGAACACCGCGATCGAGGAGGTAAAGACGAGGCGCGGCCGATACCCCTCGCCGATCGCCCGCACGGCGTCGAAGAGCTGGCGGGTGCCGTCGAGGTTGATGCGGTAGCCCTTGTCGAAATCGGCCTCCGCCTCGCCGGACACGATGGCGGCGAGGTGGAAGATCACGTCCGGCCGCCCCGCCACCAGCCGCTCGGCCTCGCCGGGGGCCGAGAAGTCCGAGGCCGAGAGCGAGACCGGCACGCGCACCGGCGGGGCCTCCGGCGCCACGACGTCGTGGAGCGTCAGGCGGGTGACGGCCGTGCCGCCGAGCTGGCCGTCCTGGGCCAGCCGGGCCAGGAGCTTGCGCCCGACCATGCCGGCGGCGCCGAGAATCAGGATGTGCATCGGAGTCTCCGCAGCAGGCTCAGAGCGCGAAGCCGCCGTCGACGAGGTGGGTGTGACCGGTGGTGAAGCGCGACTCGTCCGAGGCGAGATAGACCGCGAGCGCGGCCACCTCCTCGGCGGTGCCGAGGCGCCCCATCGGCTGCCGGTCGATGAAGGCTTGGCGCGCCGCCTCCTCCGTCGTGCCGGTGGAGGCGGCGAGCGCCGTGATCCGCTCGTCGAGGGAGGGCGACTGGATGGTGCCGGGGCAGATGGCGTTGGCGCGGACCCCCTGGCGGATGAAGTCGCGCGCCACCGCCATGGTCAGGCCGATCACCGCCGCCTTGGTGGCTCCGTAGACGTAGCGGTTGGGTGCGGTGGCGATCGTGGAGACCGCCGAGGCGATGTTGACGATCGAGCCGCCGCCGCGCTCCAGCATCCCGGGCAGGGCGTGGCGGATCGTGCGGTGCATCGATTTCACGTTGAGGTCGAAGGCGAAGTCCCAGTCGGCCTCCGAGCAGTCGAGCACGGTGTTGTGGTGCACGAAGCCCGCGGCGTTGACGAGGATGTCGATCGGGCCCGCACCGCGCAGGCAGGCGGCCACCGCCGCATCCGAGCGCACGTCGAGGGCCGCCGTCTCGGCACCCGCGAGGCCTTCGAGCTTGGCGCGGTCGAGATCGGTGGCCAGCACCCGGGCGCCCTCGGCCAGGAACGCCTCCGCGATCGCCCGCCCGATCCCCTGTCCCGCCGCCGTCACGACGGCGCTCTTGCCCGCGAGACGTCCCACCATGCGTTCACCCTCCCGGTTGGCCCGTCACGCGACGCGCTTGATCATGTGCACCAGGCGGCGGTCCGGCCGGGCCTCGACCCGATCCGTCGTCCAGCCGTGGCGCGCATACCAGCCGATGGTGCGCGCGAGCTTCTCTCCCGTGTAGAGGCGCAGATCCGCGAGGTCGAGATGCTTCGCGCGCTCCTCAACCGCTGCGAGCAGGCGCGTGCCGAGCCCCCGCCCCTGCCGATCCGGCGCCACCGCGACGCTCCACACCAGCAGGTGGTCGGGCTCGGGATCGAGGACGAGCGCGCCGGAAAGGCCGTCGCCCTCCTCCAGGAGCCAGACCTCGTGGGCGTCGATCACGGCGTCGGCCGGCGTGAGGAGCGGCAGCGGCTCGACGCCGAGCAGCGCACGGTTGGGCGCGTAGGCGGCCTTCTGCAGGGCGCCGAGGGCCGGCGCGTCCGCGCGGGTCGCCCGCCGCAGCGGGAGGCCGGGGATGCGCGCCGCGGTGAGCGCCGAGAGGCGCAGGCGCTGCCCACCGTCCGGGCCGTGGTTGCCGGGCGCGAGCCAGCGGTCGTAGGCCTGCCGCACCTGCGGCCATTCCGTATCGAGGAGCGAGAACCACGCCGTGTCGCGGTTGCGGCCCTTCACGATCATGGCCTGCCGGAAGATGCCCTCGAACGCGAAGCCCAGGCGGCCGGCGGCGAGGCGCGAGGGCGTGTTCAGCGCATTGCACTTCCACTCGTAGCGCCGGTAGCCGAGGGTGTCGAAGACGTAGCCGGCGAGCAGCCGCATCGCCTCGGTGGCCCCGGGGCTGCGCTGGAGCGCCGGCGTGTAGAGGATGTTGCCGACCTCGATCACCCGGTTGGCGGGGTCGATCCGCATCAGGGCCGCGTGGCCGACCGCATGGCCCGACCGCGCGTCGAGGATGGCGTAGAACAGCGGGTCGGGCGAGGCCGCGCAGGTCTCGAGGTAGGCCGCGAAGGCGGCCGGGTCGGGGAACGGCCCGCGCGGCATGTACTGCCACAGGGCCTCGGTGCCGGGGCCGACGGCGCCGCCCCCGAGCGCCCCGGCATGCGCCGCCGCGTCGAGCGGCACCAGGGAGACGTGGCGGCCTTCGAGGGTGAGGCGCTCCGGTCGCGGCGCCGGGTCCGCCGGGAGAACGAGGGCGCCGATGGGCAGCCCGGTGGCGGGGTCGATCGTCTGGCTCACGGGCGCTCCGAGTCGCGGGTCCGCGCCTCCCTGGCTTCCAGATCCTTGCGGAAGAAGCCGTTGAGTTCGGCGAAGCTCACCGAGCCGTCGAACCCGCCGAAGCTGCCCTCCTGGCTGATCCGCTTGGCCGCCCGGATGAAGCCCGTCCAGGCGGCGCGGGCGAGCGCGGAGCCGACGCTGATGCGGCGTACCCCGAGTTCCGCCAGATCCGCGACGCGCAGCCCGGGATTGGTGCTCATCAGGATATTGACCGGGCGCGGGCTCAGGGCCGCCACGAGGTCGCGGATCTCCTCGCGGCGCTTCGGTCCCGGCGCGTAGAGCACCTCCGCTCCGGCCTCCGCATAGGCCTGGAGGCGGCGGATCGCCTCGCGCAGCGGCTCGGCATGGCCGGTGAGGTAGGCCTCGCAGCGCCCGGTGAGCAGCACGTCCGCGCCCGTGGCGTCGATGGCCTGCCGCGCCGCCCGGATGCGCTCCACCGCTTGGCCGAACTCGTAGAGCGGCGTCTCGGCCGAGCCGGTCGCGTCCTCGATCGACAGGCCGGCAACGCCGGTCCCGACGCAGAGGGCGACGTTCCGCGCGACGCCCTCCGGGTCGTGCGCGTAGCCGGATTCGAAGTCGGCGTTGACCGGCAGGTCCGTGGCGGCCGCGATCTCGGCGATGTGGCCGAGCATCGCGTCGCGCGGCACCGCCCAGTCGGTGTCCGGCAGGGCGCGCGTGAAGGCGAAACCCGAACTCGTGGTGGCGAGCGCCGGGAAGCCGAGGCCGGCGAGATAGCGGGCGGTGCCCAGATCCCAGGGGTTCGGCATCACGAAGCAGCCCGCGCCGTGCAGCGCCCGGAAGGCGGCGCGGCGGGCGGCGAGATCGGTCATCGGCGTCCTCCTCTGCCGGTTGGGCGCCCCGATGCGCCGGCCGGTTCCGGGCAGAAGCGCCCGAGGCTCTTCTGCGTGGCCTCTCGCTTCCGCACCAGCCTCATCCGCCGAACCGATTCCGCCTCGGCGGATGGGTTCAGTGTCCCTCGAATTCCAGCAGGGTCCAGACCGGCACGTCGAGGGCGCGCAGCTTGGCGGCGCCGCCGAGTTCGGGCAGGTCGATGACGAAGCAGGCGGCCACCACCTCGGCGCCGATCCGGCGCAGCAGCTCGACCGCGGCCGTGGCGGTGCCCCCCGTGGCGATCAGGTCGTCCACCAGCACCACCCGGTCCCCCGGCTTCACCGCGTCGGAGTGGATCTCCATCTCGTCGGTGCCGTATTCGAGCGCGTAGGCGATCGAGACCGTGGCGTGGGGCAGCTTGCCCTTCTTGCGGATCGGCACGAAGCCCGAGGAGAGCTGGTGGGCCACCGCGCCGCCGAGGATGAAGCCCCGCGCCTCGATGCCCGCCACCTGATCGATGCGCCCGCCCGCGAAGGGATGCACCAGGGCGTCCACGGCGCGCCGGAAGGCCCGCGCGTCCCCGAGCAGGGTCGTGATGTCCCGGAAGACGATGCCGGGCTTCGGGTAGTCGGGAATCGAGCGGATCGACTCCTTCAGCGCCGTGAGGGTGCGCGGATCCATGCGGGGCCTTTGTCGTCGCTCAGCGAGGAAAGCGCAGGCGTTAGACCAGATCGCGCGCGCCCTTTCCAGAGCCCCCCTACTGGTTGGCCTTGCGCAGCAGCGCGATCAGGTCGCGATGCAGCCCCTCGTTGCCGCAGGCGACCGAGCGGGCCGCGAGCGCGTCCGGCCCGCCATCGGCGCTGCTCGCGAAGCCGCCGGCCTCGCGCACGAGGATCAGGCCCGCCGCGAGATCCCAGGTCTGCAGGTCGCGCTCCCAGTAGAGATCGACCCGCCCGCAGGCCACGTAGGCGAGGTCGAGGGCGGCCGAGCCGTAGCGGCGCACGCCGCCCGTCACGGCCATCACGGTCCCGAGTTCCTTGAGCAGCCGCGGGTGGTTGCCGCGCCCGAGATAGGGCGAGCCGTAGGCCACCAGCGCATCCGCGAGGTCGCTGCGGCCCGAGACCCGCAGGCGGCGGTTGTTGAGGAAGGCGCCCTTGCCGCGCTCGGCGATGAACAACTCGTCCTTGATCGGGTCGTAGATCACCCCGGCGACGATGTGGCCCTCGCGTTCCAGCCCCACCGAGATGCAGAAATGCGGGATCCCGTGCAGGAAGTTGGTGGTGCCGTCGAGGGGATCGACATGCCAGGTGTGGGTCTTGTCCGGCCCCTCGATGGCGCCGCCCTCCTCCATCACGAGGCTGTAGCCGGGCCGGGCCTTCATCAGCGCCTCGCGCAGCACCGCCTCCGCCCGCTTGTCGGCGGCTGAGACGAAGTTGCCCGGCCCCTTACGCGAGACCTGGAGGTTCTCGACCTCGCCGAAATCGCGCTTGAGGCCGCGCGCGGCCTTGCGCACGGCATCGACCATCACGGTCATCAGGGGAGAGTTGATCATGCGGCGGTCCCGGGTTCGGCGGCCGCACGCGCGATGCGGGCGCGGAGCGCGCCGTCGCGGGGAAGGGACCGCCCTCTCGACGTCGTGAGCGGCCTTAAGGCGTCATCCGGTCGGC
This sequence comes from Methylobacterium isbiliense, assembly GCF_022179325.1. Classification (GTDB taxonomy): domain Bacteria; phylum Pseudomonadota; class Alphaproteobacteria; order Rhizobiales; family Beijerinckiaceae; genus Methylobacterium; species Methylobacterium isbiliense. Next base: position 71,485 of record NZ_BPQQ01000023.1, on the reverse strand, counting down.
GGCAAGGCGTTCGGCGCGGGCTCGCTCGTCCGGGGTCAGCCCCGCGAGCGCCTGGGTGAGCCAAGCGTCGCTCAAGCCTTGCGCCGCCGCCGCCATGTCCCAGGCCGCCGCCTCGACGAGGTTCTTCGGCACCCCCCGCCCGGCGGCGTAGAGGCGGGCGATGCGGTTCTGCGCCACCGCGTTGCCCCGCCCCGCCGCATGCCGGAAGTAGCGGGCGGCCCGCGCCTCGTCCCGCGGCACGCCCTCCCCGTTGAACAGCAGGATCGAGAATTCGACCTGCGCCGCCACGTCGCCGTTGTCGGCCGCGCGACGAAACAGCTGCGCGGCCCGGGCCGCATCCTTGGGCACGCCCCGCCCCTTGAGGTAGAGGATGCCGAGCGCGTGCTGGGCGGCCGGCAATTCCTGGTCCGCCGCCCGGCGCAGGAGGCCGCCGGCGCGCGTGAGATCGTCGGGGATCCCGGTCGCGAGCAGGATCAGGGCGAGGTTGTAGCTCGCTGCCGCCTCGCCCTTCGCCGCTGCCTTCTCCAGCCACGCCCGGCCCGCCGCCGGATCCTTGGCCATGCCCCGGCCCTCGATCGCCATCATGCCGAGGATCGCGGCGGCATGCGGGTCGCCCAGATTCGCCGCCAGCCGGTACCATTCCGCCGCCTTGGCGGGATCCTGGCGCACGCCGAGGCCCTGGTTGTAGAGTTCGCCGAGCAGCGTCATGGCCGCGGCGTCGGTCTTGGCGCGCTCCAGCCGCTTCGTCGCCTCCCGGAACGCCGTCACGTAGTAGCCGCGCTGGTAGGCGCCGTAGGCGACGTCGGCCTTGGGATCGTCCGAGCCGACGGCGGGCGGCAGGGTCGAGGAGCCGGGGAGCAGGTTGGTCGGCGCGGCGGGCGCCGGGCCGGCCGCGAGCGCAACCGACGGGACGGCCAGCAGCGCGACGGCTGCGAGGAGCCGCCTCACGGACCGTCTCCCGCAAGCCGCGCCTGCGCGGCCGCCACGGCTGCCGCACCGTCCGGCCCGTCCCAGAGGGCCGCGTCGAGGCCGATGAATTCGGCCCCCGTGGCGGCGAGGTCGGCCACCGCCTCGAGGCTGCGCGCCACCGCGATGCAGGGCGTCTCGAAGATCTCGGCCCACCACGCGGCCTGGGCGCGCACGTCCTCGGGCGCCGCGGAGCCGGACTCGCCGAACAGCACGTAGTCGACGCCCGCCTCCCCCGCCTCCATGGCGGCGTGGCGCGAGCGCAGGCGGCCCGCGCCGAGGATGCGCCCCTCGCGCAGGCGCTCGCGCAGGTCGCGCAGCTCCGCGGCCGGCTCCTCGGCCGCGAGGGCGTGCACCCCCTCCGCGCCGCCCCGGGCCGCCACCGAGACGAGGTCGAGGCCAGGCGCGGCGCACGAGATCACCACCGCCGCGCCCGCCGCCTGCGCGGCGGGGGCGAGCTGCTTGACAAGCTTGACGAGGCTGCGCTCGTCGGCGGGCGCGAGCCGCAGGATCACGGCCGCCACGTCGCCGGCCGCACAGGCCGCCGCGAGGCGCGGCACGAGGTCCGGCCCGGCCTCCGGGCCGGAAAGCAGGACGAGGCGGGTGGAGGGTTCGCTCATGCCTGATCGGAGGCCCAGAGCCGGCGCGAGCCCGCCGCCCCGTCGGGGCGAGGCGGTTCTGCGCCGGTTCCGGCGGTTACTCCGCCGCCTGCTTGGTGGCGCCGAAGGACGGGTCGAGCTTGCCGGCGGCGTAGCGCTTGGCCATCTCCGACAGCGCGACCGGCCGGATCTTGCCGGCATGGCCCGCCGTCCCGAACTCCTCGAAGCGCTGCTTGCACAGCTTCGTCATCGCCTCCATGGCGGGCTTGAGGTACTTGCGCGGGTCGAACTCGGCCTTGTTCTCGCTCAGGATCTTGCGGATCTGGCCGGTCATCGCCATCCGGTTGTCGGTATCGATGTTGATCTTACGCACGCCGTGCTTGATGCCGCGCTGGATCTCCTCCACCGGCACGCCCCAGGTCGGCTTCATCTCGCCGCCGTACTGGTTGATGATGTCCTGCAGGTCCTGCGGCACCGAGGACGAGCCGTGCATCACGAGGTGCGTGTTCGGCAGGCGGCGGTGGATCTCCTCGATCACGTGCATCGCCAGCACCGCGCCGTCGGGCTTGCGGGTGAACTTGTAGGCGCCGTGCGAGGTGCCCATCGCGACCGCGAGGGCGTCGACCTTGGTGGCCGCCACGAACTTCTCCGCTTCGGCCGGGTCGGTGAGGAGCTGGTCGTGCGAGAGGGTCCCCTCCGCGCCGTGGCCGTCCTCGGCCTCGCCCTGCCCGCTCTCCAGCGAGCCGAGCACCCCGAGCTCGCCCTCCACCGAGACGCCGGCCCAGTGCGCCATCTCGGTCACCTTGCGGGTGATCTCGACGTTGTAGGCGTAGTCGGCCGGGGTCTTGCCGTCGGCCTTGAGCGATCCGTCCATCATCACCGAGGTGAAGCCGTACTGGATCGCCGTGGCGCAGGTCGCCTCGTTGTTCCCGTGGTCGAGATGCATGCAGACCGGGATGTGGGGATAGATCTCCACCAGCCCGTCGATCAGCTTGGCCAGCACGACGTCGTTGGCATAGGCGCGCGCGCCGCGGCTGGCCTGCAGGATGACGGGCGCGTCGCAGGCATCCGCCGCCGCCATGATGGCGAGGCCCTGCTCCATGTTGTTGATGTTGAAGGCCGGCACGCCGTAGCCGTGCTCGGCGGCGTGATCCAGAAGCTGCCTCAGCGTGATGCGCGCCATCTTACCCTCCGACGGTATCGTGTGGTTGCAATTATAGGCGAACGGGGCGGCGGCGTCCTGCGCGGCACCGCCTGGACCGAACGCCTCACGCCTTGAGGCGCAGCGCGTCGACGCCCGGCAGCGGCTTGCCTTCCAGCCATTCGAGGAAGGCCCCGCCCGCGGTCGACACGTAGGTGAAGTCTCCCGCGACGCCCGCATGGTTGAGCGCCGCCACCGTGTCGCCGCCGCCCGCTACCGAGACGAGCTTGCCCGCCCGGGTGCGCTCGGCCGCGTGGCGGGCCGCCGCCACCGTGCCCTGGTCGAAGGGCGCGAACTCGAAGGCGCCGACCGGCCCGTTCCAGACCAGCGTCCGGGCGTCGTTGAGCGCCGCGGCGATCCGCTCGACCGACTGGCTGCCGATGTCGAGGATCATCCCCGCCTCGGGGATCGCGTCGATGCCGTAGGTGCGGTGCGGCGCGCCCGCCTTGAACTCCTCCGCCACCACGGCGTCCACCGGCAGGATGATGGCGCAGTTCGCCTCGCGCGCCGCCTCGATGATGCGCAGCGCCGTCCCGGCCAGATCCTTCTCGCAGAGCGACTTGCCGACCGGCAGGCCGGTGGCGTGCAGGAAGGTGTTGGCCATGCCCCCGCCGATCACCAGCGCGTCGACCTTGGCCACGAGGTTCTGCAGCAGGTCGATCTTGGTCGAGACCTTGGAGCCGCCCACGATGGCGAGCACCGGGCGGCTCGGGGCCTCCAGCCCCTTCGAGAGCGCCTCGATCTCCGCCTGCATCAGGCGCCCCGCATAGGCCGGCAGGACGTGGGCGAGGCCTTCCGTCGAGGCGTGCGCCCGGTGCGAGGCCGAGAAGGCCTCGTTGACGTAGACGTCGCCGTTGGCGGCGAGCGCCCGCACGAAGTCCGGATCGTTCTTCTCCTCGCCCGCATGGAAGCGGGTGTTTTCCAGCATCACCACGTCGCCGTCGCGCAGGCGCGCCACCGCCTCGGCCGCACCCTCGCCGATGCAATCCGCCGCGAAGGCGACCGGGCGGCCGAGTTCCTTCTGCACCGCCTCGGCGATCGGGCGCAGCGATTCCGTGTCGTTCGGCTTGCCTTTCGGCCGGCCGAAATGCGCGAGCAGCACCACGCGCCCGCCGGCCTCGATCACCTCGCGGATCGTCGGCAGCACGCGGGTGATGCGGGTCGCGTCCGTGACGCGGCCGTTGTCCATCGGAACGTTGAGGTCGACGCGCACGAGCACGCGCTTGCCCCGGAGCGCGCCGGCATCGTCGAGGGTGCGGAAACGGGTCATCGGCATCGGCCTTCTGTCGGGGGTCAGCGCGGCGGGATCAGGGACTGCAGGTTCAGGCGCTGGGCCGCGAGGGTGAGCGCCACCGTCAGCACGGCGGTGATGAGGGCGGTGAGAAGCAGCAGGCCGAGGCCGGGCAGGCGCCGGGTGCGTTCGGAGACGGCCCGCACCTCGCTGCGGAGCGCCGCGAGGTCGGCTTGCCGGGCCGCCTCGTTCATGCGGGAGCCGGCCTCCTGCACCCGATCCTCGACGCGGGCGAGCAGCGCCTCCGAGCGGGCATACTTGTCCTCGATGCGCGAGGCCTTGTCCTCGATGCGCGCGAGCTGGTCGATCACCGTCTGGGGCAGGCCCGGGCCGGCGCCGGCCGGTGCCGGGCGGGGCGGCTCGGCGGGCGCCGGCAAGGGAGGCGGGCCGGCCGGCACCGGCATGGTCCCGGAGGTCGTGCCCGACAGGGAGCCCGCGGCATGACCTTGGGGGGAACTCTGGCCCTGGGGGGAGCGGTTGGCGTCCGTCGCGTCGATCATGGCGGCTCCTCGGCTCGCGCCGCCGCAGCGGGCGCGGGTGTCGGGTGAACGGGGGCCCGATCCGTCGGTCCGGTGCGGCCGCGGGCCCTCGCGCCTGGCGCGAGGAACCCCGGCCGGCGCCGCCTCAGATCAGCTTCGCCATGGCCACCGCCGTGTCGGCCATGCGGTTCGAGAAGCCCCACTCGTTGTCGTACCAGGACAGCACCCGCACGAAGGTTCCGTCCATCACCTTGGTCTGATCGATGTGGAAGGTCGAGGAATGCGGGTCGTGGTTGAAGTCGATCGAGACGTTGGGAGCTTCGGTGTAGCCGAGCACGCCCTTGAGCGGGCCGTTCGCCGCGGCCTTGATCGCCTCGTTGATCTCGGCGACCGAGGTCGCGCGCTTGGCCACGAACTTGAAGTCCACCACCGACACGTTCGGGGTCGGCACCCGGATCGCCGTGCCGTCGAGCTTGCCGTTCAGCTCCGGCAGCACGAGGCCCACCGCCTTGGCGGCGCCCGTGGAGGTCGGGATCATCGAGAGCGCGGCGGCGCGCGCCCGGTAGAGGTCCTTGTGCATCTGGTCCAGCGACGGCTGGTCGTTGGTGTAGGAGTGGATCGTCGTCATGAAGCCGCGCTCGATGCCGACCGCGTCGTTGAGCACCTTGGCCACCGGCGCGAGGCAGTTCGTGGTGCAGGACGCGTTCGAGATCACGAGGTGATCGGCCGTCAGCTTGTCGTGGTTGACGCCGTACACGACCGTGAGGTCGGCCCCGTCGGCCGGGGCCGAGACGATGACGCGCTTGGCGCCCGCATCGAGATGGGCCTTGGCCTTGTCGCGCGCCGTGAAGATCCCGGTGCATTCGAGGGCGATGTCGACGCCGAGCTCGCGGTGGGGCAGTTCGGCCGGGTTGCGCACTGCGGTGACGCGGATGCGCTGGCCGTCGACCACGATGGCGTCGCCCTCGACCTTCACCTCGCCGGGGAAGCGGCCGTGCACGGAGTCGAAGCGCAGCAGGTGGGCGTTGGTCTCGACCGGGCCGAGATCGTTGATGGCCACCACCTCGATATCCGTGCGGCCGGCCTCCTTGATGGCCCGCAGCACGTTGCGGCCGATGCGTCCGAAGCCGTTGATGGCGACCTTGACCGTCATGACGATGACTCCCGAGAGGAAGCGGGAGCGCATCGCCCCCGGTTCCGGCTGAGGGACGCGCGCGCCGCCGCACGGCCGGGCGCCGTCCTGGATGATGGATGTGGGGTGATATGAGGCGCCGCATCCGGAACGGCCATCCCGCACGCGCCGGTCGGCCCCGATGGGGCGGCACGGGCGGTGGAGGCGGGAGACGTCACGGCAACCCGGGTTCTAGGGCGTGGCGCGGGCCGACATGGCCCGGCGCGAGCGCCGGCTTCCTAACATGACGGCCTAGCCTGTCAAACCCGCGGGGCCGCGGCCTCGGGCGATTGCGGGAGCGGACGGCTGTCGCTACGATTCCCGTCGGCGTATCCGGCGTGGGGGTGGACGATGACGGCAGCGGTGGAGGACGCGCTGCGCCGGCTGGAAGCGACCGTCGCCCTGCTCGAATCCGCGGTGGCGCGCCGACTCGATGCCGAGCGCAGCCGCGGCGACCTCGAAGTCGAACTCGACCTGATGCAGCAGGACCGCGCCCGGCTCGCGGCCGAACTCGACGGCACCCGCGCGCGGCTCTCGGAGGCGGAGGCGACGGTCGACGAGGTCGAACGGCGGCTGGGCCAGGCCATCGGCGCCGTCGAGGGCGTGCTCACCCGCGGCGAACCCGCCGGGCGCGCCGGGGAGTGATCGCGGGCCACCTTAAAGTTTGAGGTTGAACCGCCTCCCACAATTCAGCTCAGGTTTCTGTTTCTGCATCATGGTCGCCGCAAAGCCGGTTCACGCTGCGGCGAAGGGTGCTCGGGTTGCGTCGGGAGGAGTCATGCCTCAGGTCACGGTGAGCATCGCCGGCAAGAGCTACCGGATGGCCTGCGGCGAGGGCGAGGAGCGCCATCTGGAGGAACTGGCGCGCGGCCTCGACGCCCGCATCGACGAGATGCGCAAGGCTTTCGGCGAGATCGGCGACATGCGCCTGCACGTGATGGCGGCGCTGACCCTCTCGGACGAACTGGCCGAGACGCGGCGGCGCATCGAGACGCTAGAGCGCGAGATCGCCGCCCAGCGCGAGGCCGCGGACGGGGCCGCGCAGGCCCGCCTCGCCGCCGAGAGCCGTCTCGCGGAGGGGATCGGTCGCGCCGCCGAGCGCGTGGAGCAGATCGCCCGCCGCCTCTCCGGCGCGACGGGCGAGGGCTGAGCCCGGCGCTCATCCGACACCCGCCCGCATCAGTGTGACACGCGGACCACGGCCCTTCGCAACCGCACAAGCTCGGCCGTTTTAAGCTTGGCTTTGCGGCATCGGCGTTTACGGCTTGGCCATTGGTTCCGCCGCACGATGCGCGGCAGTTGCTTCCCGCATCGATCCCCCTCCACCCCGACCGCTTCCCGAGAGGCTCCCATGCGCCGCTTCGTTCCCGCACTTGCCGGGCTCGCCAGCGTCGTCGCAGCGTGGACGGCTCCCGCCGCCGCCTACGAGATCGACCCGCTCACCCGCCAGCCGCTCTCCCAGGGGCTCACCATGACGGTGCGTCCCTCCTCCGCCGCGGCCGCCGATCCGCTCGACGCCACGGTGCCGAAGCTCAGCCCGATCCCGCGCGAGACCGTGGCGTATAACGGCCCGTACGGCCCCGGCACGATCGTGGTGTCGACGAGCGAGCGGCGGCTCTACTACGTGATGGGCGGCGGTCAGGCGCTGCGGTACGGCATCGGCGTCGGCCGGCCGGGCTTCACCTGGGGCGGCCAACAGAGCATCACCATGAAGCGCGAATGGCCGGATTGGCGTCCGCCGTCGCAGATGCTGCGCCGCCGGCCCGACCTGCCGCGCTACATGAAGGGCGGTCCCGAGAACCCGCTCGGCGCCCGCGCCATGTATCTCGGCGGCACCCTCTACCGCATCCACGGCTCGAACGAGCCGGAGACCATCGGCACCGCGGTGTCGTCGGGCTGCATCCGCATGACGAACGACGACGTCATCGACCTCTACGCCCGCGCGAAGGTCGGCACCCGGGTGGTCGTGCAGCGCTGAGGCGCCGCGCCCTCCCGAACAGGACACCGGAAGGGCCGGCGCGAGCCGGCCCTTTTTCCCGTTTCGCGGCCGCCGGTCAGGGGCGGCGCTTGGGGTCGCGGGACAGGCCGCGCTTGGCCAGTTCGTCCTCGTAGCGCGCGAAGCGCTCGGTCCGCTCGGCGCCGAGCTGGCGCAGCAGCGACCACGAATAGATGCCGGTGTCGTGCATGTCGTCGAACATCAGCTTGACCGCGTAATTGCCGACCGGCTGGACCGACAGGATCTGCACCTCGCGCTTGCCGCCGATCCATTTGCGCTCGGAGGGCGCATGGCCCTGCACCTCGGCGGACGGGCTCTCGACCCGCAGGTACTCGGCGGGAAGCGCGTGGGCCGCGCCGCTCGCGAAGCTCACGTGCAGCGTGCGCTTGTCCTTCGACAGCCGGATCTCCGTCGGCCAATCCTCGTCCATATCGGTCGTCCTGCCTTGATGCGGCCCGGCTCCGCGGGCGGGCCGGCGGCGACGCGGCTTGCTCGCGGGCCGGCCAACCCTCATATGCAGAACACGATGCGGCCGCGAGAGGCCGCGCCGAGGAAATGATCCGCCATGTGGGGTCCTCCCGACGCTCCGACGCGCCCGGCGCCCGTGCGGCCCGCGCCGCTGATCGACCCGTTCCAGCGGGCGATCACCTATCTGCGCGTCTCGGTGACGGATCGCTGCGACCTGCGCTGCGTCTACTGCATGTCGGAGGACATGGCCTTCCTGCCCAAGCGCGACCTGCTCACGCTGGAGGAGCTGGACCGTGTCTGCACCGTGTTCGTGGAGCGCGGGGTGCGCAAGCTGCGCATCACCGGCGGCGAGCCGCTGGTGCGGCGCGACATCATGCACCTGTTCCGCGGCCTGTCGCGCCATCTGGCGAGCGGAGCGCTCGACGAACTGACCCTCACCACGAATGGCACCCGGCTCAAGCAGCACGCCGCCGAACTGGCCGATCTCGGGGTGCGCCGCATCAACGTGTCCCTCGACACCCTCGATCCGGACAAGTTCCGGGCCATCACCCGGCGGGGCGACCTGCCGGTGGTGCTCGACGGGATCGCGGCGGCCCGGGCCGCCGGCCTGAAGGTCAAGATCAACGCGGTGGCCCTCAAGGGCGTGAACGAGGACGAGATCGCGGCGATGCTCGCCTGGGCGCACGGCGAGGGCATGGACCTGACGCTGATCGAGGTGATGCCGCTCGGCGAGGTCGAGCCCGACCGCACCGATCAGTTCCTGCCGCTCTCGGTGGTGCGCGAGCGACTGCAGGCGCGCCACACGCTCACGCCCCTGCCCGACCGCACCGGCGGCCCGGCGCGCTACGTGCGCGTCGAGGAGACCGGCGGGCGCCTCGGCTTCATCACCCCGCTCACGCACAATTTCTGCGAGAGCTGCAACCGCGTGCGCCTGACCTGCACGGGCCGGCTCTACCTGTGCCTCGGCCAGGAGGATGCGGCCGACCTGCGCGCGCCCCTGCGCGCCTCGCCCGACGACGCCCTGGTGGCGGAGGCCATCGCCGAGGCGATCACCCGCAAGCCCAAGGGCCACGACTTCGTCATCGAACGCGCCGCCCGCCCGGCCGTGCCGCGCCACATGAGCACGACCGGCGGCTGAGCCGCCTCCGACCACCCAGGAAACCGCAAGGGCGAGAGAGGCGGCGGCCGCGGGCCGCCCGACTGCCGGGAGCCTGCGCCCGGGCCATCCACCGCGATCGCGCCAGCCCGTTAACCGTTTGTTTACTCCCGCGTTGCTGCGGCCCCGCTTCCGTGTCACGACTTCTTAACGGAAGCTTAACGGGGCGGGCAGATGCGGCAGGGCAGCGGGATCCGGAGGCTCGTTCGGTCGGGCATCGCGGTGCTGGCGCTCGGGGCGACCACCCTCCAGCCGATGGCCGGCCAGGCCGTCGCCCAGACCCTGGCCTCTCTCGGCGGCGGGGCCGCGCCGGCGGCGATCACCGGCGAGGCCAAGCCCGTTATCGCCTGGAGCGAGTTCTGCCGCCGCTACGCGTCCGAATGCGCGATCGACCCATCCGAGCCGGACGTGGTCACGCTCACCCCCCGGCTCTGGCAGACCATCGTCTCGGTCAACCGCGCGGTGAACGGCAGCAAGCGCCCGGTCACCGACCAGGAGCATTGGGGCGTGCCGGACCGCTGGGACCTCGCCGAGGACGGCTCGGGCGATTGCGAGGACTTCCAGCTGCTCAAGCGCAAGCTGCTGGCCCAGAGCGGGCTGCCGCGCCGGGCGATGCGCATGACCGTGGTGATCGACGAGAAGGGCGAGGGCCACGCCGTGCTGATGCTGCGCACCGACCGCGGCGACCTGATCCTCGACAACAAGACCTCCGCCGTGCTGCCCTGGCAGCGCACCGGCTACGTCTTCATCAAGCGCGAGGCGCAGGAGGCCGGTCCCTGGGTCTCGCTCGGCCGCGCGATCGGCCCGGCCGTCACCGCCAACCGCTGAGCCCGCCGCCGGCCTTCGCGGCCGCGTCCCTGGCCTGCGCCCGCGCCTCCTCGGCGAGCGTCCGGCTCGCATGGGTCCAAGGAGCATCGAGGATCACGCGCACCGGCGGCCGCGCCGGCGGGACCTCCGCCGGACCCTCGGCGGCCGGTGCAAGACCGGGGCGCAGCATCACCGCGTCCGCCGGCCGCCCGCCCGCCACGATCATCACCCCGACGCAGCCGGCCGCCAGCGCGCCGCCGCGCAAGGCCGCTCCCCACAACGCCCGCATCATCGCTCGCACATCCCTGTCGGCGGCCCCCGTCTGATGCCGGGGCTCGCCTGGACTCGAGCATCGCCGTCGGCGCTTAACGCCCGGCCCGCATCGCTCGGTCCGCAACCGCAGGACGTGCCGGAATTCCCCCGCATCCTGAATCGATCGTCAGCGCCGGTCGGGACGAGCGCTCAGTCCGGGTCGGCGTCGCGCACGCGCAGGCGCTTCACCGCGCCGCGGCTCTTCTTGGCATCGAGGCGGCGGGTCTTCGAGGCGAGGGTCGGGCGCGTCGGGCGCCGGACCTTCGGCGGCACCGCCGCCTCGCGCACCAGCTCGGCCAAGCGCTCGCGCGCCTCGGCCCGGTTGCGCTCCTGGGTCCGGTGGGCCTGCGCCGTGATGACGAGGACGCCGTCGGCGGTGAGCCGCCGCCCGGCGAGGGCCATCAGGCGGATGGCCACGGCGTTCGGCAGCGAGGGCGAGCGGCGCACGTCGAAGCGCAGCTGCACCGCCGTCGCGACCTTGTTGACGTTCTGGCCGCCCGGCCCCGAGGCGCGCACGAAGCTCTCCTCCAGCTCCGCCTCGTCGATTGTGATGGATGGCGTGCACGCGAGGGCCACGGGGTGCGTCTCCTCGCCGGTCGTCCGGCCCGGGAGTGATGACGTCAGTGATGACGTCTTGCCGCCCGGCGCACAACCGGGAAGGGGACGCGCCGCGAGCGCGGGATCTGCCCTAAGTAGGAAGCCGTGTCCGCGCCCTCCCCCGCTCTGCCGCCCGACTTTCTGCGCTGGTTCGCCTCGCGCGGCTGGCAGCCGCGCCGGCACCAGCTCGACCTGCTCGCCGCCGCGCAGGCGGGGCGCTCGGCGCTCCTCGTGGCGCCCACCGGCGCCGGCAAGACCCTGGCCGGCTTCCTGCCGACCCTGGTCGATCTGGCCGGCCGGAAGAGGTCGGCGACGAGCGGCCTGCACACGCTCTACATCTCGCCCCTGAAGGCGCTCGCCGTCGACATCGCCCGCAACCTCGAGGCCCCGGTGGCCGGCCTCGGGCTGCCGATCCGCATCGAGACGCGCACCGGCGACACCCCGGCCCACAAGCGCAGCCGCCAGATCGCGCGCCCGCCGGACATCCTGCTCACGACCCCGGAACAGCTCGCCCTGCTGATCGCGCACCGCGAGGCCGAAGCCGTCTTCGCCGGGCTCAGGCGGGTGGTGCTGGACGAACTCCACGCCCTCGTCACCTCGAAGCGCGGCGATCTCCTGTCCCTCGGCCTCGCCCGGCTGCACCGGCTGGCCCCGGGGCTCGCCGCCACCGGCCTCTCGGCCACGGTGCGCGAGCCCGAGGCCCTCCTGCGCTACCTCGTGCCGCGGACGGAGGCGGCGCGGGAGGCGGACCTGATCGTCGCGGCGGGCGGCGCCAAGCCGGATCTGCGCCTCCTCGAAGCGAGCCGGCGCCTGCCGCTCGCGGGCCACACCGCCTGGCAGGCGATGCCGGCGATCTACGACCTGATCCGGCAGCACCGGATGGTGCTGGTCTTCGTCAACACCCGGCTCCAGGCCGAGTACACCTTCCAGGAATTGTGGAAGCTCAACGAGGACGCGCTGCCGATTGCGCTCCATCACGGCTCGCTCGACGCCACGCAGCGCCGCCGGGTCGAGGCCGCGATGGCGGAGGGGCGGCTGCGGGCGGTGGTCTGCACCGCGACCCTCGATCTCGGCATCGACTGGGGCGACGTCGACCTCGTGGTGAATGTCGGGGCGCCGAAGGGCGCGAGCCGGATCATGCAGCGCATCGGTCGCGCCAACCACCGCATGGACGAGCCGTCGAAGGCCTACCTCGTCCCGGCCAACCGGTTCGAGATCCTGGAATGCCGCGCGGCGCTCGACGCCGTCGAGGAGGCCGCGCAGGACACGCCGGACGCGCGCCTGGGCGCCCCCGACGTGCTCGCCCAGCACGTGCTCGGCATGGCCTGCGCGGGCGGCTTCGCGCTGGAGGATCTCTACGACGAGGTGCGCTCCGCCGCGCCCTACGCGGACCTGCCGTACGAGGAATTCGAGCAGGTGGTGGATTTCGTCGCCACCGGCGGCTACGCGCTGCGCGCCTACGAGCGCTTCGCCAAGATCCTGCGCGGGCCGGACGGGCTCTGGCGCGTGCGCGACGCCCGCACCGCCCAGCAATATCGGATGAACCTCGGCACCATCATCGAGTCCACCACCGTCAAGGTGCGGCTCGCCCGCTCCGTGCGGGGCAGGCCCGGCACGATCCTGCCCGCGGGCGGGCGGGTGCTGGGCGAGATCGAGGAGGATTTCGCCGAGACGCTCACGGTCGGCGACACCTTCCTGTTCGCCGGCGAGGTGCTGCGCTTCGAGGGGCTGCACGAGGACGAGGCCCTGGTCACCCGCGGCCCGCCCGGCACCGATCCGGCGATCCCGAGCTATGCCGGGTCGAAGTTTCCGCTCTCGACCTTCCTGGCCGCCCGCGTGCGCGACCTGATCGCCGATCCCTTCGCGTGGGACCGCCTGCCCGCCCAGGTCTCCGACTACCTGCTGCAGCAGCGCCGCCGCTCGATCCTGCCCGGCCCGCGCGACCTCCTGGTCGAGACCTTTCCGCGGGCCAAGCGCCACTACCTCACCTGCTTCCCGTTCGAGGGCCGCCTCGCCCACCAGACGCTCGGCATGCTGCTCACCCGCCGCCTGGAGCGGGCGGGCCTGCGCCCGCTCGGCTTTGCGGCGAACGATTACGGGCTGGCGGTCTTCGGCACCCGAGACGTCGCCGAGCGGATCGGGCGGGAGCCCGGCTTCCTCGACCGGCTCTTCGCCGAGGACATGCTCGGTGACGACCTCGAAGCCTGGCTCGACGAATCCGCCATGATGAAGCGCACCTTCCGCCAATGCGCGGTGATCGCCGGATTGATCGAGCGCCGCCATCCGGGCCAGCGCAAGACCGGGCGGCAGGTCACGATCTCGACCGATCTGATCTACGACGTGCTGCGCAAGCACCAGCCGGACCATCTGCTGCTGCGCGCCGCGCGCCAGGATGCGGCAACCGGACTCCTCGACGTGCGCCGCCTCGGCATGATGCTGTCGCGCATCCAGGGGCGAATCATCCACAAGGCGCTCGATCGCGTCTCGCCGCTCTCCGTGAACGTCATGCTCGAGATCGGGCGTGAGCGCGTCTACGGCGAGGGCGCCGACGAGATTCTGGCCGAAGCCGAGGCGGCGCTGCTCGACGAGGCGCTCGCCTGACGAACCATGAGCCAAGGCACCCGGGCTCGCGAGGACGACACGACCGTGACGCCGGCCCTGAAGCTCGAGAAGACCCGGAAGACCCCCACCCTGACCCTTGCCGGCGAAGCCCTCACCCTCGATCTGAGCGGCGCGCTGTGGCTCGAGGCCCACCGCACCCTCGTGGTCTCGGACCTGCACCTGGAGAAGGGCTCCGCCTTCGCGGCCCGCTCGGGCCAGTTCCTGCCGCCCTACGACACCCGCGAGACCCTGGCCTGCCTGCACGAGGTGGTGGCCCGCTTCGATCCGGCCTGCGTGGTGGCGCTCGGGGATTCCTTCCACGATGCCGGCGGGCCCGGCCGGATGGACGAGGGCGACCGCGCGCTGATCGCCGCACTGCAGGAGGGGCGCGACTGGGTCTGGATCAGCGGCAACCACGACCGCGCGGTGCAGGACGGGGTCGGCGGGCGCTTCGCGGACACGCTCGCGGTCGGCGGGCTGACGCTGCGCCACGAGCCGGTGCCGGGGGGCGCCCCCGGCGAGGTCGCGGGCCACCTCCACCCGGTCGGCAAGGTGGCGATGCGCGGGCGCGCCGTGCGCCGCCGTTGCTTCGTCGGCGATGCGGGCCGCCTCGTGATGCCGGCCTTCGGCGCCTACACGGGTGGCCTCAACGTGCGCAGCCCGGCCTTCGACGCGCTGTTCCCGGACGGGCTGACCGCCCATCTCCTCGGCGACGGTCGCCTGTTCGCGATCGGGCGCGCGATGCTGGCGCGGGATTAGGACCTCGGTCCGGGCGCAGGCGTCTTGTCCGGATAGCGGCACAGATCCGCGATCACGCAGCGCCAGCATTCGGGCTTGCGCGCCTTGCAGACGTAGCGGCCGTGCAGGATCAGCCAGTGGTGGGCGTTGAGCCGGTAGGGTTCCGGCACGACCGTCTCCAGGCCCGCCTGCACCGCGTCGGTGGTGCGGCCGGGGGCGAGCGGGATGCGGTTCGAGACCCGGAAGATGTGGGTGTCGACCGCGATGGTCGGCTCGCCGAACGCGACGTTGAGCACCACGCTCGCGGTCTTGCGGCCGACGCCGGGCAGCACCTCGAGGTGCGCGCGCTCGCGCGGCACTTCGCCGCCGTGATCCGCGATCAGGAGGCGCGAGAGCGCGATGACGTTCTTCGCCTTGGTGTTGAACAGCCCGATGGTGCGGATGTGGTGGCGCACCACCTCCTCGCCGAGCGCCAGCATCGCGGCCGGGTGGTCGGCCTTGGCGAAGAGGTCGCGCGTCGCGAGGTTCACGCTCCGGTCGGTCGCCTGCGCGGACAGGACAACGGCGACGAGCAGCGTGTAGGGGTTGATGTACTCCAGGTCCGAGCGCGGCGCCGGGTTGGCGGCGGACAGCCGCGCGAAGATCTCGGCGAGCGTCGCCGGATCGACCGGGTCGGGAATCGGCTGCACCGTGCTCGGACGCAGGGGCGCGACGAGCGAGCCCCCGGCCTTGGTCTTCACGTTCGCGGGAGCTGCCGGCTTACGTTGCTTCATGCAGGCCTTATATTGTGCGCATGCAGAGCGACAAGGCACCGGACGACCGTCCCGCACGCCATCCCTACGGGCGCGATCCCGATGCCATCGAGCGCCCGGTCTTCTCGGCGGTGATCCGGCCGCATTGCTCGCTCGGCCGCACCGGCTTCCGGGTGGTGATGGGCCTGTGCTGCCTCGTCTCGCTGGTGACGAGCCTCGTCTTCCTCCAGAAGGGTTTCTGGCCGGTCGCCGGCTTCTTCGGCCTCGACATGCTGGCGCTGTGGCTGGCGCTGCGGGTCAGCTTCCGGCGCGGGCGCTCCTTCGAGGAGGTGATGATCAGCCAGATCGAGATCCTGCTGGCCCGCGTGAGCCCGACGGGCCAGCGTGCGGAATGGCGCTTCAACCCGCTCTGGAGCCGCCTGCACAAGGTCGAGGACGACGAGTACGGCCTGCAATCGCTGGCCATCGTCTCCCGCGGTCAGCGTGTGCTCGTGGCGCGCGATGCCTCCCCGCCGGAGCGCCAGACCATCGCGGAGGGCATGACCCGCGCGCTGGCCGAGGTGAAGAAGGGGTTCTGAGGTCGCGCGCAGCCCGCCGCAGCCGGGATCCGGGTCTCAGGATGTGGGCGTGACGTGGTAGGTCGCCGGCGTCTCGCCACGGCGCAGGATGATCGACGCCTGATGGCCGTCGTTCAGAAAATAGATGTGGGCCGATACACCGTCCACCTCGACGCCGCCGTAGATCGGCATGCCATCGGGATAGCCGAAATCCAGTGCCCACGGCTCGAACTGCCCGATGTGCCAGTTCTTCTTGATCTCCACCGCCTCGAAATCCTTGACGTTGACCGCCTCGCCGACTTGCGCCTGGGTGAGCGTCTCGCCGTCCTCGGGCTTCTTCATGGTTACTTCCATCCGGTGTGTTCGACGTCTCGTCGAACGTGCTGAGATGATGGCGCGGCATGCCCGCGGACGGCGCGGCGCAAGGTCCAGGTCTCCTCGCACGCGGCTGCGCTACGCGTGAGCGGCGAATCCGCCTGCGAATCCGTTGAGGATGCAGACGCGGGCCATGCATCGAACCGGTGGGCAACAAGGACACGAAATCGACGCCACGTAAATAGAAATCGCAAGTCTCCGGTAAACAGTTTTCCATTTGTAACGAAGCATAAATGGCGCGATTCCTTCTGTAAATCCGGAAAACAGAGCATAAAGCCGTACCCAGATGTAGATTTTCTGCTTGATCGATCTCTTCCGTCTGGCTACGACCGCAAGCGCTGAAATCAATCGGCGCCGAATTCTGCGCATCGCCGATTAAGTCGGCAAATCATAATGTCAGAAGATCTGTCGTCTGTCGCCTCACATGCGGTCTTGTCCACGAGGAGAACGTCATGGCCGTCCTGAAGAATGCGATCAACGCCCTCGATCCCTCGCCGGATAAGAAGAAGGACATCACGCTCCTGTTGAGCCTGCTGTCCGAACTGTGTGAGCAGAAGGTCGATTCCTTCACGAAGGCGATCGAGCTGGAACTGCGCACGGCCGGCTCGGTCGAGAACAAGACGATCCCGGTCACCGAGATCCTCGCGCGACACAAGGAATACCGAGCCTACATCAAGCAGGACTCGGGCAAGATCGCCGGCGAGGTGGCGGGCGCCATCAAGAAGTTCGTGGCGGGCAGCGCCGATTCGATCATCGACGGGATCGCCTCCCTGGTCACGACGGGCGTGGAAGCGATCATCGGGGCCGGCAGCGGGACGCAGCAGGAGCTGAGCAGCTACTACATCGTCGTGCAGAAGTACGGCATCATCCGGTTCGATCTGCGCCTGTGGAGCCGGCAGATCGAGGCACAGGGCATCACCTCGCAGATCGAGCAGGCCTTCTCCATCGTCGCCTTCAAGTCGAGCGTCGACGTCTCGAAAATATCCCTGAACACGTTTCTGATCGCGTATCAGGATCAGCTCTCGAAGATCGGCATACCCGAGGACAAGTGGAACGACTACCTCACCACGGCCGAGAAATTGTACGAGAAGCTGAAGGGCCAGGGTGGAAATCCCGTGCGGGCGGAGGCGGCCTACGCCCTGAGTGGCGCGTCCGAGGTGGCCATCGTCCACGGCCCGGCGACGCTGCGAGGCACGCTGTGGGACGATCTCGGTAACCGGATCGACGTGGAGTGAGGCGAACGGCGCCCCGGCCCGGCAGACCCCGGACGCCGGGGCGCGCGGGAGGCGGCCCGACCGGGCGGGTGGCGGGACGAGCCGCACTTGGCCCCCGCTACCGGATCACGCCCTGGCTCAGCCACTCCCGCAGCTTGGTGAAGCGCGGCCGCATCGCGCCGCCGCGCACCGCGATCCCGACCGCGCGGCTCTGCGCCACCAGCACCACGAGGCGCTTGCCGCGGGTCACGCCCGTGTAGAGCAGGTTGCGCGCCAGCATCGTGTAGTGCTGGAGCGCCACCGGGATCACCACGGCCGGGTATTCCGACCCTTGCGCCTTGTGGATGGTGATGGCGTAGGCCGGCGCGAGGGCGTCGAGCTCGTCGAACGGCCACGTCACCTCGCGCCCGTCGAAGCCGGCGACCAGGGCGCCCTCCTCCGGGTCGATCCGCAGCACCACGCCGAGGTCGCCGTTGAACACCTCGCGGTCGTAGTCGTTCTGGCCCACGATCACGCGGTCGCCGGGCGCGAAGCGCCAGCCGAAGCGCTCGACCGAGGCCGCGGGCTGCGGGTTGAGCACCTGCTGGAGCGCGTGATTGAGGTTGCGGCTGCCGAGCGCCCCGCGGGTCATCGGGCAGAGCACCTGCACGTCGCGCACTGGATCGAGGCCGAAGCGGCGGGGAATGCGCCGCGTCACGATCTCCACGAGCTTCTCCGCCCCCGCATCGGGATCGTCGATCCCGACCACGAAGAAGTCGCCGGACGGGTCCGGACTGCCCTGCGGCATCCGGCCTTCCTTGATCCGGTGGGCGTTGACGATGATCCGGCTCTCGGCGGCTTGGCGAAACACCTCCGTCAGGCGGGCGACGGCCACGCGGCCGGAGGCGATGACGTCGGCGAGCACCTGCCCCGGACCGACCGAGGGCAGCTGGTCGACGTCGCCGACGAGCCAGAGCGCGGCGTGGCGCGGCAGGGCGCGCGTGAGCGCGTTCATCAGCGGCACGTCGATCATCGAGGCCTCGTCCACCACGAGGAGGTCGCAGGAGAGCGGGTTGTGCTCGCTGCGCTGGAAGCCGCCCCGCGACGGGTCGACCTCCAGCAGGCGGTGGAGCGTCTTCGCCTCGCGCCCGGTCTGCTCGCTCATCCGCTTGGCGGCCCGGCCGGTGGGTGCGGCGAGGAGCACCTGCGCCTCGACGGTGTCGAGCACCCGCAGCAGCGCGTCGAGCGTGCTGGTCTTGCCGACGCCCGGACCGCCGGTGATGACCGCGACCTTGGCGCAGAGCACCGTGTGCACGGCCTGCGCCTGCGAGGGCGACAGCGTCTTGCCGGTCTCCGCCGCGATCGCCGCCAGGGCCGGCCCGGCCGCGATCTCGCCCCAGGGCAGCGGCGCCTCGTCGAGCGCGATCAGCCGCTCGGCGATGGCTCGCTCGGCCGCGTGCAGGCCGCGCAGGAAGACATGGGTCTCGCCGCCGATCGCATCCGCCACCACCGTGTCGCCGCCGAGTTCCTCCACCAGCGCCGTGCGGGCGAGGCCCGGCTCCACGCCCAGGAGGTCGGCCGCGCGGGTCACGAGGTCGGGCACCGGCAGGGCGCAGTGGCCGTCATCCATCGCCGCCTGCAGCGCGTAGGCGATGCCCGCCCGAAGCCGCGCCGGCGCGGTCGGCGGCAGGCCGAGCTTGGTGGCGATGGCGTCGGCGGTGCGGAAGCCGATGCCGCGTACGTCGCGGGCGAGACGGTAGGGGTCCTCCGTCATCACGGCGACCGACTCCGCCCCGTAGGTCTTGTAGATGCGCACCGCCCGCGCCGTGCCGACCCCGTGCGCATGCAGGAAGATCATGATCTCGCGCACCACCCGGTGCTCGGCCCAGGCCGCCACGAGGCGCGCGGCGCGGGTCGGGCCGATACCCGGGACCTCGGTGAGCCGGTGCGGCTCGGCTTCGATCACCGCGAAGGTGTCGGCCCCGAAGGCGCGCACGAGGCGCCGGGCGATCTCCGGGCCGATGCCGCGCATCTGGCCGGAGGCGAGGTAGCGCGCGATGCCCTCCTCGCCCGTGGGCGGCGTGCAGGCGAGCGTGTCGGCGCGGAACTGCAGGCCGTGCGTGCGGTCGCTCACCCAGGCGCCCGTGGCGGTGATCCACTCGCCGGCCGCCACCGCCGGCGCGTGCCCGACCAGCGCCACGAGGTCGCGCTTGCCCCGCGCCTTGATCTTGAGGACGCAGAAGCCGGTCTCGGGACTGTGGAAGGTGACGCGTTCGACCGAGCCCGCGAGCGCTTCGCGCGGGGGCGCGCCGGGATCGCGTTCGGCGCTGCGGCGTGTCGTGGCGGCGGGCATCGGACGATACGGGAGAGATCGGGTCCCGGCCCGCCTGCCGCAAGGCCGGGCCTACCAGCCCTCGGGGATGTCCGCAGGCGGCCGCGGCGGGCCGAAGCGGGGGCGCGGCGGTCCGTCCTCGTCCGCGCCCCAGCCGGGGCCGCGCCAGCGCGGCGGGCCGTCAAGGACCGGCCCCTCGTCGCAGACTCTGACGCGTCGCACCACCTCCTCGCCGTATGGATCGATGCGTCGCTTCACGAAGACCCGGCAGGTTTCGGCGGGGCGCACGACCCGGGGCGGCACCCAGCCCGGGCGGGAGTCGAAGCGCGGCGGAGGCGGCGGCTCGTCGACATCCGCGGCGAGGACCGGCGCGGACAGGACCAGCGCCGCGGCTGCGGCGGCCGCGAGGCGAAGAGGGCGTGACATCGGTTCGAGGCTCCGGGCGGGCACCGGCCCGCCGATGAGCGATCCTCGGTCCGTCCGCTTGAACCGCGACTGAAGCCGGCGTTGCCGGGCGTACAGGTACGGCGGTCAGCCGAGTTCCGCCCGCTCCTTGGCGATCCCGAGCTCGCCCACCAGCCAGCGCGCGAAGGTGCGCAGCGGCGCGCGGGGCCGGCTGCCCGCCGGAAAGACGAGGTGGTGGCCGACATAGGTCACGTCGCGCGCGACCCCCCGCAGCGGGGCGACGAGGCGCCCGCTCGCGAGCTCGCGCTCGGCGAGCAGCGTCGATTCGAGGGCGACGCCGAGCCCGTCCGCGGCGGCCGCGATGGCGAGGAAGCTGCGGTCGAAGCGCACGCCGAGCGGCCGGGGCGCCGGCAGGTCGTTCTGCGCGAACCAGAGCGGCCAGCGCACCAGCTTGTTGTCGCTCTGGATCAGCACGTGGGCGAGGAGGTCCTCGGGTTTGCGGATGCGGGCCGCCCGGACGGGATCGCAGAGCGGCGTCACGGTCTCGGTGCAGAGGGGCACCACCACCAGCCCCTCCCCGCGCGGCGGGCCGTACACGATATCGGCGTCGAACTCGTCGGTGGTGAAGCGCGCATAGTCCATGCCGGCGGCGAGCCGCACCTCGAAGCCCGGGTGATCGGCGAGGAAGCGGGCGAGCCGCGGGGTGAGCCATTGCGCGGCGAAGCTCGGGGCGCAGTGCAGGCGCAGCAATTGCGGCCCGCGCGCCGCCACGAGGTCGAGCCCGCGGTGCAGTTCCTCGAAGGCGCGCCCGACATGCTCCAGCAGCGCCTCGCCGGCCGGGGTGAGCCCCACCCCCTGCCCGGCCCGCTCGAACAGCGCGACGCCGAGCGCCTCCTCCATCTTGCGGATGGCGTGGCTCACGGCGCTCGCGGTCAGGTTCAACTCCGCCGCCGCGGCCTTGAACGAGCGCCGCCGCGCAGCGGCCTCGAACGAGCGGACGGCGGAGAGGGGCACCCGGAGCGACATCTCCCGACGATGCCGCCGAGCGCCCCGGCTTGGCAACGGCTCCGGTCGGCGAGGGGCGGGACAAGCACGGCGGATCGCGCTATGCGGTCGGCAACGACCCGAGGAGCCCGATGAGCACAGAAGCCGCGCCCCCCGACGCCATCCGGCACGATTGGACCGTCGCCGAGATCCAGGCGATCCACGACCTGCCGCTCCTCGACCTCGTGCACCGGGCGGCGAGCGTCCACCGCGCCCACCACGACCCGGCCGACATCCAGCGCGCGAGCCTGCTCTCGATCAAGACCGGCGGCTGCCCGGAGGATTGCGCCTACTGCCCGCAATCGGCCCATCACAAGGAGGCGGGCCTCGGCCGCCAGCGCCTGATGCCGGTGGAGACCGTGCTGCGCGAGGCCGCCGCCGCCAAGGCCGCGGGCGCGACCCGCTTCTGCATGGGCGCCGCGTGGCGCCAGCCGAAGGACGGGCCCGAGTTCGACGCCGTGCTCGCGATGGTGCGGGGCGTGCGCGGGCTCGGGATGGAGGCCTGCGTCACGCTGGGCATGCTGACGCCCTCCCAGGCCGAGCGTCTCGCCGAGGCCGGGCTGACCGCCTACAACCACAACCTCGACACCGGGCCGGACTTCTACGGCGACATCATCTCGACCCGCACCTACGCGGACCGGCTCGACACCCTGCAGGCGGTGCGCGAGGCCGGGATCGGCGTGTGCTGCGGCGGCATCATCGGCATGGGTGAGGGCGTGCGCGACCGCGCCGCGATGCTGCAGGTGCTGGCCAACCACGCGCCGCATCCCGAGAGCGTGCCGATCAACGCGCTCGTGGCGGTGGAGGGCACGCCGCTCCAGGACCGCCCCCCGGTCGATCCGCTCGACCTCGTGCGCATGTGCGCCACCGCCCGCATCGTGATGCCGAAGGCCCGCGTGCGCCTGAGCGCGGGCCGCCGCGCGCTCACCCGCGAGGCGCAGGTTCTGTGCTTCCTCGCCGGCGCCAACTCGATCTTCTACGGCGAGCGCCTGCTCACCACCGCCAACAACGAGGCCGACGCGGACGCGCAGCTCCTGCGCGACATCGGCGTGCCGGTGCCCGCGGTGATCGGGCTGGCGGCGGCGGAGTAGCGCGCGTCCGCCCCCGGTGCGCTTCGGGTCTCCGCGCGTTATCGTAGCGTGGCGTTCAGGAGCGAGCAGCGGATGACCGGGCCGAGACGGGCGGGGCCGAGATTGGCAGGACCGACGATGGGACTCGTCGGAGCGCTGCTCTGCCTGGGCGCGTCGCCCGCCTCGGCGCAATGGTGGGGCGGCGACGACGGCGGCTATCAGCAGCAGCGCCGCCAGGACCCGTACGGCTACGGTAACCGCAGCCGCGGCTACGGCGAGGATCCGTACGGCCGGCAGGGCTACCGGCGCGCGCCCGCGCCTGCGCCCGAGCCGCAGCGCGGCGGGTTCCGGTGGCCCTGGGAGCAGCCCGAGCCGCAGGCCCAGCCGGCGCCCGCCCCGAGCTACGGCGGGGGGTACCGCACGCCCCGGCCGCGGCTGCGCGAGGCGCCCGTCCGCGAGACGCATCGCAGCCACGAAGGGCGCTCGGTGCAGCGGCCGAAGCCCCGCCCCGCGCCCCCTGTGGCGGTCGCGCCCGCCGCCAAGCCCAAGACCAACCCGACGACGCAGATCGCGGTGTTCGGCGATTCGCTGGCCGAGCTCCTCGGCAAGGGGCTGGAATCGGCCTACGAGGCGAACGGCGACGTGCTGGTGATCCGCCGCGCCCGCGGCGACAGCGGCCTCGTGCGCAAGGACGTGGTCGACTGGCCGAAGGCCGCCGAGGAATACCTGGCCGCCAACCCCAAGCTGACCTACGCGGTGGTGATGGTCGGCGCCAACGACCGGCAGGCCCTGCGCGACGGCGACCAGTCGCTGGAGGCGCTCGGCGACCGCTGGCGCACGCTCTACCGCGACCGGGTCGATGCGCTCCTGAAGGTGTTCACGGACGCCAAGGTGCCGGTGATCTGGGTCGGCGTGCCGCCGATGAAGAGCGACACCTTCTCGGCCGACCTCAGCTCGATCAACGAGATCTACCGCGACCGGGTGCAGCGCGCGGGCGGCATCTACGTCGACATCTGGCCGGCCTTCTCGGACGAGCAGAACCGCTACGCGGCGACCGGACCGGATCTGGAAGGCCAGACGGCGCGCCTGCGCACCGCCGACGGCGTGCACTTCACCCAGGCCGGCGCCCGCAAGGCGGCCCACTTCGCGGATGTGGAGATCAAGCGGCTGATGGAGGCGCGCGGCGTCCTGCCGAGCGTTCCGGACGCGGTGGCGGCCACCCCGCCGCCCGCCTCCGTCGAACCCGGACAGGCGCCCCGCCTCGACGACGAGGCGGCCATCGACCGGCTCATCACCGCGATGTTGCCGAGCCTGCCGGAGCCCCCCGGCATCCCGGCGCTGCCGGTCAAGCCCGCGGCCGGTCCCGTGGTGCCGCTCACCCGCAACGAGGTGTCGCCGAACGGCCAGCTCCTCACTGGCCGTCCCCGGGTCGATGGGGATGCGGGATACACCGTGGAGCGCAGCCTCACCCGGGGCGCGCCCGCCACTCCGCAGCCGGGCCGGGCCGACGATTTCCGCTGGCCGCGGAGCTGAGGCGCCGGACGCCCTGAGGCGCCGGACGCCGCCTCAGAGCGGCAGCGTGGTCGCCCCCATCAGCGCCTCGTCGATGGCGCGCGCCGCCTGACGCCCCTCGCGGATGGCCCAGACGACGAGCGACTGGCCGCGGCGCATGTCGCCCGCCACCCAGACCTTGTCGTTCGAGGTGCGGTAGGAGACCTCGTCCGCCTGGACGTTGCCGCGGCGGTCGCGCGCGACGCCCGATTCCTCCAGCAGGCCCTGCGAGACCGGGCCGGAAAAGCCGATCGCCATGAAGACGAGGTCGGCCGGGAGCAGGAACTCGGTGCCGGGCAGCGGCTGGCGCTTCTCGTCCACCCGGGCGCAGACCACGCCCTTCACCTTGCCCTTCTTGCCCTCGATGCGGAGGGTGGCGGCCTGGAACTCGCGCTCGGCGCCTTCCGCCTGGCTCGACGACACCCGCATCTTGGTCGCCCAGTAGGGCCACACGGCGAGCTTGTCCTCCCGCTCCGGCGGGCGCGGCCGGATGTCGAGCTGCGTCACCGAGAGGGCGCCCTGCCGGAAGGCGGTGCCGATGCAATCGGAGGCGGTATCGCCGCCGCCGATCACCACAACGTTCTTGCCGGCGGCCAGGATCGGCGTCTCGACGGCGAGGAGGTCGTCCTCGGAGCCGACCCGCCGGTTCGACTGCACGAGATAGGGCATGGCGTAGTGCACGCCCTCCAGATCCTGGCCCGGCAGCTGCGGGTTGCGCGGCTCCTCGGCGCCGCCGGCGAACAATACCGCGTCGAACTCGTTGTGCAGGCTCGCGAAGGAGCGGGTGACGCCGACATTCACCCCGTAGTGGAACTGCACGCCCTCCGCCTCCATCTGCCGCACGCGGCGGTCGATGTGGCGCTTCTCCATCTTGAAGTCGGGGATGCCGTAGCGGAGCAGGCCGCCGGCCTTCGGCTCGCGCTCGAAGACGTGGACGTCGTGGCCGACCCGGGCGAGCTGCTGGGCGGCGGCGAGGCCCGCCGGCCCGGAGCCGATGATCGCCACGGTCTTGCCGGTCTTGGCCTGGGGCGGCTCGGGGACGACCCAGCCCATGCTCCAGGCCTTGTCGGCGATCGCCTGCTCGATGGTCTTGATGGTGACGGGCTGGTTCTCGAGGTTGAGCGTGCAGGCTTCCTCGCAGGGCGCCGGACAGATGCGTCCGGTGAACTCCGGGAAGTTGTTCGTGGAATGGAGGTTGCGCGACGCCTCCTCCCAATCCGCGTTGAAGACGAGGTCGTTCCAGTCCGGGATCTGGTTGTGGACCGGGCAGCCGGTCGGCCCGTGGCAGAACGGGATGCCGCAATCCATGCAGCGCGCCGCCTGCTTCTTCAGGTCGTGCTCGTCGAGCGGCAGCGTGAATTCGAGGAAGTGCCGCACACGATCGCCGGCGAGCTGATACTTCTGCTCCTGGCGGTCGTATTCGAGGAAGCCTGTGACCTTGCCCATCGGAAGAACTCGGAGGTTGGAACGAAGAACGGGCCGGTGCGAACGTTCGGTCAGCCCGGTACGGCGATTGACGTCGCGCCCGGCAGGCCGAGGGCCTGGATGCAACGTGTGAGCCAGCTCCGCACGGCCGGCCTCGTGTCGAGGCTGAATCCGCCCTCGTCGGCGAATTGCGTATAGGCGAACAGGGCCACGTCCGCGATGGTGATCGCGTCCCCCACGAACCAATCCGCGGCGACCAAGCGTCGCTCCATCAGGTCGAGGGCCGCCTCTCCGCCCGCCACCTTCCGCGGATCGCGGGTCTCGGCGGGCTCGCCCCGGTAGCGCATGTGGAACCGGCAGACCGCGATCGTCGGCTCGTGGTTGTACTGCTCCCAGAACAGCCACTCGTCGATCTTGGCCTGCTGCCAAGGATCCTCGGGCAGGAGCGCACTGCCGCGGGCGAGGTGGCGGATGATCGCGTTCGATTGCGACAGGCAGCGCCCGTCCGCGAATTCCACGCCCGGGACCTGCCCGACGGGAAAGCGGGCGAGGAACTCGGGCGTGCGGGTCTCGCCCTTCATGATGTCGACGGGGATCCACGCGTAGGGGACGCCGAGGTGATCGGCGACGTAACGAACCTTCAGGCAGTTGCCCGACTTGTCGTCCCCGAAGATCTTCACCGCTGCGCCCCCTCAGTGAAATGCGGTCCGCTCCATGGAAAGCCGCGGATTCCCCCTTCCGTGCGAGGGAGGGAATCCGGGCACCGGCCCTTGTCGGAGCCTACTCCGCCGCCACCGGCATCCTGGCCCGCTCCATCTCGCGCAGGGCCCGCCGGTACTCGACCGGCATCACCTTCACGAACTTGGTGCGGTAGATGTCCCAGTTGTCGATGATCGCCTTGGCGCGCACCGAGCCGGTGTACTTGAGGTGGTTGTTGATCAGGCCGACGAGGCGCTCCTCGTCGTGCCCCGACATGTTGGCCAGGATGTCGATGCGCCCCTTGGTTTCCAGGTCGCCGTCCTGGTGGAAGCGGCGCATGAACTCATCCTCCTCCTCGACGGGTTCGAGATCGACCATCGACAGGTTGCAGCGCTTGGCGAACGTGCCGTCCTCGTCGAGCACGTAGGCGATGCCGCCCGACATGCCGGCCGCGAAGTTGCGCCCGGTCTCGCCAATCGACACCACGACGCCCCCGGTCATGTACTCGCAGCCGTGGTCGCCCATGCCCTCGACCACCGCGATGGCGCCGGAATTGCGCACCGCGAAGCGCTCGCCCGCGGCGCCCCGGATGTAGGCCTCGCCCGCGATCGCGCCGTACAGCACGGTGTTGCCCACCATGATGGTGCGCTCGGCCGGCGAGCCCAGGGCCTCGGAGGGCCGCAGGATCAGCTTGCCGCCCGACAGGCCCTTGCCGACGTAGTCGTTGCCGTGGCCTTCGAGGATGAGCGTCACGCCCGCGGCGAGCCACGCGCCGAAGCTCTGGCCGGCGGTGCCGGTGAGGTGCACCGTGAGCGTGTCGTCGGGAAGACCCTCGTGCCCGTGCGCCTTGGCGACCTCGCCCGACAGCATCGCGCCCGCGGCCCGGTCGGAGTTGCGGATCACGTCCGAGACGCTGGCCGGTTCGCCCGAGGCGATGGCGTCCTTGAGTGCCGCGATCAGGCGGCGGTCGAGGACGGTGTCGATCGGGTGCTGCTGCGTCTCCACGTGGCGGATCGCGACGTGCGCGGGCACCTCGGGCTTGTGGAACAGCTTGGTGAAGTCGAGGCCCTTGGCCTTCCAGTGCGAGATGGCCGCGAGCTTGTCGAGGTAGTCCGAGCGCCCGATCAGGTCGTCGATCCGCGTCACGCCCATCTCGGCCATCAGCTCGCGGACCTCCTCGGCCACGAAGAAGAAGTAGTTGATGACGTGCTCGGGCGTGCCCTTGAAGCGCTTGCGCAGCACCGGGTCCTGGGTGGCGACGCCGACCGGGCAGGTGTTGAGGTGGCACTTGCGCATCATGATGCAGCCCGCCGCGATGAGCGGCGCGGTCGAGAAGCCGAACTGGTCGGCCCCGAGCAGGGCGGCGATCAGCACGTCCCGGCCCGTGCGGATGCCGCCATCCGCCTGCAGGGCTACGCGGCCGCGCAGGTGGTTGAGGACGAGGGTCTGCTGCGTCTCGGCGAGACCCGTCTCCCAGGGACCGCCCGCGTGCTTGATCGAGGTGAGCGGCGCCGCCCCGGTGCCGCCGTCGTAGCCCGAGATCGTGATGTGGTCGGCGCGCGCCTTGGCGACGCCGGCCGCCACCGTGCCGACGCCGACCTCCGAGACGAGCTTCACCGAGACCTCGGCGGCCGGGTTCACGTTCTTGAGGTCGAAGATCAGCTGGGCCAGATCCTCGATCGAGTAGATGTCGTGGTGGGGCGGCGGCGAGATCAGGCCGACGCCGGGCGTCGAGTGCCGCACCTTCGCGATCTTGGCGTCGACCTTGTGGCCGGGCAGCTGGCCGCCCTCGCCGGGCTTGGCGCCCTGCGCCACCTTGATCTGCATCATGTCGGCGTTGACGAGGTACTCGGTGGTCACGCCGAAGCGGCCGGAGGCCACCTGCTTGATCGCCGAGCGGCGCGAGCGGCCGTCCGGCAGCGGGCGGTAGCGCTCGCGCTCCTCGCCGCCCTCCCCCGAGTTCGAGCGCCCGCCGAAGGAGTTGAGGGCGATCGCCAGCGTCTCGTGCGCCTCCTTCGAGATCGAGCCGTACGACATCGCGCCCGTGGCGAAGCGCCTGACGATCTCGGCGGCCGGCTCGACGGCATCGATGTCCACCGGCGCGCGGCCGATCTCGGCCGCGCTCTTGATCCGGAACAGGCCCCGGATGGTCTTGAGGTGGTTCTCCTGCTCGTTCACGAGGCGCGCGAACTCGCGGTAGCGCTCGGGCAGCTTCAGGCGCACCGCGTGCTGGAGCGTCGCCACCGTGTCGGGCGTCCAGGTATGGGCCTCGCCGCGCAGGCGGTAGGCGTATTCGCCGCCGACATCGAGGGCGCTGCGGTACACCGGCGCGTCGCCGAAGGCGTCCTGATGGCGGCGGATCGTCTCCTCCGCCACTTCGGCCATGCCGATGCCCTCGATCGTCGTCGCCGTACCGAAGAAGTCGCGCTCGACGAAGGACGAGTTGAGGCCGACCGCGTCGAAGATCTGCGCGCCGCAATAGGACTGGTAGGTGGAGATGCCCATCTTGGACATCACCTTGAGCAGCCCCTTGTCGATCGACTTGATGTAGCGGGTGACGATCTCGTCCTCGGAGACGTCCGGCGGCAGCTCGTCCTTCATGGCGAGCAGGGTCTCGAAGGCGAGGTAGGGGTTGATCGCCTCGGCGCCGTATCCGGCCAGACACGCGAAGTGATGCACCTCGCGCGGCTCGCCCGATTCGATCACGAGGCCGACCGACGTGCGCAGGCCCTTGCGGATCAGGTAGTTGTGCACGGAGGCGGTGGCCAGCAGCGCCGGGATCGGCACCCGGTCCGGCCCGACCGCGCGGTCGGAGAGCACGATGATGTTGTAGCCGCCGCGCACCGCCGCCTCGGCGCGGTCGCAGAGCCGGTCCACCGCCCCGTCCATGCCGGCGGCGCCGAGTTCGGACGGATAGGTGATGTCGAGGGTCTTGGTGTCGAAGCGATCCTCGAAGTGCCCGATGCAGCGGATCTTCTCGAGGTCCGCGTTGGTCAGGATCGGCTGGCGCACCTCCAGGCGCTTCTTGCGCGAGGTGCCCTCGAGGTCGAGGATGTTCGGCCGCGGCCCGATGAACGAGACGAGGCTCATCACGGCCTCCTCGCGGATCGGATCGATCGGCGGGTTCGTCACCTGCGCGAAGTTCTGCTTGAAGTAGGTGTAGAGGAGCTTGGGCTTGTCGGAGAGCGCCGAGAGCGGCGTGTCCGAGCCCATCGAGCCCACCGCCTCCTGGCCGGTGACGGCCATCGGCTGCATCAGGAGCTTCAGGTCCTCCTGCGTGTAGCCGAAGGCCTGCTGGCGATCGAGGAGCGAGACGTCGGTGCGCGATTCGCGCGGCTGCACCGGGCGCAGGTCCTCCAGCACGATCTGGGTCCGCTTCAGCCAATCCTTGTAGGGGTTGGCGGCGGCGAGTTCGCTCTTGATCTCCTCGTCGGAGACGATCCGGCCCTTCTCGAGGTCGATGAGCAGCATCCGGCCCGGCTGCAGGCGCCAGGATTCGACGATGTCCTCGTCGCGGATCGGCAGCACGCCCATCTCGGAGGCGAGCACCACGAGGCCGTCGCGGGTCACGACGTAGCGCGCCGGCCGCAGGCCGTTGCGGTCCAGGGTCGCGCCGATCTGGCGGCCGTCCGTGAAGGCAACCGCGGCGGGCCCGTCCCACGGCTCCATCAGGGCGGCGTGGTACTCGTAGAAGGCGCGCCGCTCCTCGCTCATCAGCGGGTTGCCGGCCCAGGCCTCGGGGATCAGCATCATCATCGCGTGCGCGAGCGGGTAGCCGCCCTGCACGAGGAACTCGAGGGCGTTGTCGAAGCAGGCGGTGTCGGACTGGCCCTCGTAGGAGATCGGCCAGAGCTTCGAGATGTCGTTGCCGAACAGCTCCGAATCGACGCTCGCCTGGCGCGCCGCCATCCAGTTGACGTTGCCGCGCAGCGTGTTGATCTCGCCGTTATGCGCCACCATCCGGTAGGGGTGCGACAGGCGCCAGGTCGGGAAGGTGTTGGTGGCGAAGCGCTGGTGCACCAGGGCGAGGGCCGAGGCGAAGCGCTCGTCCTTCAGGTCGAGGTAGTACTCGCCGAGCTGATGCACCAGCACCATGCCCTTGTAGACGATGGTGCGCGAGGACAGCGAGACCGGGTAGAACTCCTTGAGCTTGGGATCCTTCAGGTCGTAGGCCGAGTTCGAGATGACCTTGCGGCAGAGATAGAGCCTGCGGTCGAAGCTGTCCTGATCGGGGCTCGACGCGGGCCGGCCGATGAAGACCTGCCGGTGGCGCGGCTCGCTCGCCCGCACGCTCTCGCCGAGGTCGCTGCCGTCCACCGGGACGTCGCGCCAGCCGAGCAGCGTCAGGCCCTCGTCGCCGATTACCTTCTCGACGATGCCGACGACCTGTTCGAAGCCCGCCTCGTCGCGCGGCATGTAGAGCTGGCCGACGCCGTACTGGCCGGCCTCCGGCAGGTCGATGCCGAGCCGCGCGGCTTCCGCGGCGAAGAACTCGTGCGGGATCTGCACGAGGATGCCGCAGCCGTCGCCCATCTTGGGATCGGCGCCCACCGCCCCGCGGTGGTCGAGGTTCTTCAGGATCTGCAGGCCCTGCTGTACGATGGCGTGGCTGCGGCGGTTGTGCATGTCGGCGACGAAACCGACGCCGCAGGCGTCCTTCTCGCGGGCCGGGTCGTACAGGCCCTGCGCCGCCGGCAGCGCCGGGTCGCGCACGACGAGGGCCGGCGCTGCCTGGCCGCGGGGCGAGTGCTGGGTCTTGTCCAGGCCGCTCATCGTCTCATGTCTCCTTCAGGCCCGCAGGCGGGCTTGCGCCCGCTTCGGGCTTGTGCCCGCAGACGCGCGCTCGATGGCAACGCCTCCGCCCGTCCGGGCGTGCCGCTGGTCCGGTGATCCGCCGAAGCCCGGCGGGGCCGGGAGGCGGGCAGGTACGGCCGGACCCGGGCGGGTCTGCCGTCTCGTCTCTTGTCTGGAGGTCCGGTCGCGTCTCGCGTCAGGGAGCGCCCGCACCTCGCGGGCACCCGGCGGCCTTGTCAGCCGGCGCGCACCCGCATCGCCTTGCCGGCGATGCATGTCGTATCTCGTTTGGCCGTCGTGCAAGCCACAAGCCAGCGCCCTTCGCGATCCGGATGCGGGGATCCGGAAAATGGGACAGCCCTGCTGTCCTAAGTCTGGAAGCTGCCAGATTTCAATCGCTCCAGCAAGAGCCGAGCGGCCCGCGGATTGTGCTTTTCTTGCGCATTGCGGCGCGGCGCCGCAACGAACGACCACGGCGGCGCGGCCCGGCGCAGCATTCGCCTCCTCACGCATGGCCGCCATGATTCCGCCGCCGGGTCGTGACCGCACCGGCCTGCCATGACCTGACCGGACCTGCCATGACGACGATCCGACGCCACGGCCCGAGAGGGAGAGTGCATGAACTTCGCGAGCGACAACGTGACCGGCGCGAGCGCCCCCATCCTCGATGCGCTGGTGCAGGCGAATGCGGGCGCGATGCCCGCCTACGGCGAGGATCCGCTGACGGCGAGCCTCACGGCCCGTTTCCGCGAGGTGTTCGAGCATCCCGAACTCGCGGTGTATCCCGTCGCCACCGGCACGGCGGCCAATGCGCTCGCCCTCGCCGCGATGGTGCCGCCCTACGGGCTCTGCCTCTGTCACGCGCAGGCGCATGTCACCACCGACGAGTGCGGCGCGCCGGAATTCTTCACCCACGGCGCCAAGCTCGCCCACCTGCCCGGCACGGGCGCTCGGATCGACCCCGGGGCGCTCGAAGCCGCACTCGCGCGCCTGCCCCGCTCGGTGCACCGGATGCCGGCCCACGCCCTCTCGCTGTCGCAGGCCAGCGAGGCCGGCCTCGTCTACGCGCCGGAGGCGGTGGCGCGCCTGTCCGGCATCGCCCGCCGGCACGGCCTGACGGTGCACATGGATGGGGCACGCCTCGCCAACGCCGTCGCGAGGCTCGGCTGCCGCCCGGCCGAGATCACGTGGCGGGCGGGCGTCGACGTCCTGTCCTTCGGGGCGAGCAAGAACGGGGCGCTCGCCGCCGAGGCGATCGTGGTCTTCCGGCCGGACCTCGCGGATTCGATCGCCTATCGCCGCAAACGCGCCGGGCACCTGCTGTCGAAGGGACGGCTCCTCGCCGCCCAGCTCCACGCCTACCTGGCGGACGATCACTGGCTCGCCAACGCCAGCCACGCCAACCGCCTGGCGGACCGCCTCGCCCGCGGCCTGCGGGCGGTCGCCGGGGTGCGGCTCGCCTGGCCCGTGGAGGCGAACGAGGTGTTCCCGATCCTGCCCGTGCGCCTCGCGCGCGGGCTGCGGGCGGGGGGCGCCGTCTTTTACGACTGGCCCACGGAGAGCCTGGCCCCCGGGGAGAGCGTGGGGGAGGACGAGGTGCTGGTGCGCCTGATCACCGCGTTCTCGACGCCCGAGGCGGAGGTGGACGCCCTCCTGGCGCTGGCCCGGGACAGCGCCTGAATCTCGCTCTGGCGCGCGCCGCAGGGGCGTGCGGTCCTGCGGCAGTCCGTAGCGCGCGACGGTCGCGTCCGGAACCCGCATCAGCCGAACCGACGAGGCCTCCCGAAAGCGGCACCCGTCGCAGATCCCCGCATTCCCGCCCCATTCCGCGGGTCTAACTCGCCCGTCCGAGCACAAGGGGAATGCGGGGATAACCCGTCGACCCCGAAACCAAGGGAATGCGGGACATGATCGCTCTGCGGTCTACTCGGAGCGCGGCCCTCGCGGCCGCGCTCGCCTTCACGGGTCTCCTGAACGCCCTCGGCGCCGCGACTTCGGTCCGCGCGCAGGGGTTCTACGGGGTCGAGGAGGTCGACGCCGTGCTCGCGCCGCGCGCCGTGCTCGGGCGCCTCAGCCGCGACGGCTACCGGGCCTTCTCGCATCCCCGTTTCGACGGCGAGGTCTACACGCTCGACGCCGACAGCCCCTGGGGCAACCGGGTGCGGCTGGTGGTGGATGCCCGCAGCGGCCGGCTGCTCGACCGCGAGCGCATCGAGGCGCCGCTCTTGCCCCCGGGGGTGATCCCAGGCGGCCGCCGTCCCGGCTACGGCTGGACCGAGGCGGATGTGCGCGTGCCGCCCGCCTCCGAGCCGATCCGGGACCCCGCGCTGCGCTCGCCCTATCGGGGCGACATGACCTACGGCCGCGAGGTGCCCATGGAGGAGCGGCGCGTCGCGACCCGGCCGGGTCTGCTGCCGTCCGACCGGCCGGACGTGTCGCGCGTCGCTCCCGCGCCTCCCTCCGCGCCCGCGGCCCCGTCTGGGCAGGGCGCCAATCCGCTCGGCCTGAACCCGGACAGCCCCGAGGCGCGCGGCGCCCGCCGTCCGGAGACGCCGCGCAAGGTCGCCAAGCCGGCCAAGCCCGTCGAGAGCCCGGCCGCCCTGATCGAGCCGAAGCCCGCCGCCCCGGCGCCGGAGCCCAACCCCGCGCCGAAGCCTGCCGAGGCCGTCGCGGCCGCGAGCCCGCCCCCGGCCGCCAAGCCGGTGGATGCGGGCTGGAAGTCGCCCCCCGACGGCAACCGTCCGGTGCGCGTCATCGGCGGCATCACCCCGGTCCCGGGCAAGGACGAGGCGAAGTAGCCGGGTCGCCGGCGGCGACGCCGCTGGCCTCTCCGGGCACTCCCGACGGACCCGTTGGGAGTCAGGCTCCGGACGGGGCCCGCGGAGGGCTCGTGCTGGTCGCGCGCATCAGGCGCGGGCGCTCAGGCGTAAGAACCGTCAGACGAAGCGACCGGTTCGCGGCTTCCCCAGCGTAGAAGCGGCGGCACCGCCGAACTTCCCAAAGCACCTCCCGGCGGCGACCGGGCGCCGAGGCGCTTGTCATCCCCATCCCTCTAGATCTAAAGACGCGCTCGACAAGGGCGGGCGGCTTGGGTTTCATCCGCCGCTCCTAGGCCGATCCATGCGGGTCGGCAGAAGAAACGATCTCGGAGGAGACACCGATGCGATTGCCCTTCACCGCCCTTGCGGCGGCGCTCGTCTGTGCGACCGCGCTCGCCGGCAGCGCCCAGGCGGCCGACCCGATCAAGATCGGCGTGTCCGGCCCGTTCACCGGCGGTTCGTCCTCGATGGGCGTGTCGATGCGCGACGGCGTGCGCCTCGCGGTGGCGGAGATCAACAAGAAGGGCGGCGTTCTGGGCCGTCAGCTCCAGATCGTCGAGCGTGACGACGAGGCGAAGAACGAGGTCGGCGCCCAGGTCGCGCAGGAGCTGATCAACAAGGAGAAGGTCGTCGCGACCCTCGGCTTCATCAACACCGGCGTGGCGCTTGCCGCCCAGCGCTTCTACCAGGAAGCCGAGATCCCGGTGATCAACAACGTGGCCACCGGCACGATCATCACCAATCAGTTCAATCCGCCGGACTACGACGCCAACTACGTCTTCCGCACCTCGGCCTACGACGTGCTGCAGGCCGGGATGATGGCCGACGAGGCGATCGCCCGCGGCTTCAAGAAGATCGCCATCCTGGCGGATTCGACCAATTACGGCCAGCTCGGCCGTGAGGACCTCGAGAAGTACCTCAAGGCCAAGGGCGTGACCCCGGTCGCGGTCGAGAAGTTCAACATCAAGGACGTCGACATGACGGCCCAGCTGTTGAAGTCGCAGGCGGCGGGTGCGGACGTGATCCTGGCCTACGGCATCGGGCCGGAACTCGGACAGATCGCCAACGGCATGGCCAAGCTCGGCTGGAAGGTGCCGATGATCACCTCGTGGCCGGCCTCGATGCAGAGCTTCATCGATATCGCGGGCGCCAACGGCAACGGCGTGACGATGCCCCAGACCTTCATCGAGGACCAGACCCTGCCCCGGCGCAAGGCGTTCCTCGAAGGCTACTACTCGACCTTCAAGGTCAACAAGATCCCGACCCCGGTGGCCGGCGCGCAGGGCTACGACTCGGTCTACCTCCTGGCGGCGGCGATCCAGCAGGCCGGCAGCACCAGCGGGCCGAAGATCCGCGCGGCGCTCGAAGACCTCAAGGAGAAGGTCGAAGGCGTGGTGACGACCTACGACAAGCCCTTCACCAAGACCGACCACAACGCCATCACCCGCAACATGGTGGTGTTCGGCAAGGTGCAGGACGGCCGGATCGTCTACGCCAAGGAAGAGGACGCCAAGAATGCCGGCGTCATCCGCGTGAAGGAGAAGGCGTCGAACTGACGCCTCGCGCCCGGGCCCGCGGCCCGGGTTCCCTGCCTGAGCCCGAAGCCCGCGCGGCCCCCGCGCGGGCCTTGTCCCATCCACGGCCGCCCCCTGGGTCCCCTCGATGACCATCTTCCTGCAACTCGTGGCGAGCGGCGTCGCGGTCGGCATGATCTATGCCGCCATCGCGTTCGGCTACCAGCTCACCTTCGCCACCTCGAAGACCCTGAATTTCGGACAGGGCGAGGCGCTGGCGCTCGGCGCGCTGTTCGGCCTCACGCTGGTGCCCTTCACCGGCTACTGGCTGATGCTGCCGCTGGTGCTGATCTTCGGCTTCGCCCTCGGCGCGGTGGTCGAGCGGCTCGGCGTGCGCCCGGCAGTGAAGATCAAGTCCGAGTACGGGTGGATCATGGCCACCATCGCGCTCGGCATCATCTTCCGCAACGTCGCCGAGAACATCTGGGGCCGTGACGACCTCAAGTTCCCCTCGCCGCTGCCCGAGACCGCCCTGAGCTTCGAGGGCATCCGCGTGCTGCCGATGGAGCTCTTGATCGTCGCCGGCGCGCTCCTGATGATGCTCGCGGTCGAGCTCTTCAACCGCAAGTCGATCTGGGGCAAAGCGGTGGTCGCCACCTCGAACGACATCGACGCGGCCGGCCTGATGGGCATCAACACCCGCAAGGTCATCACCCTGTCCTACTCGATCAGCGCCATGACGGCGGCCTTCGCGGGCGTGCTGGTCGCCCCCGTGACGCTCACGGGCGCCACGATGGGCGCCGTGCTGGCGCTGAAGGCCTTCGCGGTGGCGATCATCGGCGGCCTCGAATCGGGCCTCGGCGTCATCGTGGGCGGCCTGATCCTCGGCATCGTCGAGACGCTGACCGGCTTCTACATCTCGACCGGCTACAAGGACGTGCCGGGGCTGATCCTGCTCCTCCTCGTTCTCGCGGTCAGGCCGGTGGGCCTGTTCGGCAAGGCCGTGATCAAGAAGGTCTGATGGGGGCCACGCGCCCTCGTCCCGCTCCACTCTGCCTCAGGGTTTCCTCATCATGGCGCAGTCCGCCCAAGCGCTCGCCCGCGAGACCGTCCCGCCCGCCGCCCCGGCGGCGGCCGGGCTCGGTCGCTTCACCGGCCTGATCGGCGCGGCCCTCCTGGTCCTGTTCCTGGCGGCGTTCCCCCTCGTCGTCACGAGCCAGTACTACGTCCACCTCCTGATGGTGATCGCGATCTACGCGATCCTGATCCTCGGCCTCGACATCGTGGTCGGCTATACGGGCCAGGTGAGCCTCGGGCATGCGGGCCTGTTCGGGGTCGGCGCCTACTCGGCGGCGGTGCTGTTCCTGCATTTCAAGCTCGGCCTGTGGTGGGGCATCCTGGCCGGCATCGGCGTCACGGCGGGCTTCGGCCTGCTCCTCGCCATCCCGGCGCTGCGGGTGAGCGGCCCGTACCTCGCGATGGTGACGCTCGCCTTCGGCACGATCATCCAGATCTTCATCAACGAGATGACGCCGCTGACGAACGGCCCGCTCGGCATCACCCTGCCGCCGGCCCGGGTCATCGACTTCTCCCTCCTCGGCATGCAGGCCCCCTGGGGCGCGGCGGGGCGCAAGCTCGAATTCTACTATCTCGTCTGCCTCTGCCTGCTGCTCACCATCGTGGTGGTGAACCGGATCGTGCGCTCGCCGTTCGGGCGCGCCTTCGAGGCGCTGCGCGACTCGCCCATCGCCTGCGACTGCATGGGCGTCAGCGTCTACCGCTACAAGGTCTACGCCTTCGTGGTCTCGGCTGCCCTCGCGGGCCTCGCGGGTGCGCTGTTCGCGTGGTCGGAGCGCTACGTCGCCCCGAACTCCTACGGCTTCGAACTCACGGTGCTGTTCCTGCTCGCCGTCACGATGGGCGGGCGCAAGTCGCGCGCCGGCCCGCTGATCGGGGCGGCCATCATCGTGATGATGCCGAACATCCTGGCCGACATCGCGCTCGTGCGCATCATGGCGGGAATCATCGCGGCGGTGGCGCTGGTGATCCTGGCGGCGGCCTTCCTGCGCCGGCAGGAGAACCGCACCGCCATCCTGATCCCGGCGCTGCTCTGCATCGCCTTCTTCCCGGCGACGCTGGCCATGCAGTCGGTGACGGATTTCCGTCTCACCGTCTTCGGGCTGATGATCCTGTTCGTGGTCTACTACCTGCCGGAGGGCATCGTCGGTTACATCCGCGAGAAGCTGCCCTTCCTGCGCCCGGCTCATACGGGCGAGGGCACGGCGCTGTCCTCCTCGGGCGAGGCGCTGATCCAGCAGGGCGGGCGCGCGGGCGCCGATCCGCTCCTCAAGGTCGAGGGCGCGGTGATGCAGTTCGGCGGCCTCAAGGCGCTG
Source organism: Methylobacterium isbiliense (assembly GCF_022179325.1). Lineage (GTDB taxonomy): Bacteria > Pseudomonadota > Alphaproteobacteria > Rhizobiales > Beijerinckiaceae > Methylobacterium > Methylobacterium isbiliense. The sequence goes on along the minus strand of NZ_BPQQ01000023.1, from coordinate 34,180 downwards.
GCGGGCGTGAACCTCGACGTGCGCCCGGGCACGATCCACGGCCTGATCGGGCCGAACGGCTCGGGCAAGAGCACGATGATGAACGTACTCACGGGCATCTACAAACCCACCGACGGCGGCGTGACGCTCGCGGCGGGGGCAGGCTCCGGCAAGCGCCTCGATGGCCTCACCCCCTCCGACATCGCGCTCTCGGGCGTGGCCCGCACCTTCCAGAACGTGCAGCTCTTCCGGGAGATGACCGCGCTGGAGAACGTGCTCGTCGGGCTCCACCACGCCTTCCACGGCACGATCTTCGACGCGATCCTCGGCACGCCGCGGCGGCGGCGCGAGGAGCGCGAGGCCCGCGCCCGCGCCATGGCGATCCTCGACTTCGTGGGCCTCGGCAGCCTCGCGCAGGTCGAGGCGCGCAACCTGCCCTACGGCAAGCAGCGCCTGCTGGAGATCGGCCGCGCGCTCGCGCTCGACCCGGTGCTCCTGCTCCTCGACGAGCCGGCGGCGGGCCTCACCGCCCCCGACATCGCGGAGCTCATCACCATCATCCGCAAGATCCGGGATGCGGGCATCACCGTCATCCTGATCGAGCACCACATGGACGTGGTGATGGGGCTGTGCGATCGCGTCAGCGTGCTCGATTTCGGCCACAAGATCGCGGAGGGCAGCGCCCGCGAGGTCCAGGCCGACCCCAAGGTCATCGAAGCCTATCTCGGCAGCCCGGTTGCCGACGCCGCGGAGTAGCCCGATGCTCGACGTCACCGGATTGGCCGCCGGCTACGGCCAGGTCGAGGTGCTGCACGGCCTCACCTTCGCGGTGCCGAAGGGGCAGGTCGTCACCCTGATCGGCTCGAACGGCGCCGGCAAAACCACGACGATGCGGGCGCTCTCGGGGATGATCAAGCCGAAGGCCGGCTCGATCCGCCTCAACGGCCGCGAGATCGCCGGTCTCGACAGCCACGAGGTCGCCCGCACCGGGCTCGCCCACTCGCCCGAGGGGCGCCGGGTGTTTCCGACGCTCACCGTCGAGGACAACCTGACGCTCGGCGCCTTCCCGCGGCTCACCGGCTCGCGCCCCAAGGGCGACGTCTCGGCCGACCGCGAGCGCGTCTACGAACTCTTCCCGCGCCTCAAGGAGCGGCGTGCGCAGCTCGCCGGCACCCTCTCGGGCGGCGAGCAGCAGATGCTGGCGATGGGCCGTGCGCTGATGCTGCGTCCGGAGATCCTGCTCCTCGACGAACCCTCGATGGGGCTCGCGCCGAAGCTGGTGGAGGAGGTCTTCCGCACCATCCGCCGGCTGAAGGAGGAGGCGGTGACGATGCTGCTCGTCGAGCAGTTCGCCATGGCGGCCCTCGGCGTCGCCGACCACGCCTACGTGCTGGAGAACGGCCGCATCCGCTTCCAGGGCCCGGCCGCCCAGCTGCGCAACGATCCGGCGGTGCGCGCGGCCTATCTCGGCGGCAGCCACTGATGCGCGCGCCGGCGTCCGATCGCGTGACGATCGGACGCCGCTCCCGGCCTTGGTCGCGGCCGGGCGTCAGCGCAGCCGCCGCCAGCCGATCACGACCCCGGACACCGAGATGATCAGGCCGGCGGCCGACAGGAGCCAGACCACCGCGTCCCAGGCCGGTCGCCGCTGTAGCAGAAACAGGAAGTCGAAGCTGTGCTGCGCGTGGAACAGCCACCGGTAGGCGCGTGAGGAGCGATCCACCCGCCCGAGGATCTCTCCGGTGGCGGGATCGACGTGGAACCACGTCGCGTCGGGATCGTCGAACGTCACGCGCAGCACCGGAAGGCGGCGCTGCTGGTGATGCGAGTACCAGTAGGCGTCCTCCCCGGTCAGCAGCACCGCCCTGGTGAGCGCCGCCTCCGGCAGCAGCCGTCGTGCCGCTTCCACGATCCTGCCCCCCTCCCCGTCCGGCGCACAGCAGACCACTGGGGGTCCCTCCCGGCAGGTGAGGATCGCGCGCGGCTCCCCCGCCAGCCAGCTGAAGCGCACCTCGGTCGGGTCGGCGCAAGCGGCGGCGCGGATGCGATCGAGATCCAGGCCGGAGCGGGGCTCGACCACCCCCGCGTAGCGCTCCAGCATCGCCTGCGTGGGCGCGCGCGGGCCGAACCATTGATTCGGGTTCATCGACAGCCAGCCGCTGGCGATGAAGGTCACGAGCGTCAGGCCGCCCACCAGCCCGCCGAGATGATGCCATGCGGCCCAGCCGCGGTAGGGAGAGATCGACCCCGACGCGTAGCGCCGGCGCACCCGCACCCGCAGCAGCCCGACCCACAATCCGGTGAGCGCCCCGACAGCGGCGAACCCGGAGACCCAGAGCACCACGTCCCGCCACAAAGCCGCCTGCGCCCGCAGCGGCGTGAGGTAGATCCAGTGCGGGATGGCGCCGAGCCAGTTCCAGAACCGCTCCGTCGCGGAGGTGTCGAGGGCGATCTGGCCCGTCCGCGCGGACACGTAGAGCCGCGTCCCGTCCCGGTCGCCCAAGGCCACGAGGTGGAACGGCCGCAGCCGGTCGTAGCGCGCCGTCACCGACCATTGGTCGCGCTCGATCGTGCCGAGACCCCGGGGCTGCACCGCCCGGGGATCCCGTGCGGCGACGGCGAGCGCCGTCGTCGCGTCGACGCCATCGATCGGCCGGCCATCGGCCGCCGAGATGGTGTGCTGGCCGCCGTTCCAGGCCACGATCCGGTAGACCGGTTCCCGGTCGAGCATCGAGAGGCGCAGCTCTCGCGGAAAGCGGTGCTGCCCGGCCGCGCCGAGCGCTGCCTCGGGAGAGAGGGTGACACGCTCCCAGGCGAGCCCCGGCAGAGCTGCGCGCCGCTCCGCCTCCGTCAGGCTCGGGAAGCCGACATACATCATCACCACGCCGGAGACGAACCAGATCACGAACAGCAGGCAGGTCGCGATCCCGAGCCAGCGGTGGCCGAGATACAGCCACCGCCTCAGGCGCTTCACGAGCGGGCGCATCGCGGCTCAGAACGCGGTGGTGTAGGCCACCTCGACCGAGCGAGGGCGGCCCAGCAGCCAGTAGGTGGACCCGCCCGTCACCGGGTAGACCCTGTCGAGCAGGTTGTAGACCCGGACGCTGAAGCGCGAGGTCTCGGTGACGCGGTAGTCGAGGCTCGCGTTCACCACCTCGTAGGACGGACGCCGCACGGTGTTGGCGAAGTCGCTGTAGGTCTCACCGACGAACTGCACGCCGACTCGGGCCTCCCAGCGCGGTGCGAAGGCCCAGGACAGCCAGAGATTGGCCACGCGCTCCGGCACGTTGATCGGCTGCTTGCCCGCGAAGTTGACGGCGACGCCGCCGACGGCCTGCTGGAAGTCGTCGTACTGCGCGTGCAGCAGGGCGAGGTTGCCCTCGATGCGCCAGTCCTCCCACAGACCGAGCGAGACGAAGGCCTCGACCCCGTGCGAGGACTGGCTGCCGACCTGGATCGCCACGGTCGGGCGCTGCGGATCGACGGTGAGCAGGTTGTCCTTCCGGATCCGGTAGCCGGCGAGCGTGAACTCACCCCGGCCGCCCCAGAACACCTGCTTGTAGCCGACCTCGACCTGCTCGCCGGTCGAGAGTTCGAAGTCCTTCTGCGCCAGCGACAGCGTGATCAGCGAGTTCACCGGATCGACCGCCGTGGCGTAGCTCGCGTAGAGCGACGTGTCTGGCGTCGGGTTGAAGACGGCCCCGAAGCGGTAGCTGACCGCGCTGAAGTCCTTGGTGAAGCTGTTGGCCGGATTGCGCAGATCCTCCCGGCGGACGGTCGGCGCATCGTAGCGCACGCCCGCGATGAGCGAGAGCTGATCCGTGACGATCAGCCGGTCCTCCGCGAACAGCGAGTACTGGTCGGAGGTCGTGGCGTAGCCGGGGCTGGTTCCGTTCACCCGCAGGAAGTTGCCGGGCAAGAAGACGTAGGGATCGACGGTGCTGACGCCGCCGTAAGGCGAATTGTTGGTGTGCAGGAAGTCGATATGGTTGACGTCGAAGCCAACCACGAACTCGTCCCTGAACCCGAATAGGCTGCCCTGGACCGTCGCATCGAGGCGATTGCCGATCTGCTCCTGGTCGTGGAAGATCTCGACGTAGTCGGAGCGCCGGATCAGGCCGGTTGCCGGCACGAAGGCATAGGTCTCGGCGTTGCGCCAGCGGCGGTTCGAGGTGAGACGATAGGCGGTGTTGCGGAGGGTGACGTCCGCGCTGGGGGTCCACTCGGTCTTGAGCTGGGTCCAGTTGTCCCTGAAGATGATCCGGCTGTCGTCGACGGTATAGTTGTTGAACCGGGTGCCCGGATCGATGCGCCCGCCGATCAGCGGCGTGCCGAAGTAGCGCAGCGGCTCCTGGTAGCCGTAATCGTGCGACAGTGTGAAGGCGAGGTCGGGCGTGGCCTGAAACAGCAGCGCGCCGGAGATCGCGAGGTTCGAGAACCCGCCGTTCTGCCGCAGCCAGCCGTCGGCTTGGTTGCCGCTCACGTTGAGGCGGTAGAACAGGCTTTCGCCGATCGGACCGCCCGAGTCGAAGGCGAGGCGCTTGATGCCGTCCGAGCCCAGCGCGGCGCGGGCCGCATTGACTGGCACGAGGGTCGGCTTCTTGGGCACCACGTTGATGATGCCGCCGATGGCACCGTCACCGTAGAGCACGGAGGCCGGACCGCGCAGCACCTCGATGCGATCGACGTTCCAGGTGTCGAACGGATAGGTGATGGTGCCGGCCCCGACATAGAGCCGGGTGCCGTCGTAGAGTTGCATCACCGAGTTGACGCCGGCAAAGCCGCGGGAGGTGTAGGAGCCAAAGCCGTTGCCGGGTGCACCGAGCGTGGTGATGCCGGTGGCGTTCTGGGTGATGGCCTCCTGGACCGTCTCCTGCCCGCGCTCGCGGATCTTCTGCCCGGAGATGATCTCGATGCTGGCCGGTGTTTCGAGCGACGAGAGGTCGAGGCGGCTGCCGCTGCGGTTCGGGGTGGCGAGATTGAGCCCGGTCGGCGCGGCCGTGTAGGGGGTGGGCGCCAGCAGGTTCACGCCCGACCCCCGGCCCGCGACGGTGATCTGGTCGAGGGCCATCACGCTCCCGCCGGATGCGGCTGCCTGCTCCTGGGCCTGTGCACGCAGGGGCACGAGCATCGCCGCGGCGGTCGACAGGAGCAGCGCGGCCGTCACGCCTGAGCGGAATGGGTCAACAATCTGGGGGGAGAGCGAGAACACGGATGAGTCTCGGGCAACGGCAGTGGCACGTCACCGCGAGCAAGGTCGGGCGGGCGCAATGGCCCGCTTCGACACCCGTCAGGACACCCCGCCCGACGCGTTTCGCGTGTGACCACGGCTGACGGCAGGTCTCCTGGCTCACGGGTCAGGGCCCGCCACCGTCTTCCCGGGTGAGGCACCCAGTGACATCGGTGGTGGAGGGCTCGCCGCTTACAGTTGCGGGGGCAGCCGCGGCCTCGGGCCTCAAGCCCTCACCGCGTTCCCTTTTGATCCCCGAGGGGAACCGTCACAGCTTGTGTTGCAGGCCTCTGTTCAAGGGTCAAGGCGCGCGGCCCAGGAACCGTGACCAGTGTCGGGTGAAGCACAGGCCATCCACATCGTCCATCCGCCGCGCGGCCGGCGGGGATAAATCAAACCGGGACGGCGGAACAAGGCCGTCTGCATCGCGCAAAAGACCAGGACAGTAAAAGTTTGCTGTCTTGTCTGCTGCCCGAGTGCAGCGAGGTAAGCGTCGGGATTGTGGCGCAAGCGGGTGCGGGCGGCGCGGGCCTGCCGCCGTTAACCGGCGCGCGCCGCCAAGCCCGGCATCGCCAGCCCGTCGTCGAGATCGGCTCCCGCGCGGCCGCCGGCCTCGCCGACCGCCTGCAGTCTGCGGCTCTCGGCGAGGGCGTGAACCGTCATGATTCCGCTGCGGCCCCGCAGGCGTTGCGGCCCGAGCGCTTCGGCCTCGATGCCCTCGGGCAGGGCGGGCAGGCGAGACAGCACCGCATCCGAGATCAGCACGGACCGCCCAGCCTCACGGCACAGGCCTTCCAGTCGGGCCGTGGCGTTAATGACGTCGCCGAAATACGCGATCTTATGCCGGTCGACGCCGACTTCCGCCGTGACCACGCTGCCGCCGTGCAGGGCGGCGCGCACCTCCGGCACGAGGCCGAAGCGCGCGATCCACGCCCTGCGGTCGCGGATGAGCGTCTGGCGGATGGCGAAGACGCAGGCGACGCAGCGGGCCTGCTCGACACCTCGCGCGAGCGGCCAGGAGATGATCACTTGGTCGCCGACGTAATCGTCCACCTGCCCGCGATGCCGGCGAACCGGCTCGGCGATCGCCGCGAAGACCGCTTTCAGCAGGTCCTGCGCGGCCAGGTCGCCGTGCCTCTCCGCATAGGCGGTCGAGCCGACGAGATCGAGGAACAGGAACACCCGCTCCTCGCTGACCGGGCGGTGGTAGCGCCCGAGAACGAGGTTGATGAAGGTCTCACCGCCGATCAGGTCGCGGACGCGCAGGGCGGCGATGATCAGCGCCGACACCACCATCGCGTACGGGATGGAGGACCATTTGGGCGTCACGGCCTCCGTCAGGGTCTTCTCGCTGACGCCGAGCGTCCACATCACCGCGCCGGTCACGAGTTTTGCGGCGAGGATCACGACCAGCAGGCTGGTCTCGGCGGCGGCGAAGTAGGCCAGGGTCGGCAAGCGTCGCAGCCGCTCGCGGTAGCCGGCGAAGCAGACGCCGCGTTCATACGCGATCGCGAGAACGCCGATGCAGCCGCCATAGATCATGCCGATGACCGACGGCCCGTCCTGGAACAGGAACCCGTGCAGGGCGCCGAAGCCCGCGCAGACGGCGCCGATGATGATCCAGAAGGTCACGGAACCGTTCGCCATCAGCTTCCTGGGGCTCGGGAGCGCCACGGATCAGTTGACGGGGCAATCAGGGCGGCAGGATGACCGGGCGGGCTTCGAGAGCGAAGCCTCGGCTGCGGCCCGGCGCTCGGCCAAAAAAAAGGCCGTTCGCGAGGAACGGCCCGAAGTCTAGGGAGGAAACGCCCAAGGAGGGCAGCGAGACCGCGACGCCATCGCGATCTCGCAATGCACAATTTAAGGCGCAGTGCACAAACCGCAAGTAGAATTTAACGCGGGGCCCCGCGCAGCGCGCATGCCACCGTCACGCCCCGCGCATCAGCTCGGCAATTTCACGCTTCAGGTCGTCGCGCAGGTCGTCGCGCTCCAGCGCGTAGGCGAGGTTGGCGACGAGGAAGCCGAGCTTCGAGCCGGTGTCGTAGGTCTTGCCGCGGTAGCGCATACCGTAGAAGGACTGCGTGTCGGCCAGCCGCTTCATCGCGTCGGTGAGCTGGATCTCGCCGCCCGCGCCCTTCTCGCCCTTCTCCAGGATCGCGAAGACCTCGGGCTGCAGGATGTAGCGGCCGGAGATGATGAAGTTCGACGGCGCGGTGCCTTTCGGCGGCTTCTCGACCATCCCGGTGATCTGGAACGTGTCGCCGTACTCCTCGCCGACGCTGACGATGCCGTACTGGTGGGTCTGGTCGGGGGCGACCTCCTCCACCGCGATGATGTTGCCGCCGTGGCGCTCGTAGGCGGCCAGCATCTGCGTCATGCTGCCCCGGCTCAGCATGTCGGGCAGGATCACCGCGAAGGGCTCGTCGCCGACGATCTCGCGCGCGCACCACACCGCGTGGCCGAGTCCGAGCGGCGCCTGCTGGCGGGTGAAGCTGGTCTGCCCGGCCTGCGGCAGGTCGCGCTTCAGCTCCTCGTAGGCCGCCTGCTTGCCGCGCTCCTGAAGCGTGCGGTCGAGCTCGTAGGCGATGTCGAAATGGTCCTCGATCACGCCCTTGCCGCGGCCGGTGACGAAGATGAAGTGCTCGATGCCGGCCTCCCGGGCCTCGTCGACCACGTGCTGCACCACCGGCCGGTCCACGACCGTCAGCATCTCCTTGGGCACCGCCTTGGTGGCCGGGAGGAAGCGGGTGCCAAGGCCCGCGACAGGCAGGACGGCTTTGCGAATCGGCTTCATCGTGCGTGATCCGGTGGAACGAGTGGGGGAACGGGATGACCCGGCACTGCGCCAGCCATACCCCGGCGCGGCGCAGCGGGACAGGTCATTGACGCCGAAGCGAGGCCGGCTAGTGATCGAAGCGCACAAGCGCGGGAGCGGGGCATGGCGGTACTGGTGACGGGTGGGGCCGGGTACATCGGCAGCCACATGGTTCTGGCGCTGCTCGATGCCGGCCAGGACGAGGTGGTGGTGATCGACGATCTCTCCACCGGCTTCGCCTGGGCGCTGCCGCCGGAGGTCACCCTGGTGCAGGGCGACATGGGCGACCAAGCCCTCGTCGCCGAGACGATCCGCCGCCACAAGGTCGACGCCATCGCCCATTTCGCGGCCAAGATCGTGGTGCCGGACTCGGTCACCGACCCGCTCGGCTACTACCTCAACAACACCGTCAAGTCGCGCGCGCTCATCGAGACCGCGGTGCGCGAGGGCGTGCGGCACGTGATCTTCTCCTCCACCGCCGCGGTCTACGGCGAGCCCGCCGTGGTGCCGGTGCCCGAGGATCTGCCGACGAACCCGATCAACCCCTACGGCCGCTCCAAGCTGATGACCGAGTGGATGCTGGCCGATGCGGCGCGCGCGCACGGTCTCGCCACCGTGGTGCTGCGCTACTTCAACGTCGCGGGCGCCGATCCGCGCGGGCGCTCCGGCCAGTCCACCCCGAACGCCACGCATCTCATCAAGGTGGCGACGCAGGCCGCGCTCGGCACCCGCAGCCACATGGAGGTGTTCGGCACCGACTATCCGACCCCGGACGGCTCGTGCCTGCGCGATTACATCCAGGTCTCGGACCTCGCCGATGCCCATCTGGTCGCCCTCAACCACCTGCGCGGCGGCGGGGAGAGCCTGACGCTCAACTGCGGCTACGGCCAGGGCTATTCGGTGCTGGAGGTGATCCAGGTGGTCAAGGAGGTGTCGGGCCGCGATTTCGAGGTGCGCCTCTCGCCGCGCCGCCCCGGCGATCCGTCGCGGATCGTGGCCGAGGCGGAGCGCATCCGGGGCCTCGGCTGGACGCCCAGGCACGACGACCTGCGCGCCATCGTCTCGCAGGCGCTCGCCTGGGAAGGCTCGCTCGCCACGCGCAACCAGCGCTGAGGCGATGCGCCGGCTCCTGCTCGCGCCGCTCCTGCTGCTCGCCGCGCTCTCAGGGGCGGCCGCGCAGCCGGACGGGTTCCGGGCCTGGATCGAGGGGCTGTGGCCGCTGGCGCGCGAGCGCGGCGTGTCGCGCGCGACCTTCGACGCGGCCTTCCGGGACGTGCCGGGTCCCGATCCCGCCGTGCTCGCGCGGATCCGCCGCCAGGGCGAGTTCGGCCGGCCGGTCTGGGACTATCTCGCGGGCGCCGTCTCGGCCGGGCGGATCGCCCGCGGCCGGGCCGAGGCGGCGCGCCGGGCCGAGACGCTCGCGGCCATCGAGGCGACCTACGGGGTGCCCGCGTCCGTGCTCCTGGCCTTCTGGGGCATGGAATCCGATTTCGGCGGCGGAACCGGCGGCACTTCGGTCGTCCGGGCGCTGGCGACCCTCGCGCAAGCCGGGCACCGCGGCACCCTGTTTCGCGACGAACTCCTTTCCGCGCTCACCATCCTGGAGCGGGGGGAGGCCAGTCCCGACACGCTGCGCGGCTCCTGGGCCGGCGCGATGGGCCAGACGCAGTTCCTGCCCTCCGCCTACCTGCGGGCGGCGGTGGATTTCGACCGCGACGGACGGCGCGACATCTGGACCTCGGTGCCCGACGCCCTCGCCTCGATCGCCAGCTTCCTGCGGCAGGCGGGCTGGCAGCCGGGATTGCCCTGGGGCGCGGAGGTGCGCCTGCCGGCGGGTTTCGACCTGTCGCGCTACCGCGGCCCCTTCCCGGATTTCGCCGCCCGCGGGGTGGTGCGGACGGACGGCACCGCCCTCCCGCGGACCGGCGAGGCGAGCCTGTTCCTGCCCGGCGGCGCAGGCGGGCCGGTCTTCCTGATCGGCGACAACTTCGAGGCGATCCGCGCTTACAACACCTCGGACGCCTACGCGCTGGCGGTCGGCCATCTCGCCGACCGCATCGCGGGCGCCCCGGCCCTGTCCGCCCCCTGGCCGGTGACGGCGCCCCGTCTCGACCAGGCGGGCGTCAAGGCGCTGCAGCAGGGCCTCGCGGCGCACGGCCACTATGCCGGCCCCTTCGACGGCCGGGCGGGGCCGAAGCTGCGCGAGGCGGTGCGCCGCTACCAGATCGCCGCCGGCCTGCCGGCGGACGGCTACGCGACGCCCGCGCTGCTGCGGCGCCTGCAGGGCGCGGCAGAGTAGCCGCCCCTCACAGCAGCCTGTCGAGGGTGATCGGGAACTGCCGCACCCGCACGCCGGTGGCGTGCCAGACGGCATTGGCGATGGCGCCCGCCGTGCCCGTGACGCCGATCTCGCCCACGCCCTTGATGCCGAGCGCGTTGACGTGGGGGTCCTCCTCCTCGACCAGGATCGCGTCGAGGGAGGGCACGTCGGCGTTCACCGGCACGTGGTACTCGGCGAGGTTGGCGTTCATGATCCGGCCCGAGCGCGGGTCGGTCACCGCCTGCTCGTGCAGCGCGAAGGACACGCCCCAGATCATGCCGCCGTAATACTGGCTGCGCACGAGGCGCGGATTGATGATCCGCCCGGCCGCGAAGGCGCCGACGAGGCGGGTGCAGCGGATCTGCCCGAGATCGGGGTCCACCTTCACCTCGGCGAAGACCGCCCCGTGGGCGTGCATGGCGTAGGAATCCCGCAGCCCGGGATCCCCCGCCCCGGTGCCTCTTCCCTCGATGCTGTCGAGGTCCGCGCGGGCGAGGATGTCGGTGAAGGCCTCGCCGCGGCTCTCGTCGTCGCGGCGCAGCAGCCGCCCGCCGCGGGCCACCACCCCGGCATTGCCCGCGCCGTAGAGCGGCGAGCGCTCATCGCCGGTGGCGAGCGCGGCCAGCTTGGCCAGCACGTCCGATCCGGCCGCGTGGATCGCCGCCCCGGCGGTGGCGGTGTGGGCCGAGCCGCCCGCGATGCCGGCATTCGGCAGGCGGGAATCGCCCATGCGGAACTCCACCGCGTCGAGGTCGAGGCCGAGCGCGTCGGTGGCGATCTGGGCGAGCGCCGTCCAGGCCCCCTGCCCCATGTCGTGCGCGCCGATCTCCACCGCGCCGCCGCCGTCGCGGCGCAGCACCGCCCTCGCCTCGGCCTGGAACATCAGCGCCGGGAAGGTCGCGGTGCCGACGCCCCAGCCGACGAGCAGCCCGTCCGCGTCGCGCATCCGGCGCGGTTCCAGCGGCCGATCCCTCCAGCCGAACCGCTCCGCCCCTTGCGCGTAGCAGGCGCGCAGGGCCTTCGATGAGAAGGGCCGGCCAGTGAGCGGCTCGGTGTCGGCGTAGTTGCGCAGGCGGAACTCCAGCGGATCGAGGCCGCAGGCGAGCGCGAGCTCGTCGATCGCGCTCTCCAGCGCCGCGCTGCCAGACGCCTCCCCGGGCGCGCGCATGAACAGCGGCGTGCCGGTGTCGAGCCGCACCGCCTCGTGCGTGGTCGAGAGGGCCGGCGCGGCGTAGAGCGTGTGGGAGACGCCGCCCGCCGGCTCGAAGAAGTCGTCGAACGTGCTCGACGCCGTGAGGGTGTGGTGGTCGAGGGCGGTGAGCCGCCCGTCGCTGTCGGCGCCGAGCCGCAGGGTCTGGCGCGTCGGGGCGCGGTGGCCGACCGGGCCGTACATCTGCTCGCGGCGCAGCACGAGCTTCACCGGCCGCCCGACGAGGCGGGCCGCCATCGCGCCGAGCACCTGCGGCCCGGAGATCAGGCCCTTCGAGCCGAAGCCGCCGCCGAGGAACGGGCTGCGGATATGGATCTGGTCCGGCGCGATGCCGAACAGGCCGGCGAGCCGCCCCTGCGCGATGGCCATCCCCTGACTCGGCGTATCGAGCGTGAGCGCGTCGCCGTCCCAGGCGGCCACGACGGCATGCGGCTCCATGGCGTTGTGGTACTGGGCGGGCGTCTCGTAGGTGGCCTCGATCCGCTCGGCGGCCTGCGCGAGGCCCGCCGCGACGTCGCCGCGGGACACCGCCGCGGGATCGCCGACGCCGATCGCCTCGGGCACGAAGGGCGCCGCGGCATCGAGCCCGACCCGGGCCGGCTCCGCCTCGTAGGCGGGAGCCAGCAGGGCCGCGCCCTCGGTGGCCGCCTCCAGCGTCTCGGCGATCACCACGGCGATCGGCTGGCCGGGATAGCGCACCCGGTCGTCCTGCAGCAGGTCGAGGCGGAAGGTGAAGGGCTCGCGCTTCTCGTCGGGATGCCGGGCGAGCGCGGGCGCGTTCTGCGGCGTCATCACGGCGACCACGCCCGGATGGGCCTCTGCCGCCGCGACGTCGAGGCGCGCGACGCGGCCGCGCGCCGCCGTGCTCGTCGCGACGACCGCGTGCAGCAGGCCTTCCGGATGGGCGTCGGCGGCGAAGCGGGCGGCGCCCGTGACCTTCAGGCGGCCCTCGCGCCGGGTGAGCGGCTGGCCGGTATTCGACCCGTGGCGGACGCGGACGACCTCAGACATGGGCGGGCGCTCCTGCGATGTGGGCGGGGAAGACCGAGGCCGGCAGCGCGGGCAGGCGCGACGGCCGGCCCTCAGCGGCGCGGGCGAGCGTGCGGGCGACGAGACGGGCGGCGAGGGTGATCTTGTGGGCGTTGTCGCCCGACGGCGCGGCGGCGGCCATCGCGGCCTCGCCGGCCCTGCGGAAGAGCGCCGGGTCGATGTCCGCGCCCGCGAGCAGCGCCTCCGCCTCGCGGGCGCGCCAGGGCTTGTGCGCGACGCCGCCGAGGGCGATGCGCGCCTCCGCGATCCGCTCGCCCTCGACGCGAAGCCCCGCGCAGACCGAGACCACCGCAAAGGCATAGGACGTCCGCTCGCGCACCTTCAGGTAGCGGGACTGCGCTGCGAAGCCTGCCGCCTCGGGCGGCAGGCGCAGCGCCACGATCAGGTCGCCCGGCTCCAGCACGGTCTCGCGGTCGGGGTGCTCCCCGGGCAGGCGGTGGAAGCCGTCGAGCGCCACCTCGCGCCGCCCGCCTCGCCCCTCGATCTCCACCACGGCGTCGAGGGCCGCCAGCGCCACGCAGAAATCGGACGGGTGCGTGGCGATGCAGCGCTCGCTCCAGCCGAGCACCGCGTGCTGGCGCGTCTCGCCGCCGCGCGCGTCGCAGCCGGCGCCGGGATTACGCTTGTTGCAGGCGCTCGCCGGGTCGGCGAAGTAGGCGCAGCGCGTGCGCTGCAGGACGTTGCCGGCCGCGGTGGCGGCGTTGCGCAGCTGGGCCGAGGCCCCGGAGAGCAGCGCCTCGGCCAGCGCCGGATAGGTCGCAGCCACGTGCGGGTCGTGCGCGAGATCAGCGTTGCGCACCAGGGCGCCGATGCGCAGGCCACCGTCCGGCAGCCGCTCGATCCGGTCGAGGCCCGGCAGGCGGGTCAGGTCCACGAGGCGGGAGGGGCGCACGACGCCGCCCTTCATCAGGTCGACGAGGTTGGTGCCGCCCGCCAGGAAGACCGTGCCGGCCTCGGCGCCCGCCGCGACCGCCTCGGCGACCGTGCCGGCGCGCAGGTAGTCGAACCGGTTCATGCCGCCTCTCCCTGGCTCTGCTGGCGCAGGCGGGCCTGCGCGTCGAGGACGGCCTCGGTGATGCCCGCATAGGCGGCGCAGCGGCAGAGATTGCCGCTCATGCCCTCCCGCACGCGCTCGGGATCGTCGCCGGCCTGTCCCTCGCGGATCAGCCCGACCGCCGACATGATCTGCCCGGGCGTGCAGAAGCCGCACTGAAAGGCGTCGTGGGCCACGAACGCCTCCTGGACCGGATGCAGGGCGCCGCCCTCCGCCAGCCCCTCGATGGTGAGCACCTGCGCCCCGTCAAGGCTGACCGCGAGGGCCAGACAGGCATTCACCCGCCGGCCGTCGACCAGCACCGTGCAGGCGCCGCATTGCCCGCGGTCGCAGCCCTTCTTGGCACCCGTGAGGTGGAGACGTTCGCGCAGGAGGTCGAGGAGCGTCACGCGCGCGTCCTCCAGCATCACCGTACGGGAGGTGCCGTTGACGGTGAGGGTGATCGGGATGGTCATGCCGCCCAGTTCCCTGACTGAAACGCCGGGCAGGTAGGTTCTTGCTGCCGAACGACCAGTCTTGCGGGCGGAAGCGCCCCTGCGTTGCACCGCCGCATGGGCGGCGGCTGCCCTAGAGCACCGTCCGAGGACGCAGCGACCGCTCCGCCGCAGAAGATGCGGGCACATCACCTGCTGAGAGCAGCATCCGGCCCGGTGGAACCGGTTGCTGCTCCGGAATAGCATCGGTCGGTGATCGCGCCTCAGGCCGCGGGCTTGCCGGAGGGGATCGCCCCCTTGGTGGCCGCGTAGCTCGTCATCAGGTTGCGGTAGTCGGGGATGTGGTTCGACAGGAGCGTCGCCAGCCCCTCGACGTCGCGGCGCCAGTCGCGGTGGAGTTCGCAGGCCACCGCGAACCACGTCATCATCTGCACGCCCGCCGCCGCGATCCGGTTCCAGGCCGCGTCCCGCACCACCTCGTTGAAGGTGCCGGAGGCGTCCGTGACCGCGAAGACCTCGAAGCCTTCCTCGATCGCCGACAGGGCCGGGAAGGCGACGCAGACCTCCGTGACCACGCCCGCGATGATGAGCTGACGGCGGCCGGTGGCCTTCACGGCGGCGACGAAGTCGGGGTTGTCCCAGGCGTTGATCTGGCCGGGACGGGCGATGTAGGGCGCCTCGGGAAATTTCTCCTTCAGCTCCGGTATCAGCGGCCCGTTCGGCCCCTCCTCGAAGCTTGTCGTCAGGATGGTCGGAAGCTGGAAGTAGGCCGCGAGGTCGGCCACCGCCAGCACGTTGTTTCGGAACCGGTCCGGATCGAAATCCCGCACCAGAGACAGCAGGCCGGCCTGGTGATCGACCAGGAGAACCGCAGCGTTGTTGATGTCGAGGCGGCTGTAGGGCTTGCTCATCTGTCGTCTCCGTCCAAGAACCGGGGCCTCGGCGAGGCGGTCCGTTCCGTTCACGAGAAAGAACTTAGATCCGGGACGATCGTGGCGATAGATGCGCAAGCTTGCTCTCAGCGTTCCATTGGTGAGACGATGCGCCGATGCAGGACCTGAACGACCTCTATTTCTTCGCCCGCGTGGTCGAGCTCGGCGGCTTCGCGGCGGCCGGGCGGGCGCTCGGGATGCCGAAATCGACGCTGAGCCGGCGCATCGCCCTGCTGGAGGAGCGCCTCGGCCTGCGGCTGATCCAGCGCTCGTCCCGCCGCTTCGCCGTGACGGAGATCGGTCAGGAGTACCACCGGCACTGCCTCGCGGTGCTGGTGGAGGCGGAGGCCGCGCAGGAGGCGATCGAGCGGACGCGCTCGGCCCCGCAAGGACTCGTGCGGATGAGCTGTCCGGTCGCGCTCATGCACTTCACCGTCGCCGACATGCTCGCCGGCTTCATGGCGCGGCATGCGCAGGTGCGCCTGCAGGTCGAGAGCACCAACCGGCGCGTCGACGTGATCCAGGAGGGGTTCGACGTGGCGGTGCGGGTGCGCTTCCCGCCGATCGAGGAGAGCGACCTCGTGATGCGCAAGCTGGCGGATTCGCCTCAGCGGCTGGTGGCGAGCCCTGTGCTGGCGGGGCCTCGCGGCCTCGCCGATCCCGCGCGGCTCGCCGGCCTCCCGAGCCTCGAATGGCGCAGCACCCAGGCGCCGCGCTGGATCCTCGAAGGCCCGCAGGGCGCCACCGTCACGGTCGCGCACGCGCCACGCCTCGTCACCGACGACATGGCGGCCCTGCGCGCCGCCGCCCTGCAGGGCGTGGGCGTCGTCCAGTTGCCGACCATGATGGTGAGCGGCGATCTCGCGGCGGGCGCGCTCGTCGACGCCCTGCCGGGCTGGACGCCACGCAGCGCCGTGATCCACGCGGTGTTCCCCTCCCGCCGCGGCCTGCTGCCCTCGGTGCGGGCGCTGATCGACTGGCTGGCGGCCGAGTTCGCGCGCCTCAGCGCGGCGGAGGCCGCCTCTCTCGGGCGGTAGCTGTTCAGCGGACCCGCGGTCCGAGCAGGATCACGGCGGTGCCGAGCAGGCAGAGCGCCGAGCCGCCGAGGTCCCAGCGGTCCGGCCGCTGGCCCTCGGCCGCCCACAGCCAGAGCAGCGAGGCCGCGATGTAGACCCCGCCATAGGCCGCGAAGGCCCGGCCGGCCGCCTCGCTCTCGACGCGCGTCAGCAGCACCGCGAACAGCACGAGGCTGCCGAGGCCCGGCAGCAGCCAGAGAGGCGAGCGGCCGAGGCGCAGCCACGCCCAGAAGGCGAAGCAGCCGGCGATCTCCGCGAGCGCCGCGGCCGCATAGGCGAGGAGCGTCGTCATCCTGCGCGTCCCGCGCGGGCCGGGCGGCCCGGCGCGGTCACACGCCGGTGCCGGCGGGCTTGGCGGCGCTGCGTGCCGGCTCAGGGCGGCGCTGCGCCCCTGCCGGAGGCGGCGCGCCGATGAGCGACATCGGACCGGCGGCCTGCGCGGTGCTCTCGGGCCGCGGCGGCGGCGGCTCGTTCACGGCCGGGTCGGCGGATTTCGGCTTCCAGGCCTCCGCCCCGGCCTTGGCGGCCGCGAGGTCCTTGGGCGAGAGCTTGCCGGCGACCTCGTCGCGCTTGCGGCCGGCATCCTCGTCGCCCTGGGCGGCCGCGGCGGCGAACCAGCCGTAGGACTGGACCAGATCCTGCGAGGCGCCGAGCCCGCGGGCGAGCAGCACCGCGAGGTTGTACTGGCTGTCGCGGATGCCGAACTCGGCCGCACGGCGGAACCACTGCGCGGCGGCGGCATAATCGGGCTTGCCGCCCGCAGCCCCCGATTCGGCCAGCATCACCGCGAGATTGTGCATCGCGCGCACGTGGCCCTGATCGGCGGCGCGGCCGTACCAGACGCGGGCCTGGCCGGCATCGCGGGTGACGCCCATCCCCTTCTCGTATTGGCTGCCGAGGCGGTACTGGGCCGGCGCGTAGCCGGCATTCGACAGCCGCTCGAACAGCTTGGCGGAGAGCGCGAGGTCCCGGGTCATGCCGCGCCCGTCGCCGGCGCGGCTGGCGATCTCGTAGAGGGCCGCGCCATCGCCCTCCAGCGCGGCTTGGCGCAGGGGCGCGAAGCTGGCCGGGAGCCCGGCGAGGTCGCCGCCGAGCGCGGCGCCCGCGATCCGGGGCACGATGGAGGTCCTCTCGGCAGCCGGCTTGTCGGCGCCCGGCTTCTCGGCGGAGGGGGGCGAGACGGCTGGGGGCGCGGCGCCAGAGGGCGCGGCCGCCGGCGGAGGAGCGGGCGGTAGGGGCTTTGCCGCCGGCTCGGCGAGCGCCTGCGTGGTCGGCGGGTCGATCGGCTTGGCCGGGGGCGACACGATCGGCGCCTGGGCCACGGTCGGGACGGAGGCCGGCGGCTCACTGCCGCCGAACAGGCCGTTCACGGCCTGGAGGGTGCCCAGCGCGAGGACGATGGCCGCGAGGCCGAGGAGCAGCGGCCGGCGGCGGCGCTCCAGGGTGGCGCGCAGCTGCCCGACCAAGCCCGGCGCGGCCGCCGGGACCGCACCCGGACCACCCGAGCGTGGGGCCTCGGAGCCGGGACCGCCCGCGGCGGCCTCAGCGGCGGCGGCCTGAGCCGCCCGGCGCGCCGCCGCGATGAAATTGGCCTTGATGTCGCCGGCCGGGAGTTCGGGCGCCGCGTCCACCGCGGGCGCGGGTGCCGGCCGGGGCACGCGCGGGCGGATGGCGCCCGGCTCCAGCATCTCCTCGGAGGGGCGCAGCGGGGCGGCCTGGGCGGGGGCGGCGGGACGCGGCTCGCGGCGGCGCTGGGGCATCTCGGGCCCGGCCTCGTCGGAGCGCGCACGCTCGCCCTCCATCTGGCTCAGCCGCGCGACGAGACGCTCGAGGGCGGTGTGCACGCCCTCCATCGTGGCCTGCATGCGCCGCTCGGACGCGTCCTGCTGCGCCTTGAGGTCGGCGAGCGTGGCGTGCAGCGAGCCGAGCTGGTCCGCGCCGGGCCCGGTCCCGGAGGGCAGGCCGGAGCCGATCGTGTCGGCGACCGCGTGCCGGGCCGCGCGCTCCACCGCCGCCTGGATCGGCGCCTCGTCGCGCAGCATCGCCACCTGGGCGAGCAGGTCGCCCATCGTGCGCTCCAGCCCCGCCAGGGCCGGATCGCTGCCGCGGGTGTCGATGCGCTTGGCGAGCGCCAGCACCTGCTTCTCCAGCCCGTCGAGGGCGTCGCTGCCTGCGCCCTGCCCGACCCGGTCGAGCTTCTCGGCGAGCCCGCGCAGCATGCCGTGGATCGACGCGAGATCGCCCCCCGGGAGGGCCGGGCTGCGCAGCGAATCGCCGATCTGCTCCAGGCGCTCGATGACGTCGCCGACCGGACCGGCGGCCGCCATCGTGTCGACCTTGGCCGACAGGGCATCGATGCGCCCGAGGATGTCGTCCGTCGCGGCCTCCGGGAGCTCCCGGGCGGCGGTCTGGGCGCGCAGCTCGTCGATCTTGCGGTCGAGGCCGGCGATGCTCCGGGTCAGGTCGGGCGACGCGGTCTCGACGGGCGCGCGCAGGCCGCTGCGGATCTCCTCCAGCAGGGGCCGCAACTCGGCGACGACGGGACCCTCCTCCCCGGCACCGCCGCGCGAGGCCGCGATCTGGAGGCTCAGCTCCTCCACGGTCCGGGCGAGGCTCTGGATCCGCTCGGGCTCGGCGAGCGCCGCCACGTGGCGGCGGATGGCGTCGATTTCGCGAAACAGGTTGGAGATCGCGTCGCGGTTGGCGAGGCTGTTGACGTCGCTGGCGTTCAGCGCGCCGTCGACGCGCCGGGCGAGCCGCTCCACATCCTGCGTCACGCGGGCGTGGACGTTGGCGGCGACGTCGTCGGCGAGTCTGGCAACCTGCACGCGCATGAGGTCGATCGGCCCGACGATGGCCGCGAGGTCCTCGGGCTGGCGCGCCCGCTGCACCTCGGCGGTCATCGTGCGCACGGCCTGCTCCAGCGCGCCAAGATCGCGGCCCGTGGCGAGGCCGGTGACCGACTCGCGCAGACGCGAGGTCTCGGCCTGAAGGTTCGCGATGGCCGGCGACAGGGTCTCGGCGGCGGCCTCGGTGGAGTCTGCCACCCGCGCGAGGTCGCGGCGCATCGCCGTCACGAGATCGACCGCATCCTCCTCGCCGTCGTCCAGCTGCTGCTGGCGCTGGCGGATCTCCGCCACGGCGGCGCGCAGCTCGTCCTGCACCGGCAGGCCGCGCCGGCCGATCGGCCGCTGCCCACTGGCCGCGATCCGCTCCCCGAGGGCGGCGATGCGCTGCTCGAACTCCGCGAGCATGGCCTGGAGGCCGGCCGATCCGTCGGCACCGCGGGCGGCCCGCAGCGCCTCGCTGAGCCGGCCCTCGATGCCCTCCACGGCGCGCACGATCGCTTGGTCGATCGACTCGCGGTTCTCGGAGAGCCGCCGGTCGAGTTCGCTCGCCACCAGGGATTCGAGGCGGCGCGGGTCCGTCTCGCCCGTGCGGTCGCGCAGCAGGGTGAGCACCCGCCCCTCGATGTCGCCGACCACGCGTTCCACGCTGCGGTGGGCCGAGGCGGCGCTCGCGTCGAGGCGGCGGTCGATCTCGTCGAGGCGCTGCGTCATCGCCGCGAAGGCGGCGGCAAGCCCCGGAGCGGCCTCGGGCCTCGCCTCAGTCGCGTCCCGTCCGCGCATCGGTTCGGCCGGGCGCGGCGCCTCACGCTCGCCCGAAGACCGTCCGGGCCACCTCTTGGCGGACCGTCGCGACGGCGGTCGCTCGGCCTCCCGCTCGACGGGCGGCCGCGCCACGCCACGGGAGGTATCCCGCGAGATCGCGACGGCCAGCCACTCGTCCAGCGACAGGCCTGCCCGCCGCGCTGCTTCGCGCGCCGCCTCCCGCACGTCGGGGTCGAAGGCATCGAAGCTCGGGGGTGCGTTCCGTCTCATGGGCGGCTCTGGACTCGCGGGAGGCGGTGCCGGGTCCGCGGTGCGATCGCGGCCGGTCCGATGCAGACCTGAATTCCTGGTCAACGACAGAGAGCCGTATGGCCTCCCCGCCACCATTCTTCGGATAGGGTAAACAAGCTGTTAAGCCGGATCCCGGGCCGCGACTCCGGCAGGCGGGGCTTGACCGTAGCGGACGTTTGCGTGCTTTCTGCTCACAACCCCTGGGAGTGGCTGCGCGCGCGCATGGCGCCTCCTGCGGGATCGCGTTGGATTGTAGGCTGCGTTACGGTAATCATTTTTTGGACCTAACGCTTTGATTCGGTGGCGGTTTAACCGTATGTAACACACGCTCAAGTTGACTTAACCTTTCCCTAAGGTAGCTCAAGTGAGCTTGTATGTGTCACAGTGCGTCACGAGGCGGCATGGGCCGCCCTGGCCTTGAAGTCCAACCGGGGGGTTGATGGCATGGCATACGAACGACAGAGCGACGCAGCACGGGCCGCAGGTGCGCGCTCTGGAACGGCAGTGCGGACCGGACGGGGCGCCGCGGCGCGCTCGGCGGCGCCCGCGACACTCACCATCGGCGATCTCGCCGAGGAGTTCGGCGTGACGCTGCGGGCCCTGCGCTTCTACGAGGCGAAGGGCCTGCTTCACCCGCAGCGCCGCGGCACCACGCGCCTCTACACGGAGGACGACCGCACCCGGCTCGCCACCATCCTGCGCGGCAAGGAGCTCGGCTTCACCCTTCGGGAGATCGCCGCGATGGTGGACGGCGAGGAGATCGGCGAGCCCGGCGGGCAGCCCTCGCTCGCCCTCTCGCCCGCCCAGGTCGAGGAGCAGATCGCGCATCTGGAGAACCAGAAGGCCGAGATCGAGCGGGCGCTCGTGGCTCTGCGCAATTACGGCAAGCCCAAGACCAGCGCCTGACACCCGGCGCCTGAGACGAGGTGGCCCCGGCAGCGTGCGCCGGGGCCGCCCGCCATGGCTCGGATTCCCCCTTCCGTTCCGCGTCCAGATAGTTTACATGTGAACTATCTCGTGGCGGCACAGCCGCGGACCAGGGTGGGAGAAGGGGTTCCATGCCGAGCTACAAGGCACCCGTGGAGGACGTCCTGTTCCTCCTCAACGACGTGTTCGGGTTCGAGCGGTACAACAACCTGCCGGGCTTCGCGGACGCGTCGCCCGACGTCGTCGGGGCGATCCTCGAGGAGGGCGCCAAGCTCTGCGAGGAGGTGCTGGCGCCCCTGAATCTTTCGGGCGACCAGGAGGGCTGCACGCGCCGCGAGGACGGCACGGTGGTCACCCCCAAGGGCTTCAAGGCCGCCTACGACGCCTATGCGGGCGGCGGCTGGATGGGCCTGTCGATGCCGGCCGAGTATGGCGGCCAGGGCCTGCCCCACACCCTCAACAGCGTGATGCAGGAATTCACCTCGGCGGCGAACCTCGCCTTCGGGATGTATCCGGGCCTGACCCAGGGGGCGATGGCCGCCCTCCTCGTCCACGGCTCGGAGGAGCAGAAGCGGACCTACCTGCCCCGGATGGTCGAGGGCGCCTGGACCGGGACCATGAACCTGACCGAGCCGCATTGCGGCACGGATCTCGGCCTGCTCAAGACCCGCGCGGTGCCGAATCCGGACGGCTCCTACAGCCTCACCGGCACGAAGATCTTCATCTCCGCCGGCGAGCACGACCTCGCGCAGAACATCATCCACCTCGTGCTCGCCCGCATCGAGGGCGCGCCGGCCGGCACCAAGGGCATCTCGCTGTTCGTGGTGCCGAAGTTCCTGGTGAACCCGGACGGCAGCCCGGGCGAGCGCAACGGCGTGTCCTGCGGCTCGATCGAGCACAAGATGGGCATCCACGCCAACGCCACCTGCGTGATGAACTACGACGGGGCGACGGGCTGGCTCGTCGGCGAGGCCAACCGCGGCCTCAACGCCATGTTCGTGATGATGAACGAGGCGCGCCTCGCGGTCGGCATCCAGGGCCTCGGCCAGTCCGAGGTCGCCTACCAGAACGCCGTCGCCTACGCCAAGGACCGGCTGCAGGGCCGCGCCCTCACGGGCGCCAAGGCCGCCGACAAGCCGGCCGACCCGATCATCGTGCATCCCGACGTGCGCCGCACGCTGATGTCGATCCGCGCCTTCAACGAGGCAGCCCGCGCGCTGGTGCTGTGGACCGCGCTCCAGGCCGACATCGCCCACCGCTCCGACGATCCGGCCGAGCGGCAGGCCGCCGAGGACCACATGGGCCTGATGACCCCGGTGGTGAAGGGCGTGCTCACCGACAAGGGCTTCGACAACGCGGTGGCGGCCCAGCAGATGTTCGGCGGGCACGGCTACATCGAGGAATGGGGCATGTCGCAGTTCGTGCGAGACGCCCGCATCACCCAGATCTACGAGGGCGCCAACGGCATCCAGGCGATGGACCTCGTCGGCCGCAAGTTGCCGCGCGACGGCGGCCGGGCGATGATGCGCTTCCTCCAGGAGATCGAGGCCTTCAGCAAGGAGAACGCGGGCGAGACGGCGCTGAAGCCCTTCCTCGGGCCGCTCGCCGCCTCGGTCGGCGACTTGCAGAAGGCGACGATGTGGCTGATGCAGAACGCGATGGCCAAGCCCGACAATGCGGGCGCGGCGGCGACCGACTACATGCACCTGATGGGCCTCGTCGCGCTCGGCTACATGTGGGCGCGCATCGCCAAGTCGGCGGTGGCGGCCAAGGCCGAGGGCAACGGCACGGCCGCCCGCCTGGACGCCAAGCTCGCCACCGGACGCTTCTTCATGGAGCGGATGATCCCCGAGACGGCGACTCGGCTCGCGCGCATCTCGGCCGGCGCCGAGACCGTCATGGCGCTCCCGGCCGAGATGTTCTGAGGCGGCATGCGGCGGGAGCGCCGCTGCCCGCCCCCCGTGACCCGTGCTCCCGCGCGGCCGCCGCGCCGGAGCGCTCGATCAGCACGATCCGATCCGCCGGGACCGGCCCGCGACATCCAGGGAAGAAGCCCCCATGCCCGACGCCTACATCTACGACCACGTCCGCACGCCGCGCGGCCGCGGCAAGCCCGACGGCTCGCTCCACGAGGTCACGGCCCTGCGTCTCGCCGAGACGGCGCTGCGCGCCCTCAAGGAGCGCAACGGCCTCGACAGGGCCACGGTCGACGACGTGGTCCTGGGCTGCGTCGATCCGGTGGGCGAGGCGGGCGGCGACATCGCCCGGGCGGCCGCCCTCGTGGCCGATTACGGCGAGCAGGTGCCGGGCGTGCAGCTCAACCGCTTCTGCGCCTCCGGCCTCGACGCGGTCAACTTCGCGGCCGCCCAGGTGATGAGCGGCCAGCACGACCTCACGGTCGGCGGCGGCGTCGAGTCGATGAGCCGCATCGGGCTCGGCGCCTCGGGCGGCGCTTGGCCGGTCGATCCGGCCATCGCGGTGAAGTCCTACTTCATGCCTCAGGGCGTGTCGGCGGACCTCATCGCCACCAAGTACGGCTTCTCGCGCGACGCCTGCGACGCCTACGCGGTGGAGTCGCAGAAGCGGGCCGCCCGCGCGTGGCAGGAGGGCCGCTTCGCGAACGCGGTGGTGCCGGTGCGCGACGTGAACGGCCTGACGCTGCTCGCCACCGACGAGCACATGCGGCCGGCCACCGACATGCAGACGCTGGGCGCCCTCAAGCCCTCCTTCGCCCAGATGGCGCAGATGGGCGGTTTCGAGGCGGTGGCGATCGCCGCCCATCCGGAGGTCGAGGCCCTCGACCACGTCCATCACCCGGGCAATTCCTCTGGCATCGTCGACGGCGCGGCCGCGGTGCTGATCGGCTCGCGGGAGGCTGGCACGGCGGCGGGCCTGACGCCCCGCGCGCGCATCCGCGCCTTCGCCAATATCGGCTCCGACCCGGCGCTGATGCTCACAGGACCGGTCGACGTCACCCGCAAGGTGCTCCAGCGCGCCGGCATGACGCTCGACGACATCGACCTGTTCGAGGTCAACGAGGCCTTCGCCTCGGTGGTCCTGCGCTTCCAGCAGGCCTTCGACCTCGACCCGGCCAAGGTCAACGTCAACGGCGGCGCCATCGCGATGGGCCATCCGCTCGGGGCCACGGGCGCGATGATCCTCGGCACGGTGCTGGACGAACTGGAGCGCACCGGACGCGCCACCGCCCTCGTCACGCTCTGCATCGGCGCGGGCATGGGCACCGCGACGATCATCGAGCGGGTGTGAGGCCGCAGGGCGGGCGTGTGCCCGCCGGGGCGGACACGGCAACGTGTCCGAAGGGGGTGCTTGACGATGTCCGGGCGAGCGGGCCTTCCCGTCGGCGGCGTCGAACCCCCAACGAGGAAACGTTCATGACGAAGACCTTCCCCCTGCTCGGCCTCGCTCTCGGCCTCGCGGTCGGCCTTGATCTCGGCACGGTCGCGCGGGCGGACGACCGCGTGGCGCTGGCCCGCGGCATCGTCGAGGCGACCGTGACCAAGAACCTCGGCACCGCCTTCCTGCAGGCGCGGGAGCGCTCGCTTGCCTCCCTCTCGCCCGAGCAGGCCGACCGCCTGCGCCCGGAACTGGACAAGGGCTTCGCCGACGAGCGCGCCAAGCTCCTGGACGAGCTCTCCAGGGAATACGCCCAGAAGTTCAGCGCGGACGAACTCAAGCAGATCGCCAGGATCTACGAAGACCCGGTCTACCAGAAGTTCCAGGCCGTCAACGCCGATCCGAACTCCCTGGCCTCGACCATCACCAAGACCGCCGTGACCAGGATGATGAACATGCTGGCGATGGCGACGATGGCGCAGCAACAGCCGGGCGCCGGCCCGGTCCCCCCGAAACAGTGACGGCGGACGGCCCGCGGCGCGCCTCGGCCGCCGCGGGCCTCCCGCCGTCCGGAACCGCCTGACGAGGACGCCCCGATGGACCTCACCCATTTCCGCTTCGAGATCGATTCCGACGGCATCGCGCTCGCGACCTGGGACATGCCCGGCCGCTCGATGAACGTCATCACGCCGGAGGTGATGGCGGAACTCGACCGCATAGTCGACGCGGTGGCGGGCGATGCGGCCGTGAAGGGCTGCGTGATCACCTCGGGCAAGGACACCTTCTCGGGCGGCGCCGACCTGACGATGCTCCAGGGCCTCGGGGCCGAGTACGCGCGGCTCGCGCGCGCGCGCGGCCAGGAGGAGGCGATGCGCTTCTTCTTCGAGGAATCGCGCCGGCTGACGCTGCTCTACCGCAGGGTCGAGACCTGCGGGAAACCGTTCGCGGCGGCGGTGCACGGCACCTGCCTCGGCGGCGCGTTCGAACTCGCCCTCGCCTGTCACTTCCGGATCCTCTCGGACGACGACCGGACCCGCGTCGGCCTGCCGGAGATCAAGGTCGGGCTGTTTCCCGGCGCGGGCGGCACCCAGCGCGTGGCGCGGCTGATGCAGACCGGCGACGCCCTGCAGATGCTGTTCAAGGGCGAGCAGATCCGCCCGCTCATGGCCCGCAACATGGGTCTCGTCCATGCGGTCGCCAAGCGGGATGACATCGTCGCGCAGGCCAAGGACTGGATCCGCAACGGCGGATCGGCGGTCGCGCCCTGGGACCAGCCGAAGTTCAAGGCGCCCTCCGGCAAGGTCTATTCGCCCGCCGGCATGATGACCTGGCCGCCCGCCAACGCGATCTACCGCCGCGAGACGCACGACAACTACCCGGCCGCGAAGGCGATCCTGCAATCCGTCTACGAGGGCCTGCAGCTGCCGATGGACCTCGCGCTCAAGGTCGAGAGCCGGTACTTCGCGAACATCCTGCGTTCGCCGCAGGCCGCCGCGATGATCCGCTCGCTGTTCGTGTCGATGGGCGAACTCAACAAGGGGGCGCGGCGCCCCGAGGGCGTGGGACCGACCGCGATCCGGCGGGTCGGCGTGGTCGGCGCGGGCTTCATGGGGGCGGGCATCGCCTACGTCACGGCCCAGGCTGGCATGGAGGTGGTGCTGGTGGACCAGTCGGCCGAGGCGGCCGAGAAGGGCAAGGCCTACGCCCACAAGCTCGTCTCCGACCAGATCATGAAGGGCCGCGCCAAGACGGCGGACCGCGACGCCCTGCTCGCGCGCATCACCACCACGGCCGAGTACGGGGAGCTGGCCGGATGCGACCTCGTGATCGAGGCCGTGTTCGAGGACCCCAAGGTCAAGGCCGAGGTGATCGCCAAGGTCGAGGCCGCGATCGGCCCCGAGGCGATCTTCGCGTCCAACACCTCGACTCTGCCGATCACCGGGCTCGCCCGCTCCTCCGGCCGGCCGGACCAGTTCATCGGCATCCACTTCTTCTCGCCGGTCGAGAAGATGCTGCTGGTCGAGATCATCATGGGTCGGGAGACCGGCGAGCGGGCGCTGGCGACCGCCCTCGACTACGTGCGGGCGATCAAGAAGACGCCGATCGTGGTCAACGACGCGCGGGGCTTCTTCGCCAACCGCTGCGTCGGCGCCTACATCCTCGAAGGCCACCTGATGCTGGCCGAGGGCGTACCGGCGGCGATGATCGAGAATGCGGGCCGCCAAGCCGGCATGCCGGTGGGGCCGCTCTCGCTCAACGACGAGGTCGGGGTCGATCTCGGCCTCAAGATCCTCAAGGCCACGAAGGCGCAGCTCGGCGAGGGCGCGGTCAATCCGGTGCAGGAGCACCTGCTGACCACGCTGGTGGAGAAGGAGGGCCGGCTCGGCCGCAAGAACCGCAAGGGCTTCTACGACTACCCGGCCGAGAAGGGGCCCAAGCGGCTCTGGCCCGGCCTCGCGGCGCTCGCGGGCGCGCGGCTCGATCCCGAGGCGATCGACTTCGCTGAGCTGAAGCAGCGGTTCCTGGTGGCCCAGGCGGCGGAGGCGGCGCGCGTCTACGGCGAGGGAGTGGTCACCGATCCGCGCGAGGCCGATGTCGGCTCGATCCTCGGCTTCGGTTTCGCGCCCTTCACGGGCGGCGTCCTGTCCTACATCGACGGCATGGGCGCGCGCCGCTTCGTGGAGCTGTGCCGGGCGCTGGAGGCCAAGCATGGCGCCCGCTTCGCGCCGCCGCAGAGCCTCGTGGCGATGGCCGAGAGCGGCGGGCGCTTCTACGGCAAGGCCGAGAAGCAGGCGGCCTGACGTTGAGGTCCAGCCTCCAGGATCGCAGGACCGCCATGCGTCACGCACGGCGGTCCTGTGGTATCGAGACACTATCGTTCGTTGCAGTCGACGAAACCTACTTGGATCTGTTGCGGCCTGGATTTCTGGACGCACGAGACGCAGTTTCTTAATCAATCGGCACTTATTCAGGGCGCGCGTCTCGTGGGCGGGTGTTTGTCGATGCGGTCCTCCCTGAAAGCCAAGCTGATCGGTCTGTTCGCGCTCCTGGCCACGATTACGGTCGTTCAGGGGAGCGTGACGCTCTACAGGCTGGACCAGATCGGAGGCCGCATCCGCGAAGTCACGCAGGACGCCCTCCCCTCTGTCGACGCGATGCACAGCATCAACGCCCTGGTGATCCGCTCCCGCCTCTGGCAGTTCCGCTACCTGATGGCCGATGACGAGGCGGAGCGCGGGCGCAGCGCAACGCAATGGGCGGAGGTGGTCCGCGACCTCGAAGCCGCACGCGCGCGCTACCTGCCCCTGGTGCAGAATCCCGAGGAACGTGCGGCCTACGACGACTTCTCGCGCAAATGGGCGACCATGAAGGCCGGCTGGGAACGCCTGCTCACGCTCGATCCGAGCCGGCGCGAGGAGATCCTGGCGCTGTTTCGCGGCCCGATGAACGCGGAGTACCGCGCCGTCAGCACGGCGATCGAGGCGGGGCTCGAACTCAGCCGCCGCGCCGGCCGGCAGGCCAGCGCCGCGGCGCAGGAGGCGCAGACCGCGACCCGATCGGTCTCCGTCGTCGTCCTCGTGCTCGCGGTGCTCGCGGCGCTCGCCGCGTCCCTGTTCGCCCTGCGCGGGGTGGCCCGGCCCATCGAGCACATGACGCGGGCGATGCGTCGGCTCGCCGAGGGGGATGCGGAGGTGACGATTCCCGGCGTCGGTCGCCGCGACGAGATCGGCGCAATGGCCGCCACGGTGGCGGTGTTTCGCGACACCCTCCTGCACGGCCGGGCCCTGGAGGAGGAGACCGCGCTCGCGCGCGCCGGAGCCGAGGCGCAGCGCCGGGCGACGATGCGCGAGATGGCCGATTCGTTCGAGCTCGCCGTGGGCGGCGTCCTCGGCGCCGTGACGGCCGCCGCCACGGAACTCGAAGCCACGGCGCGCAGCATGAGCGCCATCGCGGCGCAGGCCGCCGGGCAGTCGACCGCCGTGGCGGCCGCCGCCGAGATGGCGAGCGGCAACGTGACCATGGTGGCGGGCGCCGCCGAGGAGCTGGGGGCCTCCGTGCGGGAGATCGGCCGGCAGGTGTCCGGCTCGGCCGAACTCGCCCAGGTGGCGGTGGACGAAGCCGGGCAGACCGGGGGCCTCGTGGCCGACCTGCGCGACGCGGCGGGCCAGATCGGCGACGTGGTGCGGATGATCTCGGAGATCGCCGCGCAGACCAACCTTCTCGCGCTCAACGCCACCATCGAGGCGGCGCGCGCTGGCGAGGCGGGACGCGGCTTCGCGGTGGTCGCCGCCGAGGTCAAGGAACTCGCCAATCAGACGACGCGCGCCACCGAGGACGTGACGAAGCAGATCACCCGCATCCGCGGCTCCACAGATCAGGCGGTGGCGGCCATCGACGCCATCACCGGGCGGGTGCGCGAGATCAGCGGGGTCGCGACCTCGATCGCCGCCGCGGTGGAGGAGCAGGGCGCCGCCACGGGCGAGATCGTGCGCAACGTCGCCGAGGCGGCCACCGGCACGGGCGAGGTGACGACGACGATCGCGCGCCTCGCCGGCACCGCGCAGGAGACCGGCACGGCAGCGGGTCAAGTCCTTTCGGCCGCCTCCGAGCTGTCGCGGCAGGCCGAGCAGCTCGGCGGCGAGATGCAGCGCTTCCTGGCCACCATTCGGGCCGCCTGACGCGGCCGGGGTGACCACATGGGCGACGGGTCCACCCTTCCGCCATCTGCCTGAGATGATCCCCTGACAGGATCCGTCCGGCGATTGGGCCGGGAGGATGGTGATGGACGGAGTGGCGGGCGAGGCCCGGATTCGCATCGTCGCGCTCGTCACGAATGCCGCGTCCGGCTCTCTCGCCGAGCGTGGGCTCGATCCGGCCGCGCCGGCCGCCGCGCTGGCGGCCGTCGGCCTCGCGGTGCGCGCGGAGCCCGATCCCACGCTTCCGCTGGACGCCCGCCTGCGCGCCGCCGCGTCCCTCCCGGGCATCGATGCGCTCGTGGTCGCCGGGGGCGACGGGACGCTCGCCTGTGCGGCGCAGGTGCTGGCGGGCGGCGACGTGGCGCTCGGGATCCTGCCGGCCGGGACGATGAACCTGCTCGCGCGCGACCTCGGCATCCCCCTTGCCCTGGAAGCGGCGGCCGCGGTGATCGCGGACGGGCGCGCCCGCGCCATCGACCTCGGCGAGGTCAACGGACACGTCTTCGCGATCAACTCGGTTCTCGGCATGCCGGCCCGGATGGCCCGGTACCGCGAGGCCGAGCGCGGCCGCCCCAGCCTCGCCGGGCTCGCGCGGTTCCTCGCCGCGCTGCTGCGCAATCTCGATCCCGCCCCGCGGATCACCGCGCGCCTGACGCGCGGGGGCACGAGCGAGCGCGTCCGCTTCCACACCTTCGCGGCGGTGGTCGGCGATTACCGGGAGGAGGTCGGGGAGGTGCTGAGCCGCGCAGAGGTCGACCGGGGCCGGTTCACGCTCTACCTCCTCGCGCGGCTGTCGGCGCGGCGCCTGCTGCGGCTCGGCCTGGGCTTCGCCGCCGGGGCGTGGCGCGCCCTGCCGGATCTCGACCGGCTCGAGGCGACAAGCTTCGCGCTCCACACCCGGCGCCGGAGCCTGCGGGTGATGAACGACGGAGAAGTGATCCTGCTGCGGACGCCCCTGAACTACCGCATCCGGCCCGGCGCCCTCCGGGTGCTCGTGCCCGCCGACGAGGCCCGCGCGTGAGACGCATCGCCCACATCTCCGACCTGCATTTCCGGCGGGTCGATCCGGCGGTGGTCGAGGGGCTGCTGGCGGAGCTCGATCACGACCGGCCCGACCTCGTGATCGCGTCGGGCGACTTCACCATGCGGGCCCGCACCCGGGAATACGAGGAGGCCCGGGCCTTCCTGGCGCGGGTCACGGCGCCGGTCCTCGCGGTGCCGGGCAACCACGACATCTCGCCCTACCGGCTCTGGCAGCGGTTCTTCACCCCGTTCCGGCGCTACCGCCGCTACATCGCGCCCGAGACCGAGCCGGTGTTCCAGGACGAGGAGATCGCGGTGATCGGCCTCAACACCGTGCGCACCTGGGCGCCGGAGCGGGACTGGTCGCAGGGCAAGATCACCCGGGCGCAGATCCGCCGGACCGAGCGGGTGCTCGCCGCCCTCCCTCCGCACCTCTTCCGCATCATCGTGGGCCACCACCCCTTCATCCCGCCGCCCTGGGACGCCGAGGCCCGCCTGGTCGGGCGGGCCGACGAGGCGCTGGCGGCGTTTCAGCGCCACCATGTCGGGCTCGCGCTCGCGGGGCACCTGCACCGGGGCTATTCGCGCTTCGTGATGCCCACGCCCTCGGGCGCGGCGCGGGCCGAGATCGACCGCAGCGAGGCGCAGACCACCGCGACCCGGCTCCTCGCCGTGCAGGCGGGCTCGGCGACCTCGACGCGCCTGCGCGGCAACGAGCCCAACGCCTACAACCGGATCACGGTGGAGGGCGGCGTCGCCACCGTGCAGGTGCGGCTCTGGACCGGCAGCGGCTGGTGCGACGCGGCCGCGGCGGGCTCGGCGCGCTGCGCCTCCGACGAGGCGGACGTCACCGGGCCGCCAGCGCCGCCGTGACCTCGATCTCGACCTTCATCTCAGGCCGCAGCAGGCCCGCCACGACCACCAGCGTCGCGGCGGGCCGGATCGCTCCCATCACCCGCCCGCCGACGGCGAGCACCGCCTCCGCCTCCGCCCGGTCCGTGACGTAGGTGGTCGTTCGCACCACCTGCTCCAGGGACGAGCCGGCCTCGGCGAGCACGGCCGCGATCGTGCGCCAGCACGCCTCCGCCTGCGCGGCGACGTCCGCCGGCATGGTCATCGTGGCGTAGTCGTAGCCGGTAGTGCCGGCCACGAACACGAACCCGTCCTGCACCACAGCCCGGGAATAGCCGTAGGCCGCCTCGAAGGGCGAGCCGCCGTCGATCCGCCTGCGCATGTCCCCTCCCCGCGTTGCCGGCCGCGTCGCCGGACCGCCACCCGATCAGGGCTTGAGCAGTCGCGCCAGGGCGACGATCGCGCCGAGGATGACGACCGTCTGGCACCCGACCGCGCCGACGACCCACTTGATGACATCGGACTTGCCCTCGGCGACCTGTGCCTTGATCTCGGCCTTGAGGGAGGCCTCGGTCGCCTTGAGATCGTTGGCGACGCTCTTGATCTCGGCCCGAAGCGTCGTCTCCACGCCCTTGATCTCGGTCCTCAGCTCGTTCTCGATGCCTTCCATTTCGGCACGAAGTCTTGTCTCCACGCCCTTGATCTCGGCCCGCAACTCGCTTTCCACGCGGGCGATCTCGGACCCGAGATGGGTCTCCGAGGCCTTCATGTCAGCCCGCAGCGCGACCTCGGTGGCCTTCAGGTCGGCCTTGGTCGCGAGGTCGGCCTGGACTGCGTCGGAGATGGCTTCGGCGAAGCCCTCCGCCTGCTCGGGCGACAGCTTGGCCTTGTCGCGCAGGGTCCGGGCGAGCTTCAGCGTGTCGAAGGCGACGGCACTCATCCGGGGACCCTGCGCACCGGGACGGCGGCGAGCGGATGATAGCAGCCGGACCGGACCCGGGCCAGGATGACGTAACGGAAAACCCGCTCGACCGCCGCGTCCGCGCGCCAGCCCGCCGCGCTCCGGCCCGAGAAGCCCGCGAGCGGCTCCTGGTCGTAGGCTGTCATCAGATCCCGCGACCGCGAACGCCTCAGTGAGCACGGCATGGCGATGCAGGCCTGCTCCGGGCGAGCGCGGCGCCAGCGTCATGGCGTAGATGCCGAGCGCGTCGTCGGTGGCGTCGCTGCGGGCGAGGTAACGCACCTGCATCCGGCCGATCGTGACGCCCTCGCGGGAGGCGGGAGGCGTGGCCAGGCGCGCGTCTGCGGTATGCAGACGAGTTCCGCCCGCCGACGGCTGCCTGATCAGAGAGCACCCGGCCCGCCGCCGGCCATTCCGGCGCAACGAAAAGCCCCGCCCGGAGGGCTCCGGGCGGGGCTGGTCGCGTACAGGGCGGCGGAGCGTTACTCGGCCGCGACCTGATGGGCGGGCGAGCCGTCCGTGTAGGTCTCGGTCGCGAGGCGCTTGCCCGGCGCGGCGCGGCCCGGCAGCGGCGGCAGGGCCTTGGCCTTCTCCAGGTCGATGCCCGCACCCTCGGCGACGCGGCGGCCGTAATCCTCGTCCGCATGCCAGAAGTGCCAGACCATCCGCAGCTGGATCGGCTCCGGGCACTGCTTCATGTCGGCGACGAGGTTGGCGATCAGGTCCTCGCGCTCCCAGTCCTGGAAGGAGCGGTAGCGGGCGCCGGCCTGGGTGTAGTCGTCCTCGGTGCGCGAGGTCTGGTAGCGGCCGAGGTTGCCCTGGACCGGCTGGTGGTATTCGCGCGCGGGCTTGTCCGCCTCGCGCAGGCCTTCCGCCAGCGTGCTCGGCTCGTAGTTGATGTGCTTGTTCGGGCCGGTGCCGTCGACGGCGTACGTCATCTGCCCGTCGCGCTGGTTCGAGTAGACCTTCACGCCGGGCTGCGGCGCGTTGATCGGCAGCTGCAGGTAGTTCGGGCCGACGCGATAGCGCTGGGTGTCCGAGTAGGACAGGGTCCGGCCCTGTAGCATCTTGTCGTCCGAGAAGTCGATGCCGTCGACGAGCACGCCGGTGCCGAAGGCCGACTGCTCCACCTCGGCGAAGAAGTTGTCCGGCACGCGGTCGAGCACCATCCGGCCGCACTTCAGCAGCGGGAACTGGTCCTCGGGCCAGCGCTTCGTGTCGTCGAGGGGATCGAACGACAGGTGCTCGTTCGGGCCGTCCGGCATGATCTGCACGGCGAATTCCCACTCGGGGAAGTTGCCCTTGGAGATGTTGTCGTAGAGGTCGCGGGTCGCGTGCCCGACGTCCTTGGCCTGGATCTCCG
This sequence comes from Methylobacterium isbiliense, assembly GCF_022179325.1. Taxonomy (GTDB): domain Bacteria; phylum Pseudomonadota; class Alphaproteobacteria; order Rhizobiales; family Beijerinckiaceae; genus Methylobacterium; species Methylobacterium isbiliense. The sequence goes on along the minus strand of NZ_BPQQ01000023.1, from coordinate 1,001 downwards.
AGGCCTGCTGGCTCGTCAGGTTGCGCACGCCCTGCTTGGGGATCCAGTGGAACTTGCAGAGCACCGCCTCGCCCTGGTCGTTGACCAGCTTGTAGGTGTTGACGCCCGAGCCTTCCATCTCGCGGTAGTTGGCCGGGATGCCCCAGGGCGACTTCAGCCACGTCACCATGTGAATCGACTCGGGGTGCTGCGCCACGAAGTCGAAGAAGCGCCACGCCTCCTGCCGGTTCGTCACCGGGTCCGGCTTGAACGCGTGGATCATGTCGGGGAACTTCACCGCATCGCGGATGAAGAAGACCTTGAGGTTGTTGCCGACGAGATCCCAGTTGCCCTCGACGGTCTTGAACTTCACCGCGAAGCCGCGCGGGTCGCGCTCGGTCTCGGGGCTCTCCTTGGCGCCGGCCACGGTGGAGAAGCGCACGAAGACCGGCGTCTTCACGCCGGTCTCAGTGAGGACGCGGGCGCGGGTGTACTTGGAGGCCGGCTCGTCGCCGATCTTGCCGTAGGCCTCGAAATAACCGTGGGCGCCGGCGCCGCGGGCATGCACCACGCGCTCGGGGATCCGCTCGCGGTCGAAATGCGTGATCTTCTCGATGAACTGGTAGTTCTCGAGCGTCGCCGGCCCCCGCTCGCCGACCGTGCGCAGGCTCTGGTTGTCGCGGACCGGGTGGCCCTGGCGGGTGGTCAGGATCGGGCGTTGGTCGCTCATGCTCACTCCTGTTCACGTGGGGCGCAGCCCGGGCAGCCGGGTTACGCCGCGACACGGGAGATAGGGTCGGCCATTTCCCGACCCAAGGACCCTGGAACTGGTCTGGTTCCGGGTTATGGCCCGCGGGCGACCAGTTGACAAATGCATCGTTGCGAACCCTGTGATAGATGCCATCTATGAACGTCGCCGGCCTGTCCCTTCGCGATCTCGAATATGTTGTTGCCGTGGCTGAGGAAAGCCATTTCGGCCGGGCGGCGGAGCGCTGCAACGTCAGCCAGCCCACCCTGAGCGT